>CACZCX010000015.1 GCA_902779875.1 uncultured Bacteroidales bacterium | reverse complement strand
GAAGGGCCAGCAGGTATGGACCGGATTCTGTGATGAGGAGGCACTCTCAGAGGGCGTATTCAAGACCTATACCGAGGAGAACCTGCGTTACAGCCAGAATGCTCCTCTGGATATGTACAACGAGGTGAACACCAAGTGCAACCTGCCCGCTCAGATTGACATCGAGGCAACCGAGGGTATGGAGTATCGCTTCCTTATGGTAACCAAGGGTGGCGGTTCAGCCAACAAGACATACCTCTATCAGGAGACCAAGGCCCGTATCCAGAACCCCGGCACCCTGATTCCTTTCCTGGTTGAGAAAATGAAGAGCCTGGGTACAGCAGCCTGCCCTCCCTACCATATCGCATTCGTAATCGGCGGTACCAGCGCCGAGAAGAACCTTCTCACAGTCAAGCTGGCATCAACCCACTACTATGACTCACTGCCCACCAGCGGTGACGAGACCGGCCGCGCATTCCGCGATGTAGAGCTTGAAAAGCAGCTTCTGCAGGAGGCTTACAAGATCGGTCTGGGCGCTCAGTTCGGCGGCAAGTACATGGCACACGATGTCCGCGTAATCCGTCTGCCCCGTCACGGTGCAAGCTGCCCCATAGGTCTGGGCGTAAGCTGCTCTGCTGACCGTAACATCAAAGCCAAGATCAACAAGGACGGTATCTGGATCGAGAAGATGGATGACAAACCATACGAGCTGATTCCCGAGGAGCTCCGTCAGGCAGGTGAGGGCGATGCCGTAAAGGTTGACTTGAACCGCCCCATGGCCGAGGTCTGCAAGCAGCTCTCACAGTACCCCGTAAGCACACGTCTGAGCCTTAACGGCACAATCATAGTAGGTCGTGACATAGCCCACGCCAAAATCAAGGCACGTCTTGATGCAGGCGAGGAGATGCCTCAGTACCTGAAGGAGCACCCCATCTACTACGCAGGTCCCGCCACCAGGATCACGGTGGCTCAATGATAATGCTTGCCAAGGGTAACCGCTCGCAGGCCGTTACCGATGCCTGCAAGAAGCACGGCGGATTCTACCTGGGTTCTATCGGCGGTCCCGCTGCCATCCTGGCCCAGAACAACATCAAGTCAATCGAGTGCGTTGAGTACCCCGAGCTTGGCATGGAGGCAATATGGAAGATTGAGGTTGAGGACTTCCCCGCATTCATCCTGGTCGATGATAAGGGCAATGACTTCTTTAAGCAGCTGAAACCTTGTACAGGTTGCAATATAATTTAATTGAGAATTGAAAATTGAGAATTGAGAATTGGCCATCCGGTGCGTATTACGCAGGTTCTGCGTATTAATTCTCAATTCTAAATTCTCAATTCTCAATTCAAACAAAAATGTTTTTTAAGGACATAATCGGACAGCAGGAGGTGATTGAGCGTCTCATCAAGGACGCTCAAGCCGGCACTGTGCCCCACGCACTGCTGTTCTGTGGTCCTGAAGGAACGGGAAAGCTGCAGACCGCGATAGCATTCAGCCGCTATCTTCTCTGCCGCGACAAAGGCACGGCATCGGACTCATGCGGTCAGTGCCCCTCATGCGTCAAGATGGACAAGCTCATCCATCCCGACCTGCATTTTGTCTATCCCGTAATAAACAAGAGCAAAAACTCAGAGCGCTCCACCGTATCGGACGAGGAGATTACCGCATGGCGCCAGACGGTGCTTGAGAGGCAGTACTTCAGTTTTGAGGAGTGGCTCAGCGCCTTAGACGCCGAGAACAAACAGGCCAGCATATTCGTGACCGAGAGCGAGTCAATCCTCTCCAAACTCTCACTCAAGTCAGTCGAGGGCGGTTACAAGATCATGATCATATGGCATGCCGAGAAGATGAACCAGCAGTGCGCCAACTCCCTGCTCAAGTTGCTTGAGGAGCCGCCTGCCGGAACCATATTCATACTTACCACCGATGCCCCGGAACTCATGCTTGAGACCATACTGAGCCGTACCCAGCGCATTGATTTCCGCCGTATCCCCGAGCAGGATATAGCGGAGAGGCTCCAGGGACCCGGTTATTCCCTTGATTCCCAGACAGCGGCACGTATAGCCCACCTGAGCGGAGGCAGCTGGCTCAAGGCCATAAGCACCCTGAGAATCAACACGGAGAGCGAGGAGTTCATGGAGTATTTCATGCAGCTCATGCGACTGGCCTATGCCCGCAAGCTCAAGGATCTCAAGCTATGGTCAGACAGGATTGCCGGCGGCGGACGCGAATGGCAGAAACGGTTCCTGGCCTACTGCCAGCGAATGATTCGCGAGAACTTCATAAACAACTTCCACATCCCGGAACTCAACTACATGACCGAGAAGGAGGCGCAGTTCTCCCGGAATTTCTCTCCGTTCGTTAACGAGAACAACATCATAGGGCTCATGGAGACCCTCTCCGAAGCCCAGCGCGATATAGAACAGAATGTCAATTCCAAGATGGTCTTCTTTGATCTCTCAATGAAGGTCATCATGCTTATAAAACAGTCATAATGGAACAGGATTTCATACTGAACAACGGCAGCGGAGGTATATGCTGTAAAGGCTGCGGCCGTAGCATGGGTCAGCTCCACTCATTCGACTACCTGGCAGGTGTGCCGGGGGCCGATGAAGGCGACTACGTAGAGGTACAGTTCAAGAACACCCGCAAGGGATTCTTCATAAACTCCAATAAAATCCCGCTTGAAAAAGGCGACATCGTTGCCGTGGAGTCCAATCCCGGTCACGACATAGGTACCGTAACCATGACCGGACGTCTGGTACAGCTCCAGATGAAGAAGGCCAACCTACGCCCCGACATTGAGATAAAGCGTGTATACCGTAAGGCCCGTGAGGTCGATATGGAGAAATACGCCGAGGCCAAGGCACGCGAGCACGACACCATGATCCGTTCCCGCCAGATCGCCAAGGACCTGGGTCTGGAGATGAAGATAGGCGATGTTGAGTACCAGGGTGACGGACTCAAGGCCATATTCTATTATATAGCTGACGGCCGAGTGGATTTCCGCCAGCTCATCAAGGTCCTGGCAGAGGCATTCCGTGTACGCATTGAGATGAAACAGATCGGTGCCCGTCAGGAGGCAGGCCGCATAGGCGGCATAGGTCCCTGCGGACGCGAGCTCTGCTGCACCACCTGGATGACCAGTTTCGTATCGGTCTCAACCGGTGCCGCCCGTTTCCAGGACCTCTCCATGAACCCGCAGAAACTGGCCGGCCAGTGCGCCAAGCTCAAGTGCTGCCTGAACTATGAGGTCGATGCATATGTAGAGGCACAGAAGGGATTCCCCTCACGCGACATACCCCTTGAGACCCTTGACAGCACCTACTACTTCTTCAAGGCCGATATACTGAACGGACAGCTCTCCTACTCCACCGACAAGGTGTTCGCCGCCAACGTGGAGACCATCACTCCCGCCCGCGCCCTTGAGATCATAGCCATGAACCGTAAGGGTCAGAAACCCGTGAGCCTGGACGAGAACGGAGTACGTACCGATGCCCGCATAGAGAACGATATCCTGACCGACGGTGACCTGTCACGTTTTGACAAGAAGAAAAAGAAGAAAAAGAACCGTAACCGTCAGGGTGGCGGCGAGGCCTCAGCCCAGCAGCAACAGCAACAGCAGCCTCAGCATCAGGCACAGCAGCAGGGTGGTGAGAACCGTCAGCAGCAGGGTAACGGAGGCGGTAACCGCAACAACCACCACCGTCATCACGGTCACAGGCCTGACGGCCAGAACAAGCCAAAGGAGAACTGATAATCCTTAGTAGCTGGCGGTACGTTCCGCGTCAATACGCAGGAACACTGCCAGCAGTATGGTGAATCCCCAGAGTGACGATCCTCCATAGCTGAAGAACGGCAGAGGAATGCCGATTACAGGCGTTATGCCCAATACCATACCTATATTGATGAACAGGTGGAAGAACAGTATGCACACCACCGAATAGCCGTATACCCGTCCGAACACTGACGACTGCCTCTCCGAGAGATAAAGCAGACGCATGAGCAGACCCAGATAAAGAAGCAGAACAAAAGCCGAGCCTTTGAATCCCTGTTCCTCACCCACCGTACAGAATATGAAGTCGGTGTCCTGCTCGGGTACATATTTGAGCTTGGTCTGAGTACCCTTCATGAATCCCTTGCCCCAGAGACCGCCTGAACCGATGGCAATCAGAGACTGGTTCACGTTATATCCGGCACCCTGAAGGTCCTCCTCCAGTCCCAGTATCACATTGATACGGGTACGCTGGTGAGGCTTGAGAATCTCATTGAAGGCGTAGTCAACCGAGAAGAGATAACCCACAGCCAGTATGCCGAATGCGGCAGCCAGCATATAATGACGGGCTATATCCTTGAATGCACGGAATATGATGTATATACTTGTAATCAGGATAAGCACAGACTGCAGCAGAGTCACCTTGAAAGGAATTATGGCCGATGAGACTGCCAGTCCCAGAAGCATGCCGCCGATACCTATCCCAAGAACAGTGAAGGTCAGCTTACGGTCCTTTGACATGTTCCATATGATAAGGGACTCCAAAAGCTGTATGAGGGTAAGTACAAGCCATGTTCCCATCTTAAATGGCTGGCCCGATAATTCCACCACCCCGAACTTTATCTCCAGTATAAAGAATACCACGGCACATACCCCCAGGAACAGCACGCTTCCCGTCATTCCCTCACGGTAGAGCACAAGCAGGAAGGCAACATACACCAGAGCCGAACCGGTCTCGTTCTGCAGCACGATAAGCAGCATGGGAGCCGCAAATATGGCACATGCCTTGAGCAGGTCACCCATGTCATGAGGGTTGAAGTCATAACGGTCCACATATCGGGCCAGAGCCAGAGCCGTAGCGAATTTGGCGAACTCGGCCGGCTGCAGGCTTACGGGTCCCAGATGGAGCCAGGAACGGGAGCCTTTGGTATCGGACGCCACGAATATGGTCACCAATAGCAGCACCAGGAACGCCACATATATAAGATAGGAGTAGGAGTTGTAGAAGTTCTGCGTTATGAACAGCACTACGGCACACAGAGCCAAGGAACAGAGAATCCATACCATCTGCTTGCCGGGGCGTGTTGCGAACGAGAAGAGCTGGGGGTTCTCCAGGTCGGCACTGGCTCCGCATATGCTAAACCAGCCACATATCATGATGACCAGCACTATCAGCAGAGTGAGCCAGTCAAGTTTTCCTAATATGTCAACGTTCCTCCTCTCCATAGTCTATTACCCTGTTGGAATAATCCTCGACCTTTCTGAGGCTGGCCTCCGAAAGGAATCCGTTAATATACTGTTCCATCATGAGCGCACCGATAGGCACGCCGTAGACGGCACCGAATCCACCGTTCTCCACATATACGGCAATGGCGATCTTGGGATCCTCCATGGGAGCGAATCCCATGAATACCGAGTGGTCTATTCCGCGGTTCTGAGCCGTACCGGTCTTACCGCATACCAGATAATCGCGGCTGGCAGCCGAGCGGCAGGTACCCTCAATGACAGACTGGCGCATGCCGTGAACCACTATCTCATAGTTCTGCCTGCTCACGTTGACATAATGGGGAGTGACGTAAGCGGAATCCAGCTCCTGACCGTCAATCTGTCTTACCACATGGGGAGTGATATAGTATCCGCGGTTGGCTATCGTGGCACCCAGGTTGGCAATCTGAAGCGGAGTGAGAGTCACCTCGCCCTGTCCTATCGAGTTGCTTATGGTGGTCAGACCGTTCCAGGAACGGTTGTAGTGACGGTCATAGTAGTCCGAGTTGGGAATCATACCGCGTGCCTCACCCGGGAGGTCCACTCCCAGGGTATAGCCGAATCCCATATCGACCATATAGTCCTTCCATACGGTGAGAGCCTTTTGCGGAGTGCCGTACTTATCGGCACCGATCATACGGTAGTAACCCCAGCAGAAATAACTGTTGCACGATGTGGCTATGGCAAAATCCAGGTCCAGGGGAGACTTATGTGAGTGACACCCCACCTTGAGTCCGCGTGTCACGAAACCGTTGCTGCACGGGAACAGCGTCTGGGTTGTTATGATACCCTCCTCAAGATATGTAAGCGCCTGTGATGTCTTGAACGTGGAACCCGGCGGATAGGTTCCCTGTATGGTGCGGTTAAGAAGCGGCTTGTCGGGACGTGCTGCCAGGTCCTGGAAATGCTCGCCGCGGTGACGGCCAGAGAGTTCGGAGGGGTTGAACGAAGGAGCCGATACCATACAGAGTATCTCACCGGTCTTGGGCTCTATGGCCACTATGCTGCCTATCTTGTTCTGCATGAGTTTCTCACCCAGCATCTGCAGTTCAATGTCTATGCCCAGCGTCAGGTTACGTCCGGGCACCGCGGCCTTATCGAACTCACCGTCATAATAGCTGCCCTGGATACGGCCGTAGGCATCCTTGAGCAGTACCTCGGTACCTTTCTCTCCGCGCAGTGTGGATTCGTAGTATTTCTCTACTCCCTGCTTGCCTATCACGTCACCCTGGGTATACCACTCGTCGTCCTCTATCTCGCTCTTGGAGACCTCACCCAGGTCACCGAGCAGATGGGCGGCAGCCTCATAGCTGTACTTGCGCTGCTGGCGCTGGTTGATCGAGAACCCACGGAACCGGTACAGGTTCTCCCTCAGGTCCGAAACCTCACTCACCGAGAGCTGCGCCATGAACACCTGCTCCGTGTATGGAGAGTAACCGGGGTTCTTACGGCGGTTACGGATTTCTGACATGCGGCTGTCAAAATACTCCTGCGTGATATTGAGGGTACGGCAGAAAGCAAGCGTATCCAGATTGCGTATGTTGCGCATAACCACCATCACGTCGAATGAGGGCTGGTTGCTCACTATCATACGACCCTGACGGTCGTATATCACTCCGCGGGTGGGATAGATGGTACGGTAATAGAGGGCGTTGTTATCGGCCGAATTGCGGTAACGGGTATCGATTATCTGAATCTGGAACAGGCGTATCAGGTATATCAGCACAACTGAAAGAATCATTATGCCGATAATAAATCGCCTGTTGTCAAACCTGTGACTCTTCACCTCCCGTTAACGTTTACGCGATGTATTCGTGGTGAACGACTCCGCAATGAGCATCAGGATGAAAGTGAAAACAGAACTGAAAAGGATCTTGAAGATAACCACTGTCCAGTCGCCAAGCGGAATGCTGCGGAGTATGTAATATGCGGTATGGTGAACGACTGTCACCAACAGCAGATAACCGGCGAACTGACTTCCGCCCATGGTCGCTATGCCCGGAACCACCACATCATGACGGTCAATGGTCATGAACAGCTTGAACAGCGAGGGCTGCATCATGGCAAGCAGGGTTGCGGTTGCGGCATTGAGTCCGGGTGTGCCGCCGAAAGTATCGATCAGAAGGCCTAGGAAGAAGGCCCACAGAAGCTGCGCAGTCCTTGACATGGAGTTGTCATAACGGGCTATCATCCATATGTAGAACAGCGGAGTCACATACCCGAACAACTCTATCCTGTTCAGGATGAGCACCTGTATAGCCGCCAGTGCCAGGAAAGAGCCAAGTCTGCGAACGAATGATACCGTCTCCATAGCTTACATGTCAGTCTGTTTATACAAGCCGTCAATCTCCGGATCTCTTGTGAGAGTATTGACGTAAACCCAACCCAGATCAGTCATATCGACCGCCAGGTCAACCTCCACGCGGAGAGTATAGCCGTTTTTCATACGTTCTACTTCCGATACCCTGCCCACCGGGATGTTCTCCGGGAATACCGATGAGAAACCGGTTGTAACGATGGTATCGCCTACCGAAATATCCGAATGATAAGGCATATCCTTGACCTGGGCCTTGTAGGGATCTCCGCCACCCCACTCCAGGAATCCGAAATTGTCTGTGCCGAGTTTCTTGCAGCTTATGCTGGTACGACCGTTGAGGACAGGCATAACCACAGAGTAACGGTTACCCGTTACCATGACCACGCCTATCACGCCCTCGGAGTTGAATACGCCCATACCCTGGGCAATTCCGTCACGGCGCCCCTTGTCGATAGTCATGTAGTTGTCATCCTTGCGGACTGAGTTTTCTATGACACGGGCTGCCATCACGCCATCCGACGACATGGCTCTCTCTGTCTCCAGACAGATGCTGTCGGTGAGTTCGTAGAGAAATGAACGCAGGCTTGCGTTCTCTTGCGCCAGGCGTTCGTTCTCCCGGCGCAGTCCGAAATATTGACCGACTCCGGAACGCCATTTGTATACCGTTCCGGAGACGTTGTTTGCAGACATCAGGAACGCCTCATTCTGGCGGTCATTGAAACCGAACAGAAGGAGTAGCGACAGCGTCTCCAATACGATGAACAGGAAAACATAGCTGTGCCTGATTATAAAATCAAGAAGAGATCGCACGGCTGTCCTGCTGTATTTATCTCATCAGGAATGAGAACCTGTCTACGTTCTTGAGTGCTACGCCGGTACCCTTTGCTACGCTGAGCAGAGGCTCGCTGGCCACATGGAACTCGATGCCGATCTTATCGGCCAGACGCTTGCTGATACCGCGGAGCATGGAACCGCCACCTGACAGATAGATACCGTTCTTGAGGATATCGGCATAAAGTTCAGGAGGAGTATTCTCCAGTGCGTTCAGTACAGCTGACTCGATCTTGGCGATAGAGCGATCCAGGCAGTGGGCTATTTCCTGGTAACAAACAGGGATTGACATAGGCAGGGCGGTGATCTTGTTGGGACCGTTCACGATATAGTCCTCAGGGGCCTCGTCACCAAGCTCGGTAAGGGCGGCACCCACGCTTATCTTGATACGCTCAGCCATACGCTCCGATACCTTTACGTTGTGCTGACGGCCCATATACTCCTGAATATCGGCAGTGAAATCATCACCGGCCACCTTCACGGAGTTGTTTGAAACCAGACCGCCAAGGGAGATAACGGCAATCTCGGTTGTACCGCCACCTATATCGACAATCATGTTGCCCTCAGGTGCCAGCACGTCAATGCCGATACCTATTGCGGCAGCCATAGGCTCAAAGAGCATATATACTTCACGGCCTCCGGCATGCTCGGCGGAGTCACGAACTGCACGGAGCTCAACCTCAGTACTGCCCGAAGGTACGCCGATAACCATCTTCAGTGACGGAGAGAAGAGACGGCGGCCGGTATCAACCATGCCTATCAGTCCGCGCATCATCTGCTCGCAGGCATCGAAGTCTGCAATCACGCCGTTTCTCAAAGGACGGACTACGCGGATATCCTTATTGGTCTTCTCGTACATCATCTTGGCCTGGTTACCTACTGCCACCATCTTGTCAGTGCGGTTATCCAGAGCCACGATCGAAGGCTCGTTTACGACAATCTTGTCATTGTGCATTATGATGGTATTGGCAGTGCCAAGGTCCATCGATAATTCCTGTGTTAAAGAAAATAGTCCCACTATACTATGTGTTATGCGTTAAAAATCAATGTTTGAAATGACGGAAACCGGTGATGACCATTGTCATGTCATTCTGCTCGCAGTAATCGACAGACTCCTGGTCACGAACTGATCCACCCGGATGGATCACATTCTTTACACCAGCTTTATCAGCCAGCTCAACGCAATCGGGGAACGGGAAGAAGGCATCGCTTGCCATTGCTGCACCCTCCAGGGTGAATCCGAATCCGTGTGCCTTCTCAACGGCCTGCTTGAGGGCGTCAACGCGTGAGGTCTGACCTACACCGCTTGCCAGCAGTTGCTTGCCGCGTGCGAATACTATTGAGTTACTCTTGCTGTTCTTTACGATCTTGTTGGCGAACAGCATATCCTCCACCTCTGCATCGGTGGGTTTGCGTGAGGTAACCAGCTTGAGCTCCTGAGGAGTCTCTGTCTTGGTATCCTTGTCCTGAACCAGAACGCCGTTCAGAGCTGAACGGACCAGCTTGACGGGCAGCTTCTGCTCCTTGCGTACCAGGATGATGCGGTTCTTCTTCTGACCCAGGATCTCGAGTGCATCGAAATCATAGTCAGGAGCTATGATTACTTCAAAGAATATCTTATTGATCTCCTCAGCTGTAGCCTTGTCAATGGGAGCGTTGGCAACCAGCACACCACCGAATGCCGATACAGGGTCACCTGCCAGGGCATCCTTCCAAGCCTGGAGCAGTGTGGGACGTGAAGCTACGCCACATGCGTTGTTGTGCTTGAGGATAGCGAATGTGGTCTCTGAGAACTCATCGATGAGGTCGATGGCTGCGTTGATGTCAAGCAGGTTGTTGTAGGATATCTCCTTACCGTGAACCTGATCGAACATGGCATCCAGGTCACCGTGGAACACGCCCTTCTGGTGAGGATTCTCACCGTAGCGCATTGCCTTGTGGCCATCCAGGGCCAGACGGAAATGATCCTCATCCTCATCGGCTGCGAACCAGTTGTAGATGCAACTGTCATAGTATGAAGATACTGCGAATGCCTCCTTGGCGAACCAGCGGCGCTCCTCAAGAGTGGTCTCGGCTCCACGCTCGTTGAGGATGTCAAGCAGAGGCTTGTACTGGTCCTTGCTGGCAACGATCACTGAGTCCTTGAAGTTCTTGGCTCCGGCACGGATAAGCGAGATACCGCCTATATCGATCTTCTCAATGATGTCGGCATCCTCAGCGCCTGACTTTACAGTGTCCTCAAAGGGATAGAGGTCTACGATTACGAGATCTATCTCAGGTATTTCATAGCTCTTCATCTGAGCCATATCGTTCTCTTCTTCACGACGGCCCAGAATGCCGCCGAATATTTTAGGATGAAGGGTCTTGACGCGACCTCCCAGGATTGACGGATAGCCGGTCAGTTCCTCTACTGCCTGGCAAGGTACACCGAGCGACTCGATAAAGCGCTGTGTTCCGCCGGTAGAAATAAGTTTTACACCCTCCTCGTGGAGCTTGTTAATGATCTCGTCCAGGCCATCCTTGTGGAAGACCGAAATCAGAGCTGATGAAATTCTCTTAGTCTCGGACATTGTTTTCAGGTTATTATGTACAAATATGTGGATTCTTAATTTTCCGCGAATTTAGCCAAATTAATGCAGAAGGCCAATATATTATATAAAAAAAAACGGCACCGATGGCACCGTAACTAATCGTTGTAGAACAGGAGTATCGGATTGGAATCCTCCTTTATCGTGGGGAACTCTTTCTGATAGCGCTCCTGACTGAGTATGGTGCCTGCATCAAAGAACCCCACGAACGTGCCGTTGTAGCAGCTTACCAGATAGGGGAACTGCTCCACCTCGGCCGCGTTGCGATAGAAATCCTCCGTATAGACATACATGCGGTAGGTTTTCCATTCCCTCTTGTCTACCAGCGCCATAACCAGGTTTGCGCCATAGTTTGTGGCTACGAAATAGAGGAACCGGTCCGTCTCCAGATAACCGCACTTGGTGTACTCTTTCTTGGGATTGGTAAACACCTTATCGCTCTTTTTGGTATCATCGGGCATGATGATATCGGTAGTCATACGGCATGTCACCTTCATGGTGTCACCGCTGTAACTGTAGAAATAGTCCTCATCCTCAATGCCCATATAACCGACCACGCCGGGTTTGATATGGTTAAGATACGGATTGTTTATACTTACATGAAGGAACTCCTCGTCGCATGAGACAAGCTGACGCTTGAACTTGCCCACCGAATCCACCAGCCAGAGACCGCGGCGATAATCACGCTGCTGATACTTGATGGGATTGGTAAGAAGGAAATCGCCGTCCTCAAGAGCCACGAAATCGGTCACGAAATCCTCAAGTATCACGGCGCGCTTGAACCGTCCGTCCAGGTCGTAGATAAAGAGGGCGTCATTCTGGTTATCCAGGATTATCATCTCGTGAGCAGAAGGACGTATGTCAAAACGCTGTATGTTCCTGTAGTTCCCGTATCCGTTGCCGCGCTTGCTGAACCGGCTCAGGAACTTACCCTGACGGTCAAAGAAGAACAGCGTGCCGTCCGACCTCACGATGATAGTGTCACCCAGTATCTTGACCTCATCGACCGATGGCACATAACTCTCGGCACCGGTATTCTCAAGATAGATGGTGTCAATTGAGGAGAACAGTTTGGAAACCAGGGGATATTCGCTAGGATCGTCCTCAAGAAGAGGGACGTTGATGTCATGAAGACAGGTAAGGCAAGGAGGTTCCGGCTCGCTCTTGCATGACTGCAGAAGCAGGACGAAAAGCATCACCAAGGGCAAGAGTGCTTTTCTTGAGGCTGAAACTATCCTTTCTCTTTTCATTTCAAAGTGCAAAGTTAAACAACTCAAAGTAAATATTAACACTATTTTTATAAAAAAAGAGCCGGCTCTGCACAGAACCGGCTCTGGAGTGTAAATAGTATAATTATTACTTCTTGTGCTTAGCCTCGATTTCCCTGTTCATCTCGTCAAGTCTCTCATCGGTAAGAGGATACTTGTATACCAGATATCCTACAATAACCAGAAGGATGGCGGGAATGATGGTTGTGAATATAAGGATAGCATTCTGTACAGTCGGATTATAATCACTGATGTGAGTATAATAAGCATTTACCGGAGCGCTGATGAATGAAGCCAGGAACACTACGATAAAGATGCTCAGAACCAGCTGCAGGCACTTGTTAGCCTTGAACTCCTCCCACATCTCCTTGAATGAAACAGGCTTCTCGGGAGTGGTGGTGATGTTCTCCTTACTGCCCATGAAGCAGAGTGTCAGCAGGACGAAACCTACTACTGCAAAGATGCATGTTACAGTGAACCATGCCTTGGGATCGGTAGGCAGAGCAGACTCCTCGCTGGCCAGGTTGAATCCGATAAGACCCATAACCCAGGGAGTAATGAAACCTGCAAGTGAGAAACCGGCCTTGAAGGCTACACCTGCAAGAGCGTTAACTGTAGCGGCAGGACGGTTACCTGTACGATACTCAGCATCGGTGATTACCTCAGGAACCAGAGCCCACATGAGTGAACCTACCAGAAGGCCTACACCTGTCAGAACCTTAGCACCCTGAACGATTACATTGCACTTCTGAACATCAAAGAACTTACCGATGATGAACAGTGTGATGAATCCTACAAGGCCCACGCACAGAAGCAGATAATAAAGACCCTTCTTACCGAACAGCTTCTTCAAAACGGGAAGCAAAGGCAGGATGATGAAGGCAGGAATTGTACCGATAGCCATGAATATAGCCTGGTTCCAGTCAACGGCAATGCCTACGCACATTGCAAGACCGATGGGGAAACCGGCCTGAACTACAATCTGACCGATATTGGCGCATACCATACGGGTTGAGGTGAGGATAAGAACCTCATCGTTGTCACGGGTCATAGAGGCCATGATTGAGCCGTAAGGTATATTCACTACTGAGTAGATCATGCTGAGCAGAGTGTAGCTGACGGTAGCATAGACAATCTTCCATGTCATACCCCATGTAGCTACTGCAGGAAGCATCAGGAAGCAAGCGGCAACGGTAAGAGGAATACCGCCGTAAAGCAGATATGTACGATATTTGCCGAGCTTGGGATTGTGGTTATCGATGTATTTTCCGACTACAGGACTCCAGAAACAGTCAAGGAGTCTTACTCCGAGGATCAGTCCGCTTACAAATCCGGGATTGATTTTGAGTACTGTACACAGGTACAGCATCAGGAAACATGCAACTGTCTGGAAAATTAGATTCTGGGCAAGGTCACCGGAACCGAAACCGATTCTCTGGCCCCAACTCAGTTTGAAATAACCGTTGTTTACTTCGTTTGCCATAAAATGATTCTTTCTATTGATTAATAATTATTGGTTAATGCGAGTTTTTCAGCCCACAAACTTACAAAAAAAACAATTGTAAGAACAAACGGGCCCTGATAATGTAAGCCTTACTGACCCGTCTCCATGTACTCGACCGCCCTGACGACTATCTCGTCAAGCGACTGAACCACCTGATAATAGGCGTTCATGCCCCAGATCATACGCGCAATCATAGCCTTGAGCTGGGTCTTGAGTATGCCCTCACAATGTCTGTACTGCTCCTCATTGAACTCCACGCCGGCATCCCTGGCCTTGTCAAGCATCATCCTGACCGCATCCGGACCGACCTCGAATCCGGCGTTATAGGCCTCGAATGTCCTGTATCGGCGCTGTATCATACGGCGGTTACGCTCGGCATACTGAGTGGCGGTATTGAGCACCACGCTCTTGGCCGTGAGGTCACGGTAGTACTGATTGGTACGGGTGGTATCGAGCGGAACGAATATGTCGGGCATGATTCCGCCGCCGCCATAGACGGTACGGTGCTTTATGATAGTGCTGTACTTGAGTGAATCGGGGAAATGGATGCTGTCCCTGTTGGTCAGCTCACCGTGGTTGAGACGCTCCAGTATGTCATCGCCGTAATCCACATCCTTTCCGTAAGGCTTCTGTATGCATCGGCCCACAGGGGTGTAATACTTGGCTATGGTCAGGCGTATGAGCGACCCGTCATGGAACTCGATGGGGCGCTGCACCAGTCCCTTGCCGTAAGAGCGGCGTCCTACGATGGTGGCACGGTCCCAGTCCTGTACGGCTCCCGATACAATCTCGCTGGCCGATGCCGAATACTCGTCAATAAGCACCACGAGGTTTCCTTCACGGAAACGTCCGTGACCGTCGGCCATATAGCCGCTCTTGGGAGAGCGCTTGCCCTCGGTGTAGACGACCATCTGGTCACGGTTCAGGAACTCGTTGGCCAGTCCGACTGCAGCCATTAGAAGGCCGCCTCCGTTGCCCTGCAGGTCAAGTATGAGTGATTTGGCTCCCTTGGCCTTGAGCTCACCCAGTTTCTCCTCGAACTCCTGAACCGTAGTCATGCCGAAACTCGAGATCTTGATGTAACCCACACCCGGCCGTATCATGTAACCGGCATCGACGGTATTTACGGGAATCTTGTCACGTGTTACCTTGAAATGGATAAGGTCCTTTACGCCACGGCGCTCCACACCTAGGTTCACCTTGGATCCCTTAGGACCGCGCAGGCGTTTCATGATGGTCTCCTGTGACATCTTGACACCCGCAATGACGGTATCGTTGACTGTGACAATACGGTCACCGGCCATGATGCCCACCTTCTCCGACGGACCGTCAGGTATAGGCTGTACTATGAACAGGGTGTCATCAATCATATTGAACTGGACTCCGATACCCTCGAACGAGCCCATCAGGGTCTCGTTGGATTTGTCATTCTCCTGGGCAGTGAGGTAGGTCGAGTGAGGATCCAGTTCCTCAAGCATGCCCTTGATGGCCTGCTCCACTATCTTTTTCTCATCCACATCCTCTACGTAGAGATTGGAGATGGCGCTCTCGGCCACCAGCAGTTTCTGCAGCTCGGCGTCTATGGCCGTAGCCTGGGGCTGACGCTGCATCATCCCCGCACCGGGAACTGCACGACCCGGCTGTGCAAGGACAGCCAAAGGAAGCAGGAGTGCCCCTATTATAAGTTTCAGGCTTTTCATAACTGGTCAGATAAACTTCTTGAATGGTTCTATCATCATATTTCCGGCATCACGGCCGAAAGACATAAGCTCACGTACCAGACTGCTGCTCACATGCTGTACCGACGGGTCGGCCACCAGCAGTACGGTCTCCACATTCTCTATGGTGCGGTTCACATCGGCCATATTACGTTCCTCATCATAGTCCGACACCGAACGGATACCGCGAAGTATGGCGTCACATCCGTTGCTGCGTACTGCATCGACAGTAAGTCCGCTGTAACTGACCACGCTCACGCGGTCATTACCCGAGTAGTATTGCCTGATGGCTTCAAGGCGATGCTCCAAGCTGAACAGAGGCTTTTTCCGCTCATTTATGCCGATGGCAATCACCACGTCGCATCCCATGCGGAGCACGCGCTCCACAAGGTCGGCGTGACCTGTCGTGAATGGATCGAACGATCCGGGAAACAGCAGTTTCATAACGTTCCGGTTTTAGAATTTCTCACCTTCATCCTCATCGACAATATCCTCCTCGACTACTAGGTTGTCAATGATAAAGTTCTGACGCTCCATGGTGTTCTTGCCCATATAGAATGAGAGCAGGTCATCAACGGCATCGGTTTTCTGCAGGGTCACCAGCTCCAGACGCATGTCAGGGCCGATAAAGTTCTTGAACTCGTCGGGCGATATCTCACCAAGTCCCTTGAATCGCGTGATCTCGGGATTGGGAGAGAGTTTCTCTATGGCCTGACGGCGTTCCTCCTCAGTGTAGCAGTATATGGTCTCGAATTCTCCCTTCTCGGTAACCACACCGTCCACATGGCCGGCGGGACCTTTTTTCTTCTTGCGTTTGTTGCGTACGCGAAACAGCGGAGTCTGGAGAATATATACGTGTCCCTTCCTTATCAGCTCGGGGAAGAACTGCAGGAAGAAGGTTATCATAAGAAGACGTATGTGCATACCGTCCACATCGGCATCGGTAGCCACAATGATCTTGTTGTAACGCAGGTCATCCAGTCCGTCCTCTATGTTGAGGGCAGCCTGCAGCAGGTTGAACTCCTCATTCTCATATACCACCTTCTTGGTCAGGCCGTAGCTGTTCAGAGGCTTACCGCGAAGGCTGAACACAGCCTGGGTGTTCACGTCACGGCTCTTGGTGATGGAGCCGCTCGCAGAGTCACCCTCGGTTATGAATATGCAGCTCTCCTCCTGACGGTCGCCACGGGTATCATTGAGATGTATGCGGCAGTCAGCCAGTTTGCGGTTGTGCAGGTTGGCTTTCTTGGCGCGCTCGCGTGCCTGCTTGGTTATGCCGGCAATCTCCTTGCGCTCCTTCTCGGACTCCAGTATCTTCTTGAGTATGACATCGGCTATCTCGGGCTCCTTGTGCAGCAGGTCATCGACCTCCTTCTTGATGAAATCACCCACGAACTTGTTGAGTGACAGTCCGCCGTTAGGACTCATGGTGGTGGAGCCCAGCTTGATCTTGGTCTGGCTCTCGAACACCGGTTCCTCCACGTTGACGGCGATGGCAGCCACCAGTCCGTTACGCACGTCACCTGACTCGAAGTTCTTGCCGTAGAACTCCTTGATGGTACGGGCAATATGCTCCTTGAAGGCGCTCTGATGCGTACCGCCCTGTGACGTGTACTGACCGTTCACGAATGAGTAATACTCCTCACCGTACTGGTTGGTATGTGTAAATGCTATCTCTATATCCGGTCCCTGAAGATGTATTATGGGATAGAGGCTCTGGGCGCTCATGCGCTCGCCTAGCAGGTCCTCCAGACCGTTACGTGACAGGAACCTCTGTCCGTTGTATATGATGGTCAGTCCCGTATTCAGGTAGGAGTAGTTGCGGAGCATGGTCTCTATGATGGCGGGGCGGAACTGATAGCCTGTAAAGAGCTGTCCGTCAGGCTCGAACACGACGCTGGTACCGTGCTCTTCGGCGCTGGGTTGGGTGACATCGGACTTGAGCTTGCCGCGCTCGAACTTGAGGGTGCGGACCTGACCGTCACGCCAGCTGCTCACCTCAAAGTGAAGGCTAAGCGCATTGACAGCCTTCAGACCCACGCCGTTCAGGCCCACGCTCTTCTTGAACGCCTTGCTGTCAAACTTACCGCCGGTATTCAGGATGCTTACAGCCTCCAGCAGCTTACCTTGAGGAATTCCGCGTCCGTAGTCGCGTACGGCAACCTTACCGGTATCGGTCAGGTCAATCTCCACGCGCTTGCCTGTATTCATGCGGAACTCGTCCACGCTGTTGTCTATTATCTCCTTGAGCAGCACATAGATTCCGTCATCGGCAGCTGAGCCGTCACCCAGTTTACCGATATACATACCGGGACGGGTACGGATATGCTCCATATCGTCCATGTGGCGGATATTATCCTCATTGTACTGCACCTGCGGCGCTGCGGGGTCAAATAATTCCTCTGTCTCTGCCATATATCTATATTATACTGTTTTCACTCCATAATTAAATCCCGGGGCTCAGATTGACTTGAAGAACACCGCTCTGCGGCGCACTATCCTCACATCCTTGAAATACTCCCACTGGGACTGGACCTTGATATTGGTCTCAAGTTCCGGGTTGGTCTCTCCTATCGTAAGTCCTGCTCCGATAGCGGCCTCAGTAAGCCTGGCGAACGGTATGGCGCTCACTCCCTTATTCTGATACTCGGGCTTCACTGCAACGAAGAGCATCTCAAGTGTATCGGGGTGTTTCCACTTAAGTGCCTTGATGATATGCCACCATCCGAACGGGAACAGGCGGCCTTTGGCCTTCTGCAACGCCTTGGCTATTGAGAACATGGAGAGGCATCCTGCCACCATCTCATCATTTTTGTCAAGCACGAATACGGCCAGCCGCTTGTCAAGCAGAGGCACATACCGGCGGGCAAAATCCTCTATCTGCCTGTCGGAGAAAGCCGAATAGCCGTAAAGGGGTGCAAATGACTCGTTGACGAGATGGAAAAGCTTCCTGGCATAGATCCTGGCCTCAGTGTTCTTGCTATGTTCAAACTTGGCTACATGCAGGTTGTATCGGTCCAGAACTATCTGCGAGAGACGGCTCATCTTCTCGGGCGCGCCCTGGTACGGGACCTGACGCTCCGCCCACTTGGCCGATGGTTCGAATCCCAGTCTGGCCATATGCTCCGGATAGTAGGGATAGTTGTAGATGGTGGCCATGGTGCCTATCATGTCAAAACCGTCGGTGAGCATACCCTCCGGGTCAAAGTCCGTGAAGCCGAACGGTCCCTCTATGCGGTCCATTCCACGCTCCCTGCCCCACGACGCCACTGTGTCAAGCAGAGCCTTGGAAACCTCTATGTCATCAATGAAATCTATCCAGCCGAACCTTACGGTCTTAACGTTCCATACCTCATTGGCCTTGGTGTTGATAATGGCAGCCACACGACCCACCACCTTTCCGTCCTTGAGAGCGATGAAAGGCTGTGCCTCACAGAACACAAAAGCTGCGTTGCGTGAGGGTCTGAAAGTGTTGATAGTATCCCTTATCAGATCGGGAACGGCATAAGGGTGGTTCTTATAGAGCTGCACGTTGAACCGGGCGAACCTGCGGAGCTGACGTGCCGTCCTGACTGGTATGACGGTTATATCCTGAGCTGACATTGTCTTCCTTAAGATTTCAATTCAGCGAAGATACGAATTTAACCGCAGTACTCCCAATTAGCCAATGCGTTTTTTAAGCACGCATCATCAAATTTCCGAAACCAGCAGGTCAAGACTAAACGGACTGTGGCAAACCGTTCCCGACAGTCTGGGGGTAACGCCGCTCACGCTGTCTTTCAGCAGTTTTTCAAGATTATCGGGCACAGGATATATCAGCTCGATATCGGTTTTGACTAAGTCTCCTCCACGGCTGAAATCCTTGTCAAGCGGCTTATCAGACCTGAGCAATCCCAGTTTAGTGCCGTCATTAAGCGTAAACGCCAGGTCACTTCCGATAGAAGCCGGGTAATCATGAGCCGCATTGATTCTCAGGGAAAGGAATACTCTCATCTCCGTAGGTGCTATCTCTATATGCTCCACCTGACCTGTATTTCCGGGAAAGGTTCCCTCGAGGTCCATGAGAGTCTCACCCTTTACATTCACGATCCTGGTGTCTTTGAGGAAATCCCTGTCAATCGAGGTCCTAACGCCTCTTGAGATATAGGATGAGGTATTGTTCTCTTTCGAAACACTTACCACGTCAAGACCCTTTACATCAAGAGGAACAGGCTCGAATACCATTGCAGTATAGATTTCTCCGGATTCCGGGCACCAAAAATATGAACCGTTGGCATAACCGTACTCGTCATGGTACTCGTAATCCCCAAAGTCCTGAAGTCCGTTATTGGCTACCATACGGTATTCCTTTCCGTCGGCTATGACGGCAATGTAACTGTCTTCATCACCACCGGCCTTGATCCAGTTGTCACGACCCAACTGAACCCTCCTGACCAGGACAAGGGCATCATCACAGAAATATATCTTATAGTACTCTCTGCCATGCTTGACCTCAGGGTTTATAAAAGTATAAACGGCTCTCTTCTCGTAATTGTCAATGTATTCCGCTTTCAGGCTCTTTTCAACCTCCATGACGGTCTTTCCTGCGAATTCTTTATCCAGATTCCGTTTCACGGGCAGGACCGTTATCCTGTAAAAGCCTGTCTGCTTGTTGATCCTGCTCTGCTGACCTTTATCCATGCTTAAAGCCAGAAGACGGGCTAAACGGGACTGTTCCTGCACTATCTCGGGTATACATATGGAGAATGTACGTCCGCCCTTTTCATAGACCGGTTTCATCATCTTTGAGGCATCGGACCAGGGCATGGTCTTACTGGGAAAGAATGCCAGATATTCAATATCCAGTACGCCTAACCATTCTGTAAGTTCATCGGCCGATCCCTTGACCAGAAGTCCGTTGTAATCCAGTTCGTATCTGCCGAATCGCCCGGTATAGATGCGGCCGTACCTGTATGTCGAATGGTCGGCCCGCCTGAAGTCTTCATCGGTCTTGACTACGATAGCATATATTCCCACATCTTTGAGACTCTCTACCAGAGGACGGGCTATCTCCAGTCCATGATTTGTCATGTCTCCTTCAAGATTCGAGAGCACTATGGTTATACGATGGGTCTCGCATCCCTTGTAGTCAAGCAGATAATCGGTCACCTTGCTGATTTCCATCACGCTGTCCACCTGATCGGCTGTAACGACCTTGGCGCATCGTTCGTTCAGCAGCCAGATTCCGCTGTGTTCCCAAGGCATGATGTTGAACTTACCCTGACCGTATCTCTTGTCATAGACCTCCATCGAATCCTTAAGGAAATCCACGTTCCTGCCGTCTTTCCTTCCTCCCGCCGGTGTCTTGTCATATACGGTTATAGCCAGCGACGAAACGGTTACCAAAGCTACAACAGGAACAAACAGCGCCTTGAAACATCTGAGCGGTCTGGAGTCCTTCCTGTTCATCATGCTTATCCTGCTTGAGAGGTTCTGTTTCTTGAAATGGTTGGCTACGCTGAATCCGCTCATGGAGGCTATCTTGCACAGCAGCATATACTGATACTGTTTGGCGTCTATGCCGTCCATGATTACGCGCCCATCGGCCTGGAACTCGTGAACGTCCTGCAGGTCCTTTCTTATGAAAGCAGTTACGGGGTTGAACCACTGGAATGACGAGAGCAGGTCTGTAATGATAAGGTCACTTGAATGCCCCAGGCGTACATGAGCCATCTCGTGATCCAGGATTGCCCTACTGCTGGAAGACTCATAGTCCTTTCTTGATATTACCACCTTGTTCCTCCAGCTGAAAGGGGATACATTCACATCCATGACGTAAATGTGGCAACCGGATATATCCAACAGGTCATGAGGCAACTTTAAAAGTTGTTTTACATTCACCATTGAGAGAATGGTCCGTAAAAAGTGGACAGTAAAACCTATCGCCCATACAACCATGACCACCAGCCACCAGCTGAAAGGAACATCCGGCGAGTATCGGCCATAATAGCCATTCTCCACATCGGCCAGGACATCCGTCCGGTACTGTTCCGATTCCGTCCTTATTGAGGGCTGTTCCGATTCCGTTCCGATTGAGGATATGGAAAACTGCGGCAATTCATACATCGGAGTAACGGGAACCGTCGGCTCATCGGCAATCTCCGCATGACCGGCCATAAGCTCACCCAGACTCTCCAAAGAAGGAGTGCGGTGAATGGTGAACACGCAGAAAGGAAGGATAAAAGATGCTATCTGCATACCCATGAGAAGGAAACGGTTCAGTCTGTGGAAGGTTTCCTTGCTCATGAGCAAACGGTAGAACAGATAAAAGCTCGCAAGAATCAGCGCAACCTTGAACTGATATCCTAAAAAGCCCGATATCACAGGTTGCGCAAACAGGAAGGTATTCATTTTAAAAGTAATTATTGGAAAAAACTATTGAGAACCGTTGAAGGCCTGCCTAACCGCCTTTCTCTATCTGGTCTATCAGGCCCTTGAGTTCATCCAGCGAGATTTTCTCTTCCTGGACCAACGCTGAGACCGCCCCCAGATACGAATTGCCGAAACAGGCTCCTATGAGTTTCTCGAGATTCATCTCGTTATACTCCTGACGGCTGAATGCAGGATAATACCGGAATGACCCGCTTATGGAGTCATGCTTGAGATAGCCGTTTGACTCAAGCGTCCGGACCTGGGTGGACAAGGTGTTGAAGTGAGGCTGGGGCGCCGGATATAGTTCCTGAAGCTCCTTAACATAAAGAGGTCCCTTGTCCCAGAACCGGTTCATGATTATCTCCTCTTTCTTAGTCAGTCTTTTCATATTCTTAGTCTTAAGGAGTAAGTTTTCATGCACAAGACAAATAATAACCAAAGATCTTTCTGCAAACATAAAACGAATTCCGTTCGTTTCCAAATTTTTTAACGATTAATTTTAGTTACCCTCCAAAACTAACACATTAGGGACGGTTGACTTTCCCCTTCGGGCCGTCGAGCTAAACCTTCCTAATGTTGCAGTTTTCCCGGAAAACTAACACATTAAGAACCGTCCCTAATGTAAAAAAAGAAACCGCCAAAGGCGGTTCCACGTGGGCCATCTAGGGCTTGACTGCGAAGCTTGTTGAGGACCGGAGGTCCGAAAAACCTAGGACCCTTGGGGCCTAGGGGCAAGCCCTATCACAAAAAATAAAGAAACCGCCAAAGGCGGTTCCACGTGGGCCATCTAGGGCTTGAACCTAGGACCTCCAGATTATGAGTCTGTTGCTCTAACCAACTGAGCTAAAAGCCCGGAGAAGGAATCATCGGCCGTAACCGACATCTTCATTCGGGTGCAAAAGTACTCCATTAACGTGAAATTACAAAGTTTTGACGCAAAAAATTCCGCGGGCCCGTCTATCTTGATTACTTTTGTAACTCCAAACGAGATGATTATGACCATACCTGTTCCTGAGGACAATAAATATGCCGCAACGATAGGATTCTTTGACGGAGTCCACCGCGGCCATGTGCATCTGCTCGAGCAGCTCAAGAAAGCAGCCAGGGAGCGCGGGCTCAAGAGTATGGCCGTAACTTTCCCGGAGCATCCGCGCCAGATACTGCAGACCGATTACCGCCCACGCCTGCTCTCCACACCGCAGGACAAGGTTAAGCTGCTGGAACAGACAGGCATTGACTACTGCTTCCCGCTCCACTTCACATCGGCCCTGGCAGCCCTCGACGCCGAGAGTTTCATGACCGAGTATCTGCAGAAAAAGCTGGGAGTGCAACTGCTTCTTGTGGGACACGACCATCACTTTGGTCATGACACCTCCCTTACCATAGAGGACTACCGTAAGATAGGAGAGAAAATAGGAATGGAGGTAATACCGGCCGATGCCTTCCTCTACGAAGGGACTCCCATAAGCAGCTCTCGCATACGCCGTGAGCTGGTAAACGGTAACGTCCGCACCGCAAACGATATGCTGGGATACCGATACACCATAAGCGGAACTGTGGTACACGGCCTTCAGAACGGCCGAAAGATGGGATTCCCCACCGCCAACCTGGGCCCCTACTGCGAGTTCATGCAGATTCCGGCCGATGGCGTATACTCAGCTATAGCCACAGTTGACGGAGGCACATGGCCCGCCATGCTCAACATAGGTTTCCGTCCCACATTCCAGGGAACGGCACGTACCATCGAGGCCCACCTGCTGGACTTTGACCAAGACATATATTTCCACGAGCTGACACTGGAGTTCGTGGATTTCCTGCGCCCCGAGCGCAAATTCAGTTCACCCCAGGAACTTGCAGCTCAGCTTGACGCAGACCGCGAACAGGTAAAACGGAATCTGGACAATAATTGAAATTGACTATGGAAAAAATCAGGAAATCACTGATAACCCTGGGCATCTGGCTTGCAGCCCAGTTCATCGTGACCATTATCCTTGTAGGCGGCAGCATGATTACCGGAGGCAGTGCCAATGAAGCCATTGCACCGGCTCTGGCCATATCGGACGCGATTGTCATACTGTCTCTGTTCATTCTCAGATACTGCCGCATATCGGAATTCTTCCAGAAGATTAACCCCAAGCTTTTCTTCTACTCGGTGGTGTTCGGATTCTTTGGTCTCTACCTCGTAGACCTGCTCATGAGTTCCGTCGAGATACCCAACTACCTTGAGGACACCTTCAGGAATATGGCCAAGTCATCATGGGGATTCATAGGTATATGCCTGATAGGTCCCGTCATGGAGGAGATGATGCTACGACGCGTCATCATGAAGGAGATGGCCGCCCTCACCAAAAGCGACTGGGGCGGCATACTTATTTCAGCGTCACTGTTCGCCATAATACATATAAATCCCATACAGGTGGTATTCGCTCTGCCTGCGGGAATTGTCTTGGGATGGCTCTACTATAAGACCGGCCGTATTATCGTGCCAGCAGCCGTCCACGTGCTGAACAACACGGTGGCTTTCATCCAGATTAAGTTCCAGGACACCTGGGACATGGAAGAATCCCTCAATTCCAATGACATTCTCAAATACACGCTGATCATACTCTGCCTTATCCTCACCGCACTCTCCCTGGTTGAGATCCTCAGGCTTGTCAGGCAGCAACAGAACGTGGAGCCTGCCCCGGAGGTACAGGAAAACAAACCCGCCGACACCCACAACGGGACATTCGACGGGAACAACTACGAAAAATAACTCCGTTTATCTTATAGGGCGATCGTGGTGCCCGTAAGCTTATCCAGTGACTGAGCCTGGGTAATGAGGACCGATGACACACCGGCCTGCAGGGCGTTGAACGCGTTCTGTATCTTGGGTATCATACCGCCGCTGATGGTGCCGTCCTGGACCAGGCGCGGGAAATCATAATACGAGATATAGGGAATGACGCTGTTGTCATCATCCTCATGAAGCAGCACGCCCGGCTTCTCAAAGCAGAATATAAGCGTAACCTTGAACATCGATGCCAACGCCTTGGCAGCCTCACCTGCGATGGTATCGGCATTGGTATTTAGAAGCTGTCCCTTGCCGTCATGTGTAAGGGGAGCGAGCACGGGTACTATATCCTTCTCTATCAGCGATGCCAGGAATCCGGCATTGACCTCTTTGGGATCACCCACAAAACCGTAGTCAATATCCTTGACGGGGCGTTTGTCAGAGCGCATGACATTGCAGTCCGTTCCGCTCAGGCCGATGGCATTGATGCCGCGTGCCTGCAGCTGTGCAACGATATTCTTGTTTACCAGACCGCCATATACCATAGTAACGACCTCCAGCATATCCTTATCGGTTATACGGCGTCCGTCAACCATCTTGCTCTCGATGCCGAGACGTGCGGCCATGGCAGTCGCGGAACGTCCGCCGCCGTGTACCAGCAGCTTCTTTCCGGGGATGGCTTTGAAATCAGTGAGCAGACGCTCCAGTGTCTCGGGCTGCTCTACGATCTTGCCGCCCACCTTTACTATGACAAGTGACTCTTTCATATGGTCAATCTTACTTTATATCCAACAGTTCTTTAATATATACCAGGGTCTCCGCAATCTGGCCGCGTGACTCCAGACGGTCTCCGGGGCAGATGTACTCGGCTCTCAGATAACCGGGTTCACGACGTTTGGTCTCACTCTCTATGAATGCAGCCAGTTCCTCATCGGTCTTGGATGCAATCAGCGGACGCTGTGCGCGAGCGGTCTTGAGACGGCTCAAAAGGGTAGCGTTATCACATTTGAGATAGACGGTCTTGCCTCGGGAGAGCATGTAATCCATATTGTCACCTATGAGCGGTGTGGACCCTCCGCATGACACTACCACGTCATCGAACTCACCCACCTCACGCAGAAGACGGCTCTCTATCTCACGGAACCCCTGCTCGCCACGCGTAGCGAACAGCTGGCTCACGCTCTTGGAGTAACGGTTTTCTATGTACTGGTCCAGGTCGATGAACGATACCCCCAGGTCACGGGCGAGAGCCTTGCCAAGAGTGGTCTTGCCGGCTCCCATGAATCCCATAAGGAAAACCCTTATCATTTCTTGGTCTTGAATATACGGCGTTTGGGTGCAGAGCCGGTCTTCTCGATCTGACGCTTGATGATATCCTGGCACTCCTCCTCGGTCAGTGATGCGGGATCCATGTTACGCGGGATCTTGTAGTTGCTGCCCTGATATGCTATGTATGCGCCGTAACGGCCGTTCATAACCTCCATGTCGGGGTTGCCGGGGAATGTCTTGAGCACCTTCTTGGACTCTGACTCACGCTTGTCGAGAATCATCTTGACAGCCTCATCGAGAGTGATGGTAAGGGGATCAGCCACGCCTCCCAGTGACACGTAGAACTTGTCATGACGTATGTAAGGACCGAAACGGCCGGTACCTACGCTTACGGTGCTACCCTCGAACTCACCCAGTGTGCGGGGCAGACGGAAGAGTTCCAGAGCCTCCTCCATGGTGATGGTCTCGATGGTCTGGCCCTTTTTCATCTGTGCAAAGCGGGGCTTGTCCTCATCCTCGGCGCTGCCTATCTGTACGATGGGACCGTAACGGCCGATCTTGACCGATACAGGCTTGCCTGAGATAGGATCGTTACCCAGGATTCGCTCACCAACCTTATGCTCGTTCTTAAGGGTCATGGCGTTGTTCACTGCCGGGTTGAACTTGTCGTAGAAGGTGCTGATAACGCTCTTCCACTGCTTGTCACCGTCGGCTATGTCATCGAACTCCTTCTCAACCTGAGCTGTGAAGTTGTAGTTCATGATGTCGGGGAAGTACTCAATCAGGAAGTCATTCACCACCATACCTATGTCGGTAGGTACGAGCTTGGACTTCTCTGTTCCGTAGACCTCGGCTATGGTCTGCTCCTTGATATCACCGTTCTCCAGACGAAGCATATTGCACTCGCGGCGGCTTCCTTCTATATCCTCACGCAGCACATACTCACGCTGCTGGATGGTACCGATGGTAGGAGCGTATGTTGAAGGACGGCCTATACCGAGCTCCTCCATCTTGTGCACCAGGGCAGCCTCGTTGAAACGCTGCGGATGCTGGGTGAAACGCTCGTAAGCCGAAATCTGTGAGAACTCCAGCTTCTGGCCCTTCTTGAACTCGGGCAGTCCCTGTGTCTCCTGTGACTCCGCATTGTCATCATCGCGGGTCTCACGATAAACCTTGAGGAAACCGTCAAACTTCACGGTCTCGCCGGTAACGGTGAACTCACCGTCAATCCTGGGCGATGTGATCGAGACGGTTGTCTTCTCTATCTCGGCATCGGCCATCTGTGATGCTATGGTGCGCTTCCATATGAGTTCGTAAAGACGTCTCTCGGGAGCTGTGCCATCGATGGTCTGGTTATCCATGTAGGTAGGACGGATAGCCTCGTGCGCCTCCTGTGCACCCTTGGCCTTCTGAGTGAACTGACGGGTCTTTACATACTCCTCACCCATGGACTCGCTAATAACCTTGCGGCATGAGTCAAGGCAGAGTGTAGAGAGGTTTACAGAGTCGGTACGCATGTAGGTAATCTTACCTGACTCGTACAGACGCTGTGCCAGCATCATGGTCTGCATTACGGTGAAGCCGAACTTACGTGTGGCCTCCTGCTGCATGGTCGATGTGGTGAAAGGAGGAGCAGGCAGTTTCTTGAGGGGCTTGGTGGTGATGTCATTCACCTTGAACTCGGCGCCCTTGCACTTCTCCAGGAAGGCGTATGCCTCATCCTTGGTCTTGAAACGTCCGCTGTAATCGGCGCGAACCTCATGGTCGGTGCCAGATATATTGAGCTTGAATATTGCAACTACCTTGTATGAAGCCTCGGGCACGAACTCCTTGATCTCGCGCTCACGCTCCACGATAAGACGTACAGCGACTGACTGTACGCGTCCGGCCGACAATGACGGCTTGACCTTACGCCACAGGATGGGTGACAGCTTGAAACCTACTATGCGGTCCAGGACACGACGTGCCTGCTGTGCGTAAACCAGGTTGGTGTCGATGTCACGCGGGGTCTCTATAGCGTGCAGTATGGCGTTCTTGGTAATCTCATGGAATACTATACGTTTTGTCTTCTCGGGCTTGAGTCCCAGAGTCTCGAACAGATGCCAGCTTATGGCCTCTCCCTCGCGGTCCTCATCGGATGCGAGCCAGACCATCTCGGCCTTTCCGGCAGCCTCCTTGAGTTCGGTTACCACCTTCTTCTTGTCAGTAGGTATCTCGTATATGGGTTCAAACGTATCTATGTTTATGCTCAGGTCCTTTTTCTTAAGATCACAGATGTGTCCGTAGCTTGACATTACCTTGTAATCCGGTCCCAGAAACTTCTCGATTGTCTTGGCTTTTGCCGGAGACTCCACAATTACCAGATTTTTCTGCATGATATTCAGTTTAAAAACGCGGCAAAAGTAGAACAAAAAAAAGAGAAACAAAAGGTGGACGGACATAAAAAATTCAGTCCGTCCACCTTATTAATTATAAATTAATAAAAAAGAGCGTTCTTTCAGAACCTGTAAGTGGCGCCTATCATTACCGAAGGCTTGATGGAACGGTAACCGGCATAGTAATACCAGTCACCTCCCACAAGACGGTTACCCGTCAGATAGAGCGAAAGGTTGTCCATCAGGTCATAGTCTACGGAGAGAGCCAGGTCATTAACCATAGGCAGTGACTTGCCATTCACCTTGTAGAAGGCCTGCGCACGGTATGTAAGCATGGCATCCAGTCCCGGCAGTATATTGACCTTACCGAAAAGTGACGCGTCAACCATAGGCTTGAGCATGAGCTTACCGCCTGCGTACTTGCCCATATAGTCCGAATAGGTCACGTCAAAACGCACCTGACCGCGGTCGGCTATCTGCATGTCGGCATCCATACGCACGTAGAGCACATCGGCATTCTGCTGACAGAGCTGTGAAGTAACAATCACGCCGTCACGGGCCACCTGGAACAACTCGTCAAGGGTATGGCGGTATCCCACTTTGGCCGATACGTTATACCATGTGGACTGTGAGAATGCCACGCCTGCCCACAGGTCCGATAAATCATAGCTGTCCTTTATCTGGCCATTGTCACTCCAATAGGGCGATATGCGTTCCAGAGTCCTCATGTCATTCTCACGGAGACCTCCTGTGAAACCGGCCTGTAATCTGATACGTTCGGCTGCGCGGTATGAAGCGGTCACCATTGGACAGAACAACAGTTTCCTCTGGGCCATTGAATGGAAATCGATGTTGAATCCAAGACGGGTATCCAGATCGCCCCAGCTCTTGTACCAGTACGGAGAGAGCGTGAGTGAAGTGCATTGCCTGTATGCAGTCCCGTCTGATGCGAGCCAGTCATAGAAAACTGACTTCTGACGGTATTCCAGACCTCCCGTGCTGCCGCAGACAGGAGCCTCAAGACCTGCGTAAAGACGTATGATGCGCTCCTTGCTGATTGCCGATACGGAGTTGATCATAAGTCCCTTACGGTTATACCACTCCATCCCGGTCGAGAAGGACCACTTGAGTTTTCTCATGTCACCCTTGACCCACAGATTCAGATTGCTGCGGTTGGTGCGGTTGTTCAGGTTGCTCTTATCCATTATGGCCTGAGTCATGGCAGAGCCCTCACGGTAATTGAAACGGGAGTGCCCGAATCCAAAGTCCACACCCAGAGCTATACTGTCAAAACTGTGGCTGTAACCGGTCACCATGTCGCTGTTGAACATCCTGGACTTCCAGTCACCGTCGGGGCGTGTACCCCAACCGTCCATCAGGCCCGATACACGGAACACATCCTTATCGGTAATCTTCCAGTTCAGGTCGGCCACTCCGTCAATGAGTGAACGAAGGCCGAATCCAAGACGCAGCAGGCCGTCAAGGTCACGTGTCTCCACATCATCGGACTGCTCAGCGAACACGCCCATAGGTGTGCGCTCGTAGCCCTTATGCGGATTGGACTCCGTACGGTAGGTAACGGTGGCCGCCTGCCTCTGGGTCTGCTGACGCTCCGGGACAGGCATTATCTTACCCTGCTCGGACATGGCAGGGTTGTATGAACCTTCTATGGTGAGAGACCTGGAGGGAAGCACCTCGTCCTGGGCGTTAACGCCACTCCAGCATATTACGGCCATCAGGGCCGGCAGAATATATCTTTTCATAAGAGTCATCATTCAAGTCGTTTTGCAATCATCTCGGCTATGTCATCATCCTCGGTATAGTTGGATTTGAGTGAAATCAGATACTGACGTGCCTCAACATCCTTACCCTGTGACTTGTAAATATCGCTCAGGAGTATGAAACTGCGTGCCAGCCAGTACATATGGGGCGTTCCCTCCTGTATGAATTCCATAATGACCTTCTCGGCACCGGCCTTGTCACCGCTGTCAAACAGGAGCTGGCTGAGCAGATAGTCCGACTCGGCGCCAAAGGCTGAGCGGGTATCCTTGGAGAGTTCCTCAAGCAGAGGACGGGCCTCGGAGCGTTTGCCGGTCTCCAGGAGAGCCTGGGCCTTCCAGTAGCTGACCTCGGTCTTCTGCTCTGCGGAGAGCTGTGTGAGGAGAGCCTTATCGGCATACAGGAGCACGGCGTCGTACTCGCTTATCTGGCCGGCGCTGCTTACTATAGAGAACAGGCAGCGGCGCTGACGCTCTGCGTTGGTGGTCTTGCCGTAGAGACGTATGTAAGTATCCATGGCAGTCTCCCAGTCGCCCACCTTCCATGCCATCGTGGCGGCATGATCGAGGGCTCCCTCGGCAAAGCGGCTGCTCTCATATGATGCGCAGTGCATGAAACTCTCGTAAGCACCGTCATAATCATTCTCCTCCTCAAGCAGAACGCCCTGATAGTACCATGCGTTCGATGCGAAAGCGCCATTGGGGAACTGCTCCAGGTAATCGCTGAACTTGGCCTTGGCCTGCTTTATCTCGCCGCGGCTGAACAGTCCCTCAGCTGCCGTGTATGAGAGTGAATCCCTCTCGCTCACGGCTATGGGAGCTGCACCCTGTACGGTCTCGCTATAGGCCACATATGAGTTGACATCACCCTTCTCCACATATATCGACTTGAGGTCGACAAGAGCGGTACGGGCCTCGTCACTGCCCGGGTAGCGTGCTATAACATCCTTGTATGCGGTGATGGCCTCATCGAGCTTATCGGTCTGATAGTATATGAGGGCGGTCTCGGCCAGGGCCTTACGGGCCAGGTCGGTCTGGGGATAGTCCGATATTATCCTGCGGAATACCTGAACTGCCTCGTTCGGCTTGTCGGTCTGCTGGTAAGCGCGTCCCTCCTCGTATAGAGCCGACGGAACGTACGGTGACTCGGGATAGTTTGACGTGAGTTTGTCCAGGTCACGTATCTTCTGCTGGTAGTTACGCTGCAGGCCGTTCACGAGACCGGTCTGGTAGAGAGCGTAGTCACCGGTGGCGGGTGCCAGGTTCATAGCCATGCCGTAGTACTCCTTGGCCTGGTTGTACTGGCGGCTGTAGAACATGCAGTCACCGGCGCGCAGGGCTGCATCGGCCACGATATTGTTCTCAATTCCGGTCTGGCGTGCGGTCTCAATGACGTTACGCATACCTTTCCAGCTACGTTCATAATCCTTGCCGTTGTAGTATATGTAACCCAGTCCGTAGTTGGCCAGTCCGCTGTTACGGGTCAGGCTGCTGCCGGTCTGTGCCAGATAACGCTGGTAATCGGCCTCAGCCTTTGAGGTCTGTCCCAGACGGTAGTAGCACTCGCCGCGCCAGAACAATGCCTCGGCGGCTGTCTTGCGGTCATAACGCTCCAGTGCTATAACATCGGTCAGGAGTGAAGGCACATCGTCATAGCTGCCCGATGCGATATCGGCCATGGCCTTCTTGTAGAGGAGCTGCATCTTGGCAGCCAGTATGGAGGCGCCGGGGTTCTGTATCTTGGCTATCGATGCCAAAGCGGCGTCATAACTGGTTGTGTTCATATAGGCGTCAACCAGGTAGCTGCTCACCTTATCGGCGTAGGCAGAACCGGGGAACTCGTTGAGGAACCGCTCGAACGATGTCACCGACTCGGCAAACGGAGAGTATGACGTCTCATGTATGACCATCGCATAGTTGTAAAGGGCCTGCTCACGGATATCGGACTTGCCCGGTATGTTCGATGCACGCTCGAATGAGAGACGGGCGCTGTTGCTGTCACCCTTGCTGAGTGAGGCCAGACCCATATGAAGCAGGGCGTTCTGCGTGAGGGCGTCATCATCACGGACTACCTCCGAGAGATGCTCCAGCGCACGGTCTGTCTGACCGGTCTGGAATTCCGATATACCCAGCAGATAGGTGTCATAACGCTTGTCCTGGCTGTGACCTGTAGCGAGATAGCTGGTAAGAAGGTCTGCAGCCTTGGCGTAATCACCTTTCTGATACCAGTACTCACCGAGTATGCGTTCAGCCTCGGCCTCTATCTCCATATCCTCGGTAACAGCCACCAGTTCCGATGCCATGTTGTAGGCCTCATCCATGCCTGTGCCTCCGCTCAGTGACATCTCTGCCAGATAGAGGCCGGCCTCATCGGCGTGACGGGACTCACGGGAGTTCTCAAACCCCTCACGGGCCTGTGCCGTACGGCCGTTCACGTAGTCGTTATAGGCGCGGTAAAATATGATATCCTCGTCGGTCTCAGGGTCCTCCACCATACGCTCCAGGATAGAGAGTTCCAGGTAGCCCTCCTGAGTGCGTCCGCATCGGAACAGGGAGATAGCCTTATGACGTACCATACGCAGGCAGTCCCTTGAGTCAAGCAAGAGCGGGTCGCACTCCTCAAAGCTCTCTATGGCATCCTCATACTCATGGAGAGCGAAATGTGACGAACCCATAAGGGCGTACAGCCTGTTGTTGTACATTGAAGAGGGATACTCCGACATGAATATCTGGATTGCCGGCATGGCTGTGGCCAGATCGTTCTCAGCCTGGATCACCACCCTCATGAAATCAATCTCCTCATCTCTGGCCAGGCCTTTGGCCTCATCGGTCCTGCTCCACTGTTCCAGGATGGAGCCGGCAGCGCTGTAGTCGCCCTGAGTGAACAGGGTGCGGCATTCGTCAAGCAGACGTGAACTGCTCTCTGAAGTACGCAACTGAGCCCACGCACCCGTACAGGTTCCCGCAAGCACTGTGACAAATAGTAGTATCTTTCTCATCAATCAAAACTGTTTCTTATACCAGATGTCAAGGGCACGCTCCTCATTAGCCTCCATGACGGCACGCTCGCCGGGGCCCTTGTCATTGATGCCGCACAGGTGCAGCACCCCGTGTATGATCACTCTCATGAGTTCCTTGTCATAAGACGTATGAAACTTGGAACTGTTAGTAAGGACCGTATCCAGACTTATGTACATGTCGCCGCTAACCACACCCGGCTCACTGTAGTCGAACGTGATGATATCGGTATAGTAGTCATGTCCCAGGAACTGGCGGTTGACCTCCAGTATACGGTCGTCGTTACAGAATATGTAGTTCAGGTTACCCACCTTGCGGCCCTCATAACCGGCAGCCACGGCGGCAATCCATGCCTTCACCGCCTTACGGTCCAGCTTGGGCATCTTTGTGTTCTCGTTAATGAATGATATCATAGTAAGTATTTATCCAAAGAAAAGGTATGCAAGCAGTATGGCCGCAATGATTCCGGCCAGGTCGGCCAGCAGTCCGCAACCTACGGCATAACGGGTGTTCTTAATGTTCACGCTGCCGAAATAGACTGCCAGTATGTAGAACGTTGTATCGGTCGAACCCTGGAACAGGCAGGCCAGACGCCCGGTGAACGAATCGGCCCCGTAGGTGGTCATGGCATCAATCATAAGACCGCGTGCGCCGCCGCCGGAGAGGGGTTTCATAAGTGCGGTAGGCAGGGCACCCACGAACTGGCTGTCCAGTCCGCATTTCTCAGCGCACCATCCTATGCCGCCCACCAGTGCATCCATCGCTCCCGATGCACGGAACACGCCTATGCCCACCAGTATGGCTATCAGGTAGGGTATTATCTTGACCGCAGTGGTGAATCCGTCCTTGGCTCCCTCCACAAACGCCTCATATACGTTGATCTTTGCCTTGATACCCGATACGATGAACCCGATTATCACCACAAACAGTATGATGTTGGCGGCCGATGTCGATACCGGGCCTATCTTTACGGTCGGCAGCTGTGAGAATCCCCATATGATAAGCGCCACAATAAGGCTGAGTCCGCCCACAAAGGCAATCAGCACCTTGTCAAAGCGTATCTTCTGCATGATACAGGTCACTATCAGACCCACCAGCGTAGAGAAGAATGTTGCCAGAAGTATAGGTATGAACACATCGGCCGGCTGTGCGGCACCCATCTGCGCACGGTAAACCAGCACGCTTACCGGTATAATGGTCAGGCCCGATGTATTGAGCACCAGGAACATGATCATGGCATCCGATGCCACCTCCTTGTCGCGGTTGAGTTCCTGCATCCGCTCCATGGCCTTGAGTCCCATGGGTGTGGCTGCATTGTCCAGGCCCAGCATATTGGCCGCAATGTTCATGAATATATGGCCGTAAGCCGGATCATTCTTGGGCAACGAGGGGAACAGACGCGAGAATACCGGACTGAGCCAACGGGCAAAGGTGCTGACAAGTCCGCCCTTCTCACCGATTTTCATGATTCCCAGCCAGAGTGACAGCACTCCCGTAAGTCCCAATGATATCTCAAAACCCGTCTTGGCCGATGAGAACGTAGAGTCCATGATCTCCTGGAAGATGCTGGCATCTCCCATGCAGAGCCTTATGACAGCCACTGCAAAAGCGATCAGAAAGAATGAAATCCAGATCCAGTTAAGTACCATACGCGCCCGAACATTATTATTCGCGAAGATACTGCATTTTTTACTCCCTACAAATAGGAAAGAGAACTTAAGGAAATATTCCCGAGAACCTTTAGTACCATAGACTTTTAAAGTTATGGCACACTTTGAATCTATGCTGACTGGCTATTCCTTATCCGGTTCCTTATTGTATGACATTTGAGGCTCGCTTACTTTACGTCGAGCCAAGAAATCCGTAACATAGGGCTTGGGAGTAGGTTTTGACTTAGGCCTGCTTTGCTTTACGCTAATAATCTCCTCGCCCAATGCCACTTCAATCTCAGCAATAGTACGCATGGTAAAGTTATGGGTGCCACTCATCCACTTGGTAACAACAGGAGTTTTCTTACCCGTAGCCTTGGCAAGATCAGTCTTTGACCATCCTTTCTTTTTTAGGATATCATAAATCCGCTTGGCTATGTCAAACGAAAAACCAACCTCCTTACGAATTACAGGCGGGACTTTTTCCAAAGCCTCCTTGAACATGGGATCTATGTAATAAACCTTAGTCATCTCAGTCTATATCAATAACAATATTAAACAGCTCCTTATGTAAGTCA
>CACZCX010000014.1 GCA_902779875.1 uncultured Bacteroidales bacterium | reverse complement strand
TCCAGAGCATTTTCTTAGGCACGGGCCCCTCCCGTTCACAAGCCCACGGGCGGCCATGGTTTCCGATACCGATACCCCAAAAGTTCTGTACACCTTGGAGTATTTTCACAAGGGCACAGATAGAACCGTCCCTATTGTGCCCCTAGTGCGGTTAGAGGCCTTTGGATTTGGCTTCGTTCCAGAGGGAGTCCATCTCCTCCAGGGTCATGTCCTTGAGCTGGCGGTTACCGGCCAGCGCAGCCTCCTCAACGTAGTTGAAACGGCGTATGAACTTCTTGTTGGTGCGCTCCAGGGCATCATCGGGATGGATCTTGTAGAGGCGGGCCACGTTGATGATTGAGAACAGCAGGTCACCAAGTTCGCTCTCGGCTTTCTCCTTGTCGTGGGCCGATATCTCCTGCTTGAGTTCGGCATACTCCTCCTTGACTTTGTCAAGAGCACCTTCGGGAGTATCCCAGTCAAAACCCACATGAGCTGCCTTTTCCTGGATGCGGAAAGCCTTGATGGTCGATGGCAGGGCATCGGGCACACCGGCCAGCACACGCTTGTTGCCGCCTTTTTCCTTGAGTTTGAGCTGCTCCCAGTTCTGAAGCACCTGCTCCTGACCGTCCACATTGGTGGTGCCGTATATGTGCGGATGGCGGTAGATCAGCTTGTCACACAGTTTGTCACAAACATCCTTGATATCGTAATCGCCTGTCTCGCTGCCAATCTTGGCGTAGAACACCACATGCAGCAGGACATCGCCCAGCTCCTTGCAGATATCGGCCTTGCTGTCCTTCATGATGGCGTCACAAAGCTCATAAACCTCCTCAATGGTATTCTGGCGGAGTGAGTCATTGGTCTGTACACTGTCCCAGGGACACTTTTCCCTTAACTCATCCATTATGTCAAGCAGGCGTCCGAATGCCTGCATCTTTTCCTCGCGTGTATGCATATTATTATATTTTAGCGCAAAATTACACATTAATTCAGTACCTTTGCACCCAATTTAGAAACAGAGGTATTCTTTATGGAATTAGCAAGTAAATACAACCCTGCCGATGTGGAGGGTAAATGGTACAAGTATTGGGAGGATGGCAAGTTTTTTCACTCGGAGCCTGACGGCCGTGAGCCTTATACGATAGTCATTCCGCCACCCAATGTGACCGGTGTGCTTCACATGGGTCATATGCTCAACAACACCATTCAGGATATCCTTGTACGTCGTGCCCGTATGATGGGTAAGAACGCACTCTGGGTACCCGGTACCGACCACGCATCAATCGCTACCGAGGCCAAGGTTGTAGGTAAGCTTGCAGCACAGGGAATCAAGAAGACCGACCTTACCCGTGAGGAGTTCCTTAAGCATGCCTGGGAGTGGAAGGAGGAACACGGAGGCATAATCCTCAAGCAGCTCCGCCGTCTGGGTTGCAGCTGCGACTGGGACCGCACCGCATTCACCATGGATGACCTGCGCTCGGAGAGCGTTATCAAGGTGTTCGTGGACCTCTACAACAAGGGCCTGATATACCGCGGCGTACGTATGGTTAACTGGGACCCCAAGGCACAGACAGCGCTGAGTGACGAGGAGGTGGTTTACAAGGAGGAGCACAGCAAGCTCTACTACCTGAGATATTATGTGGCCGATGCCGCCGAGAACCCTGTCAAGACCACAGGAGCCGAGGGTGAGGTTGTACATAAGGATGCCAAAGGCTACTACGCCGTAGTCGCCACCACACGTCCCGAGACCATCATGGGTGATACCGCAATGTGCATCAACCCCGCCGATCCCAAGAACGGCTGGCTCAAGGGTCACAAGGTGATAGTACCTCTGGTAAACCGCGTGATTCCCGTAATTGAAGACGATTATGTTGACATCGAGTTCGGTACCGGCTGCCTTAAGGTAACTCCCGCACATGATGTCAATGACTATATGCTGGGTGAGAAATACAATCTGGAGACTATTGACATATTCAATGACAACGGTACACTGAGCGAGAAGGCCGGCCTTTATGTAGGCATGGACCGCTTTGCCGTAAAGAAGCAGATTGCAATAGACCTGGAGGATGCAGGCCTGCTCGAGAAGATGGAGGACTACACCAACAAGGTAGGCTACAGTGAGCGTAATCCGGACACTGTCATCGAGCCCAAGCTCTCAATGCAGTGGTTCCTCAAGATGCAGCATTTTGCCGATATGGCTCTGCCTCCTGTCATGAACGATGAGCTCAAGTTCTACCCGCCCAAGTACAAGAACACCTACCGCAACTGGCTGGAGAACATCAAGGACTGGTGCATAAGCCGTCAGCTCTGGTGGGGACACCGTATCCCGGCTTACTTCATGCCCAAGGGCGGTTTTGTAGTTGCCGAGACCATCGACAAGGCTGTGGAGCTGGCACGCGCCAAGAGCGGTGACAACAGCCTTACAGCTGCCGACCTGCGTCAGGATGAGGATGTGCTCGATACATGGTTCAGCTCATGGCTCTGGCCTATCAGCCTCTTTGACGGCATCAACAACCCCGACAACGAGGAGATCAAGTACTACTATCCCACAAACGACCTGGTAACCGGTCCGGATATCATATTCTTCTGGGTGGCACGTATGATCATGTCAGGTTACGAGTACAGACACGATATGCCTTTCCGCAACGTATACTTTACCGGTATTGTACGTGACAAGCTGGGTCGCAAGATGAGTAAGTCACTCGGTAACTCACCTGATCCCATAGGTCTGATCGAGAAGTACGGCGCTGACGGCGTACGTATGGGACTTATGCTCTCTGCACCTGCAGGTAACGATATACCTTTCGATGAGGCCATCTGCGAGCAGGGACGTAACTTCAACAACAAGATATGGAACGCCTTCCGTCTGACTCAGGGTTGGACTGTAAGTGACATAGAGCAGCCCGAGAGCTCAAAGATTGCAGTTGACTGGTTCCGCAGCAAGCTCAACGCTACTGCAGCCGAGATGGATGACCTCATGACCAAGTACCGTATCAGCGAGGCCCTGATGGCTGTCTACAAACTGTTCTGGGATGAGTTCGCAAGCTGGTATCTGGAGATCATCAAGCCCGCATACGGCCAGCCGATCGACTCCAAGACATATGAGGCTACACTTGTCATGTTCGAGCAGCTGCTCAAGCTCCTGCACCCCTTCATGCCGTTCATCACAGAGGAACTCTGGCAGAACGTACGTGAGCGTAAGGCCGGCGTGAGCATCATGAACGAGACCATCCTTGACCTGGTAAGCGCCAAGGCCGATGAGGCTCTGCTCGCCCGTTTTGAGGAGGCCAAGCAGGTAGTGACCGAGATCCGCTCCATCCGTAAGAGCAAGAACATAGGACCCCGTGAGCCGCTCACAGTCGAGGCTGTAGGCAGCAACCCCTTATCGGCCCTGAACAGTGTCATCATCAAGATGGCCGGACTTGACGAAATCGTGATTGCCGATGCCAAGAGCGAGGGCTCCGCTGCGTTCATGATCGGAACTCAGGAATTCGCCGTACGTCTGGGCGGACATATAGATGTAGAGGCTGAACTTAAGAAGATGCAGGCCGAGCTGGAGCACCTGGAGGGATTCCTCAAGGGTGTGAACGCCAAGCTGCAGAATGAGAACTTTGTGGCACACGCACCTGCCGCCGTCGTTGAGAACGAGCGTAAGAAACAGGCCGATGCCACTCAGAAGATTGCAACCATAAAGGAGAGCATGGCCGCTCTCAGAAAATAAATGGAGAACGAGACAAAGACCCAAAAGAATGGCGTGGCACTGATGGTCGTAGCCATCATTGCAATGGTAATGTTGCTGTGCGCCGTTGTCTATCTCTACCTTGACGGCAAGAACAAGGATCAGGAGATAGAGGATATGACTCAACTCTTTGAGATTGAGAAGGAGGAGATGGAGAATGAATATTCAGGATTCGCCACTCAGTATGACGAGATGAAGATTCATATCTCAAACGACTCCCTTATACGCCAGCTGGACAGGGAGAAGCAGCGTACACAGCAGTTGCTGGAGGAGCTGCGTCAGACCAAGGCTACCAACGCAGCCGAGATCAAGCGACTCAAGAAGGAGCTTGCCACCGTGCGTGAGGTCATGCGTTCCTACGTAAGGCAGATCGATTCACTGGACCAGGTGAACAAGCAGCTGGCCAGGGAGAATACACGTGTGCGTCAGCAGTATCAGGAGCAGACCAAGGTGGTCGAGAAACTGACTGTCGACAAACAGAAGGCCGAGGAGAAGGTGGCGCTTGCCTCTCAGCTTGATGCCGCCGCCATCACCATCTCCGCCCGTAACAAACGCGGCAAGGAGGAACGTAAGGTAAAGAATGTCACACAGTTTGCGGTGAACTTCACCATAGTCAAGAACATCACTGTCCAGACAGGTGAGAAGACCGTATATCTGCGTATTACCAAACCCGACGGGGAGCCCCTCGTAAAGGATCCCTCCAACACGTTCCGTTATGAGAACGTTCCGTTGGAATACTCTGCAAAGAAGTACATAGAATACGACGGCGAGCAGCAGGAGGTTACCATGTACTGGGATGTGGAGGAATATCTCAGCTCAGGCACCTACAACGCCTATCTCTTTGTGGATGGCGTGATGATAGGCGAGCAGAGCATCACACTTAACTAATACCCTGAAAATCTGATGAGTTCATTCCAGGAACTGGGAGTGTCGGGCCCGATACTCAAAGCGATCGAAGAGCTTGGATTCGAGCACCCCATGCCGGTCCAGGAAGCAGTGATACCCTATCTCCTCGAGGAGGGAAGCGGCGATGTGGTGGCTCTGGCACAGACCGGCACCGGCAAGACAGCCGCCTACGGAATCCCGGCCATCCAGAGGACCGATGTAGAGAGCCGTGAGGCTCAATTCCTTATCCTCAGCCCCACCCGTGAGCTGTGCGTGCAGATAGCCAGTGACCTGGCCGACTTCTCGCACTACATAGAGGGACTGCATGTCATTCCCATGTACGGTGGCTCATCGATAGAGAACCAGATACGTAACTTCAAACGCGGCGCACATATCATAGTGGCAACTCCGGGTCGTCTCATAGACCTTATGGAGCGCGGCGTGGTAAGTCTGGATACAATCCGCACGGTAATACTTGACGAGGCCGATGAGATGCTCAACATGGGTTTCTCGGAGGCTCTTGAGAGCATCCTCTCACAGGTGCCCGAGGAGCGTAAGATGCTTATGTTCTCGGCTACCATGAGCAAGGAAATCCAGTCCATATCAAAGAAATATCTGCACAACGCACGTGAGATCGTGGTCGGAACCCGTAACGAGGGCGCCGAGAACGTGAACCACGTCTACTATATGGTGCATGCCAAGGACAAGTACCTGGCACTCAAGCGTATCGTGGACTATTATCCCTCCATATACGCCATCATATTCTGCCGTACCCGCCTGGAGACTCAGGAGATATCGGACAAACTCATGCAGGACGGCTATAACGCCGATGCCCTTCACGGCGACCTGTCGCAGGCACAGCGTGACCTGACCATGAACAAGTTCCGCAAACATCAGCTCCAGTTGCTGGTGGCTACCGATGTGGCAGCCCGCGGACTTGACGTGGATAACCTCACGCATGTGATCAACTTCGGCCTGCCCGATGACATAGAGAACTACACCCATCGCAGCGGCCGTACCGGTCGTGCCGGCAAGACAGGTACATCGATATCGATCGTGAACCTGCGCGAGAAAGGCAAGATACGTTTCATAGAGAAGGCCATAGGCAAGCAGTTCGTACAGGGCGAGATGCCTACCGGCACCCAGATATGCGAGAAACAGCTCTATAAGGTGATTGATGACCTGGAGCGTATAGAGGTCAACGAGGAGCAGATTGAGGGATTCCTGCCTGAGATATTCCGTCGTCTTGACTGGATGGACAAGAACGATATCATCAAGCGCATAGTGACCCGTGAGTTCGGCAGGTTTGTCCGTTACTATAAGGATGCTCCCGAACTTGAGGAGGTGACCCGTAAGGAGGCCGATGAGGAGAAACGTAAGAAAAAGGACCGTCACCGCGCACAGAAGGGTTACACCCGCTTCTTCATAAACATAGGCCGCAAGGACCATGTACAGCCCGTCCATGTGATTGAGATGCTCAACCGCAACGTGGCCGGCCGCGTGGATGTGGGCCGTATAGACCTCATGCAGAACTTCTCATTCTTTGAGTGCCCCGAGGAGTATACCGAGGAGATTCTCAACGGCATGGACGGCATCAAGTACAAGGGCCGCGAGGTTCATGTGGAGGTCGCCGAGACACGCACGGAGGATGGTCAGGAGGCCGATGCAGCACCGGCTCGTGAACGCAAGCCCCGCGCCGAACGTAAGCCCCGCCGTGAGGAGAGGCCTGCCCGTGAGGAGAAGCCCCGCCGTGAGGAACGCCCCGCCAAAGAGAAGAGGTCTTCACGTCAGGAGACCTCCCGCCGTGAGGAGAGACCCAAGTCATCGGGAAAGACAGAGCGTCATAATCCTCAGCGTGCCCCGCAGGTCCAGATAGCCCAGGATGATGATTTCTGGCGCGATTTTGAGGACGGCGACTGGCGTCAGTTCTTCCGCGGTGAAAACGCCGGCAAGTCCAGGAAGAAGGCATCGGCCCATAAGGAGAAACCCTCACGCAAGGAGAAGGTCAACGGTCGCAAGGCCGCCCGTACCAAACCCTCAAGGAAATCCCGCCGATAAGAACAGGGCGGAAGCCGGCTGAGTGTAAAAAAAATAGACGTTTTTAGGGCGGAATCACTGATTTTGCCCTTTTTCTTTGGCATGTGGAGAGTAGGCAGGGTATTTTTGGAGCATAAACAAAAACCGTTACAGATGTTCAGTCACAATCTTAAAATGGCACTCCGCAATCTGGCTAAGTACAGACTGCAGTCAACAATAGGTGTCCTCTCCGTTGCACTTGGTATGGTATTCTGCTCACTTACGTATATCTGGATAAGGTATGAGCACAGTTTTGACAGGTTCCACCGTGATGCCGATGATATCTATCTGGTAATGGGCAGGAACTCCAATGCCGCCGATAATGAATTCCGCCCCTATACATCATATCCCGAGGGTGATTATCTGGCCGGAAAATATCCCCAGATAGAGGAGTGGACCCGATGCGAGATACCGAATGACTATAAGATAATGCGTGACGGCAAACCGGAATACACCCTGAAAGGAGTTGTCATTGACGACCGTTTCCAGAACTTTTTTGATGTCAAGGTGCTGGAAGGGGAGAGTATCCTTAACCTTTCCTATTCTGAAGCTGCCATAACCCAAAAGAACGCCGACATGCTTTTTGGCGGCGATGCCATAGGCAAGACTCTCTATACGGACCAGGGACAGATGATAGTCATTTCCGTCATAGCCGACCCTATGGAACCTACATCGATATATTATGATTTCCTTAGGGGGTATGATTTGAACAGATATGACACCAGGTATGTCCTTTCATCACTGGACTTTGTACGGGTACGCAAGGACAACGCTGATTATCTGGCCGGTATGATTGCCAATGACACACTGTTTACACCCCAGAGCTTTACCGATGAGGACGGACAGGTGGTGACATATACGATGGTGGATGCCCACAGCTATAAACTGGTACCCATGACCAAACTCCGCCAGGAGGAGGCGCTTTCCGTCATGAACCTTAACATCCGATACATCATAGTACTGCTGATTCTGGGATTGGTCATGATAGTCTGCTCTCTGACAAACTATTTTACCATGCTGGTAACCCGAATCGGCATAAGGATGCGTGAGATATCACTGCGGTATGCAAACGGTGCCACGCCTATTCAGATACTTGGCCTGTTTGTCGTGGAGATATCGGTCGTGCTGATTGCGGCAATCGTAACCGGTGCTGTAATATGCATACTCTCACTGCCGTACTTTACACGATTCAGTACAATCGACGAACCTTTCAGCTTTTTTATACGCGGATATGTACTGTATGCTGTGGTGATAGGTGTCATATCGGTCCTGATAGCATCCGTCATATCATCGGCCGTAAGCAAAAGACAGCTCTCGCTTTATCTTGGCCGTTCCATGAGCCGCGGCAGTGCCATATCAGGCTATAAGATGAGCATAGGATTCCAGCTGGCCATAAGCCTGTGCGCCATATTCTGCACGGTCGTGATGCAGAGACAGATCAACTACCTGATTGGCTCCAGGGATATGGGATATGTCAAGCACAATATTGGTTCCATATACCAATACGGACTGAATGAGACCGAGGTGGATGCGGTAAGGGAACAGCTTAAACAGCTGCCTGAGATAGATAAGGTTGTGTATGGCTATGACTCATATTTCCAGTACCACACCAGTTCGGCTGTTACCACGGATACTACGTTCGAGAGCTTAATCGCTGATAATGATATCCGTGTCATTTACATTAAGGCGAATCGCGAATATCTTGATATGATAGAGATCCAGCCCATAGCCGGCGAGCTGTTCAGCTGGGAGAACGAGCAGGAGAATGCGGTTGTCATAAGCGAGACGCTTGCCAACCTGCTGGGAGGTCCGGAACAGATAGTAGGCAAGACCATATTCAGCTATTACCAGCCTTATGTCGTGAAAGGTGTAATAAGGGATGTCTGCTATACAAGTCCCAAGGCTGCCACCATACCGTTGGTTTACGAGTATGAGCGCGAGAACAGCATATCGGGAGTGAACAGGCCCAATCTGTTTATGTTCAGGTTCAGGGAGGGTACTGACTGGAGCTCGCTCAGGAATAAGATTACCCAGGTCTTTGAGAATGTCCATCCGGGAATATATCATGTGATCAGGAACATGGAGGATGATTATATAAACAACTACATCAAATCCGAGCTGGCATTGGGTAAGTTCCTGCTCATAATTACCATAGTCTGCATAATCATAGCAGTAAGCGGTGTGTTCAGCATAGTGTCACTCTCATGTGAGCGCCGCCGCCGTGAGATTGCGGTGCGTAAGATAAACGGAGCCAAACGTTCGGATGTACTGCGTCTGTTCCTCAAGGACTATGTGCCGGTAATCGTAGCTGCAGCAGTGGTGGCATTCCCCGTAGGCACACTCATCATGCACGGCTGGCAGTCTGCTTATATCCGTCAGGCTCCGATAGGGGTATGGACTTATCTGCTGGTTCTGGCCGGGATGATACTGTTCATAGGCCTGATTATATTCAACAACATCCGTAGGGCATCATCACAGAATCCCATCGATGTGATCAAGAGCGAGTAGTCCTTAATAACTCAATAATCCTGTTATGCTAGTCCATTATCTTATAAACGCGCTGCGCAACATACGAAAGTATGCCTTGCAGAACACAGTCTGCGTGTTGGGCCTTGCTGCGGGCCTTGTTTGTCTGAGCTTTTCCGCTTTGTGGATCCGTTTTGAGGAGTCATTCGATACGTTCCATAAGGATTCGGACCGGATATATACATTATCGGCGGAATCTCCCTATAATCCTGTGCCTTATATACCCCAGTTCGATCCGGAAACGTTGGACCCGTTGCTTGAGTTCAGTGAGGTGGAGTCATATACCAAATGGAACTACCGCTATCATGGCGATGTAGAGGAACTGATAGCCGATTCCATGTTCTTTGAATACTTTGACCTGGGGCTGGCCAGTGGCAACCGCAGCTTTATGCGTGACAGCAATTACGTGGCCATATCACAATCGTTCGCCCAAGAGAGGTTCCCCGGTACGGACCCTATAGGACAGGAACTGTTCGGAAAGACCGTATGTGCTGTAATATCTCCGTTCCGCGGGCCGTCATATCTTAAGTTCGATATGATCTCATTACACATCTTTCCTGAGATTAAACCGGGCGTATTGGCCGTGTGGGGCGTTTTGTCCAAGTGGGTTAGTTATGATGACTTGGACAGATGCCCCAACGTCTTTTTCAAGATACACATCGGAACGGATCCGGATAGGCTCTCTGATTTGTACACCGCATCCAGGAACAGGGATACACAATTCGATCACGACAAATTCAAATACAGACTGCTCCCGATCAGCCAGGCTCATAAGATGGTTGTCGCCCGTGAGATGTATATAGGATATGAACATGCCGGAATGTTTGCCTGGGCCAGCCTTCTGCTCACGCTGTGCGCCCTGGTCAATTACCTGCTCTTTAACCTGAACAGGGTAAGGAACAGGGAGCATGAGATGGTGCTCAGGATTGTCCATGGAGCGACTCCGAGGTCTGTCATAGGTATGATGGCGGTTGAGTCAGGTATTGTTCTTGGGGTGGCATCGGTCCTGGGATTCATTTTGGTCCTGATCCTTAAGGAGCCTTTCCGCAGAATGGCGGATATAGGTATGAGCGGCGGATATGTGATGTGGGGAAGTCTGGCTGTGATAGCGATAGCCTTTGCCGTTTCTATGGCAGTTAGCATCATATCGGTAGGCATGGTTAGACACAGGACCATGCAGAGCACGCTGGTAAGCAAGACGGGTAAGACGTTCCGTGGCATAAGCATGGGAATCCAGATATTTGTAAGCGTGCTGTTCGCGTATGTGGTCTTTGCATTCCTGCATCAGTTCCGGTTCCTTAGGAACAACAACTGGGGCATAAGGGTGAATGATACGGCAGTACTGACCGTATTAAATCCGAATAACATGTATGACGGTTTTCAAGGTTACGCCTTTGCCGAAGAAGGCCCCTTTATGCCAATGGGTTATGAGAATGGTGCAGATTATATGGACCGGATTGACGGTTTATATGGGCTGACATCAAAACTAAAGGGTATTCCTTGTGTTGATGATGTTTACACGGGTATAGGTGATGTGAATAACATATACCAGGCAGTCCATACAGTATGGAAGCAGGATGGCGCATGGATAAACGGTGATGATAACGTAAGGACAAATATCCTGGCCATTATTGATACCACCCTTATGAAATTCCTCTCCCTTGATGTCCTGGACGGAGCAATCCCGGACAGGCCGCTCAGGGATGACGAGATAGTGATCACCCGGAACCTGCAGCGCGAGCTGGGGCTCGGTGATATAGCCGATGAGCCTGTTATAACCATCCGAAGGCAGTACCGTACACCGTCACAGTTCGTATGGGACAATGGCGTACCGACTATTCTGGATGGTGAATTAAGGGATGTGACTTACACATACAGGATATTGGCCATAGTAAGTGACCTGTATCTGACAGAGTTCAATATGGAACCGGAAAGTTATATACTCTGTGCACCCGGTAATTCTAAGATCATCGGCGTGTCATTGGGATGGTCCGAGGCTCTGATAACCCTGACATACAAGCACGGTACAAGTAAGGAACTGGGAGTAAGGATTGCAGAGATAATGAAGGGGACGGGATTGGAATATGAGCTTAAGTTTTCGGAGGACTATTTCTATGAGACACTCACCAATGACCGTCATCTTGCCGCATTGATCGAGACGCTTGGCATAATCTGCCTGATAATATCACTTGCCGGTATATACTCCATATTGGCGCTCTCATGCCAGGAGAAGAGACGTGAGATTGCCGTGCGCAAGGTTCATGGGGCGAGGGTGAGCGACATACTCTCCATATTTGTACGCAATTACGGAATACTGTTCCTGGTATCTTCCATACCGGCATTCATGACGGGATATCCCGTAGTAAAGGTGTGGCAGCAGCAGTTCCGTTTCCAGGCTACAATCAGCTGGTGGATATATGCAGTCATATTCGCATCAATGGCGTTAGTCATCTGCCTGACCGTAGGACACCGTGTGCTCAGGACCGCTCGTGAGAACCCTGCCGATGTGATCAAGAGTGAGTGAAACGGTCGGAGTGTAAAAAAAGTAGACGTTTTTGAGTTCCTTTCATACGTTTATCGCTTTTATTTTTGAATTAGTTGATTCAAGAGCATAAGTTTGAATCGGAAAAAGTAATTAAACCTTTATATAGTTATGATTGAAGTTAACAATTTACAGAAGATCTTCCGTACGGAAGAGGTTGAGACATGGGCACTGAATGATGTTTCGTTCAACGTGGCCGACGGTGAGTTCGTAGCCATTATGGGCCCCTCAGGTTGCGGAAAGTCAACTCTGCTCAATATCCTTGGTTTGCTGGACAACCCCACCAAAGGCAGTTACAAGCTGCAGGGTACAGAGGTTGCCACACTTGATGAGAACCATCGCACAGACCTCCGTAAGGGTGTGATAGGTTTCGTGTTCCAGAGCTTTAACCTTATTGATGAGCTGAACGTGCGCGAGAACATTGAGCTGCCGCTGCTCTATATGGGCGTACCGGCCAAGGAGCGTCGCCGTCGTGCCGAGGAGGTGATGGAGCGCATGAACATATCTCACCGCGAGAAACATTTCCCCGGACAGCTCAGCGGCGGTCAGCAGCAGCGTGTGGCTATAGCCCGTGCCGTGATAGCGAACCCCAAACTGATCCTGGCCGATGAGCCCACCGGTAACCTGGATTCAGTGAACGGTCAGGAGGTCATGAACCTGCTCAAGGAACTCAACCAGCAGGGTACGACCATCGTTATGGTAACCCACAGCCGTCACGATGCATCATACGCCAACCGCATAATCAACCTGTTTGACGGAAGCATAGTAAAGGAACTCCCGCTGTAATGCTATACCATTATCTTAAAACCGCCTGGCGGAATATCCGCAGCTACTGGGTATACAGCCTGCTCAGCGTTTGCTGCCTTGCCATTGGCGCGGCTATGTTCTCCGTGCTGTTCTACGGCATCAACTATGATGACTTCTTCAAGAACAGACTGCCCGGCCATAGACGAAGCTGTTTTGTCTACATGACATCGCCGGGAAACCTTAATCAGGAAGAACAGCCGGAACGGATATACCGCCAGCAGTTGCCATACCATGATTACAAGACTCTGTTGGATATACCGGAAATAGAATCTGTGTCGGTATCCGGCAGAATGACCGTACATCTTTCTTTTGCCGATTCTGTCAAGGTTTACGGAAAGGGACCGGTACAGGGAGTTTATGTTGACGGCGATTATTTCAGATTCAGGAATCTCTCTTTACTGTATGGTGACAGAGTACCCCGTAATGAGAATGAGATCGTGGTATCGGAATCCCTCCTTAAACGCATGGGTTATGACAAGGATATAAGCCAATGTCTTGTCAGGACCGAGACGTACAGGGTGGGACGGGAATATCAGATAGTGAATGTTGTACGCGACGACAAATGGTGCCGCAGTCTTGGCCTGGACGTCTTTTTGAGCCTTGATGACTGGAAAGTCCTGGAAATTCCCTTTTACGATGCCGATGTCATACTTAAGGAGGGGGCCGACATAGATGATACGAACCATAAGCTGAGCGTTACCGTAGTAGATGATGATGAAGGAAACAAAGAGATACTGCAACTGGCCCGCTTTGAGGAGAAACCAAATGAGAAACTGGGGAAAGCGCTGCTGAGCATATTGAGCATCCTGGTTCTCATTATAGCTGTTACGAATTACCTCAAGCATATCGTTATGGTGCTCAAACAGCGCAGCCGGGCCAATATCATCCGATATAGCCTGGGTGCCGGGCAGGGCAGTCTTGCGCTTATGCTGATAACCGAGGTCCTTATAGTACTTCTCATATCGTATGCCTTAGCCCTGTATATAACGTTCCTTGTCTGCACCTGGATAAACCAGTCTGTATATATGGGAGAGCAGTATTTCCATATGGCAGACCTGTTCCGCCTGAACACATGGGCTTTAGCGTCGGTCGCAGTGATAAGTATGGGCGTATGCCGCGTGGCTGTATACGGACAGAACAAGGCCCTCCAAAAGAGGATTGATGTTTTCAAACGTGAAAGCAGGGCACTCAAATACATTATCATAGGAATAGAGGCGACGGTAGCCGTACTGGCATTGGCATCGGTCATAGATATAGTATTTACAGCACCAAGGCCATATAACCCGTTATCCAGGTCAGAAAGCCGCAGGACCTATTTTGTGGAGACCGAGGAGGGCGATTCGTATACGGATAACCAGCGCGAGTTCTGCAGGATGGTCAGTCAGTTGCCGGAGGTTGAGGATATGGTATCGTCCGAGAGAGACTGGAACGGGGCACATGCAACCAGATACACTGTTCAGGACAGGACTGAATGGCTGTTCGGAAAAGGTAATGATATCCGTTATTTCGAGTTCTTCAATATCCCTATTGAATGGCTGGATCCTTCGCATCCGTCAAGCGGGTGCCTGATTGACAGGCGTACTTATGAAAGGTATCTGAGAGATGGTGTGGATCTGAACAGCATATCGGAAACGAGCTACAACACTGTTACCCCAGTCCATATATGCGGAGTGTATGAAGAATATATGTTGGGTAATCCGTATGTTATCGGCGGTGATGATGTAGGCGGACTGTTCTGGTATAATCCCATATCGGACTACAATACGAACTTTTTTGTGAGATTTCGCAAGGGGGTATCAAAGTCTCAGGCAGAGGCCCTTCTGCGTAATGCCTGGAATACGGTCAATCCGTCATCGATGGAGGATATCAAGGTAATATCCATACCCAAATATAACGATGATGAATACAGGTTCGCGGCATTGGGATTCCAGGTGGGAGGAATTGTCTGCATATTGCTGGTAATCCTGAGCGTGACATCGTCCATATCGGCCGAGACAAACAAACGCCGCAAGGAGGTGGCTCTGCGCAAGATCAACGGTGCCAAAGCCCGGAATATAATGGCTCTGTTCATCAAGCCATACTGCATAATCCTGGCTGTGGCCTTCCCGATAGGAGTCCTTGCATCATGGGCGCTGATAGGTAAGAGTCAGGAACTTACATACCTCTGGATTGCACCTGTAACGTTGTTTGTAATGGCACTGATCGTGACACTTTCCGTGTTCAGCAGGATCCGCGCCATCATGCGCACCAATCCTGCCGGTGTGATTAAAAGCGAGTAAAAGGAATCTATGTTCAGACATTATATCAAGACAGCTCTCAGGGAGTTCAAAGGCAATCCGGTATATAATATCATATCGGTGGTCTGTCTGGCTGTCGGAACTCTGATCTTTGCCGTCCTGGAATATGATCTGGACAACGATATGCTGTTTGACCGTAGGCTGCCTTGGAATGACCGCATCGTCGAGGCCGTCTATGTGGAGCATTTTGATGACGGAAGGCCCGATACCATAGCGCCTTTTGAGATACTGGAACAGCACCATTTTGAGACTTCCGGTATTGAACTTGTGTCAGGAAGCAGTTTTGACCGTAAGTACGGAGAGGCCTACGAAGAAGGGATTACAGCTCATGCTGAGATGGTGCTCACTGACCCCGAAGGTTCATCGGTCGCTGTAACGGGCTCCTTTGACAATGTCATGTCAGGTTACTATAAAACCAGAGGCCTGACATTGCTGTACGGAGACCGTGTGCCCATGAACCGCCGGGAGATAATCGTCAAGGAGTCCCTGCTCAAGAGACTGTCCCTAAATGGTGATATAGGGGGTTATGTCCTGGAGCCATCGGCCCCGGACGGCTCGATAATACACGGTACGGAATGCCGTATCGTAAATGTGATCAAGGACGATAAATGGAGCCGTCGTATTAAGGCCGATATCTTTATGTTCGACCAGGATAACCGCAAAGTATATGCAGTGCTTGCCCAAGGTGTCGATATGGACATGGCCAACAGGATGCTGGAAAGCAACAGCTTTACAAGAGGTCCCAGAATGCTCACTCCGCAGGTGCGGGCCCTGGAGCCGCCCATGCAAGACCGGAGCTACATCTGGAAACGCCTGCTGTCGGTCCTGGCACTTATAATTGGTACGATATGCTATCTTGGCAATCTTGTATCTTCATTCAGCCGACGCTGGGCCGGGAACAGGTTAAGGCTATGCCTCGGCTCAACCAGGCTGGGGCTCGGTTGGATGCTCATATGCCGTATCCTTACCACTCTCTTTCCTGCTGCGGTGCTGGCGGTCGTATCGGCCCTGCTGCTCATACCGCTGCTCAACAGCCTTGACACGGTTGTGGTATACTATCATCTGCCATATGTCATTATGCTTGAAGTGGCGGTGACGGTAGCTGTACTGCTGCTCTGCTCAATAGTCGTAATCGCTGTAATCCGATATGCGGGCGTCAGTGTTACCGACAGACAGAACGGCCTGTCGCACCGTGAAAGGAACATACTGAAGTATGCGCTCCTGTCGGTTGAGATAGCTCTGTCCGTAATGGCGCTGGGCGGTTCGCTCTCCATGATTGCGACCATGCCAAGGCCTTATTGTCCGTTATCGCGTCATGAACTGAGCCGTATCCTTACTCTCGATATGCGAAACGGTGCTTTTGGTCAGTCAAGAGATATAATAACCCAAAAGGTCAAGGCCATACCCGATGTTGAGGAGGTGCTGGTTACGGAGAAACCGCTTCATCCTGAAGGGAGGGGGTTCGACCAGGCAAGAGTAGAGCAGTTCCGCTGGTTTGACGAGTTTGCCGGCTACTGGTCATACAGCCGTTATCCTCAGTTTATCTGTGCAGACAGCAACTATCTCAGTTTTTTCAGGATACCGGTTGAACAGGTCCTGAACGACCGTTCCGGACAGAGTGTTTATGTCTCGGAGAGCCTGTGGCAGAGTATGGCTGACAGCATCCGCGGAGAGCTGGATATAAGGGTGGTGAATGATTGGATGCCTGAAATGGCGCCCATCTTACCGTACAGGGTTGCAGGCGTGTTCCCGAATCCTATGGGAGCGCCTGATGAATATGAAGATTATCTGCTCGGACCGATCAATGAGATGCATCCCGGACAGTATCTTTTCATAAAGTTCAGGAAGGGGACCGATATGAAGGAGATGAGGTCGTTGATTGAAGATATATGTGAAGTTGAGACCGGAAACATGAACAGCGGCAATATAGGTACCATGGGCGGAAAATGGCTGGGCACGAGCCGGGACGCACGCCTAACGATGGCAATGCTGCTCTCTGCCGCCCTTGCCGGCATGCTCATGGTCCTGTTCAGCATCATATCCATAATATCGGCCGATACCGTTGCCCGCCGCAAGGAGGTGGCACTGAGAAAGATCCATGGGGCTAAATCGGGCGATATAGCACGTCTGTTCATGCTTCCGTACCTATGGGTCCTGATCATCTCATTCTGTATGGGATATCCCTGTTCCAGGTTCCTTCCCGGACTGGCCGATGAGCCGATACTTACCTGGCGGCTGCCTGCCACGCTGCTCATCACTGCCGTCGTAATTATCCTGACCGCCATACGCAGGCTGCGAAAGATCATGCACACAAATCCGGCAGATGTTATAAAGAATGATTGATTATATTGATTTATAGCGAGTAACAGAATCTATGTTCAGACATTATATCAAGATTGCACTGCGCAATCTGGCCAAATACAGGACGCAGACCATAATAAGCATCGTATCACTTGCTGTGGGCATGACCGTGCTTGCGGTAATACAGTGCCTGCTGTTCCTTATCCGTAAGCCGGCGGTCTATTCAGAGCCTTATGCGGACCGATGCTACACCATACGTCTGGAGAGCGGACAGGAGGGTGAGATATTCGATTTTACCCAGACAGAGGCGAATCTGCTGCTGGAAAACGGAGGTATGGCCTGTGTGGAGAGACTGTTCCCTGTGAACGGCTCATTTGAGAGCGGTTACGTGAATTTCCTACTGGATGACGGCTCGTACCGACGTAAACCGCTGGATCTTGTGCTTGTACAGAATGACTATCCCAATTACCGCAGGTTGCGCTCCGCCATTACCGGTCAGACGGTTCCCGTGCTGAATAAAGACGAGGTGCTGCTCAGCGAGTCCATGGCCCGCGAGGTGTTCGGTGACCGTAATCCCGTAGGTTCAACGCTCTCATTCTGGTTCCTTTATGAGGCCCGTGACTTTGTCCTGGCCGATGTGTTTGAGGACGTTCCCCTTACGGAGTCTGAGAACCATCATCTGCTGCTCAGTTTCTATGACTATGACGGCTTTGACTGGAATGCCGCATGGATACCGTACTGCGAGGTCATACTCAAGGAGGGATGCACCCCGGATCAGCTCAAGGCTGAGGCCGATGCACGACTCAAGCCCAGCGGCTTTACGGTCAGGGTCGAGTCCCTGAAAGAGAGCGGTAATTCCATATCGGACATGACACGTGGCGTGATATGGCTTGGCGGCTCACTGATACTGCTCTCCGCTCTTATAAGTTTTCTGAGGATGCAGGTGCAGCTGCTACGCATGCGTGGCCGCGAGTTTGCGCTACGCAGGGTTAACGGGGCATCGGCCTTGGAACTGTTCATGATGCTTTTGGTGGAGTATGCCGTTACTGTGCTGCTCTGCACCCTGCTTTCACTTATCCTGACCAGACTGCTTATAGGATTCGCCGACAGCCGCCTGACGGGATTCCTGAATGACTGGAACTGGAGCTGGAAAGGAATTGAAAGGAGCATACTCCTGACCGGTGCGGCCATGCTTGCCGTATGCGCCGCTGTCATCGGTCTTGAGGTGAGAGGTGCTGTCAGGGGCGGTTATGCGCTGAATGATCGAATCCGTGGAACCGGTGGCGTGATGCGCAAGACCATGCTGGTGCTGCAGACCGTGATCTGTATGGTATTCATAAGCGGCACGTTCTCACTGCTGCAGTTCGTAGCGGGGGAGTCAAGGCTGAATAACATTCCTGACAATGACCGGTACTACAGGCAATGCGTCCTGGTGCAGTCTTATATGATAAATGACAAGACTGCATTGAAGAGGGACCTGCTGGAGTGCACGCTTGCTGATAAGGTGATACCTTACAGTGAGAACTTTGAGAACCGTAACTATGAATCCTATGACCCTGTGGGCGGGTTGCTTGATGACCTGCGCCTTAATTCCATCCGGAACTATCACATGCCCGATACGGCACTGTTCGGATTCTATGGCATGCATATCAGTTGGAAAAGGATGCCGGAGCCGGGTGAGAGCTATGTCCTTCTGAGTGAGGGATACAGTGACCTTTACGCTCAGGCCGATGCACGGGAGCCCGATATGACCGGTACCTCCGATGGCCGCCTGCTGCCTGTCCTGGGAACATACAGTACCAAACCCTATTCAAGACTCAGGTCGGAAAAGATAAGCAAGGCGGTGATAACGCCGGGCGATGACCGTACCTATGATTATTACATACTTACACCCGGCAAGGGTAAGTATCAGGCTCTCTCGTCTTATGCCAGGGATGTGGTGAGCCGTCTCAGTCCGGAGGCCGTTGATCCCAGCGTGTTCAATCTGCGGGACAAGGTGGGGACGGAGGTCACCATCCTTGACGCCATGAGAGGAGGCTCGCTTATATTGTCGGGCATATGTCTTGTCATCTGCGCCATGAGTCTTTACAGCACTCTGCTCTTGAGCATACGCGCCCGCCGCAAGGAGGTCGCCGTCAGAAAGGTGAACGGTGCCGGCAGGTTTGACGTGGCCATGATGTTCGGCCGTCTGTACATTGCGCTTGCGGTTATAAGCATATCGGTATCACTGCCCGTCTCCATACTGTTCAACTCCGCAGTCATACAGATGTCCGACGGAGACCTTACGGCTCAGGATGTATCGGCCTGGCTCTCAGTGGGTGGGGGAGTCATATTCATGCTGTCAGTCATTACCGTTACCGTATGGGGTAACATAAGGAAAATGATGAAACTCAACCCGATCGATTACCTCTGCACCGAGTGAGGGGCCAAAGGGGACGGTTCTGTTTGGCCCCTTTTTGCAGAAGGGAGCCAAATAGAACCGTCCCCTTTGGCCCCCTTTCCAAAAAGAGCTATATTTGTAGTATGACTGACGCCAAGATTCTTGTTATTGATGACAACACGGCCGTACTGAGTACGCTCAGGCTGGTGCTTAAGAGCGTGTTCCGCACCGTCGTGGCTGTGAGCGACCCTCAGCTCATACCGGCTCTCATAAGTGCCGGCGATGTGGATGCGGTACTCCTGGATATGAATTTCGGGTCCGATAAGCTCGACGGGCAGGACGGCCTGTTCTGGCTGGACCGTATCATGAACCGCAGCGGACTGGAGAACCCGCCGGCAGTGGTCATGATCACTGCGTTCGGTGACGTGGGGCTGGCCGTGACATCGCTCAAGAAGGGTGCCCTGGATTTTATCCAGAAGCCGTGGGACAACAATGACCTGATTCGCAAGCTGCAGGAGGCAATCATAAAGCGTGACGAGCGTAACGCCAAGCCGCAGCCCGAAGAGGAGGAGCGTGAGGAGCTTCCGCTCAACCTGGAGGAGATAGAGCGACAGACTATCATCAGAGTGCTGGATACCTGCGGCCACAACCTCACTACAGCCGCCGAGAAACTAGGAATAAGCCGTCAGACACTGTACAACAAGATAAAGCATCATGGCATCGTATAGCCATCATTACACCGCACGCGTGGCGGTGGCAGTGGTTATGCTGATTCTGCTTCCCTCTGCCGCTGTCTGGCTTGTCATGGAGAGCCGTAACCCCTCACTGCCATGGCTGGGGACGGCGGGCGTCCCGTTGGCCGTGCTGCTGGGTGTTCTGACCCTGACCGCCGTTTTCCGTCTTATAAGGCTGCTGCGTTATCCCATATCGCAGACCGAGATGATGGCCCGTGCCATAAAGAACAACGACCTGATGCTGCATATCCCTGAGACCGATGACATACTCCTGCGTGAGGCATCGGCCGATATGAACCGCATACTGCTCTCGTACCGCAAGGACCAGAACGAACTGGAGACCCGCAAGAACTACTATGACCGCATACTGCGTGTCATGACGCATGAGTTGCGCAACACGGTCACTCCCATAGTATCCCTGACCGATTTCATGATTGAGAACCCCGAGGCCCAGACTGAGGAGGACCGCCGTGAGGCCATAGGGATCATAAACGCCCAGGCCCATAACGTATGCTCGTTCCTGGAGTCTTACCGTCAGCTCACGGTGCTGGCACAGCCCTCCATGACCGATATCCCCGCATCGCGCATATTCAGCCAGCTGGGAACGCTCCTGAGCGCCGAGCCGGGCGCGGACCGTGTCCATTTTGAGACTGCGGGCGATGTGGTGATACACGCCGATGCAAGCCTGCTGCCGCTTGCCCTGATCAACATAATCCGTAATGCCATCCAGGCGACCGATGAGGTGCCGGACGGCCAGATAACGGTGTTGGCATCGGCCCCCGGAGGCAAACCCTGCATCACTGTGACAAACAACGGACCGGAGATTCCGGAGAGTCGTATAGAGGATATATTCATGCCGTTCTATTCGACCAAGAAGAAGGGTAGCGGAAGTGGTATAGGACTGGCGCTCTCAAGGCAGATAATGCAGCTCCATGAAGGGACCCTGACCTGCTCGTCACATTATCCTTACACCACTTTCACGCTTCAGTTCAGTTAAGAACCACCTCATCGGCATCGGAAATCCGTTCGTACCCGGTTATAATTATCTCATCACCGGGAGCGAGTCCTTCAATTATCTCGAAATGTCGCGGGTTCTGGCGTCCTATGCTCACAGGAACACGTACCGCATGGGTGTGTGACTCGTTGACCTTGAACACCCAACTGCCGTGAGTATAATTATAGAAGTTACCCTTCTGTACAATCGTTGACTGTGCCTGTCCTCCCAACTCTATACGTGCCTGATAGCTCTTGCCTATGCGGGCGTTGTCGGGCATGGAGTCGGTGAATACCAGGAACACATCGAACGAGCCCCCTTTGATCTCAGGTACCACGCCCGATATCTTCATGGGGAAGTTCTTCTTCTCATATGTGATGGTGGCCGGCTGGCCTACGGTTATCTTGTCTATGTAGAACTCGTTGATGCTCAGACGCATGCGGAACTGGTCCATGCGTTTGATGTCGGCGATCGATGTGCCCGCCGTGATGTGCTGGCTGGGCTCCAGGGAGAGTCCGCTGAGCTGTCCGTCGGCAGGGGCAGTGACTATAAGGTCGCTCAGACGGGCTTCGGTGTTTACGAGCTGACGGCGGGACTCCTCAAGCTCATCCTCAAGTGACTCCATGCGGATGGTGTTGAGAATGGAGTCCTGACGGCGGCTCTCCAGCTGAAGCCTCACTGTCTCCATCTTGTAGTTGTACTCCTCATCGGCCACCTCAAGCTGAGCACGGCTTCTGATACCCATCCTGTATTCTTCCAGGGCCAGGCTATGCTCTTTTTCAAGACGCTTAAGCTCGTATTTGGTCTGGAGAATGTTCTGAGCCAGGGTGATACGGCGCTGTTCCATCTCAATCATGCTCGTGCGGAAGTTGCGGTTCTGCTTGCGCCAGTTCTCACGGGCCGTCTCGATGGTACGCAGCAGCTCCGGATCGCTGAGTATCATGATGGTATCGCCTTTACGTACCAGGGCACCGTCCTGCAAGGGCATGCTCTCCACGAATCCTCCTTCGCGTGTATAGACCTTGACGGTCTGTATGGGCTGCAGCGTGCCCTCGGCGTTCACATACTCCGAGAACTCTCCGGCCACCACCTGCGCGATCTGCACGCTGTCTGCGTTTATCCTTATGACCCTGGGCCCTATCGATACCTTGATGAGCAGTGCTATAAGTCCGACGGCCATTATGCCGGCAAGTATATGAAGACGGTATCTGACATACCATTTCTTGGGCGGTAACTTAATATCCATATTCTATCTGTTGTTCTATGAGTTCGTTATTCATAAAGTCATACGCGGTAAGGCTGCGTATGGTATAATAAAGCTGCCAGTAACGGCTCAGGGCCGATACATACCCTCTGTAAGCGGAGTCCTTGGATGTTATGGCGGTGTTCAGGTCAAGTATGGTGGAGTTACCGTTCATATAGAGGTGACGTGCCACCTCATAACGGTGCTGGGCAGTCTGCATGGCACGGCGTGCAATGTCGACCTGTCTCTCCTGGAGGTTGAACTGGGCGACGGTACGTGTCACCGTCTTCTCAAAGTTCACCTCGTTCTGTTCAATACGCAGCTGTGTGAGCTGAAGGTTGTTCTGTGCAATCCTTACACGTCCTTTGGCACGTCCCCAATCCAGGATAGGTATGCTCACCGTCACCCTGACGGACTGCTCGTCATTGAGGTTACGGAAACTCTCCGGCAGCTCGTCGGCCGTCTGTGCCAGTCCCAGGCTGAGATAGACCGATGCCTTGAATCCGGCCTGTGACTTGTAATATGCCAGATTGCTCTCGCTGTTGAGCCTGCTGAGTTCCATGCTCTCTATATCGGGGCTGTTCTTCCTGGCCAGTTCCATGGCCTGTTCCAGAGGTACGCTGAAATGAGGTATGCTGTCATCGGTTATAACCTCGATACGGGTGTCGGATGAGAGGTTCAGGAAGTTGCGGAGCTGGTCCTGTGCATCATCATATGACATCTGTGAGTTTATGATGCTGGTCTCGCCGTTCAGTCGGTTGAGCTCCAGCTGGAGCAGTTCGTTCTCCGTTATGGTGCCGATGTTGTATCGGCCCAGTCCATAGGTGTAGAGGGTGTCGACGGCTGCATAGTTGAGCCGGGCAATCTCCAGGTCCGTCTGTGCCGATACCAGACCAAAGAAAACCGATGCAGCCTGCGATGCCACCAGTTCCATGGTCTCGGCATACTGTTTGCGGGCCATCCTATACTCAATGGGCTCGGTCTTACGGCTCCATCTGTATGAGTTGTATCCGTTAAGGCTCTGCGAGAAGCTGAGTTGCAGCGGCTGGGCAAAGTAGGTGTGTGACGGGTTGGAACCCAGCTGGTCCAGACGGCTCAGACTGCCCGACAGCGAGATGGTTCCGCCTGTGAACCATACGTTCTGTGTAAGGTCAAGCGAGAGGTTGTTGCGCATGCTGTTGGTACGGGCATAGTGCTCTGAGCCGTCCGGCAGGGTTACGTAGTTGGTACTACGGTTGAGCGACGGTGAAGAAGAGAGTGAGAGAGTAGGCAGCATCTCGGCTTTGAAGCTGCGGTAACTCAGCCATGCTGACTCGAATGTGTTACGCGCCTGTACGGCCTGGGGTGATGACTCCTGGGCCAGGCGTATGACATCGGACATGGTAAGGTGAATCGTATCACCACCACCGGCATAACCGGCGGTGGATACGACCAGCAATACAAGGAAGATTGGTATTTTCAGACACTTCTTCATATCGGCTTTTTGTTGATGGTCCAAAAGTACCGCCATACCGCCGGTCACTGCAAACAATATATCCGGAATCGTGTTTTGGCGCCTTAAAACGTCCAAATATTTGACACTGCCGCATAAAAAAAAGCGCCCCTTCATGATGAAGAGGCGCCGGAAAAAACGCAAATACGGAGATGAATCAGAGTTTCAGATTGAAACCGGTCATGAATGCAATGCCGGGCATTGGGTATCCGTCATTTATCTGATATTCGGTGTTAAGCAGGTTATCGCCGTTTACCCAGAGCTGAATCATATCAGTCAGCTGGTATGATACTCGGGCGTTCCAGAGCAGGAAGTCCTCCTTTATTCCGGTATTAGCCAGAACAGTAGCGGGTTTTAGCGTCTTTGGCGTGGAGTAAAGCGTATTGACGTATTGCAGTCCTGTGCTGACGTGCCATCCGTTGCTGCTGAATGAACCACCCAGATAAGCTTTATGCTTAGGTGCTCCTACTACGGGTGTTTCCATCTTAAGATAGCTGTAGTTTCCGTTTACAGAAAAAGCCTTTGATATAAGGTATGAGGCCTCAACCTCAACACCTGAGTTCTTAAGTTCTCCTGTGTTCTGGTTCTTTGGACCTATTCCAGGCTGGATTATGGCCTGTATGGTGTTCTCCACATCCATGTGGAACAGATTGATTCCGTAATATAACCTTCCGGAGAGCAGGGTCTGTGAGAATGACAGTTCGTAATTCCATAGTGATTCCGGGTCCAGATCGGGGTTCTGGGGCTGGAACAGGAAGTTGTCCTTAAACGTGGGATAACGGAATCCCTTGGCTGCCGATAGTTTGATTTCGGCGTTCGCGGGTAAGTGGAATGAGATACCGGCCTGTGGTACAAGTTCCGTGCCGATTGAGAAATGATGGTCAGCACGCAGACCGGCATTCAAGGTGAGCCATGATCCGATCTCCTGACGAACTTCAACGTATCCGGCCAGTTCATGCTCGCGCTTGTCAATGAATAGACTGTCTCTGCGGTTTCCTATAGAGTCATATGTGACCTTACCTCCGTATCTGTAATAATCCACTCCAAGTGTAATGCGGTTGCCGTCAAACAGGCTTACGCTCTGCCAGGCCGATGCACCCAGCATATCATCATATGATGTAAAACGGAACTGCTTGGGATTCTCTCCTTGCTTGTATCCGTCATTGATCCAGTGGTCACCCCAACTGTAGTAGACACTGGCTGCACCTGATGTCCTGGCGTATTTGTTTTCAATGAACAGAGCTGTCGTTCCTCGTGTGATATCCTGGTCGGCGTCAGTAAGGGGAGCGGACTCGGGACCCGGATATGAGGCCTTGAAACGTGTCACGTCAACGTTGGCCGACGTGTTCCAGTTCTTTGAAATCTCATATCCCAGTTTGGTATAACCCGCATACTGCTCAAAATCAAGGTTGTCACGGTGACCGTCGGTGCGGTTATATGAACCTGATGCGACTGCACTGAGCTTTCCCTGCTGAGTGTTGACTGAGAATTCGGTCTCTGCAGTGTTGAATGATCCGTAACCGGCATGTATGTTGGCATGGGTGCCGTCCTGAGGTTTTTTGGTTACTATGTTGATTACACCTGACATGGCATATGAACCATAAAGCATTGATGCCGGTCCGCGAAGTACCTCGACTCTCTCCGTCATAAGTGACTGGTATGAGTCGGCTATGGGATGCCCGAATATTCCGGCATAGTTCGGATGACCGTCAATGAGGACAAGTGTCCGGACGGCAGTTCCTGATCCGGTCATGCCGCGCATGGATATGATACCTGCAGCACCGTCAGATACTCCGTAGCCGGCGTATCCGCGCTGTGTTATGAAGAGTCCCGGGACTTGCTCTGCCAGGAGTGGCAGGAGTGACGCGCGGTTGGTCTCCTCAATGGCGCTGCGGTCAATAACATTCACCGTCTGTGACAGATGGCGGACATCGGTAGCGGCACGTGTACCGGTTATTACGACTTCCTGAATAAGTGTGTCTGAGATTTCTGCCCGGGCTGTGCCTAAGGAAACGGCGGCAGCTGCAAGAATTAAAGCAATTTGTTTCATTGAACAGGGTTGGTTAGTTGCAGCGGCAAATATAGCAAAGTGACACGAATTGCGGAAATCGTAACACGCCTTTTTTATAATATATAGTTCGGGTTGTGGCCCCAATGAACTATTTTTGACTTTTGAACTCCGGGTTCGTATAATAAAGTGAGATGCAACAGACAGACATTGAACTCATAAACAGATGCAAGGCGGGTGACAGATCCGCATTCCGCATAGTGGTGCAGAATTGCCAGGGTATGGTATATTCGCTCTCACTCAAGATGCTTGCCGATGTTGAGGAGGCCAAGGACGTGGTGCAGGATACATTTATAAAGGTGTGGCAGAACCTGAACAGTTATGATGAACGTTTTGCATTCAATACCTGGGTGTACACGATAGCGTCGCGTCTGTGTCTGGACCGTCTGCGTAAGGTAAGGCCCATCGGCCCGACCGATAATGACGAGCGTGTCTTTGAGACTGTTGCCGATGATACGGATCCTGAGCGGGAGCTGGAAAGCCGCGAGTGGGTATCGGTCATAAAGGTATTGGCCGATGAACTTAGCGGAAAACAGAAACTGGTGTTTACGCTCAGCCAGCTTGAGGGGCTTGATACCGCTCAGATAATTGAGATTACAGGCCTGGATGCAGATCAGATAAAGAGCAATCTGTATGCGGCCAAGAAGAATATTCGTGAACGTTTGATAAAGATGGGATATGGAAAGGATTGATGATATGCTTGAACGCCTCAAAGGGCAGATGCCTGAGGTCCCCGGTGCCGATGCACTGACCGACAGCATCATGGCGGCCATAGAGGAGACCGAAGCGAGTAAACCGGTTGTGGTTCCTATGTGGATATCCGTGCTCAGGACCGTTTCATCGGTGGCTGCAGTGGTGCTTATGGTGCTCTTTGTGCGACTTAAAGGTGAGATCACATTCCGGGATGATAATGCTGAGACATCCTATCTTGAGATTGTCATTGATGAGTGTAAAGATTGTACTCCGGCCGAGAGATATAATATGAGAATTGAGAAAATGAAATTAATGAACAGACGTAAAGTCCTTAAAGAGAAATATTATGCGAACTCCGATTTTTAGGATATTATTTGCTCTCACAGCGTTGGCATTGGCCTCCTGTGAAGAATGGAATGTCCGGATGGACACTCAGGTCATGCGCGACGGATCGTGTGTGCGTACGGTCAGAACAGACAACGACGGTTGCCTTGCTGAAGACGAAGGATGGGTCGTGCTGGAAACCAAAGACTCTGTCCGTGATTTCACTGAAGACAAGATAAAGGCTGTAACTATAAGCCGGAAGTTTGACAAGGTGGAGGATATGAACGGCTTCCCGGCCCTGCAGATATACGGAAAGCCCGTAAAGTCAGAGTCAACTATTGACAGGGGTTTCAAATGGTTTTATACCGATTATACATTTACGGAGACATTCCGGGGATGGGAAGACTCATTCAATATCCCTGTGACGGATTATATGAGTCAGGATGAAGCCTCTTTCTGGTTTACCGGTTACCCTGAACTCCCCAAGGGAATTACAGGTAAGGAACTTGACTATCTGGCCGATATATCATGCAATGCGGAACATTGGGCCTTTGACGTAGTGTGGGATATCTACTTCAATACAATTGCCAGGTATTACGATCAGATAGGGAACCCGCCGGTGGATCGTGAAACATTCCTTTCCATGCGTGACTCGGTCATGAACTCCGCATATCAGGAAGGACTTGAATTCTGGAGCGGCGTAGGCGAAAACAATGCCCTGAAATACCTGGACAGATTCTTTAATACAGATGTCTTTACTGAGACCGAAATACCGGAAGCGGATTCTTATAGTGAAGCCCTATGGTATCAGAGTGTAGGTCTGGGCGGCCTGAAGGTTTCATATAACCTGAGAATGCCCGGCAAGGTCATTGATGCCGGCCGAGGCCAGGTCGAGGATGGCGTGATACAGTATCGTTTTGGTGCAGATTACCTCACAGTGGGTGATTATACCTTCACGGCAACATCCAGATGCGTGAACGTGTGGGCGTTCCTGCTCTCCGGCCTGATCCTGGTAATTGCAGTGGGAAGTTTCTTTATAAAGCGTTAATCAGCGCGGCTCATGAGCAGCTTGCCGTGGCGGATGCCCTTGATTGATGTCATCTCATCGGCCAGCGCGGTAAGCAGGCGGGCCTCACCCATAACGGTGCACACGTGCAGACAGGTGCCCTCACTTATGTAGTGCTGCTGTGATGAAAGCACAAGATTGCGGTGGCGGATCTGTATATCCGATATGCGAGCGGATATATCGGTCCGCTGCTGGTCGTATATGATGAATATGGTGCCGGCCACAATGTGGTTGCACTGCCACTTCTTCTCGGCCACGTTCTTCTCGACCAGGAAACGTATGGCCTGCGAACGGTTAGCGAAACCATCCTCCTTAACCAGTGAGTCCAACTGCTCCAGCAGCTCGTCCTCCAGCGATACTCCGAATCTCTTCAATGCCATTACATCGCAAATCTAATCAAAAAACCGGAAAGGTCGGCTAAGTGAGCCGAGCTGTTTCATCATAGGAAAATTCCGGAGTGTCTGTATCGGAAACCATGGCCGCCCGTGGGCTTGTGAACGGGAGGGGCCCGCTCCGAAGGAGTGGGAGGGATAGCGCGAAGCGCGTAGTTTCAGATATAGACACTCCGGAATTTTTCTGTGATGAAACAGCTGTTGAAAACTTCTCTTTTCAAAGCCTCGGGAAGTTATTAACAACCCGTACCATCTTATCTTTTTTATAATAACTTTGCTAGCGTCATTGATTTTTTATGGAGACATATATAGTAAAACGTGATGGCAAACACGAGGTGTTTACCATTGACAAAATTAAGGCCGCTATTGCCAAGTCTTTCCTGGCATCGGGAGCTTTCGCCACACAGGAGGCCATGACAGGCATCCTGAGCCATCTGAACATTCAGAGTGGCATCAGCGTGGAGGAGATCCAGAACCAGGTTGAGGTTGCGCTCATGGCCGAGGGCTATTATCAGGTTGCCAAGACGTACATGCTGTACCGCAACCGTCACGCTGAGGACCGCGAGACCAAGTCTAAACTTGAGTTTCTTATGGGTTATTGTCAGGCTGCAAATGCCGCTGAGGGCAGTAAGTTTGATGCAAACGCCAATGTGGAGAACAAGAACATCGCCACATTGATCGGAGAGCTCCCCAAGAAGGGTTTCATCCGACTCAACCGCCGTCTCCTCTGCGACCGCATCCGCTCAATGTACGGCAAGGAGGTTGCCGACAAATATCTGAGTCTCCTTCACCAACACTTCATCTACAAGAATGACGAGACCAACCTGGCCAACTACTGCGCAAGTATCACCATGTATCCGTGGCTTCTGGGCGGAACAAAGTCTATAGGTGGTAACGCTACCCAGCCGACCAACCTCAAGTCATTCTGCGGTGGTTTCATAAACATGGTATTCATGGTATCGTCCATGCTCTCCGGCGCCTGCGCTACCCCTGAGTTCCTCATGTACATGAACTACTTCATTGAGAAGGAATTCGGTGAGGATTACTACAAGCGTGCCGATGAGGTCGTAGACCTGAGCCTCAAGCATCGTACAATTGACAAGATCATCACCGACTGCTTCCAGCAGGTGGTTTACTCAATCAACCAGCCTACCGGTGCACGTAACTTCCAGTCGGTATTCTGGAACATAAGCTACTATGACCGCTTCTATTTTGAGTCACTGTTCGGCGAGTTCCGCTTCCCGGACGGCGAGAAGCCCCATTGGGAGTCTCTCTCATGGCTGCAGAAGCGTTTCATGAAGTGGTTCAACCAGGAGCGTCTGCGCTGCGTGCTCACATTCCCTGTCGAGACCATGGCTCTTCTTACCGAGAACGGCGATGTTAAGGACAAGGAGTACGGCGACTTCACAGCTGAGATGTATGCTGAGGGTCACTCATTCTTTACCTATGTAAGCGACAACGCCGACTCACTGTCAAGCTGCTGCCGTCTGCGTAACCAGATTACCGATAACGGATTCTCATACACACTGGGTGCCGGCGGCGTAAGTACCGGTTCCAAGAGCGTGCTCACCATCAACCTGAACCGTTGCGTACAGTATGCTCAGCGTATGGGAATTCCTTATCAGAATTACATTGAGGAGGTGGTTGACCTTATGCATAAGGTTCAGATGGCTTATAACGAGAACCTCAAGGAGCTCCAGAGCAAGGGTATGCTCCCGCTGTTCGATTCCGGTTACATCAACATAGGCCGCCAGTACCTTACTATCGGCGTAAACGGTCTTGTTGAGTCAGCCGAGTTCCTGGGTATTGAAATCAGTGACAACCCGCGTTATACAGAGTATGTACAGACCGTACTAGGAATTGTGGAGAAACTCAACAAGCAGTATCGTGGCAAGGGTGTCATGTTCAACTGTGAAATGATTCCTGCCGAGAACGTAGGTGTAAAGAACGCCAAGTGGGATAAGGAGGACGGTTATGTAGTTCCCCGTGACTGCTACAACAGCTACTTCTACAAGGTTGAGGATACTACACTGAACGTAATTGACCGATTCCGTCTGCACGGTGTCAAGTACATCGAGCACCTGACCGGTGGTTCTGCACTTCACTGCAACCTTGAGGAGCATCTCTCCAAGGCTCAGTACCGCCAGCTGCTTAAGGTGGCTGCACAGGAGGGTTGCAACTACTTCACCTTCAATATACCCAACACCATCTGCAACGAGTGTGGTACCATTGACAAGCGTTATCTTAAGGAGTGTCCGCACTGCCATTCAACCAATGTGGATTATCTGACACGTATAATCGGTTACATGAAGCGCGTAAGCAACTTCTCAGCCGCCCGTCAGGTAGAGGCAAGCAAGCGTTATTACGCGACACTCTAAATGAAAATAGCATCATATGACATAGTTTTCCAGGATGTACCGGGAGAGGTTACGCTCTCACTTAACCTCTCCCAGTGTCCGAACCGTTGCAAAGGCTGTCATAGCCCGCAGCTTCAGGAAGACATAGGCTTCCCGCTAACAGATGACCTTCTTGACGATTTGCTGGAAAAATATGGACATGATGTGACATGTGTGTGTTTCATGGGCGGCGACCGCGAGCCAGGGGAGGTAATGCGGCTTGCCGACCGTGTACATGCCGTGGGACTTAAGACAGCATGGTATTCAGGAAGGCAGGAACTGCCTGACTGTTTCAGGGCCGATGCGCTGGACTACGTCAAGGTTGGTCCCTACATAGAGAGCAAAGGTCCGCTTCCGAGTCCCGATACAAACCAACGTATGTACAGGATTGAAAACGGAGAACTGAAAGACATCACGATCTGTTTCAGAAAAAAAGGAGTAGGTTGACCTACTCCTTTTTTCCTTATTAAATTAACCCTATTTATCTTGGATTGCCGTTATTCTGCTGCGGCATTCCGAATTGATTTCCACGTTGACCGTTATTTGACGGGGCCTGTTGGTTAAAAGGCTGAGCCTGTTGGAACTGATGCCCGCGTGACTGCTGTATATCCTTGAGTATCTGACTGTTGAACTGCTCCTCTGCAATCTGGACCTTAAGGATCTTGGATGCAGGCAGAACCTTCTTGAATTTCTGCAGGTACTCTTTCTCGAGCTCGGCTATCCTGATGTTGACATCGGCCATGGCATCAATCGCCTTGAGGCTCTGTTCCTCCGACGGCTGGGCGCCCATATCAGGACGCATGGCGGTGCGGATCTCATGGTTAAGCTCACGTTTCTTCTGCTGAAGTTCGTTGTAAAGCGGGAAGAAGGCGTTGGCCTCCTCCTCGGTAAGACCAGCTCTCTGCGTGAAGAACTCTTTCTGCTGTTTCCAGTATTCGGCAGGTGAGAACTGTCCGCTGCGGTTGGGCTGCGGCTGGTTCTGCTGGCGGTTCCTGTTCTGCCACTGACCCCATGCCTGTCTCTGCTGCATGGTGAAACGCTGCACCTGAGCGGGTTGCTGCACCTGAGGGGACTGCTGGCCCGGCTGCTGGTTGGTGGCTGATACTGACAGGGTCAGCATGAGGCATACAATAGTTGCTATCTGTTTCATACGCCGTTAGTATACAGTCTCAACCAGTGAAGAATAGAGTGTATAGTCATCAATCATGGCTGTCTCCAGGAAAGAGTCTATATACTCATCGGAATAAATGGTTGTCTCCTGAATGTCGGCCATCTGTGCGTTCTCACTTGAGGTGATACCTACAGCGGCCTTGATGCAGAAGAAAATACCCATAAACGCAGCAGCTGCATAGAGGTACGGTCTTATGCGCATCCACGGAGTCACGGTAATCGTGGTGGACCAGACCGATTCCTGCTCGGGCAGTGAGGCCATGATTCTGCCCGTAAGGTTCTCAAAGTAACCTTCCGGAACAGTGAACGGCCTGCGGGGCTCGCGCTCATCGAAATTGTATTTTATTCCCTTTTTCATTCGTTGGTTTGACTCACTTATTTTAAAATGGTTTAATCAATATTGTTGAAATACTCTTCAATTTTCCTTACAGCTATGTGAAATGATGCCTTGAGGGCTCCTACGCTGGTACCAAGCACCTCAGATATCTCTTCATATTTCATCTCGTTGAAATACTTCATGTTGAATACCATGCGCTGCTTGTCGGGCAGGGTGGCTATGGCCTCCTGGAGCTGACGCTCGGTCAGGTCGCCGTCAAAATAGGGATCGCTCTCCAGCTGGTCTGCTATGCTGAGCTCGTCATCACTGCCGGTATCAAGGGGTACCGTGGATTTCTGGCGGTTCAGGAAAGAGAGGGTCTCGTTTATGGCTATGCGGTATATCCAGGTGGATATCTTGGAATAGCCCATGAACGAGTCCAGATTGATCCAGGCTTTCATGAAGGTGTTCTGAAGAATGTCATTGGCATCGTCATGGGAGAGTACCATATGACGTATCTGCCAGTAGAGCTGCTCGCTGAAATTACGGACTATGCATTCAAAGGCACGATGACGGGAGACCTCATCCTCATGGAGCATCTCCAGTATCCTCTGTTCGTCATATGCCATCATTGCCATGGTCAGATATTTACAGTGAGGTTTTCTTTAGCCAGTATGGTATCCTTGAATATGGCGCGGGCCTCATCAAGAAGTATGGTCTCATCGGTGTAACGGGCCGAGAAATGGCCGAGCATGAGGCGACGGGCTCCGGCCTCAAGAGCGGTACGGGCAGCATCGGTTGCGGTGCTGTGGAAATGTTTCTTGGCCCTGTCGGCATCCTGGCCGGCATAGGTGCAGTCATGGTAGATGAGGTCGGCCCCCTTGATGGCCGGAATCATGGAAGGATTGTAGGCGGTGTCGCAGCAGTAAGCATAGCTGCGGGCGGGGTCGGCCGGAACAGTGAGTCTGTCATGCGGTATGATACTGCCGTCGGCGGTAGTGAAATCACCTCCCTCCTTTATGCGGGCGTAGTCCCACTGGGGAACGCCGTAGAAATCGGCGGCGGCACGGTCCAGATGGTCGGCTGTGGGGTTCTCACGGAACAGGAAACCGGAACAGGGGACGCGATGGCGCAGAGGGAATGTGGTGACGGTGAGTGAGCGGTCCTCATAGACCGTCTGTGACTGCGCGGGATCGAATCCCTGGAACTCCACGCTGAACTCAAGGTCACGGCAGTAGAAATCGAGCTCCTGCGAGAGGATGGGACCCAGGTCCTGAGGCGCGTGTATATAAAGAGGTGCGGTACGGCCCAGCAGTCCGAATGATGAGATCATACCCAGCAGTCCGAAACAGTGGTCGCCGTGAAGGTGAGATATGAAAATGTGGTTGATCCTGGCAAACGCCACACGCGAACGTCGCAGCTGTATCTGGGTACCCTCGCCGCAATCTACCATGAACAGTTTGCCGCGTACCTCAACTACCTGCGATGACGTGTAGTGTTTGGGACTGGGTGTGGCGGAGCCGCAACCCAATATGGTGATCTCGAACTTTTCCATATTGAGGGCCAAAAATACAAAAAGGACCGCACACGCGCGCGGTCCTTTTCTTAAATATTGTAATTCAGTGATTACTTGTTACCTTCAAGCTGCTCCTTGAGTGCTGCAAGAGCGTCGATGTCACCAAGAGTTGTTGAAGCTGCCTGGTTCTGGATAACGGGCTCCTCCTTCTTGGGGCTGGCCTTGCGGGCAGCCTTCTTCTCAGCCTTAGCCTCAGCCTTTGCGATATCCTCGAATATGCGGCTGTGAGAAAGGATGATTCTCTTGGAATCCTTGTTGAACTCAATTACCTTGAACTGGAGAGTCTCACCCTGCTGAGCCTGTGAGCCATCCTCCTTAACGAGGTGCTTGGGAGTAGCGAAGCCCTCAACACCCTCTGCGAGTGAGATTACTGCGCCCTTGTCCATCATCTCGGTGATCTTTCCCTCGTGGATAGAATCAACGGTGTAGATGTTCTCGTAAGCGTCCCAAGGATTGTCCTCGAGCTGCTTGTGACCCAGGCTGAGACGACGGTTCTCCTTATCTATCTCAAGTACCAGTACATCGATGGGAGCACCGATGGTGGTGAACTCTGAAGGATGCTTAACCTTCTTGGTCCAGCTCAGGTCGCTGATGTGGATCAGGCCGTCAACGCCCTCCTCGATCTCAACAAAGATACCGAAGTTGGTGAAGTTGCGAACTGTAGCGGTGTGCTTTGAACCAACGGGATACTTCTCCTCGATGTTCTCCCAGGGATCCTGCTTGAGCTGCTTGATACCGAGAGACATCTTGCGCTCTGCGCGGTCGAGAGTCAGGATAACTGCCTCAACCTCGTCACCAACCTTGATGAAGTCCTGAGCTGAACGCAGGTGCTGGCTCCATGACATCTCTGATACGTGGATCAGACCCTCTACGCCCGGAGCAATCTCGATGAATGCACCGTAGTCGGCCATAACGACAACCTTACCCTTGACAACGTCGCCAACCTTGAGGTTGGGATCGAGTGAATCCCAGGGATGGGGAGTGAGCTGCTTGAGACCGAGAGCGATACGCTTCTTCTCGTCATCGAAGTCAAGGATAACGACGTTGATCTTCTGGTCGAGCTCAACGATCTCCTTAGGATCGCTTACGCGGCCCCAGCTGAGGTCTGTGATATGGATAAGACCGTCAACACCGCCCAGGTCGATGAATACACCGTAAGAGGTGATGTTCTTAACGGTACCCTCAAGTACCTGACCCTTCTCGAGCTTGCTGATGATGTCTTTCTTCTGCTGCTCAAGCTCCTCTTCGATAAGAGCCTTGTGTGAAACAACTACGTTGCGGTATTCCTGGTTGATCTTGATAACCTTGAACTCCATGGTCTTGCCAACGAATACATCGTAGTCGCGGATGGGCTTTACATCGATCTGTGAGCCGGGGAGGAAGGCCTCGATGCCGAATAC
>CACZCX010000013.1 GCA_902779875.1 uncultured Bacteroidales bacterium | reverse complement strand
TCCGAGGGCGGATTCAAGGAGTACTGGGATATTATCCGTGCCAACCGTTCGGTTCAGGGCGGTTTCATATGGGACTTTGTTGACCAGGCTGTATACGGCAAAAATGCCGATGGAAAGGAGATATTCATGTACGGCGGTGATGAGGGACGTTATCCTACATCGGACCAGAACTTTAATTGCAACGGACTGATTGCACCTGACCGTCGCTGGAACCCGCACGCATATGAGGTACAGTATTTCTACCAGAACATATGGGCTACTCCGGTTGACCTCAAGAAGGGTGTAGTTGAGGTTTATAATGAGAATTTCTATACCGACCTGTCAGCGTACTATATGGAATATGCCGTTATGGCTGACGGAACGGAGATTTCACGCGGTGAAATCAAATTGCCCAAGGTTGCCGCACAGGGCAGGGCAAAGGTTACTTCATCGGCATTGGCTAAGGCTGTAAAGGGCGCTCCTTCAGGAAAGGAGATCCTTGTGAATGTTGAGTTCAAGTTGAAAGAGGCTGCACCTTTGCTTGAGAAAGATTTCATTGTTGCGCACAATCAGTTTGAGGTGACCGGTTATGAGTTCGGAGGGGAGGCTGAAAATGGCTTGACATCCGATGAAAGCGTAAAGATTGACGAGGCTGTAGCTTATGTAAAGCTTGAGGCAGCAGGAGTGGTCTATACCTTCAACAAGAATACCGGTTGGATAGATTACATTGACGTTGACGGCAAGCAGATGACCCAGAACGGCAGCCAGCTCAAGAGTGATTTCTGGCGCGCTCCCACCGATAATGACTACGGCGCAAACCTGCACACACGCATGCAGGCCTGGCGCAATCCGGGTCTGCGGCGCACCGCTTTCGAGTGCAAGGTTGAGGACGGCCTGGGCAAGGTTAACGTGAGATATGAGATAGAACAGCTCTACGCTTCGCTTGAACTGGAGTATGTACTGATGCGTGACGGCAGAATGTGCGTAACCCAGAAACTGATAACCCGTCCGGAGGAGGCTGCTCAGGCTATGGCTCAGGCGGCACCGCAGCGTCCGGGACAGCGTGGGCCGCGCCAGCAGGGTATGCCGGATCTGTTCAAGTTCGGTATGACCATGGAGATGGCACGTGAGTTTGACCGTGTTGAGTTCTACGGACGTGGTCCTATAGAGAACTACTCGGACCGTAACAGCTCGCAGTTCCTTGGCATTTACAAGAGCACTGTCGCTGACCAGTATTTCCCCTACATACGTCCTCAGGAGAACGGCAACAAGACCGATGTGCGCTGGTGGCGTGTAACGAATGCCGATGGAAAGGGCCTTGAGTTCTACAGCGACGCTCCGCTCAGCATGTCATCACTCAACTATACGACCGCCGACCTGGATGAGGGTCCCAACAAGCATAACGTACATGCCGGAGACCTCACGCCACGTCCTTATACCGTTGTGCATATAGACAAGGCACAGTACGGTCTGGCCTGCGTGAACAGCTGGGGTGCAACACCGCTCGAACCCTATAAGCTGCATTACGGTGATTATTCATACAGCTTTGTAATTGCTCCTGTAAGATAATGGAAAAAGAAGAGAGCATGTGGATGCGGGTAATCAACAGGTATTACTCCGACAACCAGCCCCTCAAGGAACTCCTGATACTGCACAGCCGCCTTGTCGCCGACAAGGCGCTGGGCATTGCGACGGCTCATCCGGAACTGAATCTGGACAGGCAGTTCGTAGAGGAGGCGGCCATGCTGCATGACATCGGAATTTTTCTTACAGATGCCGATGCCATCCATTGTTACGGGAAATACCACTATCTGTGTCATGGATACCTGGGTGCAGACCTTCTCAGGAAAGAGGGTCTGCCCCGCCATGCACTGGTGGCAGAACGACATACGGGTACCGGTCTCACCCTTAAGCAGATCCTGGAACGCGACCTTCCGGTGCCTCACCGTGACATGTGCCCCCAGTCACTTGAGGAGAAGGTTGTCTGTTTTGCCGATAAGTTCTATTCCAAGACCCGTCCCACCGAGGAGAAAACCGTGGAGCAGGCTGAGAGGAGTCTCGCCAAGTTCGGTGCTGAAGGTGTGGAGATTTTCAGGGGGTGGTGCAGTCAATTCCTTTGATTTTTTTTCACTTCACGATTAATTTTACTGAAATCACACGCGTGTGTGAGGATTTTTGAGCATTTAATGATACTTTTGCAGTTTGTCAAGGAGAAGGCTCAAGAATGAGGGACCGATTGAGAAAGTTGTGGATTCCGATATTGCTCGGATTGTTCCTGTCTACCGGAAGGGCAGCAGCGCAGATACCTGCTGATTCCATTGCCGGGGCTGACTCCGTCTCAGTTGCCGACCGTGTCCTTGCAGACTCGCTGCTCCAGGCCCAGGCGCCGGACTCGCTGCTGGCTGCCGCCGATACCCTACCCAGAAGACCCAGACGAAAAAGAGAGGCTCTTGACGCACCTGTCGTCTATGAGTCATCGGACTCCATGATATGGAGCGAGGGCGGTTACGCATCGCTGTTCGGCAACGGTAAGGTGAACTACCAGAACGTACAGCTCACGGCTGCCGTCATTAAGATGCAGATGGACAGCTCGCTGGTCTATGCCGACGGCAGGATGGACTCATCGGGCATAGTACAGGGCACTCCCGTATTCCTGGACGGCGGAACCCCTTATGAGTCGAACCACATAAGCTACAACTTCAGGACCGAGAAGGGTTACATAAACGAGATCATTACCCAGCAGGGTGAGGGTTACATGACCAGTGCCGAGGCCAAGAAGGGTCCTGACGGCGAGTACTACATAGCGGATGGCGTCTACACCACCTGCGACGAGCATGACGATCCCCATTTCAACCTGCGTATCACACGCGCCAAGGTGCGTCCCGGACGTGACGTGATATTCGGACCCGCCTATCTCGAGGTGATGGGTGTGCCGCTGCCGCTGTTCGTGCCTTTCGGCTTCTTCCCGTTCCTGGAGGGTGACTATGCATCGGGTATAATCGTGCCTACATACGGTGACGAGATGGAGCGTGGCTTCTATCTCAAGGACGGCGGTTACTACTTTGCGCTGTCCGACTATTTTGACCTCAAGGTGCTGGGTGAGGTATTCACCAAGGGATCGTGGGGCGTATCGGCCGAGACCAGATACCGCAAGCGCTATAAGTTCTCAGGTAACATATATGCCAGTTCGCTGACTACCAAACTGGGTGACAAGGGACTTCCGGACTACACCGTGACCAAGGATTTCAAGATCCGATGGACACACTCGCAGGATTCCAAGGCCAATCCCTACCAGACCTTCTCGGCCAGTGTGAACTTCTCCACCCAGAGTTATGAGACCTCCAACCTGTACAGCGCCTACAACCCACAGCTGAGGACTCAGAGCACCAAGACTTCAAGTATAAGCTACAACAGGACCTTCCCGTCAATCGGTCTCAGCCTGAACTCATCAATGAACCTGAGCCAGAACGTACGTGACACCACCATATCGGTACAGTTCCCGACGGTAAGCCTGAGCCTGTCACCTGTATATCCGTTCAAGCGCAAGAAGGTGGCCGGACAGCAGAGATGGTACGAGAAGATCAAGATCCAGTACAGCGGTTCACTGACCAACAGCATCACCGCCAAGGAGTATGATATCATGGACAAGAGCCTGGTACGTGACTGGAACAACATAATGACCCACAGGATTCCTGTCGACGCCACTTTCCAGTTCCTCAAGAACATTAACATAACCCCCAGGTTCTCGTACAGCTCCAGCTGGCAGAGCTACAAGATTCACAAACAGTATGATCCCGATCGCAGTGCTGTCGTAGCGGTTGATACCGTTTACGGATTCTACCGGGTTTACAAATATGACTTCAGCGTATCGGCCAACGCCAAGCTGTACGGTATGTACGAGCCGACCGAACTGTGGAGAAAGATGTTCGGTGACAAACTCGTGGCGGTACGTCACGTGTTGACCCCTTCGGTGTCTTACTCCATGTCGCCGGACTTCAGTGACGAGCGTTACGGATTCTATGACACATACGTCTATACCGATGACAAGGGCCAGGTAAGGACCGCCAAGTACTCCATGTTCCGCAACGCTCCGGGTCAGGGCAAGTCGCAGACCATCTCCATGAGCCTGGGCAACAACCTTGAGATGAAGGTACGCTCTGACAGGGACACTACCGGTAAGGGTACCAGGGTGATAAGCCTGATTGACGAGTTGGGCGGCTCCATGTCATACAACTTTGCCACCGACCATTGGAGTGACCTCTCCACCAGACTGAGGATGAAGTTCCCGGGAACCAACTATACGTTCAACTTCAACGCCGTATGGGCCACCTACGCATATGAGGTGAATGACAAGGGCGATATTTATGTAGGAAACCGTACTGAGTACTCCTACGGCAGGTTCGGCCGTTTTCAGGGTATGAGCCAGCACTGGTCATACACATTCCAGAACGACACGTTCCGCAAGTGGGGTGAAAAGATAGATAAACTGTTGCATCGTAACCAGCCCGATGAAGACGAGGAGGAGCAGGATTCCGAATCAACCGAGGAGAGGAGGAACAGACCGGCGACGGCTGCATCGGCCCCCGGCAAGAAGGCAGGAGCGGCACAGGTTGACGAGGACGGTTATGTGGCCTATTCGCTCCCGTGGTCATTCTCCGTCTCTTACGGTATAAGCATGCGTGAGGATAACACTAACAAGGCCGGCTTTGATTACGACCGTATGCGCTATCCGTGGAAATTCGTGCACAGCATGAACATGTCGGGCAACATGAAGCTTACCAACAAGTGGAACATAAACTTCTCGTCAGGTTGGGACTTTACCTATCATGACTTCACCATGACCACCATGAGCGTGACCCGTGACCTGCACTGTTTCAACATGTCCTGCAGCATTGTACTTAAACCATATACATCATACAACTTTACCGTCAAGGCTAATTCAAGCATGCTGTCCGACTTGCTCAAGGTCAAGAAGAGGTCAGGCTACAACAGTTACGTGAACTGGTATGACGATTGAATATAAACACCACACTATATGAGTTACTTGATTATTCCCAAAAACTACAAACCGCTCATGTCTCTGCAGCAGACTGAGCAAGGTATCAAACTGATCAAGGAGTTCTTCCAGCAGAACCTCTCAACCGGACTTCAGCTGAGAAGGGTGACCGCACCGCTCTTTGTGCTTAAAGGTATGGGCATAAACGATGACCTGAACGGAGTGGAGCGTGCCGTGACATTCCCCATCAAGGATCTTGGCGAGGCCAAGGCCGAGGTCGTCCATTCACTTGCCAAGTGGAAACGTCTTACCCTTGCCGAGTATGGTCTCAAACCCGGTTACGGAATCTACACCGACATGAACGCCATACGTGCCGATGAGAGCCTGGGTAACCTCCACTCACTTTATGTTGACCAGTGGGACTGGGAGCGTACCATCACAGCCGATGACCGTAACATTACATTCCTCAAGCGTATAGTACGCAAGATATATTCAGCCATGCTCCGCACGGAGTATCTTATCAGCGAGACATATCCCCAGCTGGAGCCGTTCCTGGCCCGCGAGGTGTTCTTCATCCATTCCGAGGAGCTCCGTCGTCTCTATCCCGACAAGACTCCCAAGGAGCGTGAGGATGCCATCTGCCGTGAGCACGGCGCCGTGTTCATCATGGGCATAGGAGGCAAGCTCGGTGACGGTAAGGAACATGACCTGCGCGCCCCTGACTATGATGACTGGACCACTCCCAACGATGACGGATTCCTGGGACTTAACGGTGACCTGCTGGTATGGAATCCTATACTGGGCCGTGCCATGGAGCTCTCATCAATGGGTATCCGCGTTGACAAGGAGTCCATGCTGCGTCAGCTTGAGCTCTGCGGCAAGCAGGAGCGTAAGGAACTCTATTTCCACAAGAAACTGCTGGCCGGTGAGCTGCCTCTCTCAATAGGCGGCGGCATAGGACAGTCAAGACTGTGCATGCTGTTCCTGCAGAAGGCACATATCGGTGAGATCCAGGCCAGCATCTGGCCGGAGGAGATGAAGGCTGAGTGCGCAAAAGCCGGCATACAACTGATTTAATTGAAAATTTAGAATTGAGAATTGAGAATTAATACGCACCGCATGGCCAATTCTCAATTCTCAACTCTCAATTCTCACTTTGATGGATGTAAAGATTGACCAGAGCTGGAAGCAGAGGCTTCAACCGGAGTTTGACAAGCCCTACTTCAGGAACCTGACGGATTTTGTCCGTGAGGAGTACGCTCGTGGCCCGGTCTATCCTCCGGGACGACTGATCTTCAACGCCTTTGACCTGTGTCCTTTTGATAAGGTGAAGGTGGTCATAATAGGACAGGATCCCTATCACGAGCCGGGACAGGCCCACGGCCTCTGCTTCTCGGTCAATGACGGAGTTCCTTTTCCCCCGTCGTTAAGGAATATATTCAAGGAGATAAGTGATGACCTGGGCAAACCGGTACCGCCGAGCGGAGACCTGACCCGATGGGCCAGACAGGGAGTCCTGCTGTTGAACGCTACCCTTACCGTAAGGGCCGGTGCTGCCGGTTCCCATCAGGGAAAAGGGTGGGAGGAGTTCACAGATGCGGCGATACGGGAACTCAACGCCCATAGGGACGGACTCGTGTTCATACTCTGGGGAGGCTATGCCAAGAAGAAGGGTGCCATCATAGACCGTAGCCGCCATCTGGTACTCAGCTCCGCGCATCCGTCGCCTTTATCGGCCTATAACGGATTCTTTGGCAATCACCATTTCAGCCAGGCCAACGAATGGCTTATAAAAAGAGGAGAGACACCCATTGACTGGTAGTCGTACACCCATAGGGAATCGAACCCTAATCTTGGGAACCGGAATCCCATGTTCTGATCCATTGAACTATGGGTGCATGGATCAAACCGGACGCGAAGTTACACAATAATTCCGGATTTATTTTCACACTGAATAATAAAGGGTTATTTTTGTAGCTGTCATTTAGGAGTCATGTTATTGACCTGATAGTAATAACCATCAAACCGTATATGAGAAAACTTTTCCTGACCTTATTTGCTGCGCTGACGGCTGCATGCTCTCTTTACGCCCAGGAGAACATGGTGGCTTTCCGACATCTGTCAATAGGGGCCGAAGCCGGACTTCACGGATTCGGAGTTGAAGTTGCATTACCAATCCAGAAACACTTTGTACTCAAAGCCGGATACAACTGGGCACCCAAGGGTGACCTGTTCAATACCGATATATTCCTTGACACCAGTGACCTGCGTCAGGCCCAGGAGGAGTATTCCTCACAAACAGGTTACGAATTCCGGAACAAATTCGCCGACGAGTCCATCATCACGTCGGGAGTCCGGATGGGCCTTACCAATTACAAGGCCATGATCAACTGGTATCCTTTCAGCTCGGGCCGATTCTATTTTGCCGGCGGAGTCTATTATACTCCCGATGCCGACAGGAACGATCCCTTTATAAGCCTGAGCGGTAATACGACCGATAATGACTGGGCAGCCCTGCAGGAGCTCAACGAGAGAGAGCCCGGGCAGAAGAGAGAAATGGCTCTTGAGATAGCTGGAAAGCCATATCCTGTCATTGAGAAAGACGGTAAGGGATATATGCAGTCCGAATTCAGGATTGACCCTCTCAAATACTATGTAGGTATGGGTCTGGGCCGATGCATCCCCGACCGTTTCATGGGACTTCAGCTTGAGATGGGTGCCATGATATACCATAACGCTGTGCTTTACTGCCAGGACATGGAGGTCAGCACCATCACCGAGGCCGCCAACGGACTGGGTGATGACACCAGGGAGATACTGGAGTACGTGGACAAATATCCCATATATCCCCAGGTTACGCTCCGCCTTAGTTTCCGATTATTCTGATTAAACCTGTTATATAACCTGTTTTTAATACGAGACTTAACTGAAAACTTACAGATAACATTATGAAGAGAACAATTGTCAGTATTATTGCTTTGATGGCGCTTTGCGTTGCAGGCGTCCAGGCTCAGGAGGCTGCCTCCATTCCGAATCTTGCAAGTCCGGACGGACGTCTTGTGGTATCATTCAACCTTACCGGAACCGAGAATCCCACCTATTCCGTAACATATGACGGCAAGCAGATGCTTGAGGATTCGCCTATCGGTATCATGCTTGACCTGGGTTCCAAGCCCACACTTGAGGGGCTGCCTCAGGGACGTGAGGCCGGTAACGGTGACTTTACCAAAAATCTGACCCTGGTGGGTGCGCTTACAGACCAGCGCAGCGTGGATTACACGATGGACAGAATCAAGACAGCCCATGTAAGCCACGATTATTCAATCGGATTATTTGAGTTGCAGAACGCATCACGCGAGACCATAGAGTTTGAGTTCCGCGTAAGCAACAACGATATCGCAATCCGTTACAATCTTCACAAGTCACGCCAGCGTTCAAGCACCCGCGTGCTGTTTGAGAATACCGGATTCCGTTTCCCTGACGGCACCACCACATTCCTCACTCCGCAGAGTGACGCCATGATAGGCTGGCAGCGCAGCAAGCCCAGCTATGAGGAGGGTTACTCGCATGACGGTGAGATGAACGTGCGTTCACAGTACGGTCACGGCTATACATTCCCCGGTCTGTTCCACGTAGGTGAGAACGGTTGGGTACTGCTGTGTGAGACAGGTGTAAGCAGCAGCTATTGCGGCTCACGTCTGGGTGACTGCAAGGACAACACCTATAAGATCGAGTTCCCCATGCCCGATGAGAACAACGGCAACGGAACCGTATGTCCCGCCATGCGTCTGCCGGGTTCCACCCCCTGGCGTACCATCACCGTGGGTGCCGACCTCAAGCCTATAGTTGAGACCACCGTCATGTGGGATTATGTGGAGCCTCTCTACGCTCCCTCACGCGAGTATGTATACGGCCGCAGTACATGGAGCTGGATTGTATGGCAGGATGCATCATGCAACTGGGACGATCAGGTCAAGTTCATAGACCTGGCCAGCGAGATGGGTTGGGAGTATATCCTGATCGATGCCGGCTGGGACGAGAACATAGGTTACGAGCGTATGGAGCAGCTCATCAAGTATGCAAATTCCAAGAATGTAGACGTATTCCTGTGGTACAGCTCAAGCGGCTACTGGAACGATATAGTACAGAGCCCCATCAACAAGATGGACAACTCCATCATCCGCAAGCAGGAGATGGCATGGCTCGAGAAGGTGGGCTGCAAGGGAATCAAGGTCGATTTCTGGGGCGGTGACAAGCAGGAGACCATCCGTCTTTACGAGGAGGTCCTGTCCGATGCCAACGACCACGGAATCATGTGCATATTCCACGGCTGCACACTGCCCCGCGGATGGGAACGTATGTATCCCAACTACGTAGGTTCTGAGGCCGTGCTTGCATCGGAGAACATGTATTTCGGTCAGGGTTCATGCGATGAGGAGGCCTTCAAGGCAACCCTCCATCCCTTTATCCGCAACACCGTGGGCTGCATGGAGTTCGGCGGCTGCTTTATGAACCGCATACTGAACAGACAGAACAGCGGACGCGGATCACAGCTCAAGACCACACCCATATTCCAGATTGCGACTGAGGTCATATTCCAGAACCCCATCCAGAACATAGCCATCTGCCCCAACAACCTGGAGGATGCGCCCGAGATTTGCATGGACTGGCTGCGTGAGGCTCCCACCACATGGACTGAGACCCGCTTCCTGGACGGTTATCCCGGCAAGTATGTGATCCTGGCCCGTAAGAGCACCGACGGCCGCTGGTTCGTAGCCGGTCTGAACGCCACAAAGGAGCCCATCAAGGCTAAGATAGACCTCTCATTCCTGGGTGACGGCGACGTTCAGTTCTATACCGATGACAAGAAGACTCTGGAGCCCACTCTCAAGACTCTTAAGCTCAAGACCAAGAAGCCTTATCAGTTTGAGATACAGCCCAGCGGAGCCACTATGATAATGAAGTAACTTTTTTATCAAACAGTGATATTATGAAGAAATTGTTGAATTTGTTTGCATGCATGTCACTCGCAGTACTGACAGCATCATGCGGTATTTTGGGTATGGGAGCCAACAACCAGACCGGCACGACCAATGGCCAGGCATCGGGTATGGCTCTCAAGAGTCTTTACAATCAGTATCAGACTGACGGTAAAGTTGATGTGTCAAACCTGAACAACATCATCAACCTGGCTCAGCTGGCCAACAGCATCCAGGGCTTGAAGAATGTTGATGACAAGAGCGCTTTCTACACAGATTTCGCTTCAGGTCTGATTCTGGGTTCTAACAACCTCGTTACAAACCAGACTGCCAATCCTGTAACCAGCACACTCCAGACTCTGGTTCAGGGTACTGATCTGAGCAAGGTCGCTCAGGCCGGTGCTGCCGCTCTCGTTCAGAGCCAGCAGTCATCACAGCAGACAGTTCAGCAGGCCTCCGAGAAGGCTGAAAGCAAGGTGGCCGATGCAGTGGAGCTTATCTCCGATGCCAAGGATGAGGTTGATGAGACACTCTCGTCACTCAACACCATATTCGGCCTTTTCGGCAAGTAAAAAGGAATCTGCCGGCAGGCATTCCCTATATAATAATGGCGCACACGCGCCATTATTATTTTATATACCCATTTTTTATTATCTTTGCAGCCTGTAAAAACCAGGCAAATAATTGCAAATTAAACAAATGGAATTAAGCGATCAGGAACAGTTCAGAAGAGAGAGTTTGAAGGAGCTGCGCGCCATGGGTATCGATCCCTATCCCGCAGCCATGTATCCCACCAACGCTTTCGCAACCGAGATAAAAGAGAATTTCAAGGACGATGACGAGCCCCGTCAGGTCTGCATCGCCGGACGTATGATGAGCCGCCGTATCATGGGTAAGGCTTCATTCATAGAGCTGATGGATTCGACAGGCCGTATCCAGGTCTACATCACCCGTGACGACATCTGCCCCGATGAGGAGGATAAGGAGATGTACAACAAGGTGTTCAAGAAACTCCTTGACATAGGTGACTTTATCGGAATTGAGGGATTCGTGTTCCGTACCCAGATGGGTGAGATCACGGTTCATGCCAAGAAACTCACTGTACTGAGCAAGTCACTGCGTCCTCTGCCCATAGTAAAGTACAAGGACGGCGTGGCATATGACAAGTTCGATGATCCCGACCTGCGTTACCGTCAGCGTTATGTCGACCTGGTGGTTAACGACGGCATCAAGGAGACCTTCCTCAAACGTACCAAGGTAATCCGCACCCTGCGTTCAGTCCTGGACAACGCCGGTTACACTGAGGTTGAGACTCCCATACTTCAGTCCATTCCCGGAGGTGCCAGCGCACGTCCGTTCATCACTCACCATAACACCCTTGACATAGACCTCTACTGCCGTATCGCTACAGAGCTCTATCTTAAGCGTCTTATCGTAGGTGGTTTTGAAGGCGTCTATGAGATCGGCAAGAACTTCCGTAACGAGGGTATGGACCGCACCCATAATCCTGAGTTCACCTGCATGGAACTCTATGTGGCCTATAAGGACTACAACTGGATGATGGATTTCACAGAGAAACTGCTTGAGAAGATAGCTATAGAGACCAACGGCACCACCAAGGTAAAGGTCGGTGACAACGAGGTCGACTTCAAGGCACCTTACCGCCGTCTGCCTATCCTGGAGGCTATCAAGGAGAAGACAGGTTATGACCTGGAGGGCATGAGCGAGGATGAGATGCGTGAGGTTGCCAAGAAATGCGGCGTGGAGGTTACTCCCTCCATGGGCAAGGGCAAGCTCATTGACGAGATATTCGGCGAGACATGCGAGGGCACATTCATACAGCCCACCTTCATCACTGACTATCCCGTTGAGATGTCACCCCTCACCAAGATGCACCGCAGCAAGCCCGGTCTTACCGAGCGTTTCGAGCTGATGGTCAACGGCAAGGAGCTGGCCAACGCATACAGCGAGCTCAACGATCCTATCGATCAGTACGAGCGTTTCCAGGATCAGCTGCGTCTCAGCCAGAAGGGTGATGACGAGGCTATGTTCATAGATCAGGATTTTGTACGCGCACTGGAGTACGGTATGCCTCCCACAAGCGGCATCGGCATCGGAATAGACCGTCTGGTTATGCTCATGACCGGACAGCAGGCTATCCAGGAGGTGCTCTTCTTCCCGCAGATGAAACCTGAAAGCAAGGATTAAAACAGATATATAATGGCAATTCCACAGGGAAAACTGGCAATTATGGGTGGCGGCAGCTGGGCAACAGCCATAGCCAAGATACTGCTGTCAACTGAGGATTCCATAAACTGGTATATCCGTCGCGATGACCGTATCGCCGATTTCAAGCGTCTCGGTCACAACCCGGCTTATCTTACCGGAGTACAGTTCGATGTGAACCGCATAAACTTCTCCTCCGATATCAACCAGATCGTGGAGGAGTCTGAGGTGCTGGTCTTCGTAACCCCCTCGCCGTACTTCAAGAGTCACATGAAGAAGCTTAAGGTCAAGCTTCGTGACAAGTTCATCGTATCGGCCATAAAGGGTATCGTGCCCGATGACAACCTGCTCATGTCGGACTATTTCCACCGTAACTACGGCGTTCCTATGGAGAACATCGCGGTAGTGGCAGGACCCTGCCACGCTGAGGAGGTCGCCCTGGAGCGTCTCTCTTACCTCACGGTAGGATGCCAGGAGATTGAGAACGCGCAGGCCATAGCACGCAAGCTCACCAACTCATACGTCAAGACATCGGTATCGGAGGATGTGGCCGGCATAGAGTTCAGCTCGGTGCTCAAGAACGTATACGCCATCTCCGCAGGTATCTGCAGCGGACTTAAGTACGGTGACAACTTCCAGGCCGTGCTTATGTCAAACGCCATCCAGGAAATGAACAACTTCCTGGCTACCGCGCGTCCCATGCCTAACCGCGCTGTCAATGACTCGGTTTATCTGGGCGACCTGCTGGTTACCGGTTATTCAAACTTCAGCCGTAACCGCGTGTTCGGTACCATGGTGGGCAAGGGCTACTCCGTAAAGGCTGCCCAGCTGGAGATGGAGATGATAGCCGAGGGCTACTACGGCACCAAGTGCATGAAGGAGATCAATGAGCATTACCGTGTGAACATGCCCATTCTCGATGCCATGTACAACATACTTTACGAACATATTTCACCTGTTATTGAGATTAAACTTCTCACCGACTCATTCAAATAACCCTATGATTAAGATAGACATTTCACGCGTCCGGGATTTTGTGTCACTCAGCCAGGTCAACGCCCTGGAGCCCGAGATAAAGGAGGCCATCCTGAAACTTGAGAACGGTACCGGTGCCGGTAACGATTTCATTGGCTGGATGAATCTTGCATCGGGCATGTCATCGGCCCTTCTGGATGATATACAGAATACTGCCAACGTTCTCAGGGAGAACTGTGAGGTCGTGGTCGTAGCCGGTATAGGCGGCAGCTACCTCGGCTCACGCGCCGTCATAGAGGCACTGAGCAACAGCTTCACTCAGCTCATCCAGGACGGCAGGAATCCGCAGATCCTGTTCGCCGGTCATAACATAAGCGAGGATTACCTCTTTGAACTTACCGAGTACCTCAAGGGCCGTAAGTTCGGTATCATAAACATATCCAAGTCAGGTACTACGACTGAGACCGCCCTGGCGTTCCGCCTGCTCAAGAAGCAGTGCGAGCAGCAGCGCGGCAAGGAGATGGCCCGCAAGGTTATCGTGGCTATTACCGATGCCAAGCGTGGCGCAGCCCGTGTGTGTGCCGACAAGGAGGGTTACCGCAGCTTCATCATACCTGACAATGTGGGCGGACGATTCTCCGTGCTCACTCCGGTAGGTCTGCTGCCTATAGCCATTGCCGGATTTGACATAAGACAGCTTATCAAGGGCGCTGCCGATATGGAGAAGCTCTGCACCAGCCAGGTGCCCATGGAGCAGAACCCCGCAGCTCTCTACGCAGCTACACGTAACGCCCTCTACCGCAGCGGTAAGAAGATTGAGATACTGGTTAACTTCCAGCCCAAGCTTCACTACCTGAGCGAGTGGTGGAAACAGCTCTACGGAGAGTCGGAGGGTAAGGAGAACAAGGGTATATTCCCTGCATCGGTCGATTTCTCTACCGACCTTCACTCCATGGGTCAGTGGATCCAGGAGGGTGAGCGTACCATATTTGAGACTGTGATATCGGTCGATAAGGTACAGCACACCATGCTCGTTCCTTCCGATGAGGAGAACCTGGACGGTCTGAATTTCCTGGCCGGCAAGCATGTCGATGAGGTCAACAAGATGGCAGAACTCGGTACACAACTGGCCCATGTGGACGGCGGTGTTCCCAATATCCGCATCACCGTTCCTGAACTCAATGAGTACTGGATCGGTCAGCTTCTTTATATGTTTGAGAAGGGATGCGGCATAAGCGGTTACGTGCTTGGCGTGAACCCCTTCAACCAGCCCGGCGTCGAGGCTTACAAGAAGAACATGTTCGCTCTCCTGAACAAGCCCGGCTACGAGGAGGAGTCCAAGAAGATATTGTCAAGATTAAACAAGTAAGAATATACCTCTAATGGCGTTCTCACTCCAGAACAAAAGCGCCATCCTGTTCGACATGGATGGCGTTTTGTATGATTCCATGCCGAACCACTCCAAAGCCTGGAGTGAGGCTATGGAGCATTTCGGCATGCATATGACTCCCCATGATGTCTATATGAACGAGGGAGCCACCGGACATGACACGGTGTGCCGTATAAGTCTGCGTGACCGTGGCTTTGAGGCAACGGAGAGTGAGATAGAGAACGTCTACGGATACAAGGCCAACATATTCCACAGCCTGCCCGAGGCCCGTATCATGCCGGGTGCACAGGAGGTGTTCCGTAAGGCTGCCGCGGCAGGACTCAAGATCCTGATCGTGACAGGCTCGGGGCAGAAGAACCTGATTGAGCGTGTCCAGAATGATTTCAAGGGCTACATAACACGTGACCTTATGGTGACGGCCTTTGAGGTAAAACGCGGCAAGCCCTATCCTGATCCCTATCTCAAGGGGCTGGCGCTGGCCGGAGTTCCCTCCAGCCAGGCTGTCGTGGTGGAGAACGCACCTCTGGGAATACGTGCCGCCGTGGCTGCCGGAATAGATACCATAGCGGTCAATACAGGTCCCCTGGAGGATGAGATACTCATGGCCGAGGGCCCCCGTATGCTCATGCACTCCATGCAGGAACTCTCTGACCGGTTCGAGTCACTCTGCTCCGGTGATACCGACCTGAGTGTCATAATGCCGGTTTATAACGCGGCCTCTTCACTGCGCGCCACACTGGAGAGCGTGCTCTCGCAGGATATGGACCGTATGGAGGTGATAGCGGTCAATGACGGCAGTACCGATGACTCCCTTTCCATCCTTGAAGAGTATGCCGAAAAGGACTCACGCCTTAAGGTGATATCACAGGAGAACGGCCTTCAGGGTAAGGCCCGCAATGCCGGACTCAAGGTGGCCCGTGGACGTTATGTGGCATATATGGACAGCGATGACCTGCTGTCGGACGGATATTACAGCAACCTTTTCCGTGCGGCCTGCAAGACAGGTGCCGATATAGCTTTCTCCGAGATAAAGAGAATCAAGGGCTCCAATGTGAAGTATTTCTACGGCCTCAAGGAGAGCGTGGTGGTTGAGGATAGGGATGAGAAACTCCGTATATGCACATGTCCGCCCTCGTTCTGCAGCGTCAACATGATTGTAAGGCGTGACCTCATAGAGAGACTGGGACTCCGTTTCCCCGAAGGTGTCTATTACGAGGATGCCACGTATGTGTTCCGTCTGCTGTGTGAGAGCGGCAGGCTGGTAACCGTACCTGAGTCGCAGTATATATACATACACCATCCGGGATCGACCGTACACTCGCGCCAGTCAGCCAGGAAACAGACCGATAAGTACAACGCCCATAAGGAGGTGATCCGCCTGGCCCGTGAATACGGAGTGACACTCCCCGGGAGTTTCCTCAACGTGATGAAACGTCAGTACATGCTGGGCCCCGTATGCCTTATGAAGGTACGCGAGAGAGAGGGCATAGAGACATTCCGCCTCTTTGACTTCATTCCGGTCATGAGGCGTAAGAGCCGTTCCTAAGAACCAATCCTTATTTACTTGAGAGATACTGGTCAAGCAGGACCAGTGCAGTGAGTGATTCCACTACCGGCACGGCACGCGGAACCACGCAGGGGTCATGACGTCCCTTGGCGGCCACTGTGGTATCCTGGCCTGAACGGGTCACGGTCAGCTGCTCGCGTCCGATGGTGGGTGTGGGCTTGAACGCCACACGGAACCTCAGGGGCTGTCCGTTGCTTATGCCGCCCTGAATACCGCCGCTGTGGTTGGTGAGAGCTGTCACCTGGCCGTTCTGCATGCGCAGGGCGTCGTTATGCTCGGATCCTCTCTGTGAGGCCGATGCAAATCCGTCACCGTACTCGAATCCCTTGGCTGCGTTGATGCCCAGCATGGCTGCGGCAAGGGTAGCCTCAAGCTTGTCAAATACGGGGTTGCCTATACCTGCAGGCAGACCCTTGACGGTGCAGGTCACGCATCCGCCCACGGAATCCTGCTCCTTGCGGAGGTCATGTATGAGAGCCTCCATTTGGGGTGCGAGTTCTTCATCGGGACACCTTACGGCATTGGTCTCGACCATGCTTGCCGTATACTCCATATCCTTGGCGGGATTGGTGGAGTAGGGACCTATCTGTGATGTGAATGCTGTTATCTCCACGCCCGGCAGGAGCTTGCGCATGGCAAGTTGAGCCATGGCTCCGGCTACGCATATGGGAGCGGTCACGCGGGCCGATGAACGACCGCCGCCGCGCCAGTCACGTATGCCGTACCGCTGCTCCCACGCATAGTCGGCATGGGACGGACGGAACAGGTCCTTGAGCTCGTCATAATCAGACGAGTGCTGGTCGCTGTTCCTTATTATGAATGCTATGGGTGCTCCGGTGGATACCCCGTCCAGAAGGCCGGAGAGGAATTCTACCTCATCCTTCTCCTGACGTCCGGTGGTCACAGTGCTCTGTCCGGGACGGCGGCGCTGCATGCATGTACGTATGAACTCTGCATCGACCTCGATTCCCGATGGGAAACCGTCGAGCACACCTCCTATGGCGGGGCCGTGGCTCTCGCCGAAGGTGGTAAGCGTGAGGATGTGACCTATAGTATTCATTTAATTCTCAATTCTCAATTCTCAATTCTCAATTCGACTTCTTACAGTCGCCCTCGCAGTTGCAGTCGCCGTCACAGCTGCCACCATTGCAGTCGCCGTTGTTGCAACCGCCGCCGCAACCCTTGCACTTGGGGTGCAGTATGGCATCGATCTCCTCCTGTGTGGCGGGACGTGATTCCAGTATCACACCCTTGAATGTGAGGTCCTCACCGGCCAGGGGGTGGTTCAGGTCTACGGTTACTTTGTCATCGGTAATGTTTGTCACGGTAGCGTTGAATGTCTGCTGGCCGTCGCTCAGGGGAATGACAGCACCTACCTTTACGTGCTCGTCATCAAATACTCCGTCGCGGAGGAATATACCCTTGTCCAGCTCCAGGACATTCTCCTTGCTGTATTCACCGTATGCCTTGTCGGCGGGTATCTGGAACTCAAAGCTTTCGCCTACAGCCAGTGAACCTACATTGCTCTCAAAGAGATCCAGGGCATAACCTATGCCGCTGATGAATGTAAAAGGTCTTTCACGTGTAGCGCTTTCGTACTTGTAGAGTTTGCCCTCACCGTCCTTAAGCATAAGGTCATAAGTAAGGCTGATGTATTTCTTTTCCATTTGTATTGTATTTGCGGTGCAAAGTTAGTCATATTTTGGGAGTTCACCAAAGGGGCACAAAAGGGACGGTTCTATCTGTGCCCTTTTGGAATCTTTTCGCGACAGTTGATCGGATAATTAAGGGCACAGATAGAACCGTCCCTTTTGTGCCCCTGTTATTTGAGGTTCTTGAGGGGGACTGCGGAGCTGGCGTTGGGCGGGTCGTTGCGGGTTATCAGCGAGATGGTAGGTGCCAGCACGCTCACCGATATGGGGTCATGGTTCACCTCGGCGCGTATGCCGTTGCCGTAGAGAATCATGGGTACGGGGCTGGAGACAGGCTTGCGGTAAATCACGGTCTTCTCTTTCTCGTCCGATATGCCCCAACCGGGTATGGCGTCTATGATTATGTCACCGCTGTAGGCTGTGTTCAGAGCGTTACGCTTGCGCATGGCCTCCATGTCGGGTATGGTTGACATGAGGTCGCGCATGAGTACCACGCTCTTGATTCCGCTCACCTGGACGAGCAGGTCGACCGAGTTCTCCAGTATGTCATGAAGCGCCAGGCCTCTCTCCTCAATCAGGTCGTGATTCAGGTAGATATGGTTGTGATAGAAGGTCCTGACCCAGTTGCCGCTTCCGAACTTGGCCGACAGGTAGAGGCTTAGCAGGGCGCAGGTGCGTTCCATGCTGACCTGGCCTGTGGGTATGCGTGTGCCGCCCAGCTCTGGAGCGGCGGTCTCCACGTAACCGGTTGAGGTCACAAAGAACAGCACGTTTTCTATGCCCACCTTGGCTGTGATGGCGTTCACGAGTTCGGCTATGGTACGGTCCAGCCGTACGTAGATATCCTGCTGTTCGATTGACCATATGGTGTTGGGCGTATGACGGAAATTGCCTGCATAATATGTGAGCGCCAGGAGGTCAGGGGTATCGTCCTTACCCATTCCCATGCCATCGAGTGAGGCCAGGGCCATCTCGGTGACGCGCTCATTGGCAAAAGGGCTTGTCTTGTAGTCCCATATGTCATTCCTGCGCAGGGTGTAGTTGAACGCTCTCAGACGCTCATGCTCGGATACGGGTATATAGGAACTGGTGGGCAGAAGCGGCCTCCAGTCCTTGTTGTGCCAGGTGCTGTCATTACGGACGTTAATCCATTCGGGCAGGGCTCCGTAGTAGTCCGATGAACTCCATCGGCTGTCGTCGTTGTTCATCCATATGGCTATGTCGGGGTCGTGACCGCCGGCCAGGATAGCGGCATCACGCTCAATGGCTATGGAGCATATCTTGGAGCGGCTGGCTGATCCCAGCTTCATCTCATCGGCCAGGTTGGTGGCCATGAGACGGCGCGGCGATGACATCTCAATGGTGTTTATGCCCTTGTGGTTGCCGTCGTCAAGAGGCGATGCTGGCAGCAGGGTGCTCGGGTTCATCCATCTTACGTCAACGATCCCGTGCTGGAACGGTGATGCTCCGGTATAGACCGATGCCACCGCCGATGCGCGGTCCATCACCTCATAGTCAAAAGTGGTGTTGGTGCGGTTGTAACCATCGGTCCAGAGGCGCTTGAGTCCGTCATTCCCCATGATGGGCATCATTTTCTCAAGACACTCCTCATTGAGCTGGTCTATCACTATCCCCACCACCAGTTTGGGGGCCTTCTCCACCTCGTTTTTTGCCTCAAGGGCGGAGGGAACGGCAAGCAGGCCAAGCACCAGCGCGGGTATTATGCCGTTACGTGCTGAAATCCTGTTCTCCTTACGGAATCTGGAAAACAGCTGGAACAGGAATGTGCTGAAAGCCCTCACGGCAAAGGTGAGTATGAGCAGCAGGACCGATACCTCTATCTTCTGCGGCATGGCGGGGTAGAGCAGCAGGAATGCGGTGCATACCACCATCTCGCATATAACGAATACGGATATGCCGCCCTTCCTGAACTTGCGTACTATGAATGGCATGAAGATGAGCGGCAGCGGATTGAGGCATATTACCAGCCAGTTCGTATCGAGTGTGGGGTGCTCGGAGAAGAAGTACATGAGGGCTATCACGATTCCGGCCACGCCCTGGATTCCCATGAGGGTGTAGTCAATCGCAGACATGAGCCTGCCGCGGTACCATCCCAGGAGCGACAGGAGAAGAACCAGCAGGAACACTATCCATGTGACCTGTACGGGGGTGAGGGCAGGCTTGCCGAAATCCACTCCGTGGTCAGGATTTACCAGCCTTATGGCGGGGAGCACCAGCGGACGCTGTACCCCTGCGGTGTCGGTTATCACGGCCTGGCCGGCCATCTTCATGAGATGAAGCGGCGCGAACGACTCCTCACGGCCCTGCACGGGGCGGTCGGCTCCTGCACCGATTATGAGGTCAACCGCGAATTCGCTCCACGGACGAACCTTTGTGTGCTCGGTGAGCAGGTCGCGGAATGTGAGGGCCGAATCCGAAGGCTGGTAGGTCACTGTGCCGTCTATGCTCTCCTCAATCTTGTCAATCGCCATGGTCGAGCAGTTGTTGAACAGGAAGTTATAACGGTAAACCCTGTTCTCGGGGCGGCTGTTCTTTATGAGAGCCTCATAGAGACGGCGGGATTCGGCCTTGCTCAGGTTGAGCGGCTGGGCGAATACCTCGGAGCCTCTTTCAGTATACTCCCTAAGGAAAGAGTGGAGACGTGTGGCACCCAGTATGTAATCGGTCTTGCCAAGTGTGAAACGCCATACGAAATGGGGGGTGTTGAAGTCAAAAAGACCGTAGTTGAAGACTGCCTCTGTGCCTGTCCCTTCATCCTCGATAAGAATTGCGGTGTGGCCGTAAAGCTCATAGATGGCCTTGCCCGGCTCACAAGTCAAAAGGTATGCGTTTATGCTGTCTGTCTGAGCTTTAGCTCCCTGCAGGAATAGGGTGAACAGTATCAGAAAGGCTGTAAGTTTCTTCTTCATCGGTTTTTTTTGTTGATTGCGTGCAAAGTTAATACTTTTGCAAGCACTTAGTGACGTATATATGATTCTATTAGCCGATTTCGGGAATACGCGCGTCAAGGTTGCCGTTCGTGGAAAGGATGACAGCCTCAAGCTCATATACAGCGGTCCGGTGGATCTTGACCGCATGAAAAGGGTGGTGGCCGGACTCCCTGTAGACGGCGGTATGTGGTGTTCGGTCCGTGAGCCGGACTATCTGGTGCGCGAATGGATGGAGAGTCTGGGTATGACGCAGTTCACGGCCTCCACCCCCATACCCATACGCAACGACTATTCGTCACCCCGGACCCTGGGTATGGACCGTCTGGCGGCTGCCGTGGGGGCATGGTCCATGCAGCCCGGAAACGACATCCTTGTGGTCGATGCCGGAACGGCCGTCACGTTTGACCTGGTATCGGCCGATGGGGCATACAAGGGCGGAAACATAGCACCCGGAATAGAACTCAGGTTCAAGGCGCTTCATGAACATACCGGCGCTCTGCCTCTGGTCAGCACGGAGGGTGAGACTCCGCTTTTCGGTACCGATACGGCTACAGCCATAAGGAGCGGAGTCGTAAATGGCATTAGACATGAACTTTACGGTTTCATAACACGTCTGAGCTCCACCTATCCCTCTCTTTTGGTTTTTTTAACCGGCGGCGATGCAGGATTCTTTGATATAATAGGTAAAAGCACTACTTTTGCAGTTCCGGATCTGGTCCTTCGGGGACTTGCCCGGGTTGTGGATTTCAATGAGAAACAGATTATTTAAGACTATATCGACTGCGTTTGCGGCTTTCGTATTCTGTGTGTTCGGTCAGTGCCAGCTCAAGGCGCAGACAGGGGTAAACTCTCCATATTCCAGATATGGAATCGGTATGTTGTCCGATCAGTCTACCGGCATAACCAGGGCCATGGGAGGTATCGGAGCAGGTTTCCGCAGGGACAACACCCTGAACCTCAAGAATCCGGCTTCATATTCCACCGTTGATACCCTGACCTTCATCGCTGACATAGGATTCGCCATCCAGAACGTCAACTTCAGCGAGAACGGTGTAAAGCTGAATGCCCACAACGGCTACATCAGTCATATGGCCATGCAGTTCAGGATATTGCCCAAGGTGGGTATGACCATAGGTTTCATGCCATTCTCTAATATAGGCTACCAGTTCTCCAATTCCGAGATAATACGCCGTGACGAGGACGGTTCCATTACCGCAACCAATACCTATAACGGTACCGGAGGCGTAAGGCAGTTCATGGGCGGTCTGGGATGGCGTCCCACCGAGTGGATATCGGTCGGAGTCAACGCCTCTTACCTGACCGGTGACATGACTCATACCATAGGCAACACATACTCCTCGTCGGAGGTCCAGTCCAGGTACAAGACCTATTATGCCGATATGGGCGCGCTCAAGCTGGATTTCGGACTGCAGGGAACTTTAAAGTCCGCTGACAGGACCCTGGTGCTGGGCGCTACATTCTCGCCTGCCGGCAAGCTGGAGTCGGAGTCATATGTGACCGATGTACACTCCACGACCGATACCACCAGGATAGAGAACGCGTTCTCCATGCCGGATCTCATCACTGCGGGATTCACCTACCAGTGGAAAAACCGCATGATTGGCGCCGACCTCTCATACCAGACCTGGTCCAAGGCTGAATTCTTTGGACAGAAGACAGGATGTGACCGCCTGTCGGCATCGGCCGGTTTCATGCTTCAGTCGGATGAGAAGAGTACCAACCTGTTCAAGCGTACCTCTTATCAGATAGGTGTGAACTTCTCGCAGCCCTACTACAAGGTGGGTGACAGGAGAGGTCCCATGCAGTTCGGGGTAAGTGCCGGATTCTCAACTCCGATCACCTCCTCATACAGCAGCCGTTCTTACCTGAATGTATCGGGAGAGTATGTCAGGGTACAGCCTATGGAGAAAGGAATGATAACTGAAAACTATATAAGATTAAACCTGAGCGTGACCTTTATGGAACGCTGGTTTATGAAGCTGATGGTTGACTAAGGATTTAACCAAACAGTTGTTTTTACTATCTTAATACTGAGAATTAAACTTATGAACGATATGAAAAAATTTGGAATGATTGCCCTTGCGCTCATCACAGCCACGGGCGTTTATGCACAGAAAGGCTTTGAGGATGGTTCTCGCTACGGTCAGGGAGAGGATAGTATTGAGGCTCTCAGGGCTATCAGTATCTACAGGGAGTTTGTAAAGACCGAAAATTACAAGGATGCTTACGAACAGGGTTGGAAGCAGGTTTTCCATGATGCCCCCTTATCAACCGCATACCTCTACACTGACGGAGTAAAGATCATGCAGTCCATGTACAATGAAGCCAAGGCTGCCAAGGATAATGAAAAGATGGCTCAGTATTCTGAGGAGCTGTTCAAGGTTTACGAGCAGCGTCTGCAGTATCTGGATAAGCTGAATGCACGTGCCGAGAACAAGACATCAGAGGGTGATGTCTGGGGTCAGTACGGTCACAGCTATCTGAGCTATAACCCCAGGGTTTCTGTTTCAAGAGCTTACGAGCTCCTGAGCAAGGCTGTTGAGATGACCAAGGGTAAGACCAACTATTATGTCCTTGATGACCTGATGAAAGTGTCAGCCCAGCGTTACCAGAACAAGAAGGACAACACCGAGTATCGTGACGCCCTCCTGCAGGACTATGTGAACTGCGCCACCTATATTGACGAGTTCATTGCGAACTGCACCAACGAGAAGATCAAGGAGAACGCCATCAAGACCAAGGACAGAATCGACCAGCACTTCACCAACAGTGGTGCAGCTGACTGCGAGACTCTCCAGAGCATATACGGTCCCAAGATCGAGGAGCAGAAGGAGAATCTGGATTTCCTCAACAAGATCGTTACCCTTATGACTATCTTTGACTGCACCGGCAGTGACGCTTACTTCAAGGCTGCCGAGTATGCCAACGCAATCGCTCCTTCAGTAAAGACCGCCAAGAGCCTCGGTAAGCTCTACTACAACCAGCGCGGTGACCTGGATAAGGCCATGGAGTATTTCAACCAGGCTATCGAGCTCGACCAGGACAAGGAGGATATCGCCGATATCTACTACATAATGGCTTCTTACTACTATTCAAAGGATAAGTATGACAGCAGCCGTTCATGCGTACAGAAGTGCCTTGCCAACAACCCCAAGAGGGGTGATGCCTACATCATCCTTGCACTGCTCTACGCTGCCAACTACCAGTGGACATCAGAGCCCGCCCTTAACCGTTGCTCATACTTTGCAGTAATTGACAAGTTGGAGCAGGCCAAGAAGGTTGATCCTTCAGTTGCTGACAGAGCCAACAACCTTATCAGGCAGTACAAGGAGCAGACCCCGCAGATCGAGGACCTGTTCATGCTTGGCAAGAAGGCTGGTGACACAGTTGAAATCAAGGGCTGGATCAACGAAACAGTCACTATCAGATAATGACACATACCACCGGTTCACAACCGATGAGATACAGAACGTACCTGGCAACCGTCGTAATGGCGGTTGTCTCGTCGTTTTTCTGCTTGTCCTGCAAGAACAAGGACAAACAGCTTGGAGCCCCTATACTGAACAGGGATTCCACATCGGTCATGACAACCCGTGGCGTGGATATGCTGATCTCCGAGAACGGTATCGTCCGCTATCATGTGGTGGCCGAGGAGTGGAAAGTCTTTGACAAGATGGAACCTCCCTTCTACAGCATGGAGCAGGGCGTCTATCTGGAGATACTGGATTCCCTTATGCAGCCAGAGTCCACCTTAAGGGCCGATACTGCATACTACATGAATAATGACAAGTTGTGGCGCCTGAGGCATAATGTCCATGCCGAGAACATCGATAATGAGGAGTTCGATACCCAGGAGCTGTATATAAACAACCTTACCAACCGCATGTATTCCGACAGCCTCATACGTATCAAACAGGACAGACAGATAATCGTGGGGCACGGATTTGAGTCGAACAACCATCTGACGGAGTATTCCATCCGCAAGACGGAGGGTGTATTTCCTGTCACAGAGACAGAATGACGCACACTCTTGTCATAATGCTTGTGTCGCTGTTCTTCTCAGCGCTTTTTTCGGGACTTGAGATCGCATTCGTGTCGGCCGACAGGCTCCGCTTTGAGATGGATGCTGAGCGCCGCACGTTCAGCTCCCGTCTTCTGGGGCTGTTCTTCCGCAACCCCAATCTTTATCTCTCCACCATGCTGGTGGGCAACAACATAGCCCTGGTGCTGTACAGTACCATGATGGCTCATCTCATAGAGATGCTGCTGCCGGCGGGACTCATATCGAACAGTTTCCTGCTTATAGTGCTGGAGACCTTCGTGTCGACGGCCATAGTGATAGTCGTTGGCGAGTTCGTACCCAAGACCCTGTTCCGCTCCAACCCCAACGGCAAGCTGAATTTCTTTGCCTTCCCCCTCTACCTGATATACATCATACTCTATCCCATATCGGCCTTTACCACCTGGCTCTCCAAGATACTGCTCAGGATGATGGGCGTGAGGATTGACAAGGAGCGTACGGCCAAGGCCTTCTCCAAGGTGGACCTGGACTATTTCGTGCAGTCCGGACTGAACGGTTCCCAGGCCGATGACCAGCCCGACTCCGAGGTGCAGATATTCCAGAACGTGCTTGACTTCTCGAATGTCAAGATACGTGACTGCATGGTGCCCCGAAACGAGATCTGCGCGGTGGAGAAGGGCGTCTCCTGGAATGACCTCAGGGAGCGGTTCATAGAGACCGGATACTCCAAGATACTCATCTACGAGGAGGATATGGACCATATCATCGGCTATATCCATTCATCGGAACTTTTCCGTTACAAGGATGACTGGCGTGACCATATCCAGACCATGCCGTTCGTTCCGGAGACCCTTGCTGCTCAGAAACTTATGAAACAGCTGCTGGCCCGCAAGAAGAGCATAGCGGTGGTGGTCGACGAGTTCGGCGGAACCGCCGGAATAGTATCGCTCGAGGATATAATCGAGGAGATACTGGGCGAGATAGAGGACGAGCATGACGTAATGAATCTCATAGCCCAGAAGACCGATGACGGCTATCTGCTGTCGGGCCGTATGGAGATTGACCGCGTGAACAGGATGTTCGGTCTTGATATACCCGAATCGGATGAATACATGACCATAGGAGGCCTTATCCTGAGCAAGGCCAAAGGGTTCCCCAAGGTTAACGAGAAGATAGAGGTCGGCCCTTATGTGCTCCGGATTCTCAAGAAGGGTGAGACCAAAATCGAGCTGGTGGAACTGACCGAAAAAGAGGCCTGACTGAGCCCTGTCCGGAAAAAATGATTCTTTCCTCATAAATAAGGTGGGGAATTGGCATAAAAGAACATTTTTTAGTAATTTTGGGCGCTTTTTACGCCCAGGGCGTGGATTTGAAGATAGAAACAATAAAAAACAATAACTAAAAATGGCAACATTACAGAACATCAGAAGCAAAGGTCCCCTGCTTCTTATCGTTATCGGCCTTGCTATGCTGGCCTTTATTCTCGGTGACGCTTGGAAGATTATCCGTCCTACCCAGGGCGTCCAGTTTGTAGGTAATATCGCAGGTGATGATATCACTGCAATGGACTTCCAGAAGGAGGTTGAGAACTATACCGAGGTAGTAAAGTTCCAGTATGGTATGAACGATCTCACAGAGGAGCAGTCAGCTGCCGTAAGAGATGAGGTTTGGGCAATCATCGTCCGCAACAAGATTCTCAACAACGAGGCTGCAGCCCTTGGCCTTACAGTTACTGATGCTGAGGTTAGAGAGGTTATCGAGCGTGGTACAGATCCCGTACTTGCCAACACCCCGTTCAGCAATGAGAACGGTGAGTTTGACGCAGACCTCCTCAAAGATTTCCTTGCAACATACAAGGCTACAACCGCCGATGACCTTGGCGTTGAGGTTTATGACTACTACACCAGACTCTACAGATTCTGGCTCTTTGTTGAGAACGACATCAAGTCAGGCCTTCTCTACACCAAGTACATGGCTCTGCTCAAGAGCTCACTGATATCCAACCCCGTATCGGCCAAGATGTCATTTGACAACCGCATCCGCAGAGCAGACGTCCTGATGGCTTCACTGCCCTACCTGTCAGTATCCGATGCTGAGGCTAACGTAGGCAGCGCTGATATCAAGAAGGCTTACAACGAATACAAGGAGGCTCTCTACACCTACTCTGAGAACCGTGACATTTACTACATAGACTATCTGATCGAGCCCAGCGCAGCAGACCGTCAGGCTACTCTCGCTGAGATCAACGAGGCTACCACACAGCTTGAGGAACTCTCTGAGGACTTTGGTTCATTCGTTCGCCGCGCAGGTTCAGAGTATGCTTACAGCGAGGTTCCCACCTCAGCCAAGAACCTTCCCGAGGATGTAGTTGAGAGACTTGACTCAATCAACAGCTTCGGAGTGTTCGGTCCCTACTACTACGAGGATGACGATACATACAACACATTCAGGGTTCTGGGAACAGCCAACGGCTATGACTCAGTTCAGTACTCAATGATTCAGGTTATCGTTGACGCAGACCAGGCTGCCGCCGACAAGCGTGCCGACAGCATCCTGACAGCTGCTTCCAAGAGAGGTGCTGATTTCAGTGCTATCGCAGCCAGCTACAACCAGACCGCAACTGAGAACTGGCTGGCTTCGGACAGCTACGAGACAGCATCAATCACTGGTGATAACGCTGCCTTCATCAATAAGATCAACAGCCTTAAGAAGGGTGAGGTAGGTATGGTACAGGTTACCGGTGCAAACCTCATCATCAAGGTGCTCGATACCAAGACTCCTCTCAAGAAGTATGACATCGCCATCATCAAGCGCCCCGCTGAGTTCAGCGAGGAGACAAGCAATGCCGCATATGACAAGCTGAGCCAGTTCATCGCATCGAACTCAACAATCGAGGAGCTGCAGCAGAATGTTGATGATACAGACTTCCGTCTTCTCTACAACCCCGGCATTGAGAACTACAACTACAACATCGGCGGTGTAGGCAGGTCACATGAGGCTCTGCGTTGGGCCTTTGACGCCGAGGAGGGTGAGATATCACGTATCTTCGAGGTTGGTTCAAACAACGACCACCTGCTGGTAGTTGCCGTAAGCAAGATACACCCCCGCGGTTACCGCTCAATTGAGGATGCCGCTCAGGTTCTCTCGCTGAAGGCTCTCAACAACAAGAAGTTCGATGTACTCAAGAACAAGATGGCCGGTCTTACCATCGATGAGATCAAGGCTCTTCCTGAGGCTAACATTGATACCGTACAGTTCGTCAACTTCAACAACACAGCTTACATCGCTTCAATGATGTCAAATGAGAAGCTGCTCGGCCCCAGCGTGCTGAATCTTGAGAAGGGCGTTCTTACCGCTCCTGTCAAGGGTGATAACTGCGCATTCGTTGCAACCAAGATCTCTGATGATGAGGTTAACGCCGAGTTTGACGAGAACTCAGAGAAGCTGCGTCTGCAGACAATCTCAACAACCACTATCCCGCAGCAGGTTCTTGAGACTCTCTTCTTTGAGGCCAAGATCGTTGATAACCGCTACAAAGTTTTCTAAATTGAGAATTTAGAATTGAGAATTGAGAATTAAGAAAGCCTCGCAAAATTGCGAGGCTTTCTTTTTTACTTGGTTATTGAGAATTGGAATTACCCGGTACGCACCGGATGGTAATTCTCAATTCTCAATTCTCAATTCTCAATTTTCAATTGTTTTCAGGACGAAGCTTGCGAACAACAGCACCGGTCTGCCACATCTCGCTGTCGCGCAGGGCAGCCAGCTCCTTCTCAAGACCCTCACGATAGCCGGGCTTTGAGTTGCTGTCGATTGATATCTGAGCCTCGTTACCGCTCTTTACGCTGGCGTAGAGCTTCTGTACAACGGGCTTGATAGCATCGTGGAACGGACCCATCCAGTCAAGGGCACCGCGCTGAGCTGTGGTTGAGCAGTTAGCGTACATCCAGTCCATACCCTTCTGAGCGAACAGGGGCATAAGTGACTGAGTGAGCTCCTCAACTGTCTCGTTGAATGCCTCAGAGGGAGTGTGACCGTTCTCACGGAGAACCTCATACTGAGCCAGCAGAAGACCCTGGATAGCACCCATCAGTGAACCGCGCTCACCGGTCAGGTCAGATGTGGCCTCACGGATGAATGTGGTCTCGAACAGGTAACCTGAACCGATACCGATACCGAAAGCGAGAACCTTCTCAAGAGCCTTGCCTGATGCATCCTGATATACAGCGTATGAGCTGTTCAGACCGCGGCCCTCAAGGAACATGGTACGGAGTGATGTACCTGAACCCTTAGGAGCAACCATGATTACATCGATATCCTTGGGAGGAACAACGCCGGTGCGGTCGTTCCAGGTGATAGCGAAACCGTGTGAGAAGTAGAGAGTCTTGCCTGCAGTCAGGTAAGGCTTGATGTTGGGCCACTGCTGCATCTGAGCTGCGTCAGAGAGAAGCATGCAGATGATAGTACCCTTCTCGGCAGCCTCCTCGATTGAGAACAGGGTCTTGCCGGGAACCCAACCGTCAGCAACAGCCTTGTCATAGGTCTTGCCCTGACGCTGGCCAACGATTACGTTGAAACCGTTGTCGCGCAGGTTGCAAGCCTGACCGGGGCCCTGTACACCGTAACCGATAACTGCGATTGTCTCGTTCTTGAGTACCTCGCGGGCCTTCTCCAGCGGGAACTCCTCACGTGTCATAACCTCTTCTATGACACCTCCAAAATTCATTTTCATAGTTTTGTGTTGTTTATGAAGTTAAAGTATTTACTTTTTTCCGTACCTGGCCTCCATCTTGTCCAGGTATTCGTTTACATGCTCTATTCGGGCGCGTGTGATGGCTATACGGCCTGAGCTCACGAACTGGAGCACTGCTCCCTGAGCGGTGAGTTCGCGGTTGAGTGCCGTGATGTCATCGGTATGTCCTGTCTTCTCTATTACCGCGAAGGTGGGGTTTACCTCAATCAGCTTGGCGCCATATTTGCGTATTATGGCCGATATCTCCGGGTTGCCGGTGAGCACGCTGGTGATGACCTTGTAGAGGGCAACCTCCTGCATGAATATCTCACTGTCGGTATAGCACTGGCACTGAAGTACGTCAACCTTCTTCTCGATCTGACCGGCAATCTTTACGATAGTCTCCTTATCGGTCAGGGCGGTGATTGTATAACGGTGTATACCGGGAATCGATGAGGCCGATACATTCAGGCTCTCAATGTTCACCTGACGGCGCGTGAACACGGCGGTAACCTGATTCAGGATACCTGCTATGTTCTCTGAATGCACTATCAGCGTGTATAATCTTTTCTCGTTCTCCATAACAATTAAATTGAGAAAATCATTTCATCAACCGAGTTGCCCGGCTTGATCATAGGCATTACATTCTCCTCTTTCTCAACCGCAACCTCAAGCAGGAACGGTCCCTTGGCGGCAATCATCTGCTCTACGGCATCCTTGAGCTGCTCACGCTCCGTAACCAGTATATAAGGTATTCCGTAGGCCGATGCAACCTTGCTGTAATCGGGGTTCATCATATGCGTGCAGGAGTAGCGGCTGTTGAACATCATCTGCTGCCACTGACGTACGTTGCCCAGATAGGTATTGTTCATGAGGATCATCTTGACAGGTGCCTGTGTCTGCATGATGGTACCCAGCTCCTGTATGTTCATCTGGAATCCGCCGTCGCCGAAGAATGCCAGGATCATACGCTCGGGTGCTCCGAATGATGCTCCTATGGCAGCCGGCATACAGAATCCCATGGTGCCCAGACCGCCTGAAGTGACGATGCTGCGCGGTGAACGGTACTTGAAATAGCGTGATGAGAACATCTGGTTCAGACCTACGTCATTTACTAGAACTGCGTTGTGGGGGGCGGCGTCGCTTACGGCAGTTACTACCTCACCCATCCTGATGGGACCGCTCTCCGGATGTACGGCCTCCTTTATTACCTTGTCATACTCCTCCTTGTCAAGGGGCTTGAAACTCTCAATCCACTCGGTGTGACTGGCCTTGGCCATGCGCTCGGTAATGAGCCTGAGGGTCTGGCGGCAGTCGCCGAGTACGGTTATATCGGGTTTTACGTTCTTGCCGAACTCTGACTTGTCTATGTCCAGGTGAATAATCTTGGCCTGCTTGGCATAGGTATTCAGGGTGCCGGTTACGCGGTCATCGAATCGCATACCTACGGCAATGAGAACGTCACACTCGTTAGTCTTTACGTTAGGAGCCAGGTTTCCGTGCATGCCGAGCATACCCATGTTGAGCGGATGCTCGGTGGGCAGTGCGGCCAGACCCAGCAGCGTGCGTGCTGCGGGCAGGTCACCCTTCTCAATGAACTCGGCCAGTTCCTTCTCGGCATGACCCAGCTCAACGCCGTGGCCTACCAGTACGAGAGGCTTGCGGGCGCTGTCGATAAGACGTACCGCATCGTTTATCTGCTCCTCTATAGGATCGGGGGCGGGTATGTAGCTGCGTACATAGTCTATCTTGGCAGGCTTGAAGTCAATCTTGGCTACCTGTGCCGTCTTGGTGAAGTCAAGTACAACGGGACCCGGACGGCCGGTGCCTGCTATGTAGAATGCGCGGGCTACAGCCCAGGCAATATCCTCGGCACGGCGGATCTGGTAGCTCCACTTGGTGATAGGCTGGGTAACACCTACCAGGTCAATCTCCTGGAAGGCATCGGTACCCAGGGCATCGGTGCTGACCTGACCGGCTATGACCACGATGGGTGTGCTGTCAAGCATGGCGTCACTTATACCTGTGATGGTGTTGGTGGCGCCGGGACCACTGGTAACTATGGCCACACCTGTACGGCCCGATACGCGGGCGTATCCCTGTGCGGCATGGGCTGCACCCTGCTCGTGACGTACCAGAATCTGACGCAGGTCAGTCTGATGGTCATACAGGGCGTCATACACCTTAATTATTGAGCCGCCGGGGTAGGCGAAAACGGTGTCAACCCCCTCGGCCAGCAATGCCTGGAGCATTGCCTCAGCTCCTGTTATCATATTACTCATAATCTTCTCAGTCAATTATCCTCACGCCGCCCTTATCGGCAGAACTAACCATGTTTGCGTAAGCCTTGAGGCTCTTTGCGACTACGCGCTTGCGGGTGAGCGGACGCATGGGACGTGCCTCAAGTTCGGCATCCGAAAGACGTACGTTGATAGAACGTGCGGGAATATCGATCTCAATAATGTCACCGTCAACGACCTTGCCTATGGCACCGCCGTTAGCTGCCTCGGGTGATATATGGCCGATGCTCAGACCTGATGTGCCGCCGCTGAAACGGCCGTCGGTGATCAGGGCGCAGGCCTTACCCAGATGGCGTGACTTGATATATGATGTGGGGTAGAGCATCTCCTGCATGCCGGGACCTCCCTTGGGACCCTCATGTGTGATGACTACCACGTCACCTGCTACTACCTTGCCTCCGAGTATGCCTTCAACGGCATCCTCCTGTGAGTCGAACACCTTGGCGGGACCTGAGAACTTCCATATGCTCTCGTCTACGCCGGCGGTCTTGACCACGCAGCCGTCGACAGCAATGTTACCCTTGAGGATAGCCAGACCTCCGTCCTTGGAGTAGGCGTGCTGCAGGTCACGGATGCAACCGTTTGCGCGGTCGGTATCCAGCTCCTTGTATGTGCTCTCCTGTGAGCCGAGCTCAATGTTGAACCTGTTGGCCGGAGCGGTAGTATATATACGCTTTGCCTCAGGATCAATGTTATCCTTAAGTATGCTGTACTTGTCAATCAGCTCACCATAGGTGTAACCTGTCACACTCTTGGCATCGGTATGCAGCAGACCTCCCTTGGCCAGCTCACCCAGGATATTGAGTACACCGCCGGCGCGGCCTACATCCTGAACGTGATACTTCTGGGTGTTGGGGGCAACCTTGCAGAGGCAGGGCACCGAGCGTGACAGACGGTCTATATCGTCCATCTTGAAGTCAACGCCGGCCTCATATGCTACAGCCAGAAGGTGAAGGATGGTATTTGTTGAGCCGCCCATGGCTATATCCAGGTTCATGGCGTTCTCAAAGTTCTTTTTCTGTGCTATGCTGCGGGGCAGAACGCTCTCGTCGCCCTCCTCATAATACTTGAGGGCGTTCTTTACTATGAGCGCTGCGGCATCCTTCATGAGTTGGATGCGGTTCTTATGTGTAGCCAGGATGGTGCCGTTACCAGGCAATGACATACCCAAAGCCTCGGTCAGGCAGTTCATGGAGTTGGCGGTGAACATACCTGAGCAGCATCCGCAACCCGGACATGCAGTACGCTCGATGGCGGCTACCTCATCGTCCGATACAGTCTCGTCGCCGGACTTGATCATGGTGTCTATGAGATCCAGATGTACGCCGTTCAGCTCACCGGCCTCCATGGGACCGCCGCTTACGAATACGGTAGGGATGTTCAGACGCATCGTGGCCATAAGCATACCCGGAGTGATCTTGTCGCAGTTGCTTATGCATACCAGCGCATCGGCCTTATGGGCGTTTACCATGTACTCGACGCTGTCGGCTATGATGTCACGTGAGGGCAGCGAGTAGAGCATGCCGTCATGACCCATGGCTATGCCGTCATCAATGGCTATGGTGTTGAACTCTGCGGCAAAGCAGCCCAGACGTTCAATCTCCTTCTTGATTATCTGTCCAGCCTCGTGAAGATGCGTGTGACCGGGTACAAACTGTGTGAATGAGTTGGCAATCGCAATGATGGGCTTACCCATCTGTTCCTTTTTCATGCCGTTGGCAACCCAAAGGGCACGGGCACCGGCCATGCGGCGTCCTACTGTACACTGGTCACTTCTAAGTGGAATTCTCATATCCTGTCTATATGTGCTTATTATCAATCAAAAACCCCTCTCCCGTAGGGAGAAGGGCCTGTATGCAAAATGTCAGGTAGCCTCTCCCTTAACGCAACGGTCTAATGACCACCACGTCAACAATAACGGATAGGATTGACAGATTATACATGCTCTCGTTTTTTGTGACCGCAAAGATACCTATTTTATATATAGGACAAAACAATTTTCCGCAAAATATACTATTAAATACTTTCTCATATATCTTCCTCAAATGCATTTATGAAACTGGATATCGCAACTGTTTGTAAAACTGACAGTTTTTTATGGAAATATTTGGTGCTTTCCTTGGAAATGGCTTCCTTTGCACTCAGATGAGAGTTGCATATAGGCGCGATTATATCAAGCTCCGCAACCGTCAAGTTATTTAAAGCCGTAGGTCGTGTACCTATGGCTTTAATTCGTTAATAAAGAACTCTATCTCACTTCGGGTCTGTTCTTTGGCGTTTACCACTACCGCGCTGTTGTTGAATACTATATACAAAGAGAGTTGTTCTTCCTGATATAGACTGTTTTGCTATCGTGGATAGTCTAAAATGCAAATATAATGAGCATTATGGAATATCTCCCAACGGAGACTCAATATGTTATTTTTATTTTTCCAATAAACATGAAAAATGCTACCTTTGCATTTCGGCACGGTTTTTGCGATTGCCTCAATAGTAGTAACTTAAAAACAGATACCACATAATGGGTTTTAATGAATTTATTGGAAAGCTTTTCGGTAACAAGCAGACCAGAGACATAAAGGAGATCCAGCCCTGGGTTGAGAAAATCAAGGCTGCATACCCCAAATACGAGAAAGTCTCGAATGACGAGCTGCGTGCTGCCACTCAAGCTATAAAGCAGAAAATCAAAGATTTTGTTATACCTGAGAGGACACGTCTTGAGGAGCTTAAGGCTAAGGTTGAAAAGACTGAACTGGAGGACCGCGAGCCTCTGTTCAACCAGATAGATAAACTGGAGAAGGAGATTATGGACCGCTATGAGGTGGTTCTTGATGATGTCCTTCCCGATGTGTTCGCCATCGTAAAGGAGACAGCCCGCCGTTTTGCCGAGAACGAACAGGTTGAGGTTACCGCGACCGATTTTGACCGTGACCTGGCAGCCCAGCATGACTTTGTGGTCATAGATGGTGACAAGGCTCTTTGGCAGCATCATTGGGTAGCCGGAGGCAATGACACCATATGGAACATGATCCACTATGACGTACAGCTGTTTGGTGGCGTAGTTCTGCATAAGGGTAAGATTGCCGAGATGGCAACCGGTGAGGGTAAGACACTTGTGGCTACCCTGCCTGTGTTCCTTAACGCATTGACCGGCAACGGTGTACATGTAGTTACCGTGAACGACTACCTGGCCAAGCGTGATGCCGAGTGGATGGGTCCGCTCTATATGTTCCACGGCCTGTCGGTTGACTGCATTGACAAGCATCAGCCCAACTCCGAGGCACGCCGCAAGGCCTACCGCGCCGATATCACATTCGGTACCAACAACGAGTTCGGTTTTGACTACCTCCGTGACAATATGGCAGGACATCCGAGCGAGCTCGTTCAGCGCGGTCATAACTATGCAATCGTCGATGAGGTTGACTCCGTGCTGATTGATGACGCACGTACACCTCTTATTATATCGGGTCCCGTACCCAAGGGTGAGGACCAGCAGTTCGAGCAGCTCCGTCCTCAGGTTGAGCAGCTGTTCGAGGCACAGAAACGTCTGGCTACCCAGTTCCTGGCCGATGCCCGCAAGAAGGTGACATCGGACAACCAGGACGAGGTGGCAGAGGGATTCCTCTCACTGTTCCGCAGTTTCAAGGCCCTGCCCAAGAACAAGGCTCTCATCAAGTTCCTGAGTGAGCCGGGTATCAAGGTCGGCCTGCAGAAGACTGAGGAGATCTACATGGAGCAGCAGAACAAACGCATGCCCGAGGCTGTGGAGCCCCTCTACTTTGTGATTGACGAGAAACTGAACAGCGTGGACCTGACCGATAAGGGCGTAGAGCTCATAAGCGGTACCAACCAGGATCCCGATTTCTTTATACTGCCTGACATAGCTTCACAGCTCTCTGAACTGGAGAATGAGAAGGACCTTACTCAGGAGGAGCGTCTGGCCAAGAAAGACGAGCTGCTCACCAACTTTGCCGTAAAGAGCGAGCGTATACATACCATCAACCAGCTGCTCAAGGCCTACTGCATGTTCGAGCGTGATGTTGATTACATCGTGACTGAGGACGGCAAGGTCAAGATTGTCGATGAGCAGACAGGCCGTGTCATGGAGGGACGCCGCTGGTCAGACGGACTGCACCAGGCTGTCGAGGCCAAGGAGCGCGTGAATATCGAGGCTGCCACCCAGACATTCGCGACCATCACTCTGCAGAACTACTTCCGTATGTATCATAAGCTGGCCGGTATGACCGGTACCGCTGAGACCGAGGCAGGTGAGTTCTGGGATATCTATAAGCTGGATGTAGTGGTAATCCCCACCAACAAGCCCATTGCCCGTATAGACCAGAATGACCGCATATACAAGACCAAGCGCGAGAAGTACAAGGCTGTAATTGAGGAGATAGTAAAGCTGGTAGGCGAGGGCCGTCCGGTACTTGTAGGTACCACATCGGTCGAGATAAGCGAGCAGCTGAGCCGTATGCTTACCATGCGTAAGATAGAGCACAACGTACTGAATGCCAAGCTGCACCAGAAGGAGGCCGATATCGTGGCCAAGGCTGGTCAGAAGAGTATAGTTACCATAGCCACCAACATGGCCGGTCGTGGTACCGATATCAAGCTCTCACCCGAGGTCCGTGAGGCCGGCGGTCTGGCTATCATCGGTACAGAGCGTCATGAGAGCCGCCGCGTGGACCGTCAGTTGCGCGGACGTTCAGGACGTCAGGGAGACCCTGGTTCATCAGTATTCTTTATATCACTTGAGGATAACCTCATGCGTCTGTTCGGTTCCGACCGCATAGCTCCGCTTATGGACAAGCTGGGACTTGAGGAGGATGAGATGATTGAGAACAGCTTCATCACCAAGCGTATAGAGCAGGCTCAGAAGAAAGTTGAGGAGAACCACTTCGGTATCCGTAAGCGCCTGCTTGAGTATGATGACGTGATGAACAAGCAGCGTACCGTAGTCTATGAGAAGCGCCGTCATGCCCTGATCGGTGAGCGCATAGGTATGGATATAGCCAATATGATCTGGGACCGCTCAGCCGGAGCCGCTGAGAACTGTGCCGACTACGAGAGCCTGCAGATGGAGGCTTTCCGCGTACTTGCCATTGAACTTCCGTTCACCGAGGAGGAGTACTCCAAGATGAAACAGGACGAGGTTTCGGAGCGCATATTCGCAGCCGCCATGGATACGTTCAAGCGTAAGACCGACCATCTGGCACAGATCGTCACACCTGTCATCAAGAAGGTTTACGAGGAGCAGGGTGACCGTTACGAGAACATACTTATTCCGATAACCGACGGCCGTCGCGTATATCAGATTCCGTGCAACCTCAAGGAGGCATATGAGTCGGAGGGTAGGAGCGTAGTTACCTCATTCCAGAAGGCGATCATGCTTCATACCATCGACGAGTGCTGGAAGGAGAACCTGCGTGAGCTCGATGAACTCAAGCACTCAGTACAGAACGCAAGCTACGAGCAGAAAGACCCGCTCCTTATATTCAAGCTGGAGTCGGTCAACCTGTTTGACAATATGGTCAACAAGATGAATGACCAGACCGTATCTATCCTCATGCGCGGTCAGATTCCGGAGCCCGATCCGGAGCGTGTCCGTGAGGCTCCCGCCCAGAACCGTCAGCAGCGCAGACAGTACACTGAGAACCGCACTGACATGAGCGACCCGAACCAGCGTGCCGCCGCAGCCCGCGATACCCGTCAGCAGGTGCGTGAGCCTATCCGTGCCGATAAGACACCGGGCCGTAACGACCCGTGCCCCTGCGGTAGCGGTCTCAAGTTCAAGAACTGCCACGGCAAAGGATTGTAAGAACTACTAAACATTATACTGTTATGAGACTGAGTGAATCGTCATTCCAGCAGATCAAGGCACTCATAAACGAGGCCCTGAAAGAGTTCCACCGTCCGCAGGAGCAGGCTGTGGTAACCGATATCCATATCATGCCCATCCGCGAGACAGGTGAAGTGACTGTGAGTGATGATGACCGCGACCTGGCCTCCACCAGACTCTCCGATCTTGTTGAGATTCCTGAGGAGGATTTCTATCAGGTCATGGAAAAGTCGCTGCGCCGTATCCTCAAGGACATAGATGAGGTTGACCCTCTTGAGAACCTGGCCATCTGGAAACCGTTCTCCTTTGTCCTGGTCGATGACGAGGGCGAGACGGTGGCCGAACTCATGCTCTTTGATGAGGATAACACCCTGCTCACACAGGGTCTCATGCAAGGTCTGGACGAGGAACTGGACACTTTCCTCAAAGACCTTCTCTCAGATTGAACTGAACTATACAAGTGCTAAAAATGGCTAAATAAGCCATTTTGGTCGGAAAACTCTATGCAGCGCATAGAGTTTTCTTGTATCTTTGCGCCCTGAAAAGAAGGACAATTGATGATTTTTAATCCAACAAATAGAGAGGAAATACGTCTTAAGGCCATAGAGACTGCATCGGAGATACTGATGAGGGATGGAAATCTCACAATGCGTATGGACGATGTGGCACAGATTCTCTCAGTTTCCAAAAGAACATTATATGAGATTTTCGGCAGTAAGGAGGAACTCCTTATTGAATGTATGAAACTTCATATGGGGCGTTTCTCCAAACTCATCGAGGAGGAGGTTGGACATGAGGACGATGTGCTGTCGGTCATTATCAGACATCTGGAGATAATCATAAACGAATCACGTGAAAGGGATCATCACCGTTTTGAGGATATGGACAAGTATCCTAAACTCAAGAAACTCTTCCATGAACATCTGTGCGAGGTGGCAAGTCGCATGCGCTCATTCATGGAGCTGGGAGTGAAACAGGGTGTTTTCCGTGAAGATCTCAATATGGATGTGGTTATGAAGGCCTTCTCTGTCATGGGTAACATGGCCAAGGAGGAGTCCTGCAAAAATAGGTACCACTATGATGAGCTCATAGACGGTACGATGGTCGTATTGCTCAGGGGTATTGCAACTCCCAAGGGTATGGCCAAACTGGAACAGTATAGGTATAAATCAATACACAGATAATGAAAAGAGGATTTTTAAGAAAGACAGGTCTTCTGATTGCAGCCGCCCTCGTTGCAGGGATGGGTGCCAACGCTCAGCAGACCGGTGAGGATGCTGCCTTGAATCTTTCTCTGGCTCAGGCTTTGGAGATTGCCCTGAGTGAGAACCCCACGATCAAGGTGGCTGAACAGCAGATTGAGGTCAAGAAGATTAGCAAGAATGAGGCATGGCAGGCTCTGCTGCCCAGCGCTGATTTCAGCGGTTCTGTCCAGTACACCCTTCTGGCCCCGGTGATGAAACTGAACGGTATGGAGTTCAAGATGGGTGCTGACGAGACCAGTACTTGGAACGGACAGTTCCAGGTGAGCCTCCCCCTGTTCGCTCCTACTGTCTACGCTACGATGAATCTTACCAAGAGCGACCTGCTGAATGCGGTTGAACAGAGCCGCAGTTCAAAGCTGGACCTGATTAACCAGGTCACCAAGGCTTACTATCAGGTTATCCTGGCTCAGGACAGCTATGATGTTCTCTGCAAGAGTCTGGAACAGGCTCAGAAGAACTTTGATGTGGTCAAGTCACTCTATGAGCTGGGCGGAACCAGCGAGTATGACAAGATAAGCGCTGAGGTTCAGCTGCGCAGCCTGAATCCTACGGTTATCCAGGCACGAAACGCGGTGACTCTCTCCAAACTTCAGCTTAAGGTGCTCATGGGACTGGATCCCGAATATGACATCATAATAAGCGGAAGCCTTGAGGATTATGAGGACCGTCTCTACAGCGAGGCTCTGTCGGCAGGCAGTTTCTCACTTGAGAACAACACCAATATGCGTCAGCTCAAGATGAATGAGACCATGCTGAACCAGACCCTTCGCGTACAGAAGATGAACTTCATGCCTACACTTGCACTGGCCGGAACATATCAGCTTCAGTCTATGCAGAACGCAGACTGGAACGTGGGCAACTATGACTGGGTCAAGAGCTCATCGATAGTTCTCTCGCTCTCAGTACCTATATTCCGCATGGGTAACTTTACCAAGATCCGCAGTACCAAGCTGCAGATAAGCCAGCTCCAGGAGAATATGGACTATACCGAGAAGCAGCTGAGCATCCAGGCACGCAGTTACATTGACAACATGAAGGCCAATGCCGAGCAGGTGGCCAGTAACCGTGAGGCTATCGAGCAGGCTGAGAAGGGCCGTGAGATAGCAAGCAAGCGTTATGAGATAGGTAAGGGTACCATACTGGAGCTGAACAACTCCGAGGTCTCACTTACTCAGGCCAAGCTCACATACAGCCAGTCTATCTACAACTATCTGGCAGCCAAGGCTGATCTTGACAAGGTCTTGGGAGATGAATAACAATTAAGAGGAACAAATAAAACAAGATAATATGAAAGCATTCAGAAAATTGGGAATCGCTCTCTGCTCCGTACTGCTCATGACAGCCTGCGGACAGAAGAAAGCAGAGACTGCCAACTCCGCTGCCGCTGCATCGGAAGAGAAACCTCTGGTAACACTCGCTCAGGTCGTTGAGGAGCCTGTCGCACAGATTCAGGTCTATTCAGCCACTATCGTAGGCGAGATAAAGAACAACATCGCTCCCGCCACTCCCGCCCGTATCAGCAAGATCAACGTTGAGGTGGGTGACAAGGTCAAGCGCGGTCAGGTTCTGGTACAGATGGATGAGACTACACTCAGCCAGCAGGAGATGCAGCTCAAGAACCTTGAGACTGAGTTCAACCGTATTGACCAGCTCTATAAGGTGGGCGGCGTATCACAGTCCGAGTGGGATAACATGAACCTCCAGCTCGAGGTTGCCCGCAAATCACTCAAGACCCTCAGGGAGAATACCCGTCTGGAGAGCCCCATCGACGGCGTGGTTACCGCACGTAACTATGACAACGGTGACCTTTACGGCGGCCAGGCTATCCTGGTGGTCCAGAAGATAGCTCCCGTTAAGCTGACTATCAACGTATCGGAGCAGTACTACTCCAAGGTAAGCAAGGGTGACGAGGTATCGATTGAGCTCGATGCCTATCCCGGCGAGACATTCACCGGCAAGGTGTCACTCATATACCCCACTGTCGATGCCATGACACATACCTTCCCGGTTGAGATCCTGGTTGCCAACACCGACCTCAAGCTCCGTCCCGGTATGTTCGCCCGCGCTACCCTCAACATGGGTATCCAGAACCACGTGGTGGTTCCCGACCTGGCTATCGAGAAGCGTTCAGGTTCAGGCGACCGTTTTGTGTATGTATACAACAACGGCAAGGTTAGCTACAACAAGGTTGAGCTTGGCCAGCGCCTGGGTGACCGTTACGAGCTGATATCAGGCGTGGAGAACGGCGCTATGGTAGTTACCGCCGGACAGTCCAAGCTGTCAGACGGCTGCGAGGTTACAGTAAACAAGTAAAACAACACACAAGTATTAACCATGAGTTTATACGAAAGCTCGGTCAAAAGACCAATATTCACAGCGCTCTGTTTCGTAGCGGTGGTGGTATTCGGCTTGTTCTCATACTCCAAGCTGCCTATCGACCAGCTGCCCGATATAGAGACCAACACCATCATGGTGTTCACCTACTATAACGGTGCCAACGCATCGGATATAGAGAACAACGTGACCCGTCCGCTGGAGAACACGCTGAACAGCTGCAGCTATATCAAGCACGTATCATCCAAGTCATCGGAGAACGTATCGGTAATAACACTGGAATTCGAGTTCGGTCATAATATCGATGAGATCACCAATGACGTGCGTGATAAATTGGGTATGATATCCAACTCGCTGCCTGACGGCGCGGGTACACCTATAGTATTCAAGTTCGATACCAGCATGATGCCTATCATGCTCCTCTCGGTCCAGGCCGGTGAGAGCCAGGCAGCCCTGTACAAGATCCTTGACGAGAACGTGGTCAACCCGTTGGCACGTATCCCGGGTGTAGGTACCGTATCGGTATCGGGCGCACCTGAGCGTGAGATCTACGTATATTGCGACCCTGCCAAGCTTGAGGCTTACAACCTTACGATTGAGGTTATCGCCGCCATGATAGGACAGGAGAACCGCTCCATTCCCAGCGGTAACATCGATGTAGGTAACGAGTCTTATGCGCTGCGCGTGGACGGTGAGTTCCGTGACCCGCGTGACATGAGCAGCCTGGTAGTTGCCTCCATAGGCGGCCGTAACGTATATCTGAGCGATGTGGCTGAGATTGTGGACCGCACACAGGAGCGTGCACAGGAGTCATACAACAACGGTGTGCAGGGTGCTATGATGGTCATCCAGAAGCAGACCGGTGCCAATACCGTGGAGATTTGCCGTAAGGTCAACGAGACTCTGCCCCAGTTGCAGAAGAACCTGCCCAGCGACATCAAGATCGGTATGATACATGACGGCTCCGAGGATATCATGCAGACCGTGAACTCACTTGCCGAGACAATCCTCTACGCACTTCTGTTCGTGGTTCTGGTGGTTTACTTCTTTACAGGCCGCTGGCGTGCCACCATGGTTGTGGCCATCACCATCCCGCTGTCACTGATTGCGTCATTCATCTACCTGCTCATTACCGACGGTTCTCTGAACATCATCTCGCTGAGCTGTCTTACCATAGCCATCGGTATGGTGGTCGATGATACCATCGTGGTACTTGAGAACATCACCACACATATTGAGCGCGGCGCCAACCCCAAGCAGGCTGCCATACATGCCACCAACGAGGTCGCCGTATCGGTAATGGCATCGACCATGACCATATTCGCCGTGTTCTTCCCGCTCACCATGATTTCCGGTATGACCGGCGTGATGTTCAAGCAGCTGGGTGGTATGATGTGCGTCATCATTGCCATCTCGCTTGTGGTTTCACTGACCCTGACCCCGATGCTCTGCTCACGTATGCTTAAGCTCGAGAAGAAGGGTAGCCGCATCCACACCGCCATCTACCGTCCCATCCAGAAAATGCTGGACGGTCTGGACCGCTGGTACTCACATCTTATCGACAAGGCCGTACGTCACCGTAAGGTCGTAGTAGCCATCGCTGTCGTGCTGTTCGTGGTTTCACTCTTCAGCGCCAGCAACCTCAAGTCGGAGTTCTTCCCCTCCGATGAGCAGTCCCGTATATCGGCCACCATCTATATGCCTATCAACACCAATACCAACCGCTCACGCGCCGTGGCTCAGGAGTTGTCGGATTTATGGATGAAACGTTATGCCGATGACCTCGTGACATGTAACTTCCGTGTGGGTGCCGCCGACGAGAACAACACATTCGCCGCCATGCAGACCAACGGTACACATGTAATCTCATTCACCCTCTCACTCAAGGAGCTGAAGGACCGTACCGTCTCATCCGATAAGGTTGTGGCCGATATGCGCGCCGACCTTAACGCACGCCCCGAGATTGAGCGATTCATGGTGACCGCCGGCGGCGGCATGAGCATGGGCGGACAGTCAACCGCCAACTTTGAGATCTACGGTTACGATTTTGCCGAGACCGATGCCGTGGCTGCCGAGTTCCTCGCTGCCATGAAGAAGGTCGAGGGTGTGGGTGAGGCCTATGTAAGCCGTGACAACTACCAGCCTGAATATGAGGTCGTGTTTGACCGCGAGAAACTGGCACAGCACGGACTGAACCTCTCTACTGCCGCTACATACCTGCGTAACCGTATATATGGTGCCACCGCTTCATATTTCCGTGAGGACGGTGAGGAGTATTACATCAAGGTACGTTATGCTCCCGAGTACCGTACCGAACTTGGTGACATTGAGAATATACTGCTCTACGGAAGCGGCAACAACGCCGTTCGCGTACGCGACGTAGGTCATCTGGAGGAGGTGTTCACTCCGCCTACCATCGAGCGTAAGGACCGTCAGCGTATCAACACCGTCACCTGCGTCTGACTATGAGGAGCAGCAGGAGTCATTCCATGACATGGCTACACTGGCTCTGCTTATCATCCTGCTTGTGTTCATCGTGATGGCCGCACAGTTTGAGTCGCTCAAACTCCCGTTCATCATCATGTTCTCCATACCTTTCGCCCTGAGCGGTGTGCTTATAGCTCTCTGGCTGACCGATACCTCGATCAACCTTATGAGTATGCTGGGTGCCATCATGCTTATCGGTATCGTGGTTAAGAACGGTATCGTGCTAATTGACTATACCGGACTCTGCCGCGAGCGTGGCATGTCGGCCATCACATCGACAGTGACTGCTGCCCGCAGCCGTCTGCGTCCTGTGCTCATGACCACCATGACCACCATCCTGGGTATGATTCCTATGGCTCTCAGCCAGGGTCAGGGTTCTGCCATGTGGAGACCTCTGGGCATCTCGGTTATCGGCGGTCTTACCGTATCAACCCTGCTCACACTGATACTTGTTCCTACACTCTACTGCATGCTGCAGGGTAGGGATATCAAGAAGGCTCGCCGCAAGCACCGCAAGCAGCTGGAA
>CACZCX010000012.1 GCA_902779875.1 uncultured Bacteroidales bacterium | reverse complement strand
ATATTTCATAAGAGTTGCCACAGCCTGCCGCTCGGCGTCATTGCCGTTATCGTTACTGTAATCGTCAAGCATATTGTCCCAGTCAAACGTTACAGGGGGCAGGGCATCCATATGCAATACTTTATCTATTCCGTTGTATGTGGTTTCATAGTCATATGAGGGTATGCCGTCCGGAACGGTCTTGGGCCACTTGTAATAGTTCATCACCTGAGCCATGGCTGTGGCAATGCATCCGGAAACGCATCTTTTGCCTTTCAGATCCGGATCGTCTCCATTATATAGCGGGGCTTGATCCCAATAGGGCGCATCCTGGTTCCAATGCGTTTTAATGAGCGGTTCAACGGGCTTGCGGTCCTGATTTGATGCGGTTATCAGAGGGCCTGCATCATTCAGAGCATTGCCATCCTTAAAATCTGTGCGTGAGCCAAGTGTGGCAAGAGCCTGGTCATACTGCCTGAGCCATGAACGCATGTTGTCGGGCATATTCTCCCAGTCTATGCTGCCGGTGGTGCTGTATCCCAGTACAGGCAGAGTGCGGCTGTCGGCCGAAGCAATGATGTAGCCGCCTCCATCCAGGTTGAATGCATAGATACTGCCGGCCTCAACAGGTGTGGACTCCGGCTTGGCTCCGCCTCCTCTTGAAGGTGCGCGCATACCTGTGTTCATGGATGTTGACATGTACTGCAGGGCACGGTCCAGTGCCTCCTGCTCGGTAATGTGCTGAGAGTAACTCCAGCAAACGTTAAGACACAGAAGGAAAAGGAGCACTGCTTTTTTCATAAAAAGGCATGTTGTAAGATAACGGATTATTATTCAATGTTGGCATTGAATGTCTTTGTCCAGATGGGTGTTACCTCTTTATTCAGGAAACCGGTTTTGGAAACCGTTACTGTGGCCTGAACGGCAAGAGTGTCGGAGGCATGTGCTGTGGCAATGGAATCACATGCATATGTTATGGATGCGTCATTTTCCTGGCAATCTTCCCATACCTTAGTGAAAGCGTTCTTGAAGTAGGTGTCAAAGGCCGAATTTATATTGGATGTAACGGTGCCGTACTGGGTAGCGGTGCTGGTATGTCTTCCCAACAGGGACCTGAGCGTTCTCATACTGGCTTTATATACTTTTTCATCAAGATTGTCCTTCTTTGCTTCAAGGGCGGCATAGGCCTCATCCTGATTGGTTCTTATGGAGTAAGAAACAAAGGGCTTGGTGAGAGCCTGTCCCATAACGTATGTACCTATCAGTTCTTTTTGGGGCTCTGAGCCGGGTTCCGAATTGGCTGTCGTGCGGTAAAGGTCAAACTTCATGTAGGTGCTCTCTGTGTTTTCAAACTGTTTCCTGACAGCTTCGCAAGCTGATTTCATTTTACTGTCCTGTTTGCTCTTATGGAAGTTGTAAGTGGTGCCATCGGTACCTATGGCATTGTTGAATGCGTTTATCGCATCACGGGCATCATCGGCATAGCATACGCTTGCCTCATAATCCATTTTGACCTCATACATGTAGCTTGTTACATAGGTTACTTTGTCAGGGTCACAAGAGTTGAAAACGGTTGCCATCATAGCATAGCATAGAACGGCTGCGAGAGTCATGAAATATTTTTTCATTATAGTTTATGATTATGTTGTTATTATTTATCCTGAACGAGTTTCAGGTCATTCTCATCAGTGGGTTGAAAACTGATAGCCCAACTTCCACCGTCTTTATACCAATAGGAGAGCTGCACCTCCAGCTCGTTATCGGCCGAAAGATAGAGATATGTAATGTCGGAGTTGAAATCCTCATAGCTGATTGTGCCCTTGTATAAGAATCCGTTACTCAGCAACTGGGCCTTGACAGGCTCAAGAGACATCGGAAAGAAATAGTCATAGGAACAGAGTGTCAGATTGTTTCCGTCTTTGTCAATAAAGAAGAAACTGAGTTCGCTTTTACCGTTTTTGAATAGCTTTCTATATAAAGTGCCTCCAATCTGCTCCATGGTTTCAAGAGAATCACCATCTGAAACCGTGAAATCAGGATAAGACTTTTCAATATATTCCCGGACATCGGCCAAGGATGAGCCGAAACCCAGGTACGGCTTGATGACTACTGAGTCAAGATTAATAACAAACTCTGTCTTGTTGTCAGGAGCGGATGATGCTCGGTTGTTGCATGCTGTAAATACCGTAATTGCACAATATAAGGTTGCGTAAAGAAAAACGCCTGTCTTCATAAGGACTATCAAGTTGAAATCAGGCGCAAAGGTATAAAAAAACCTTAAAAAGTATATGAGCTGTCTTAAATAGTGATAGTGCGCGAACCGTCACTGTTCTCGGTTATGGTAACCTTTTTGGCATCGAGGGGGAGCAACTCCTCAACCAGCTCCGGCCACTCTATGAAACAGAGGGCTCCGCTGTAGAAATAGTCCTCATAGCCCAGGTCATATACCTCCTCAAGTTTCTTGATGCGGTAAAAGTCAAAGTGGTATATGAGCTCGGCGGTGGTCTCGGAACGGTATTCGTTTATGATGGCGAATGTGGGTGAGTTGACCTCTTCCTCTACGCCCAGCTGTTTGCACAGAGCTTTTATGAATGTGGTCTTACCGGCTCCCATCTTGCCGTAGAATGCGAATACTGTGTCATCGCCCATGAGGCCCATGAACTCGCGGGCGGCCTCATCGATATGATCCAGGTCCTTAATGGTTATGGTGTTCATTATTTCTTTTTGGGGTTAAGTGTTATGAAAGGTATGATCATCTCTTCAAGCGATACGCCGCCGTGCTGGAAGGTCTCCTTGTAGAACGATGCGTAGTTGTTGAAGTTATTCTGGTAAACAAAGTAGTCGGCCTCAGTGCAGAATATGTATGAGGTGCTGACGTTGGGTGAGGGCAGGTGGGCCTTGAGGGGCTCGCTGATCTCATAAACCTCCTTGGGGTTGAATCCGAGGTTCTTGCCCAGTTTGTAGCGCAGGTTCGTGTTGGTGGTACGGTCACCGGCAATCTTGACTGCATGACTGACCATGATACTGCCGTGGTCGGTGGTGATCATGACCTTATAGCCGGTGGCAGCCATGGAGCGGAACAGCTCGCGGACCGATGAGTGACGGAACCAGGAGAGTATGAGGCTGCGGTAGGCTGCCTCGTCATTGGCTAGCTCCTTCATCATACGGGAGTCTGTCTTGGAGTGTGACAGTATGTCGATGAAGTTCACAACCACCACATTGAGGTCATTCTGCAGCAGGTTGTTGAACTGACCGAGCAGCTTATCGGCCGATGCGGAGTCGTTGACCTTGTTGTATGAGAAGGTGTCCTTACGGCGGAACCGCTCTATCTGTGTTCGGATAAGGGGTGACTCATTCAGGTTCTTGCCCTCCTCGGAGTCCTCATCGACCCAGAGGTCCGGGAACATGCGGCTTATCTGCTCGGGCATGAGTCCTGAGAATATGGCGTTCCGGGCATACTGTGTGGCTGTGGGCAGGATGCTGTAATAGAGATGCTCCTCAAATGTAAAGAGCTCCGCCAGCTCCTGGCTCAGTATGCGCCACTGGTCGTACCTGAAGTTGTCCATCACTATGAGGAACAACTTGTCACCCTTGTCAAGTGCGGGGAACACAAAACGCTTGAACAGGTCGGGACTCATCACGGGACTCTTGTCGCGGTCCTGCATCCAGCTCATATAGTTGCGCTTTATGAACTTGGCGAACGCGGCATTGGCCTCAGTCTTCTGCATCTTGAGCATGTCATGCATGGAGCTGTCGGCCTCCTTGAGCTCAAGCTCCCAATATACCAGCTGGCGGTAGACCTCTATCCAGTCATCGGCGGTGAGGGAGTCATTGATCTGCATGCTCAGACGTCCGAAGTTCTGCTGGTAGTTGCGGTCGGTCTCGGCTGTTACTATGTCACGTTTGTGTATGTTCTTCTTGAGGGAGAGCAGTATCTGGTTGGGATGTACCGGCTTGATGAGGTAATCGGCAATCTTGGAGCCGATGGCCTGGTCCATGATGTTCTCCTCCTCGCTCTTGGTGACCATGACGACAGGGATGTTGGGGTCTATCTCCTTGATGTGCTGAAGGGTCTCCAGACCGCTCATTCCGACCATATGCTCATCGAGCAGTACGAGGTCATACTGACGCTCACGGCACATGCCCAGAGCATCGTGGCCGTTGGTCACGGTGTCAACCTCATAGCCTTTGTTCTCAAGGAACAGTATGTGCGCCCTGAGCAGGTCAATCTCATCATCGACCCAGAGTAGTGTTCCGTTCTTATTCTCCATCGTCGGTGTATTCTTCAAACAGTGTGGCTCCGTCTATATCGAACTCGGGTATGCTCAAGAAATGTTCGTCATAGAACTCCTGATACTCGTTGAAGCTGTAGTGGCTTAGGAGTATCTTGAGGTTCTCACGTGTTATGATGACCGGTTTTATTCCGCTCAGCTTTGCGGCCATATCGGCATCGTCATAGAGTCCCTTGCAATAAACGTAAGCTTCGTCAAAGTTAAGGAAATCTCCGACTTGCATCATACCTATTCCCTGCTGAGTGTCAAAACTTATGTCAAAGTTTCGCATCATGTAGTTGCTGAAGTTGTATCGGGCCATCTCAAACAGCAGCTGGTTGCGGTCAAGTTCGCCGTCGGGCCAGGCCAGGAGGAATATGAAGGTCTGGTAGCGGTTGTCGCTGAACTGTGGCTTGATGCTGTCTGTGGCCGATGACTCGGCAGTGCCGTTACGACGGTCCCAGATGGAACTGAATGAGGTGGACTGCAGTATGCGACCGTTCTGGATTCCCTGAGCTATGAGTCCTGCAAACCGGCTTATCTCCTCCTCGGGGTATTTGCTTACAATCTCCTTGAGCTTATCCATGAAGGAGTCTACGTCGCCGTACTGCAGGTCGAGAGCCGCATCCAGGAACATGAACTTGGCACGGTTCACTCCCTTGGGGTATTTTCCGGCCGATATCTCACAGTTGCGGCGTACGGTCTGTATGTCACCCTCCCTGTAGGCTGCGTATGTGACGGCATAGATGGAGTCCTCGCGGTGCTTGCCGTATCGGGCGTTGTCTATGTAGTCGGAGTCGCATACCATGACGGTGTAGTCGCTCTCGGGCCACAGGGCCTGCATCTGATTCTTGCAGATATCGGCATCGGCCGGCCTTCCCCACAGCGAATACATGAGGTAGAGGTTATACATGGCCTCATCGGCCTCTGTTGACTCGGGATAGTCGTTGACTATGCGCAGCAGTGAGCGCTCGGCATCGGGGTACTCCGAGAGGCGGTCCTTGTAAATGAGACCCTGTCCAAGCAGGGCGGCCGATATGAGCTTGTCGGACTTTTCCTTGGCCTCCTGGGTGTAGGGTATCTGCTGGATGTAATACTCGCGTGTATAGGGATCGGTCGACAGGGTATCGGCAGGTATGGAATCCCGGGCAATACCCAGGGAATCGACCATGATGGTGTCGGAGAGACTGCCTTCAGGATCCCTGAAGGTCTCAATGGGTGCAAGCGTGCTCTTGTTGGAGCGGCGCCAGTTGTCCTCAAGCGGACGCTCTCCCCACTGCTTTACGAAATCCTTCTTGCCTCGCTCCACCGCCTTGGTGTTGTAGAAATACCAGCCTCCTGAGGTCCCGTCATCGGTGATTGACATCTGGGCGTTTGAACCCTGACGGGCCGCTTCCTTCTCTTCCTGCCTGCGGCGCTCCTCTTCAAGACGGTCACGCTCCTTACGGTCCTCAATGACCTTGTCTATGACCGAAAGGAGTCTCTCCTCAGGAAGGGTGGAGAGCCACTGGAGGCTGTCCTGCAGTTTCACGGTCTGGGTGTGGGCTACCAGATCCTCCAGGACCTCGGAACGCAGTTTGACGGTCTTGTAGTCCTTATGGGCGGTTCCTATCATGCCCACAGCCTGGGAGTAGCAGCGTGAGGCGTTTGGATAGTCTTTGGTGTCCCAGTAGAGCTGGGCCATGGTGAGCAGCAGTATGCCTTTCTCGGGTGTGGTGCTCTTGGCGCTCTTGTCTAATCCGGTGTTGTATAGGCTGAGGGCAGTGGCGGTATCGCCGCGGGTAAGGTATATGTTACCCATGGCGTAGTATATCTGGTCCAGTTTCTCCTTGTTGTTGGGGTCACGCTCCATCCGTTTGAGTTTGCGCATGGTCTTGCGCACGCCGGAGCTGCGGGCCATGGTCTCGGTCTGCTGGATGCGTGCATGGAACTCAATTTCATAGGGAGGGCTCATGCGTATGACTTTGCCGAACATCTGATAGGCATCCTGGTCGCGTCCGGTGGTTTTGTAGAGCTGAGCCAGCAGATAACGCTCGCGGATACGCTGGCGCTTGCTTACTCCCTTGCGGTTGAGTGACTCCTCCAGGGGTTGTATGCTCTCCTCATAACGCTCCTGATGCAGCAGGTGCGATGCCAGACGTGACTGGTAGTCCTGGTAACGGGCGTTGTCGAGCTTGGTCTGGGCGGAGCGCTGGAAAAGCTCCTCCGATTCGTAGTTCCAGTCCATCTCGGAATAGCACTGGGCCATCTTGTACTGTGCTTCAGCCACGATTTGGGGCTCGTCATAGTAGAGTTTGGCTATGTAGGAGTAGGTGCTGGCGGCCTCTATGAATTCTCCTTTCTGGCGCTGGGCATCGGCCATAAGCATCCATGCATGCCAAAGGAACGGGTTGTATTCGTTCTTGGCCTGATAGGCCTTGTCGGCAGCCGACGGGGTGCCTTTCTTTTTCTTGGGCTTGACGGTAATGGAGTGCAGCTTGATACCTTTCTGGGCCTTCTCTATGGCGATGTCGTAGTCCGCCTTGCCCAGGTTGTGCACCCTCTTGTCACTTATGGGGTAGAGGTCCAGAATCTCCAGCAGGTTGTCCTGCTTGGCCCGTTCCTGGGCTTCATATCCCTTCTTGTAAGCCTCGCTGCCGTTGAAATAGACGTTGTAGCGGGTTACGGTAGACTGATAGAAACGTGAGAAGGCGGTATTCCTGGACGTGGAACAACCTGCTGTCACTGCCAGGAGCGACAACAGACAGATGTACAGGACCGGCTTTCTAAGATTCATTCAGGGCAGTTCAATCTATCTCGTTCATCATTGAATAACACTCTTCCTTGAGTTCATCGGGCAGTTCTATCTCTCTTGCCTGAAGACACTCCATCCACTCTCTGACCTCATTCTGCTGCATGGTGTACATCACGTAGCGGAACTCCTCGACCTCGTCGTCCTGATAGGAGTCGGAACTGCGGCCGCGGAACCGGTCAAGGTCCTCATCATCAAAATACTGTGCCTGACGCAGGCGTGCCTCTGCCAGTTTCTGTTTCTCGCAGACGGCGTGCTTGCCACAGCATTCACCGGCCGGAACAGGCTCGGGCTCGGGTGCTGCCGTCTCATCGGACTCCATATTACGGCGTATTCTGTTTATCTTGTTGTAGCGGTCCAGATAATACAGGACGAAGATGAGCAGCAGTACTACGGCACAGATTATGTATGTTGCATTATTCATAACGTAAAACTCTTGCTTAAATTGCGAATATACAAAAAAGAACGATTCCGAAAGGAACCGTTCTTTTTCAGTCGGGGTGACTGGATTCGAACCAGCGACCACACGCCCCCCAGACGCGTACTCTAAACCGGGCTGAGCTACACCCCGCCGACTGTTTGAAGTCTTGCGGCTTTCAAAACCGGGCACAAAGGTATCTCTTTTTGTGAGATTATCCAATAAATCTCAATTTTTTTTGCTCGGAATTCTTTATAACCCTTAATTTTCGGTTTCCGCGATGCTGCGTTCAGCCTTCACGGCAGAAATCAAACATCTCCAGCAGCAGGTCGGCTGTGATCTCTGATTCCATAAGGGAACCGCCGCCGGAGGGCAGGAGCGCATGTATGGACTGCTGACCTCCCAGGCATTGCTGTTTGAGCGAGTCATACCATTTGCATTCCAGGATCACGGGACCGAACAGCTCACGGGTATTATACTGGATGCCGCGCAGGGTGGGAGGTGCCAGGTGGCAGAGCGCGAACCCCAGATAGGCGGCACCCACCTTACCCCATGCCTGAGCACCTCCCTCAGGGTAGGAGTGACCATGAGCGAGAGCCTCATCCTGAAGCGCCTTGGCCAGTATATCGGAGAATACCTGTTGCATAATACGCAAAAGTAATACAATTGCCTGCGGCTTACAACAAATTAAACCATATCTAAGGTACCGAGTCAAAAAGTTACAAAAACCTGTTATATGAAGAGAGTCTTACTGTTACTGACCATCTTGTCACTTCTTGTTCCCTCGCTGAGCTGGGCCCAGCGTAACGAGACCAAGGAGAAGTCCAAGTTGACAGGTAAGGCTACCGTAAACGGTCACCTCATAGACGGCTCCACCCAGGATAACATGCCGCAGGTTACCGTGCAGCTTTATGAGCTCCCTGACACCACATTCGTATACGGAACCATATCGGACAATGAGGGTTGGTTCAATATAAAGAAGGTACCCGTAGGAGAATACATGCTGCGTTACTCCTTTATGGGTTACACTCCCCTGGATTTCAGTTTCAAGATAATAAAGGATGACCGCGAGAGGGCGCTGGGCGTGTTCCGTATGTACGAGACGAGCATCATGCTTGCCGAGGCGGTCATAGAGGAGACCATGCCGCCGACCCAGGTGGTCGATGATACCCTTATGTTCAACGTGAACGCTTTCCGTGTTCCGGAGGGATCTGTGCTGGAGGAGCTGTTAAAGCGTCTTCCCGGTGTGGAGGTCGATGAGAACGGCGGCATAACAGTGAACGGACGTACCGTATCGAGAATCCTCGTAGACGGTCAGGAGTATTTTGGCAATGACCGTCAGATGGCGACCAAGAACCTTCCGGTCAACATAATACACCGTATCAAGACCTATCAGCGCCAGAGTGACCTGGCCCGTATAACAAACATTGACGACGGTGAGGATGAGACGGTGATGGACCTGGAGATAAAACCCAACATGCGTAACGGCTGGCTTCATAATATAGACGGAGGCATAGGAAAGCCGGTAGGCAAGAACGACTACGGCGACTGGATCAAATATCTCTATTCGGGCCGATACACGCTCAACCGCTTCCAGGCCAACACGCAGCTCTCCGTCAACGCCAATACACAGAACTCAGGCCGAGGCAACGGTGTTAGCTACAACACCCAGATAGGTGTGAACTTTGCCAAGAACATAGGCGACCCGTTGCCGTACCGCCGTAACGAGTACCCGCTGGTGGTGGGAGGTAACGTGCGTTTTAACGGCACCTCGTCACGCTCGGTAAGCGAGTCGGAGTCAGAGACGTTCGTGACCGATTATGCATCGGCCTCATTCCGTAACAACCGCTCGAACAGCAACAGCGGTAACGGCAGCATGAACGGAGAGTTCCGTCTGGAGTGGAATCCGGATTCGTCAATCAACATCATATTCCGTCCCAGTTTCCAGATTAGCCGCAACCACAGCAACTCCGCAAGCGGATCAGTGACATTCAACACAGACCCGTATGTTGCGACCGATATGGTCAACATCCTTGACGAGTATACCTCACTAACCCCGGAACTGCTGGACTCCATCGGTGTGAACTCACAGGTGAGCGCCAACCACAGCGAGACGGGCAACAACCAGGTGGCCGGTGAGTTCCAGTTCAACAAACGGTTCAATGACCAAGGCCGTAACTTTACCGCGCGCATGACGTTCAATATGACCAAGGGTACCAATGACAGTTACTCGCACTCCAGTCAGATATACTATCAGATGCATACCCGTGACACCGTCATGAACCGCTATAACGTGAGTCCTACCGACAACAGCAACATATCCGGACGTATAATGTGGAGCGAGCCGATTGACTCGGGCCGCGGTAACATTCAGCTGAGCTATCAGATACAGGTGAGCCGCCGCAACACCAACCGTGAGACCTACGTGCTGCCATCACAGGGCGACCGTTATGATGACTGGGAGGATGACTGGTACCTGCCTTATGAGTTGCAGCAGTACCGTAACAGCGAGCTGAGCCGTACCGCCACCAACATAACACGTAACCACACGTTCACGCTGCAGTTCCGTTACAACAGGAACAACCACAACCTGAACATAGGCGTGAACTTCATGCCTCAGTATACCGGGATGGATAATTTCCAGTATATGGGCCGTGTCATAGGTGACACCTCACGTGTGGTATATAACTGGAGTCCCTCGCTTAACTACCGATACAGGTTCAACCGTCAGCGCAGCATTCAGATGACCCTGCGCACCAACACCAGCCAGCCCAGCATGGAGGATATGATGGATATTACGGACTCCATAAGCAACCCCCTTAATATAAGGAAAGGTAATCCGGGCCTGTTGCCTACACTCCGCAACACCTTTGAACTGAACTATCAGGATTATATACAGGAGACCCAGAAGACCATCAACATACGCTGGTCGCTGGAGAACTCGCTGCGTAACATATCACAGAAAACGGACTATGACCCTGTGACCGGTATATCCATGACACAGCCACAGAACATGGAGGGATTCTGGACCAACTGGAGTTCATCATTCAACCTGACTTACAACCAGACCATTCCCAACTCCAAGTGGCGTTACTCCACCAGTGCCAACGGCTCGTTCCGTCATCAGGAGAGTTATATGAGGACGGGTAGCATAAACAGCAGGGTGATGGCCGGTAACGGAGGCGCGGTTCTGAGTACCACCGAGAGCGTGACGGCGGGTGAGAATGCATCGGTCACATACCGTACCGACTGGCTGGAGATAACCGCCAACGGAAGGTTCAGCTACAACCACTCCGAGAACAGCATGCGTCAGAACGGTAATATGGATACTTACACCTTCAGCTACGGAGGCCGTGCCAATGCCCGCCTGCCTTGGAGGAACGTAAACATAGGTACCGATATAACCATGCAGAGCCGTCGCGGTTACAGCGGCTCCTATAACCGTGATGACCTTATATGGAATGCCAATGCGTCAATCAGCTTCCTGCGCGGTAACGCCGGAACGCTCCAGATACAGTACTACGATATCCTGAATGACGAGACCAACGTGACCCGTACGGTCTCCACCACAGGACGTACCGATACCAAGAACAATGATATACACAGCTATATCATGCTCCACTTCATACTGCGCGCCAATGTATTCGGTACACGTCAGGCACGCAGGGCTATGCGTAATCCTATTTAAAGAAGGAGAAGTGTACTGAACCGTACACTTTCATGTCGGTGAACCGCGGGTGATCCGCGAAGTTGTTCTTGCTGCCGTGCTCCAGCACGAATATGCCGTCGGGGGCAAGCAGGTTTCCGTCAAATATGAGGTCCGGAATCTCGCTGATATTCTCCAACTGATAGGGAGGGTCGGCAAAGATAAAGTCAAACTGCGTGCTGCAACCTGCTATGTATTTGAATACGTCGCCTTTGACGGGAAGGCAGTTCTTGGTCTGGACGGTATCCATGACCTTGCAGATGAAGTTGTAGTGGGCGGGTTCCTTCTCCACGCTTACCACATGCGAGCAGCCTCTTGATACGAGTTCTATGCTTATGCTGCCGGTGCCTGAGAACAGGTCCAGAGCGGTGGCTCCGTCCAGATCGATCCTGTTTGCCAGGATGTTGAACAGGCTCTCCTTGGCAAAATCAGTGGTGGGACGTGCACTGAATGTTCTAGGCACGTCCCACCTTCTGTGTTTGTATATACCGCTTATTACTCGCAAGGTATCTATTATTCCCAGTTACCTGAGTTGTTGTCGATCTTAAGTCCACGATAGCGGCCGCGGTCGTCGCAGTCCTCGAGGAGGTTGATGATCTCCTGCTTGTCAAGTCCGCCATTCTCACTGGTCTCGCCGAGGTAGTCTACGAACAGAACCTTTGCCTCAAAGCTGTAGGTGGGGATACCGATCTTGGAGCTGTCTACTGATATTGACAACTCAAACTCCTTGCCGTTGCTGAAAGGAACATAACGGAGTGAATCCGGGTCGATTCTGCCATGATAGAGAGAGTCGTAAAGGCTTACCCATGCAGTCTCACGGCTGAACAGGAACTCCTTGGTGCCATCGTCAAGTATCTTGATGAAGCCCTCTCTCTCAGCCTGCTGCCAGAGGGTATCGGCCTCAATCTTCTTGTTGGCTGCTCTGCGGCCTGTAAGTTTTGCTGCCTCAATCTCAGCTGAACGGGCCTTTGCATAGAGTGTCAGGACCTTGTTCTCTGTCCAGTTGTTCTCGAGCTGGTTATCAGTGAGCTCACCAACCTTCTTTACGATAGGAAGCTGGGCTGTTCTGATGAACTCTGCAAGTGTATCAAAATTGTCGCAGTAACCCTTGCCGTTCAAATGATTGTACTCCATCTGTGCATTGCGGATGTCGTTCAGACGCTCAATGACAGCCTGGTCACGTCTTTCCTTCTCCTCCGCAAATCTGATGGGGTTCATAATGCTTTCTACAACAATGTACAAAAGTGCTACAATGCAGAGTGTAAGAAGAACGTTTACGAGTTTTTTCATATCGGATGTTTTTATTTATTTTCGCATCGCAAAAATAGAACAATTCTCCGTATTTATCCATAAAACAACATTTTTTTGCTTTTGAGTGTGATGATTGCTCCTCTTTTTCAGGATATTGCGCAGGAATTCCCGTTTGAGCCTACTCACGAACAGATTCTGGCCATCAACAGACTTGCCGGTTTCATGAGTGAGACGGCTCCCCGGCAGGTGTTCCTCCTTAAGGGTTACGCCGGTACCGGAAAGACGGCCATAGTCAGCGCTCTTGTCCGCACACTCGTAAAGCATAACCGCCGTGTCGTACTGATGGCTCCCACCGGACGTGCCGCCAAGGTGTTCTCCAACACATCGGGTTTTCCCGCCTGCACCATACACAAGAAGATATACCGCCAGAAATCCATACTTGATGTGGGCTCCTTCCAACTGGACCGCAACCTGCATGAGCACACCCTGTTCCTGGTCGATGAGGCCTCCATGATATCGAATGAGGGGCTGTCCGGCTCCATGTTCGGCACAGGCCGTCTGCTGGATGACCTGATAAGCTATGTATATGCGGGTAAGGACTGCCGCCTGCTCATGCTCGGAGACCAGGCTCAGCTGCCTCCTGTGGGTGAGACTGACAGCCCCGGACTCTCCGCTCAGATGCTCTCCACCTACGGGCTTAACGTATCGGAGTTCTGTCTGGAGACCGTCATGCGCCAGATGCAGGAGTCGGGAATACTTAGCAATGCCACGGCGCTGCGCGAGTTTGCCGTACGCCCCGACATGCCCGGACGGTTCCGCTTCAGGCTGGACGGCTTCAAGGATGTTGTAAGGATATCGGGAAGTGACCTTATAGAGGCCATCAGCGGTTGCTACAGCCGTGACGGCATTGACGAGACCATGGTGCTGTGCCGCTCCAACAAACGTGCCATCATATATAACAACGGAATCAGGAATGCCATACTGGACCGTGAGGACGAGCTCAACCGCGGTGACAGCATCATGATTGTCAAGAACAATTACTACTGGACCGAACGTCTTATGACCGATGATGACGCGGACTCGTATTCCAATATACCCTCATTCATAGCCAACGGTGACATAGCTGTCATACGCAGGGTTCGCCGCCAGCGGGAGATGTACGGATTCCGTTTTGAGGATGCCGTCATCTCGCTGCCCGACTACGGGGACCTGGAGATGGATGTCACGCTCATGCTCGATACGCTTCACAGCGAGTCTCCGTCGCTGACCAAGGAGGAGAGCGACAAACTGTTCAACTCTGTCATGGAGGACTACGAGGAGATTCCTACCAGGAAGGAGAAAATGAAGAAGCTGCGTGAGAACCCCCATTTCAACGCACTCCAGATCAAATACGCCTATGCGGTTACCTGTCATAAGGCGCAGGGCGGTCAATGGAAGAATATCTTTATCGATCAGGGATTCGTGCCGGACGATGGCCGCGACGAGGATTATTACCGCTGGCTCTATACGGCGGTTACACGCGCTACGCAGACGGTTTATCTTGTTAACTGGCCGGAATAGCACAAAAGATTAATAACCCGATATTACCGATACGCAAATGGGTTTCCAGTTGCACTCAGTAAAACCATCCCCTCGCAAGCGTAGCAAGCGAGGGGATGGTTTTACCCGGCCGGAGGCCGGCAGAGTGGAGCGGGATTTATCCCGCGGAACGGGTTTGGGGCGCCGCCGCCCCAAACTAAAAAGATGTCGTGTACCTGATACGCAGATAGGATCCTGTCCCGGACTTTCAAGGCCGTAGGCCAAGAAAGTCAAAAATAGACCGAGCGTCGCGAAGCAGCGAGTCCCCGCCGGATGGTTTATCCTATAGTTTTGAGGAGAGAATCCACAGCAGCCTGCAGACCCTCAGCGTTCTTGCCGCCGGCGGTTGCAAAGTGAGGCTGGCCGCCGCCACCGCCCTGGATGAGCTTGGCTGCCTCGCGAACCATCTGGCCTGCGTTGAAGCGGGCTGTGAGGTCATCGCTGACGCTGACGGTAAGCATAGGCTTGCCGGCTTCTTGGCTGCCGATGATTACGACAGTGCCTGTGGTCAGTTCTCCGCGTATGCCGAATACCAGATCCTTAGCCATAGCGGCCGATGCTGATATGACTGCGCTGATTACCTTTACGCCGTTTATCTCTTTTGCCTGAGCGATCAGATTACCCTTGAGCTGGCCGGCTTTCTCCTTCTGGAACTCCTCAAGCTGTTTCTTGAGTGATGCGTTCTCTTCAATTGCCTTCTTGACCGATGCCTCAAGTGAAGTGCCGGGCAGCAGGGCCTTGAGAGATCCGATGGTATCCTGGAGTGAAGCGACCATATCCTCTACAGCCTGGCCGGTAAGAGCCTCGATACGGCGTACGCCTGCAGCGATTGAGCTCTCCGATGTAATCTTGAACATGCCGATACGGCCGGTTGAGGAGGCGTGTACGCCACCGCAGAACTCTATGGAGTTACCGAACTGTACCACGCGGACCTTGTCACCGTATTTCTCACCGAACAGTGCAATGGCGCCGAGCTTCTTGGCCTCCTCGATAGGCAGGTCACGGTGCTCCTGCAGGGGCAGGTCCTCACGGATCTTCTCATTGACCAGACGCTCAACCTGGCGCAGCTCCTCATCGGTCACCTTCTGGAAATGTGAGAAGTCAAACCTGAGGCCGTCGGGTGTTACGAGTGATCCCTTCTGCTCAACATGTGAGCCGAGTACCTCACGCAGGGCCTCGTCGAGCAGGTGGGTGGCGGTATGGTTGGCCTCGCAGGCACGACGCTTGTCGGTGTCGACGCAAGCCATCATGGGAGCATCCATATGCTCGGGGAGCTTCTTGGTGATATGTATGGGGAGTCCGTTCTCCTTCTTGGTGTCTATGATCTCTATAGTCTCGAATTCGCTTACTATGACGCCGGTGTCACCTACCTGACCGCCCATCTCAGCATAGAAGGGAGTCTTGTCAAGTACAATCTGGTATATGACGCCGCTCTTCTGCTTAACCTCGCGGTAGCGCAGAACGGAGGTCTCGTACTCAGTGAAATCATAACCTACGAACTCGGTCTCGCCCTCCTTGAGGACAACCCAGTCACCGTTCTCAACGGCGGCGGCGTTACGGGCGCGGGCCTTCTGCTTGGCCATCTCGGCGTTGAACTCGTCAATGTTGACGGTCATGCCGTTCTCACGAAGTATGAGCTCGGTCAAGTCAAGCGGGAATCCGTAAGTATCGTAGAGCGTGAATGCATTCACACCGCTTATGACAGTTGAATTGGCTGCCTTGGCATCGGACATGACCTTGTCAAGCATCTTTATGCCGGTCTCCAGGGTGCGGAGGAATGACTCCTCCTCCTCAATGATGACCTTCTCAATGAGAACCTTCTGAGCGCCGAGCTCGGGATAGGCCTCACCCATATTCTCTATGAGGGCGGGCAGAAGCTTGTAGAGGAAGGCCTCCTTCTGACCAAGGAATGTGTAGGCGTAACGTACTGCACGGCGCAGGATACGGCGGATCACATAACCGGCCTTGGCGTTTGAAGGCAGCTGGCCGTCGGTGATGGAGAATGCGATGGTACGTATGTGGTCTGCCACAACGCGCATGGCTATGTCAATCTTCTCATCCTTACCGTACTGCTTGCCGGTGAGTTTGCCTATCTCCTTGATGATGGGCTGGAACACGTCGGTGTCATAGTTGGACTGCTTGCCCTGGAGTGTACGTACCAGACGCTCGAATCCCATACCGGTATCGATAACCTTGGCGGGCAGGGGCTCCAGTGAGTGGTCGGCCTTGCGGTTGTACTGCATGAACACAAGGTTCCATATCTCGATAACCTGGGGATGGTCCTTGTTTACCAGCTCGCGTCCGGGTACGGCTGCCTTCTCCTCATCGGAGCGTGAGTCCATATGGATCTCGCTGCATGGGCCGCAGGGACCTGTATCGCCCATCTCCCAGAAGTTGTCATGCTTGTTACCGTTCAGGATATGATCCTTGGGGAGGTACTGCTCCCAGATGGCAGCAGCCTCGTTGTCGCGCTCCAGACCCTCCTCCTTGCTGCCTTCGAATACGGTAGCGTAGAGGTTCTTGGGATCGAGTTTAAGGACGTCGACCAGATACTCCCATGCCCAGCTGATAGCCTCTTTCTTGAAATAATCACCGAAAGACCAGTTACCCAGCATCTCGAACATGGTGTGGTGGTAGGTATCGTGACCTACCTCCTCCAGGTCGTTGTGCTTGCCGCTTACACGCAGACACTTCTGCGAATCGGCTACGCGACGGCTCTGCGGGGCGCGGTTTCCCAGAATGATATCCTTGAACTGGTTCATTCCGGCATTGGTGAACATAAGTGTGGGGTCATCCTTGACTACCATAGGGGCTGACGGGACAATCAGGTGTCCTTTGCTCTCAAAGAAACGCTTGTAGGAATCACGTATTTCCTTTGCTGTCATCATATCTTAAGTGTGTTATTTGCGTTTGGGTTTGCAAAGGTAATGCTTTTTCGCTACTTTTGCGTGTTGCCACATTATTAAATATAGTGTAACAGCAATTTGCACCTGTAAGATGAGAAAAGTTTACTATCAGTACGATCCGAACCGCAGGGTTTACCGCAGGGTCTTCCCGACCATAGGACAGAGATTCATGTCCTGGGTATGGAGACTGCTCCTGGCAGTCATACTGGGCGGAGTATTCTTTATCATCTACTGGTTCGCCATCAGCACCCCCCAGATGGGTGACCTCATTGAGGAGAACAGCCGTCTTCAGTCCCAGTACCGCGTGCTTTCGCGTAAGGTTGATGACGCGCTTCTGGTGCTCCATGACATAGAGGAGCGTGACGACAATCTCTACCGCGTGCTCCTTGAGGCCGATCCCGTGCCGGAGAACGTAAGACAGGCCGGATTCAACGGCACCAACCGTTATGCCGAACTCAACGACCTCTCCAACGCTCAGTTGGTGATCAGCACGTCACAGAAGGTCGATATGCTCGAGAAAAAGCTCTACATGCAGACCCGCTCCTTCAACGAGGTAGTGGAGCTGTCACGTGAGCAGGAGGACAAACTGGCCTGCATACCTGCCATCCAGCCGGTATCGAACAAGGATCTTAAACGTACGGCTTCCGGTTACGGATGGCGTAACGACCCCATATATCACGTACGCCGATTCCATCACGGAATGGACTTTGCATGTGATACCGGTACTCCTGTTTATGCCACAGGTAACGGTAAGGTGGTCTATGCCCGATGGAAGACCGGATTCGGCAACCTGGTTGAGATCGACCACGGCTACGGTTACAAAACAAGGTACGCCCACCTGAGCAAGATACTGGTCAAGGAGGGCCAGAAGGTGGTTCGCAGCGAGGAGATAGCCAAGGCTGGTTCGACAGGTAAGAGTACGGGTCCCCATGTCCATTATGAGGTGATTGTGGGTAGCAGTGACGTGAACCCCATCAATTACTACTTCATGGACCTGGATGCCGAGCAGTACGAGGAGATGGTTAATCTGGCTGAGAATCACGGTAAAGTATTTGACTGATATGGCACTTAATCCCAACAAGGTCCTTAAGAAATATTACTCTATCAAGGAGGTCTCCGATATGCTTGAGATCCCCGAGAGTACGCTGCGCTATTGGGAAAAGGAGTTCAAGGAGATATCTCCCAAGAAGAACGCCAAGGGCGTAAGGCATTATACCGCTCAGGATATTGAGCAGATAAAGCTGGTGAACCATCTGGTAAAGGAGAAGTCCCTGACCATAAAGGGTGCCAAGACCCGTATCAAGGAGAATCCGCAGACCACTACTGACTCACATGACGTAGTGGAGCGTCTTAAAGCTGTGCGTGAGGAGCTTATGGCTATCCTTGAGGAGCTTGACGCTACTCCTCCTTGCGGACAACCGTTGTGATATTCTTGATTTTCTTGAGTTCCTTCTGAATGGTATCCACGTCACCCAGGCTGTGGACCATGACGCTTATGGTACCTTCAAAGAGTCCCTTTTTGGATTCAATCACAAGCTTGTTGATATTCACGTTCATCTTGCCCGATATGACATCGGTGACCTTACTCAGCGTTCCTATGCTGTCCAGGCCCTTGATATAGATGGATACGGGGAACAGGCTGTTCTCAATCTGCCACTCCACAGTCAGTATGCGGTTGCCTTTGCCTGACTTGAGCTTGTTGGCCATCTCGCACTTGCGCTTGTGGATGGTTATATGACCCTTCTCATCGACAAAACCCAGCACGGCATCGCCCGGTACAGGGTTACAGCAGGGCGCGAACGTATATTTGTGCATATCCATGTCGTTGATGATGAGTGTCTTCTTGACATCAACGCTGGACTGGCTGTTATCGGAACTATCCTTATCCTTATCTTTCGATGAGGACGATGAGAACGATGACCAGAACCTGCGGTACCAGCTCTCACTCTCACCTTTTATAATATTACGCTCGGCATCACCCAATATGATCTTCTTCTGGCCGAGTGCAACCATAAGCTCGTCACGGTTGTTCATGCCGTGAAGACGGCATATGCGCTCCATCTTGTCGGAGTCAATCTGCATGTCCTCCTTCTCCAGGAACTCATGGAATATGGCCTCACCGAATTTCTGGTTGGCACGCTCCTCCTTGCGCAGTATCTGCTTGATCTTGCCGCGGGCCTTGGCGGTAGTCACGAAGTCGAGCCACTCGGGGTTGATCTTCTGTGATTTGGATGTGAGAATCTCAACCTGGTCACCGCTCTTGAGCTCGTAGTTGATGGCCTCCAGCTTGTGGTTCACCTTGGCGCCTATGCAGTTGGTGCCCATGAAGGTGTGTATGGTGAATGCAAAGTCAAGTACGGTACTGCCTTGCGGCATGGTACGCAGCTCGCCCTTGGGGGTGAATATGAATATTTCCGATGAGTAGAGGTTGAGCTTTATGGTATCCAGGAAATCCATGGAGTCAGGCTGTGGGTCCTCAAGTATTTCCTTGATGGTCTCCAGCCAGTGGGTGAGTTCGGTCTCATCCTCCTCATAGGAGGAACCGTCCTTATACTTCCAGTGTGCTGCGATACCCTGCTCGGCTATGTCGTTCATCCTGCGGCTGCGGATCTGAACCTCTACCCACTGGCCTGAGTTGCTCATCAGGGTCACGTGGAGAGCCTGGTAGCCGTTGGCCTTGGGGTTGGTGAGCCAGTCACGCAGACGGTCGGGATGTGACTTGTATATCTTGGTCAGCGCCAGATAGATGTCAAAGCACTCGCTTTTCTCCTTATCGGGCGATGTGGGGTCGAACACGATTCTTACAGCCAGGATGTCATACACCTCATCGAAAGTAAGATTGTTCTTGTTCATCTTCTTCCAGATGGAGTAGGGTGACTTGATACGGCCGAACATCTTGTACTTGACACCCAGCTCATCGAGCTTCTCGGTTATGGGGGCGGTAAATTCGTCGTATATGTTGTTCAGCTCCTCGCGTGAGAAGTTCAGCTTTTCCTGTATGTCCCTGTACTCGGCGGGATGCTCGTACTTGAAACTCAGGTCCTCGAGTTCAGTCTTGATCTGGTTGAGTCCCAGACGGTAGGCCAGGGGGGCGTATATGTACAGAGTCTCACCTGCTATCTTATACTGCTTGCGGGGCTGCATGCTGTCCAGGGTACGCATGTTATGAAGACGGTCGGCAATCTTGATGAGGATCACGCGTATATCGTCATTCATGGTGAGCAGCAGCTTCTTGAAGTTCTCGGCCTGGGCCGATGCCTTGTCGCCGAATATGCCGCCGGCTATCTTGGTGAGTCCGTCCACGATCTGGGCGATCTTGGGACCGAACACGTTCTTTATGTCATCGGTGGTGTAGTCGGTATCTTCGACCACGTCATGGAGCAGGGCGGAGCAGATGGAGGTGGATCCGAGTCCTATCTCAGAACAGACAATCTGCGCCACGGCCAGCGGGTGCATGATGTAGGGCTCTCCTGAATGGCGGCGCACACCCTTATGGGCCTGACGCGCAAACTGGAACGCCTTGGTGATTATCTCCACCTTCTTGCGGTGCTTGGTCTGGAGATAGGAGTCAATAAGATGCTGGAAGGCCTCATCTATGAGTCTTTCTTCATCGGGCGAAAAAAGATTATCTTCACTCATCTTGCCTGAACTTTTTATCGGTTATATATCCTCAAGGTCTTACCGGCCCTGATATTGTCACTCTTAAGGTTGTTCCAGTTCTTGATGTTCTTTACGGTGGTGTGGTACTTGATGGCTATGGAGCCGAGCGTCTCGCCTGACTTGATCTTGTGGGTCACGTAGGTCACGCGGTTCTTCATGTCGTCATCAATGTAAGCCAGCTTGGACTTGGGGAAGAACTTCTCCTTGTCATACTCGTAAAGGGAATCACCGGCCTCCACAAGCGGACGTATATACTGCTGAGGCAGGGTCAGGACACAGGTGCGGTAGGCTCCCGGTATGACCTCGGTCAGGTACTGCGGGTTGAGCGCCTTGAACTCAGCCTCTGTTATGCCGCAATAGTGGGTGAGCTGTCCTATATGTAGGTTCTTGCTTACATGGAGGGTGTCGGTCTGGGGCGGACGGGCTGACTCCATGGGGCAGATTCCGTGCTCCTGATAGAAACTCATGGCGTAGTTGACGGCGATGAAAGCCGGCAGATAGCCGCGGGTCTCACGGGGCAGGTAGGGATAGAGGTCCCAGAAGTCGTGCTTGCCGCCTGAGCGGGTGATGGCTTTTGTGATGTTGCCCGGACCGCAGTTATAGGCCGATATGGCCAGCGACCAGTCTCCGAACATGTCATAGAGGTCACGAAGGTGGCGTGCGGCGGCATCGGACTCCTTTATTATATCATAGCGGTCATCGACCAGGCTGTTCACGTAGAGTCCGTACTTGCGTCCGGTGGAGTATATGAACTGCCACATACCGGCGGCGCCGGCGCGCGAGTAGGCTCTCGGCTTGAGGGCTGACTCAACTATGGGCAGATATTTGAGTTCTATGGGTACGTTATATTTCATGAGGGCCTCCACGAATATGTCCTCATACACGGGGAGCACACCCAGCGCGAATGATATCACGTTGCGGTTACGACCCATATATGCGTCGATGGAGTTGCGGGTCACGTAGTTGTAGGGCATCTCCACAATGGTGGGGAGGGAGCTCAGACGCTCGGCATAGACCGTGTCGCTGAATTTGGGGTTGATGGAGCTCTCCAGACAGTCCTGGTCATAGGAGAACTGCTTGGCGTGCCAGAGAAACATGAGGCTGTCCACATCAAAGTTCATGCTCTCGGGCAGTTCCAGGCTCAGGGAGTCCAGACAGACAGCCGTGGTGTCAACAGGCATGTCAATCTCCGGGGCATCCTGCTGCTCCTGGGCTGACAAACCGCCTGAGGTCAGAGCCAAGGCTAAAGTCAAGGTATATATGGTTCTGTTACTCATCTTAAACTCAATGCAAGGGAGAATCCTGCTGTAGGTGTTCCCCTGTGGTCCATCATGAAATTAGGGTGCAGGTCCAGGCTCAGGTCCTTGGATATGTCAAAGTGCGAGAGCTCTGCATCGACATAGGCGTCTATGGCCGATATCAGGTACATGCCGGCAAAAGCAAAGATACTCAGGTCGCGGTAACGGCGGTATTTGTTCTTGCGCTGTTTGAACACATCCTTGAGCCAGGTCTCGGTGTCGGTGTCGATTTGGTAGTTGGGCGGCAGGAAATCCTCGTAGCTCTTGGTGTTGGGGTCGCTGTCCATTATGTCCACATAGGCGTTCTGGTAGTCCGTATAGGTGGCCTGGTTCCAGGTGAGGGCATAGATGCAACCCACATATCCTCCGTAAACGACGGGGAGTTTCCAGTATTTGCGGTTGTATATCTGACCGCCTCCGGGGAACAGCAGTGAGCACCATACGGCCACACGGGGCTCGGGTTCCCACTCGGGAACGTTACGTCTGAGTTGTGCCTGTCTGAATCTCTCCATGTCCTTCCACTTCATGCGTCTGGGCTCCGGATAAAAGAAATCCACGAGAGCGGAATCCTCCATCTGGTCGAATGAGAGGTTGCGTACGAACTCCACCTCACGTTCCCAGGTTGCTGTGTCGTTGAGAGAGCGGTAGAGGCTGTCCATCACGGCGTTTCGTACGGAGTCCTCCTGGAACGGGATGCCGCCGCCGGACTGTGACCTGACCGGGATGGTGGTCATCACTGTCAGCAGAGTGAGCAGCACGGTTTTTATGAATCCGCCTTTGATGGTCATTTCTTGAGCCTGTCAAACAGTTGCATTATGCGGGCCAGGTCATCCTCATCCTTGAAAGAGATGTTGATGCTGCCCTTGCCTTTGGAGTTGGATTTGAGTTTGACGGTTGTGCCCAGGAACTTGGAGAGCTGATGTCCCAGAGGAGCGAGGGCGTCATCGGACGTGCTCTTCTTGCGAGCGGGCTTGTCCTCATTCATAAGACGTGCCTTGTCCTCAACCATACGTACGGAATAGCCGTACTTGGTCAGTTCATGGAACAGCTGGAGCTGCTTGAGGGGGTCGTCTATTGCAAGCAGGGCACGGGCGTGACCCATGTCAATCTGCTTGTTCTTGAGAGCTACCTGAATCTCGGCAGGGAGCTTGAGCAGGCGTATGTAGTTGGCTATGGTGGCGCGTTTCTTTCCTATACGTGAAGAGAGCTGCTCCTGGGTCATGTCATAAACCTCAAGGAGGTTCTGGCAGGCCAGCGCTACTTCCATGGAGTTCAGGTCCTCACGCTGGATGTTCTCAATGAGAGCCATGGCCATGACATTCTCGTCATTGGCTGTACGTATATAGGCCGGTATGCTCTTGAGTCCGGCCATGGTGGCGGCGCGGAAACGGCGCTCACCGGCTATGATCTGATAATCTCCCTCCTTGACCTTGCGCAGCGTGATGGGCTGGATGATGCCTATCTGGCGTATGGAGTCGGAGAGTTCCTGAAGGCTCTCGGGGTCGAAATCCCTACGGGGCTGGTCAGGATTGGCGTGTATCTGGTCTATGGGAACCTCGTTGATTGATGAGGATCCCTGTGTCTGTACTAAGTCTGTCGATATGAGGGCATCCAGGCCACGGCCTAATGCCGATTTCTTGGGAGGTGTCATTTACTCTGGTTTTTGTTAAGGATTTCCTGGGCCAGTGCCAGATAGTTCTTGGCGCCCTTGGATTCTGCGTCGTAAAGGATGGCGGGCAGTCCGTAGCTGGGAGCCTCGCTCAGCTTGACGTTACGTGCGATAATGGTCTCGAACACAAGTTCCTGGAAATGCTTCTTGATCTCGTCATATATCTGGTTGCTCAGACGCAGGCGTGAGTCATACATGGTGAGCAGGAATCCCTCTATGTCAAGGCTCGGGTTGAGCTTGGTCTTGATTATGCGGATGGTGTTGAGGAGCTTGCTTATACCCTCAAGGGCAAAATATTCACACTGCACGGGAATGATGATGGAGTCGGCGGCAGTGAGTGAGTTCACTGTTATGAGACCGAGTGAGGGTGAGCAGTCAATCAGGATGTAGTCATAGTCATCCTTTATGGTGTCAAGCATCTTCTTCATGACGGTCTCACGTCCCTCCATGTTCATGAGTTCCAGCTCGGCACCAACGAGGTCAATGTGTGAAGGCATTACATACAGACCGTCAATGCAGGCCTGGATGATGGCCTCCTTGGGGTTGTTGCCGTTCACGAGACACTCATATACGGTGCAGCTGAGTGACTGTATGTCGATACCGAGTCCCGATGAGGCGTTAGCCTGCGGGTCAGCGTCAACTACAAGTACTTTTTTCTCAAGCGTGGCGAGCGATGCGGCCAGGTTTATGGTGGTAGTAGTCTTACCTACACCTCCTTTCTGATTGGCCAAAGCTATGATTTTTCCCATGCGTTTATATTTTTAGGGTGTGAAGTTACTGTAAAAAATCGGTATATGGGAAAAATATCGTAATTTTGACATCACCAAAACTGCATAAATGAAATACTATATAGTAGCGGGAGAGGCATCGGGTGACCTTCATGCCTCCAATCTCATGAAAGCGATCAAACGCAGAGATTCCTCCGCTGAGTTCCGTTGTTTTGGCGGAGACCGGATGGAGGCTGCCGGCGGTAAGCTGGTCAAGCATTACCGCGAACTCGCATATATGGGCTTCTGGCCCGTCTTAAGCCATCTGGGAACCATTCTGGGAGGAGCCAGACTCTGTTATCAGGACCTCAGGGACTGGAATCCCGATGCAGTGATCCTGGTTGACTATCCCGGTTTCAACCTCTCACTTGCCAAGAAGGTACACCGTCTGGGAATCCCCGTTTACTACTATATCGCCCCCAAAGTGTGGGCCTGGAAGAGCTGGAGGGTGAACAGCATCCGCCGTTATGTCGATGAGATGTTCTCCATCCTTCCCTTTGAGGAGGACTGGTTCCGCCGTCACAGCTATTCAATCCGATATGTGGGCAATCCGTCGGTCGACGAGATATCGGCCTATCTGAAGGACAAGAAACGCAAGCCTGCCATTGAGGATGACGGACGCAGGGTGATTGCTCTGCTTGCCGGAAGCCGCCGTCAGGAGATAAGCCGCAACCTGCCTGTCATGCTTGAGGCAATAAAGGATATAGACTGCATACGCCCGGTGCTGGCATGCGCTCCAGGTATAGAACCAGAGTTCTATGACAGCATCATAGGTCAGAGAGATGATGTGGAGAAGGTGTACGGCAACACCTACGGAGTGCTGGAGTCGGCCTATGCGGCTCTTGTCACATCGGGTACGGCAACTCTTGAGACCGCCCTGTTCAAAGTGCCTCAGGTGGTATGCTACAAGGTGCCCGCCAAAATGACTGCATCGTTATTCAGGAAACTTTTCATAAAGTGCAGGTTCGTATCCCTGGTCAACCTGGTATCGTTCTCGGAGGTTGTCCCCGAACTATTGGGCGGTGACATGAACCCTGAGAACGTGCGCGAGCATCTCATGCCGCTCCTGTCGGATACCACGGAGCGCCGCATGCAGCTTGAGGGTTACAACCAGATGAAAAACATACTCGGTCCGGCGGGAGCGCCAGACCGAGCAGCTGATGATATCGTAAATCTCTTGTCTACATCAAATCAACCTGCGTAGAACCCCACGAGGCTGAGATAAACCACGGTAGCCGGTATAGCCAGCAGAGCGCTGTCAAATCGGTCCAGCATACCGCCGTGTCCGGGCAGGATCTTTCCGGAGTCCTTGATGCCCATCTCACGTTTCATGAGTGACTCGATCAGGTCACCCCATGTTCCGAACAGCACTACGGTGAGTGCCATGCCTACCCATACCCATGCGGGTTGGAAACTGTACCAGTCGGGTAGGAACTTATGGAGCAGGTATGCTGCAAGCATGGTGAATACCGCTCCGCCTATGCTTCCCTCCCATGTCTTCTTGGGTGATATCCTCTCAAACAGCTTGTGCTTGCCTATAGTACATCCGGTGCAGTAGGCACCTACGTCATTGCACCACAGGAATACGAACAGGGTAATCGGGATAACAGGGCTGTATCCTGAATCGGCACCCGTGCCCGTGAATGCGAGCATTGATGTGAGCGCATACGGGAGTGCTATGTAGAGCACCGGGAACATGGTGTGGGTCCAGTCGCTGATGGGGCTGGGCTTGCGGAAATAGAGTTCCCTTATCATGATTACGATGAGGGTGAATATGAACGGAAGGAAGAGTGCCGGTCCGCCTTGTCCGATGGCCAGTCCTACTATGGCTGCATAGAAGGTGAATGCCGCAATGGTTGCCCAGAGACGGCTTGTATCGGCCTGTTTGTATTTGTTGGCAAGACCTGTATACTCAATGGTGGTCAGTATGGTGCACAGGGCAAACAGGCCTATAAACCATGCTGCTCCCTTGAGCATGCAGAACAGCATAATGGATGAAAACACTATAGCTGTGACGGTCCTCTTGAGGAAATTCATTGTATGCTTGTATTAAGGTTCAACTTTATCTGTATTCTCTTTCACGGGAGCGTTCTCCTGCTTGTTCTCATCTTCAAGCAACTCCTCGCTGCGTGATGTCCAGGGACGCTTGCCGAAAATGCGCTCCACGTCATCGGCCATGATAACCTCACGCTCTATGAGAAGCTGTGCCAGCTGATGGTGACCCTCCTCATGCTCCTTGAGCATCTTCTTGGCGCGGTCGTACTGTTCCTTGATGAGAGCCTTGACCTCCTCGTCAATGAGCTGTGCGGTATTGTCTGAGTAGGGCTTCTGGAAGGCATACTCGTCAGTGCTGCTGTAGTAGCAGAGGTTGGCCAGCTTGTCACTCATGCCGGCATAGGCTATCATGCCGTAAGCCTGCTTGGTCACGCGCTCCAGGTCATTCATGGCGCCTGTCGATATGTGACCGGTGAACAGTTCCTCGGCGGCACGTCCACCCAGTGTGGCGCACATCTCGTCAAGCATCTGCTCCTTGGTGGTTATCTGACGCTCCTCAGGCAGATACCAGGCTGCGCCGAGAGCACGGCCGCGCGGTACTATGGTGACCTTAATGAGCGGGTTGGCATACTCCAGGAACCATGACAGGGTGGCATGACCTGCTTCATGGAGGGCGATGGTACGTTTCTCCTCGGCTGTCAGGACCTTGGTCTTTTTCTCCAGACCTCCGACTATGCGGTCAACGGCGGCAAGGAAGTCCTCCTTCTCAACAGCCTTCTTGTTGTGTCGGGCGGCAATCAGGGCAGCCTCGTTGCAGACATTGGCTATATCGGCACCTGAGAATCCCGGTGTCTGGCGGGCCAGCAGGTCCACATCGACATTCTTGCTCAGCTTTATGTTCCTGAGGTGCACGCCGAACACAGCCTTACGCTCGTTCAGGTCGGGCAGGTCAAGGTGAATCTGGCGGTCAAAACGTCCGGCGCGGAGCAGGGCCTTGTCAAGGATATCCACACGGTTGGTGGCAGCCAGTATGATGACGCCGCTGTTGGAACCGAATCCGTCCATCTCGGTGAGCAGCTGGTTGAGGGTGTTCTCACGCTCGTCATTGCCACCCATGGCGGGATTCTTGCCGCGGGCGCGTCCTACGGCATCGATCTCATCGATGAATATTATGCAGGGAGCCTTCTCCTTGGCCTGACGGAACAGGTCACGTACTCTCGATGCACCCACACCCACGAACATCTCCACGAAATCGGAGCCAGAAAGTGAGAAGAAGGGGACATCGGCCTCACCTGCGACGGCCTTGGCCAGGAGGGTCTTACCTGTTCCCGGAGGACCTACGAGCAGTGCGCCCTTGGGTATCTTACCTCCCAGGTCGGTATATTTCTTGGGGTTCTTGAGGAACTCCACTATCTCCTCCACCTCGGTCTTGGCCTCGGCCTGTCCGGCTACATCCTTGAATGTAACGCGGTCAGCTTGTCCTTTCTCATATACGCGGGCCTTGGACTTGCCTACGTTGAACACGCCGCCGCCACCGCCGGCACCTCCGTTCATCCTGCGGGTCAGTATTATCCAGAATACTATGATGAGTACGAACGGGAATACGCTTATGAATATGTCGGTGAAGGTATGTGAACGCTTGCGGTATTCCACCTTGCCGGTGAACCTGCCGTCAGCCTCCATCTGGTCTATGAACTCCTGCAGGTTGTCAAGAGGACCTACGCCTACGGTCAGCATGGGTTTGGTCATAGGCTGGACCTGGGCGCGGTCTCCGAATACGTACTTGGCTGAATCGGCCTTGATGTACATATCCATGGAGTTTATGTTCCCGAATATGACAAGGTCCTGCACATAGCCTTTCTCCATATACTCCTTGAACTCGGTATATGTGGCCGTGCCGGTAAGATCGGTGCCGTCATCCTTGAAAAGCAGGTAGCCGAGACCGATGAACAGTATTATGTAGAGCCAGGATGTAATCTTGGCTCCTATCTTGGGTCGGTTGTCTTTGTTGTCTGCCATAAATGATTAATGTGTTGTCAGTTGTTGTATGTCAGGGTGTCATGCCATGTCGGGGATATCCTCGGTAACGGCATCGGCCCAAAGGTGTTCCAGGTCATAGAATTTTCTGAGTTCAGGTATGAATATGTGTACCATTACGTCACCGTAATCCATGGCTATCCAATGAGCGTAACGGGTTCCTTCCACGAAATCGGGTTTGCGTCCTTCCTTGATTCTTACGTTTTCACGGATAGAGTCTTCAATGGCGAGCGTCTGGTTAGGCGTACCTCCCTCGCAGATGACGAAATATCGGCATACGGTATCCTCAATGCCTGACAGATCCACTACGGTGATACCCTCTCCCTTGCGGTCCTGAATACCTTCAATAATGCTCTCTATTATGCTCTCTCTCTTTTTCTTCTTAGCCATTTGAATGTTTTTGGTTCTTAATCTGCAAAAATAATGAAAAACTGACACGGCGTTTTGTTTGACGCCCCAATTTTGGAATGTGTAAGAATCCATTAGAATTTTTCATATGAAACAATCGCAAAAATTGTGCCAAAAAATTGCGGTTATACAAAAAAGCTGTATCTTTGCACCGCTTTTGAGCAATGTACTGGGCTATGGTGTAATGGTAACACTGCAGATTCTGGTCCTGCCTTTCCTGGTTCGAGTCCGGGTAGCCCAGCCCAGAGAATAGAGACGCAAGTAGGCGCCTCTATTCTTTTTTTCTGGGCTGGGCTACCCGGACTCGAACCAGGAAAGGCAGGAGGGGCTGGTGCTCAGCCCCTTTTCCTTTTTTTAGTTTGCTCTGCAAACGCGCTCCATTCCATTCCGCTTGGCGGCCCTCCGGGACCGCGGTCTCGTTCGTGGCCTCACTCGCTCCAATACGTACTCACCTGCGTGTCCACCTGCAAAAAATGTCGTGTACCTGATACGCAGATAGGATCCTGTCCCGGACATGCGAGGCCGAAGGCCAAGAATGTCAAGAACAGCCGAGCCGCGAAGCGGCGAGCCTCCGCCGGATGGAAAAACTATCCCTTTTTAGAGTAGTAGAGATTCAGAAGTTTTTGAGCAGCAGCGAAAGATGTCTGCTGTCCGCCGAGTATCTGCTGCTCGTATTCGTTGAGGCGGGCCGCAATCTCCGGGTCGTTGTAGAATCCGTTGCGCAGGGATTCCCTTATGGTCTCATGCATCCAGTATTTGGCCTGTTCGTTGCGGCGGTACTGGAAGTAGCCGTTTTTCTTTACGAAATCCATATATGACCACACCATATCCCAGACCTCTTTGATGCGGATCTCATAGAAACCGGAATATGTGAGGACCTGCGGAGTCCAGCCGCTCTCCGATGGCGGAAAGAGGTGGAGTGCGTTACGGAAGGAACTGGCCGCCAGTTCGGCTTTGGGGGCGTTGTCACCATCGGCCTTGTTTATGATTATGCCGTCGGCCATCTCCATGATGCCGCGCTTTATGCCCTGGAGTTCATCACCTGTGCCGGCCAGCTGTATGAGCAGGAAGAAGTCAACCATGGAGTGTACGGCAGTCTCACTCTGTCCCACACCTACAGTCTCTACGAATATCTTGTCAAAACCTGCAGCCTCACAGAGCACTATGGTCTCACGGGTCTTGCGTGCCACGCCACCCAGTGAGCCGGCCGCCGGGCTGGGGCGTATGAATGCCTTGGGGTGCACGGCCAGACGCTCCATGCGTGTCTTGTCACCCAGTATGCTGCCTTTGGTGCGCTCTGAACTGGGGTCGATGGCCAGTACGGCAAGTTTGCCGCCGTCTTTGAGGACATGGAGTCCGAATGCATCGATACTGGTGCTCTTGCCTGCGCCGGGAACACCGCTTATGCCTATGCGCACCGAGTTGCCGGAGTAGGGAAGACACTTCTCTATAACCTCCTGGGCGATGGCCTGATGTTCGGGCTTGAGGCTCTCCACCAGGGTGACGGCCTGGCTGAGGACGGTCACGTTACCCTTGATTATGCCGTCGACATAATCCTGGACTGAGAGAACGGGACGGCTTTTGCGGCGTCCCTTGAGGTATGGGTTGATGCTGCCCGGGCTGACAACACCGCTGTTCACGGTCAGTCCTTTGTATTCGTCGCTGTTCTCGGGATGTTCCATACTTAGAGTTCTATTTTGCCGCGGGCCGGGTCATTGTGATGGATGATCCTGAGGACTATCCATGCAATGAGTCCGCATAGGAGATAAATCATAGTCTGACAGAAATGCAGCACCAGTGACATGGGCTGTGCATCGGCCTCCTTGGCTCCGTATATTCCGAGCATCTTGACAATGGCCAGGTTCCAGGGGCCGGCACCGTTGGGAGTGGGGACCAGGACGGCTACACTGCTGGCTGCAAAACAGGCAAGACCTGCCAGCGGACCAACCTGAGCGGTAGAGGGCAGGCAGTAGAATGCCAGATAGAGCTCCAGATAATAGCATATCCAGATGCTGAACGAGTAGATAAGGAAGAGAGGCAGGCGGCGTATCTGACGGAGGGCCAGGAAACCCTCCCAGAAGCCGCGTATGAATCCTTTGATCCTGTCACCCAGGTGGAACTTTACCGAGAGCCACCAGAACAGGATAGTGAGTATTGCAATAACTGCGACCCACCACCAGAACGTGGGGTTTTCAAACAGCGGAACGCTGTCGGTCACGGGAGTGGCATCGGACTCACCGGGAGTGAGCAGCAGACGGAACTGGCGGAGCTGAGAGAGCACGCCTCCCAGGACTATCAGACCCAAAAGTACGGCATCGACAACGCGCTCGGCGACCAGTGTGCCCAGACCCTTGCTGAACGGTACGCCGGCGTTACGCTCCAGTATGGCGCATCGGCTTATCTCACCTACGCGGGGGATGATTATGTTGGCCGCGTAACCGGTGAATACGGTCAGCACGGTGTCTCTCTTGGGAACGTCATAACCGATGGGCTCCAGCAGCAGGTTCCACCTAAGGCCACGGAACAGGGGACCGAAGGCGCTGAATGCCAGTGCAGCCACGAGCCAACGCCAGTCAATACGTTTCATATCAGCCCAAAACAGGCTGAAATCGTAGTCGCGGTAGGTGAAATAAAGTATTACTGCCGATATGAGCAGCGGTATGGTTATCTTGAGTGTCGTCGATGCAATCTTTTTCATTACTGAGGGTTCACCTTTTAAATGATTTTGCCTACCTTTGCAGCCGTGAATGCGGCGGGAGGTCAGCATTCCAGTGCGAAGATAATAATTCGCGGGTTGTTAACCAAACATATTCTATATGGACGACGTTGATGCAGACAGTAAGACCCAAAAAGGCTTTAGGCCAACACTTCCTGAGGGATATGGATATCGCTCAGAGAATAGCCGGCACTGTTGATGTACGCGCCGACCTTCCGATTCTTGAGATAGGACCCGGAACAGGAGTCCTTACACAATTCCTAAGTCAGAAAAACCGTGAGCTCAAGGTGATAGAGATAGACACCGAGTCTGTCGTATACCTGCATGAGCACTACCCCACGCTGAATGTCATAGAAGGTGACTTCTTAAGGCTTGACCTCAGCCAGCTGTTCGGGGGCCGCGAGTTCGTCCTGACCGGAAACTATCCTTACAACATCTCCAGCCAGATATTCTTCAGGATGCTGGAATACAAGGAACTCATACCCTGCTGCACAGGCATGCTGCAGCGTGAGGTGGCACAGCGCATCTGCTCCGGTCCCGGAAACAAGGACTACGGCATACTGAGCGTGTTCATCCAGCTCTGGTATGATACCGAATATCTTTTTACCGTCAATGAAAACGTTTTTGACCCGCCTCCAAAGGTCAAGAGCGGTGTGATACGGCTCAGCCGTAACAACCGCCGCTCGCTTGAGTGCGACGAGGTGCTTTTCCGCAAGATCGTGAAAGCCACGTTCGGAATGCGCCGTAAGATGTTGCGCAACTCTCTCAGACAGGTCTATGACAAGGATTCCCCTCTACCGGCGGATTGCCCTTATCTGGACAAACGCCCCGAGCAACTGTCAGTCGAAGATTTCATAAAACTGACGCTGATGGTTGAGGGCAAAGCCTGAATGCTGTAGAGAACAGAGAACTCAACGTTTACCCGGCCCAACTTCAGGGCCACAATATTCAGAGAATTATGGAGGAGAAGGAATTTCTGGATAACATCATTGAAGTGATTGAGAGCAAGGATGCCGCCAAGCTCAAGGCCATCCTTGATGAGATGCACCCCGCCGATATCGCCGAGCTGTGCGATACCCTTGACGTGGAGGATGCCCGTGCGGTATATCGTCAGCTGGACAACGAGACGGCGGCCGATGTGCTGGTTGAGATGGATGAGGACAACCGTAAACGCCTGCTTGATGAACTGCCGTCGGAGGTTATCGCCGCCAAGTTCATCGACAACATGGATACCGATGATGCCGTAGATATCATTCAGGACCTGGACGAGGACAAGCAGGAGGAGGTGCTCGCTCACATAGGTGATATAGAGCAGGCCAGCGATATCGTTGACCTCATGAAATATGACGAGGATACCGCCGGTGGTCTGATGGGCACCGAGATGGTGGTAGTGAATGAGAACATGTCCATGCCCGAGTGCCTTCAGGAGATGCGCAAGCAGGCCGAGGACCTGGATGACATATATAACGTCTATGTGGTCGATGATGACGGCCGGCTCAAGGGCGTGTTCCCGCTCAAGAAGATGATAACCAACCCGTCCGTATCGAAAGTGAAATACGTGATGGACGAGGATGTAAAGAGCACCAAGGTTGACACTCCCATCGATGACGTGGTGCAGATGATAGAGAAGTATAACCTGGTATCGGTCCCTGTAGTGGACAGCATTGGGCGTCTGCAGGGTCAGATAACCGTCGATGACGTGATCGATGAGCTGCGTGAACAACAGGAGCATGACTACCAGATGGCATCGGGTCTTACCGGTGACGTAGAGACCGCCGACAGCGTGATACGTCAGATGTGGTCCCGTATACCATGGTTGCTTATAGGTATCCTGGGAGGTATCCTCAATTCAAAGATCCTGGAACATTTTGAGACCGCATTCGCGGCTGCCACTTCACTTCTGTTCTTTATCCCCCTTATCGGCGGTACCGGCGGTAACGTGGGCACCCAGTCATCGGCCCTTGTGGTTCAGGGACTGGCAAACGGCTCTCTCAACACATCAAACATCATAAAGCAGGTATTCAAGGAGAGTGCCGTGGCACTGCTCAATGCCATTGTGCTGTCAATGCTTGTCCTGGGTTACAACGTATGGGCATTCGGCTGGTCCGATCCCGTAACATACGCCGTCCCGTTAAGCATGTTCGCCCTGGTTCTTATCGGAACGCTGTGGGGAACCCTGCTGCCGCTGCTGTTTGAAAAGGTGAACATCGACCCTGCTATAGCTACTGGTCCGTTCGTACAGATCACGAATGACTTGCTTGGCATGGGAATCTATATGGCAGTTATTTCGGTCATCATCTGATGGCGGAGCATAAACCTGATAAATAACAATTAAAATATGAGACCTTACAGTTTGTCTATTGTGACAACAATGACTCTTTTTGTCATGCTCAGTTCGTGCGCTAAAGAGGATATTGCTGTCAGTCCCAGTGATTCAGGGCTCCCTATGACTATATTGCCTTCAGTTGAAAATGTCACCAGAGCCAGCATGAACTCCACTGATTTGCAGGAGTTGTATCTGCAGGTGTCTTGCGCCGATGAAAGGTACAGCTATTTTGAAAAGCTGTCCCGGACCGATGGGGGATGGAGTGCCGAAAAACCGCTCCTGTGGAAAAATGACACCGTTACGGTTACCTGTTGCGCCGCCTTCTACAAAGGCCATGAATTCACTGCGCAAGAGTTTGCGGGCGATGTTGACCTGACCGTACCCTCGGACCAGAGTACCCAGGCAGGACTGAACAGCGCAGACCTCCTTGTTTTCAAGGCTTCGGACGTAAAATACGGTGACACCTCAAACGGACAGATTCCTGTATCGCTGAGCCATGGACTCGCCAAAGTAAACCTTATACTGTCTTTGGGGGAGGAGTTTTATGAGAACGGTTACGGACTGACCGGCAACCCGGTCACCGGACTTACAATCACTGGAGCCAGTTCTGAATTCTGCTTCCAGCCTCTGACGGGCTATGTGGACGTCTATTACGGGACAGAGGCCGATATAACTCCTATGGAGGTCAGTTACACCCCCGCTGATGACGATGACATGACTGCAGTAGCTGTCTATGAGGCAATCATAGTGCCCCAATATTTTTCAAAAAAGGAACTCACCGTTACTTTCAGCGTAGATGGCAGCAATTACGTATGGAAAAACAACTCGGCGATAACCTTCACTGCAGGTGAGACCTGCAATCTTGTACTGAACGTCAACGCCGTTCCGACCGATGGTTCCGATGAATAATAATTGAAATAACGATTAGAAATATGAAAAGACAACTCTTCTTGACAATGGCCGCCACAGTCGTGGCTATTGTATTTGCAGACTGCAATAAGGAAAAAGTAAAGATTGTCGAGCCCGATGCCGAAAGTATTTCCATTCAGGCATCCATCGACAAGATGACCAAGGTGTCCTATAACGGTGATGCCTCCAGTTTTACTGCAGGTGACAGTATTATCGTGTACGGATGGACCGGCAGTGCCCTTGAGGTACCGGCCAAATTGGTCGTTGACGGTGTAATCAACACTTTTGACGGCTCGTCATGGAGTGCCAAGAGCCCCATGCTTTGGAATAACAATACTGACTCACATTACTTTGTAAGTGTATTCCCGGTTCCTGCGAGTGTGGCCGATCTCACTGCCGCCCCGTATAAACTTGATGAGTCTGACTATACTGCCAGCGACCTTCTCGTCGCCGCAAACCTGCGCGGAGTCAAATCAACCGACGGAACAGTGAACCTGACCTTCGGTCATGTAATGGCCAAATTGAACGTCAACCTCAAGTTCCGCAGTGAGTGGAAAACCGTTCCTGAGATTGAGAGCCTTACCGTGTCGGCTAAGGACAGCGCCTCTGTCAACTTCCTGACATCAGGTGTGACTGCAGCTGGCCCGGCTCTCTCGGTAGCCCTGCCCAAGACTGCCGCTCCCGCCGCCGGATTTGATGCCGGATTCAGCGGACTTATGGTGCCTCAGGAGGGTGTCAGGTCTGTAGTCATCACTATAAACGGCCAGGAATACGTATATGAGTCACCGGCCGATATTGCCCTTGACGCAGGCCGTTATACAACCTTGGAACTGACCATAGGTAAGGAGAGAATAGAAATGAACTCGATTTCCATCGCGGACTGGACCTCAGGCCAGGAGATAAAGGGCGGTGAAGCCGAGCTTATCGTTCCCAAACAGGTTGATCCCAATTCCGGTAAGATACCCGATATGGGACAAGGATGGAACTTGGATTTTTAAATTGAGACTATCGCTATGAAACATATAATAATGTCTGTCACGGTATCAGCCTTGGCTGCCGTGTTGTTGAGCAGTTGTGAGAAAGAGACATGCAAGGGAACAGAGGGTGTATTCATGACTATCGATGCAACGGTCGTGACTCCGGTATCTACCAGAATGACCGGCAGCGTCAATGATGAGGGCGGAATCTCCTTTTCATGGGATAGCGAAGAGTCCATTACGGTAATCTCATTCAACCGGAGCGGAATAACGGCTGTTGACGAGTTCGACTCTTATGGCGAAGAAGGCCGCGATAAAGCTGTCTTTTCCGGAACATGGACAGGAAATGAAGGAGACAAGGTTATCTGCCTCTATCCAAGTGTAGGAACATATGAAGGTGTTTCGATTTTTGACGGAGTTAGAGTGGGGTCCCCGACTATTTACATCAGGAATCTGTCCGTTCCTGCCTCTCCTTTAAAGGATAACGACCTGAGCGAAGTGTCATCAGTGGATGTGATGATTGGTGAGGTGGATCTGGATAAAGATTTGGCTTCGGTCAGACTCAGTCATCAGATATCGGTCTTCCGTATAGAGGCAACCCTTGTCAATGTGCCATATGAAGCACCTTACGGTTCTCCATATGATCAGGCCAGAGTCAATTCCATCAGTATCTCGGCCCGCGACCCGAATGCATGGGATGAAGATGACCAGGATGTGGTGTTCGTGCAAATGAGCGGAATAGATGTGAATACCGAGGGTTATACCGGGGAGATGTTTCCTATAGAACTGGGTAAACAGGATTACTATCTGCTGGACAGCGGTAATAACAGTTCTTTCAGCCTGATTGACGAGGATCAGGTAAAAATGACGTTCTATGTGCCTGTCAGGACCTATGGCGATCTCGAGGAGGGATATGAGTTGATTTTCAGGTTCGGAGGTAACTATTATGACGATGACCAGGAGAGCAGAGTCAGTATCGATGCGTTCCCGGCTGGTGTCAAACGGAAAGTGATAACCGAGAAACTGACGATAGAGAAAGGAAAGGTTTACAGCTTTAAGGTGACCATATAGTGTAAAAAACCTCACAAAGAGTAGGTTATTTACAGGGATTTGCTTTTATTTGCATCTTTTGGTATTAATGCTTAAGAATTGTCCGCGATTATGACTGAAGAATTGAACACAGAAAGCTCATTGGAGCCGGTTGAGGAGATACAGTCCAATGCAGCCCCTATAGAGGCCGCTGAGGATGTGGTGAAAGAGGCTGCCGCTTCCGTAACAACCAGAGAAGAGGTTATAGCCAGGCTTCAAGAGATGGTCGGTGACATAACATTGGCCAAGAGGCCGGAGCTGGAGGCTCTCAAGCAGATTTTCTACAAGTTGCAAAAGAGTGCCCAGGAGGAGCAGATCGCCGCATTCGTGGCAGGCGGGGGTACAGCCGAGGAGTTCAAGCCTGAGGTAGACCCGCTCGATGAGCAGTTCCGCAAGCTCATGAACATAATCAAGGAGAAAAAAGCCGCCGCCCAGGAGGCTCTTGAGATAGTCCAGAAAGAGAACTACAAGAAGAAACTCGAACTGCTGGACCGTTTCAAGGCACTCATTGAGAAGGCCAATACCGAGGGTGCTTCATATAATGAATTCAAGTCCCTCCTGCAGGAGTGGAAAGAGATAAAGGAGGTTCCGGCCGATAAGGCCAACGAACTCTGGAAAGCATATCAGCAGTACGCCGAGCAGTTCTATGACATACAGAAACTGAACAACGAGTTCCGCGAGTATGATTTCAAGAAGAACATGGAGGCCAAGATTGCCATCTGTGAGGAGGCTGAGAAACTGGCCGATGAGGCCGATATCGTAGCCGCTTTCCGCAAACTCCAGAAACTGCATCAGGATTACCGCGAGACAGGTCCCGTATCGAAAGAGTCGAGAGAGGAGATATGGAACCGTTTCAAGACTGCATCGACCGTAATCAACAAACGTCATCAGCAGCATTTTGAGCAGCTCAAGGAGAAGGAGAAAGAGAACCTTGACCAGAAGACCGTGATATGTGAGCTCCTGGAGGCCATAGAGTATGACCAGCTCACTACGTTCCAGAATTGGAATGACAAGACCCAGGAGGTCCTGGCGCTGCAGAAAAAGTGGAAGGACATAGGATTCGCCCCCGCCAAGCAGAACCAGAAGATATTCGAGCGTTTCCGCGCTGCCTGCGATGAGTTCTTCAAACGTAAGGGTGAGTTCTTTAAACAGGCTAAGTCCGATATGACCGTCAGGACAGCACGGATTGGAAAGAGACCGCCCAGAAGATGGCTGAACTCCAGAAACAGTGGCGCGAGATCGGTCCCGTACAGAAGAAATACACCAACTCCATCTGGAAACGCTTTATAGGAGCATGTGACTACTTCTACGAGCAGCGTGACAAGAACACCTCATCCAAGAAGCATGAGGAGAACACCAACCTGGCTGCCAAGAAGGAGATACTCTCCAAACTGGCCGCTTACAATCCGGATAACCTGTCCGATGACGACATCCAGGAGATCCAGAAACTTGTTGACGAGTGGAACTCCATAGGTTTCATACCGTTCAAGATGAAGGATAAGGTTGCAGCACAGTTCAAGGCTGCCATAGAGCCGTTCGCAGGAGTTGTAAAGACAGGACGCGGACGCCAGAACCAGCGCTCCGCAGTTCAGCGTGACAGCGGCTCTCCCCGTGACAGGCTCATGCGTCAGTATGAGATGAAGAAGGCCGAAATCCAGACCTATGAGAACAACCTGGGATTCATGAATGCCTCAAGCAAAGCCGGTAACGGATTCGTTGATGCCATCAAGGCTAAGATTGAGACCCTCAAGGCTGAGGCTGACGAGCTGCTCAACCAGATCCGCTCAATGGATTCCGCTCAGGAGTGATAAACCCCGTATACAGAAAAGAAGGCTGTCTTTTGGGCAGCCTTCTTTTGTTTATGTAAGGTTCAGAAATGATAGCTTATACCTATTGACGTGTTGTCCATTATACTGCCAAGGCTTGAGGATGGAGCGAAAGCGAAGTTTGTCTGTGTTCTTTCTATACTGCGTTTGCCACCGTAAGAAGCGATGTTTCCATCTTCAGTTTTGTCATTTCTGATGCTGAACTGCATTTTGGGCCATGGTAATTTGGCTTCGACATAGAATTTTTCGGTCAGTTTGTAAACTAAGCCCGGAAATAAAGAGAGAGATAAACCTATGCTTGACTGCTTGTAATCTTTATCTTTCTCCTGTGTATAATTTAGGTAAGAGAATCCAAGATTGCATTGCGCGAACAGACTGAGCTTATCGGTGAGATTGAATGAACGGCGTCCGAATATGGTTGGCGTTATCTCTGTTCTATTGGAGCCATATAATGGGGAATCCCAATTATTCCTGGAATCTTCGAGTGTCGTTTTCACTCCTATTTCCAGACCGGTTTCCCATTTATCGGAGATCTGGTATCTGACAGAAGGGGTAACAGACAATACATAAGAGGAACTTAAAAACTTTGAATCGGGATCCTGTCCAAGAATGTCCTGAGACTCAGAATTGGAATTGCCATTTACATTAAATGACAGAGATACTGTGAACTGGGCATTTGCCTGCACGGCAATTGCCATTAAAGCCAAGAATAATGATAGCTTCTTCATTTTTTTGTTAATTAAACAGTTAATAAATAATGATACAAACAAAGTTTGCAAACAATCAAAAATCACTATTCCTAACTTATATAGATAATTTGGCTGTGCTATTTAAAATGGTTCTGTATGTAATCCCGACACTCCTCCATGAGCCATTTTGGGGTGGAGGTTGCGCCGCAGATCCCTACAGAGACGGCTCCTTCAAGTTGACTGAAATCTATATCCTCTTTTCCTTCAATAAGGTAAGACCTGGGGTTTACGTTCAGACATTCGTTGAACAGCACCTTGCCGTTGGAGCTCTTGCGGCCCGATACGAACAGTATCACGCTGTGGCGGCTGGCGAACTCGCGTATGTTCTCGCGGCGGTGTGAGACCTGCCCGCATACGGTGTTGTTGTGAATGAACGTACGCCCATCAGGAACGAGCGATGCTATCTTGTCAATCAGCTGGTTGTAGCTCGATGCCGATTTGGTGGTCTGTGAGTAGAGGAATATATCCTTGCTGAAATCTATCCGCTCTATCTCATCGGCCGATTCTATCACGATGGCGTTGCCATCGGTCTGACCTACCAGTCCCAGGACCTCGGCATGTCCTTTCTGGCCGAATATGACGATCTGCTGGGTCTTGGGATCCAGCTCCTGATACTGACGGTGTATGCGCTGCTGGAGTTTGAGTACAACAGGGCAGGTGGCGTCAATAAGAGTGATGCCGTTATTCTTTGCGGTCTCATATGTGGATGGAGGCTCGCCGTGGGCTCTCAAGAGTACACGGGCTCCTTTAAGTGTCTTGAACTGTTCGTGGTTGATGGTCCTCAGACCCAGGTCCTGAAGGCGGCTGCACTCTATACCGTTATGGACTATATCGCCCAGACAGTAGAGCTCGTCACCTTTGCGGAGTTCCTCCTCGGCCTTGCCTATAGCGGAGAGCACGCCAAAGCAGAATCCTGAGTCGTTGTCAATCTCAACCTTCATTCTGCAGCAGCTTTAAGATACTGGTCCATGAGCCACTTGTCCTGCTCCTCAAATGTCATATGGCTGTTGTCCAGCACTACGGCATCCTGGGCCTGACGCAGGGGGGAGACGGCACGGTGGGAATCTATGTAGTCACGCTCGCGGACGTTCTTGAGCACCTCTTCATATACGGGACTCTCGCCTTTGAGCGTAAGTTCGTCAAAACGACGGCGGGCGCGAATCTCGTCACTGGCGGTAACGAATATCTTGAGCTCGGCGTTGGGGAACACGGTCGTGCCTATGTCGCGGCCGTCCATGATGATGGCTCCACGGCTGCCCATGACTCTCTGCTGAGCGGTCATGGCCTCGCGTACGAACGGAAGGGCGGAGATGGGGCTTACCTTGCCCGATACCTCCATACCGCGTATCTCACGCTCCACGTTCTCTCCGTTGAGTATGGTGTACTGGCAGCCCTCGGCGTCATGTCCGAAAGATATCTCCACCGACGGGAGCTCACGGCGGAGCGACTCCTCGTCAATGGCATCGGCCTTAATGAAACCGCGGCGCAGGGCGTAGAGGGTGACGGCGCGGTACATGGCGCCTGTATCTATATAGGTGTATCCTATCTTCTTGGCAAGTGCCTTGGCCATTGTGCTCTTACCGCACGACGAGTGGCCGTCCATGGCTATTATTATCTTTTTCATATGCTGAATGCAAAGTTGCAGATTAATGATGACTCCGATACCTGGTACTTGCCATAGGAGAGGTCAAACATGATCTTGCCTAAGCGCAGACCGGTACCGATGGACATTCCGGTAAAGCCTTTGTTCCCCTTTCCCGCCATCTCGGCACGTGTACGGAGGTTAAGGCCCATGGCTATGTAGAAACGCTCGGTCAGACACAGGTCCGCACCGAGTGATATGTGACGTTTGAGTATCTCGCCGAATCCCTTGTCATCATCCTGGCCGAAATAGAAGTCATCCGAGTCCCAGCGGGTCAGGTTGTCCATGGAGAGGGTGAATCGCAGCGGCGCGTGCTCGGGTTTCCAGCTCACACCGGCGCAGAGGTCGGACGGCAGTTTCTGGAATGTGTTCTCGAAGGCCTTGATCTGACCGCCCAGATTGGTGGCGGCAAGTCCCAAAGTGAGGCCTTCATCGGCTATCCATATCAGTCCAAGGTCCACTCCTATGGCAACCGATGACATGGAGCCGTAACGGGATGTTATGAGGTTGGCGGTCACTCCGCCGCTCAGGTTGTCAGTAAGCATATAGGCCCATGACGCTCCTACCGCCATGTCCTTGGCCGTAAAGGTCCCGGTTACGGTGCCGTCGGCAGCGGTCTCCTTCATTCTTCCGTAACTCACGTATCGGGCGTTGAAGGCAAAATGGGAGCGCTCGTCAAAACGGTTGCTGTACTGGGCGCCTGCAACAGTGGTGCCTGAGAACCATGTCATGGCGTTGAGTCCAAGCATACGGCTCTCATTGGCCGATAGTGAAGCGGGGTTGGCTATGTAGAGCAGGGGATCGGCGTCAAAAAGGGATACGGCACGTCCGCCCAATGAAGAGCTGTGGGCTGATACAGGCAGTTTGAGAAACTCAAAGGAACTCTCCAGACTCTGTGCCTGGACAGTATTTGCCCCTATCATAAGGATTGAAGCCAACGCTAATGTCAGGAGATTTCTCTTCATCGGGAACAAATTTATTAAAACGCATTGAACATACCTTTATTTATAACGTTTTTAATAGTCAAACCGATACAAATGGTGGCGTGGAATTTTCTTTAACCTTCATAAAGGTTTTTTATTCCGTTTTTATGACGTACTGCCCTAAGGGGCCCGTTTTCAAGACAGAAACGGGGAACAAAGAGAGAGCCTTGTTTGTAGTAACTAACTTAAAAACGAGCGATTATGGAAACAAAGAAATCTGAGCGCGTAGATCTTGAGAAGGGTAAATGGACTTCTCTGCTGATCGGATTCACGATGGCCCTTGCTGTCATGTTCGTTACTCTTGAGTGGACCCAGAGGGAGGTGGTTGACAACTCTGAACTCTACACCGTTGTTGATGTAACCCTTAACGAGGAACTGGTTCCCGTTACACTGCCGGAGAAAAAGACCGTACCCCCTCCTCCTGCAGCTGTGACGAAGGCAGAGATCATTGAGATAATTGATGATGATGCCGATATCATTGAAGATATGCCGGCTTCGCCCGATGACAACAGCAACGATTGGGTTGACCTCACGCAGATCGATATCATCGAAGTCGAGCCCGAGCCTGTGGATGATGTCCCGTACACGGTCGTCGAGGACCAGCCCGAGTTTCCCGGCGGAGCGGCTGCTCTGTATGAGTATCTGAGCAAGAATATCAAGTATCCGGCTATCTGCCGTGAGAACAATATCCAGGGAAGGGTAGTGGTAGTCTTCATAGTGAACAGGGACGGCTCTATCGTGGAGCCCGAGGTGGTAAAGAGCGTCAATCCCATGCTTGACAAGGAGGCCCTCAGAGTCATCTCGAACATGCCTAAATGGAAACCCGGTCTGCAGTTCGGCAAGCCCGTAAGGGTAAAATTCACCGTGCCGGTGAACTTCCGCCTGAACTGATTTTCGGAGAAAATATCTCTGTGGTTGGGAGACGTATTCGGGGAACTGCTCCGTTTACATGTCTGAAACAAGGAACTGAAGAGAACCTTGCAAGTATTAAAAATACACAAAAATGGCCTTTGGTTTTTCGGGATGAAAAAAGAGTAGTATTTTTGCCCGAACATAATAAAAACGCCTAAAAACTAAACTATTAATAATTATGGAAATCAAAAAGTCTGAAAACGCAGATCTTGAGAAGGGAAAAGGAACCTCTCTCCTGATTGGTTTCGTGATGGCTCTGGCAGTCATGTTCGTGGCGCTCGAGTGGACACAGAGAGAGGTTGAGGACAACTCCGAGATCTTTGCGGCAAGGGATGTATCTCTGAATGAGGAGATGGTTCCTATCACACTGCCGGAAAAGAAGACAGTTCCCCCTCCCCCTGCAGCTGTAACAAAGGCTGAGATCATCGAGATCGTAGAGGACGATGCCGATGTTGAAGAGGACATCATGGCTTCTACCGAGGATAACACAGAGTGGGTTGACCTTACCGAGATGGACGTTATCGAGGTTGAGGAGGAGCCCCAGGAGGAAGAGGTATTCATGGTCGTTGAGGACCAGCCTGAGTTCCCCGGCGGTACTGCAGCTCTTCTGGAGTATCTGAGAAAGAACATAAAGTATCCGGCTATCTGCCGTGAGAACAATATCCAGGGTCGTGTACTGGTAACCTTCATCGTAAATAAGGATGGAGCTATCGTAGAGCCTGAGGTTGTCAAGAGCGTTAACCCGTCACTTGACAAGGAGGCCCTCCGAGTTATCTCTACAATGCCTAACTGGAAGCCCGGTTCACAGCGTGGTAAACCCGTACGTGTAAAATACACCGTACCTGTAAACTTCCGCCTGAACTGATACGGGGAAATGACTTAAATGCGAAGGGGCCGCTTCCGGCCCCTTCGTTTTTTTATATTCGTTTTGTTGCGTGTTTTCGGAACATCTTGTTATTTTTGCATCTGATGAAATCAGCAAAACAAATACAGGAGAGTTTTGAGAGCTATCTTCAGTCGCTGGATTACTCACGTCAGCCTGATGATCTGTATGCTCCCATAAGATATGTCCTCTCGCTTGGAGGCAAGAGAATACGTCCCACATTCCTTATCATGGCTTACAATATGTATGCCGATGATATTGAGAGTGTGTTCAGTACCGCCGCCGGCATGGAGATATTCCATAACTTCACGCTTCTGCATGACGACCTTATGGACAGGGCCGATATGCGCCGCGGCAAACCTACGGTACACAAGAAGTGGAACGACAACACAGCCATACTGTCCGGTGACGGCATGCTGGTGCTGGCCTACCGTTATCTTGCCCTCACCAACCCCAAGCGACTCAAGCAGATACTTGACCTGGCCAACGAGACCTTTACCGGAATCATGGAGGGCCAGCAGTATGATATGGATTTCGAGACACGCAGTGACGTGACCGAGAAGGAGTATATCGAGATGATACGTCTCAAGACATCGGTCCTTCTGGCTGCCTGCGTGCAGATGGGTGCCGTGCTTGGAGGGGCATCGGAGAGTGACAGCCGTCTTCTCTATGAATTCGGTGAGAAGATAGGTCTGGCTTTCCAGCTCCAGGACGACCTGCTTGATGTCTACGGCGATCCCAAGGTGTTCGGCAAGAAGATCGGCGGTGACATTCTATGCAACAAGAAGACATTCCTTTATATAAACGCATATCTGCTTGCAGACCCGGCTGAGAAGGCTGAACTGGACCGCTGGGCGCTTTATGACGGTGACGATCCCGAATCCAAGATATCGGGAGTACGTGCCATCTATGACGCCGTAGGAGTAAAGAACCTTTCCGAGAAACTCATAGGCTCTCTTTTTGAAGAGGCTATGTCCAAATTAGATAATGTGCAGCTGCCGCTTGAAAAGAAGTCAATGCTTAGGGAATATGCCGGCAGCCTTTTATACAGAGTCCTTTAATTACTATGCCTTACCGAAGATTACCCAACACCGACAAAGCGAGAATCCGCTCACTCGAGGCTGCCATCACCAAGATGCGCACCAGTGACTACTATGCTCCCGTGCTCTCACCGGAGCTGTTCTCGCGATCCGAAAAGAAACTGGTCCAGTTCAAGGAGGCCGTAGAGAGATACACCAAGTCCCTTGAGGCCCAGACCAGTTATTCAAAGTCGGAGCCCTATCAGAACAAACTCAAGAACGCCAAGATGTATGTATCGCATTTCCTGACTGTATTCAACATGTGTGTCAAGAGAGGTGAGATCAAACCGGCGGACCGAAAGTTCTACTCCATACCAGACAGTTCAGGCGAGCTGCCCGACATGTCAAGTGACATAGCTGTGATACGTTGCTGCGAGAACACCATAAAAGGTGAGAGGGAACGTAACAGCAAGGGTGGCATACCTATATATAATCCTACCATAGCCAAGGTGGCCGTACACTACGAGCTGTTCAAGGAACTCTATGACAAGCAGTGCGAGCTGCGTCAGCTGACCGATGAGGCCCTGCTGGTGGTATCGCTCATGCGCCCCCAGGTCGATGAGGTGATACTGGAGGTGTGGAACTCCATAGAGAACTATTTTGCGGACCTTACAGGCGAGAAGAAACTCAAGGCCTGCCGCGAATACGGCCTCATATACTACTACCGTACAAGTGAGAAAACTGATTGACACTCACTGTCATGTCTATGACGAGGCGTTCCGCGACGACCTGCCTCAGGTCATAGAGAGGGCAAGGGAGGCAGGTCTGGGATATCTGCTTCTGCCTGCCGTCAATCCCCAGACACTTCCTGACCTGATCCGTGTATGCGATACATGGCCGGATCTGTGCCGTCCCATGATAGGACTTCACCCCGAGGACCTTTCGGATGATTTCCATGGCCAGCTGGCCGGACTCAAAGCCCTCCTTGACGAGGATATGCAGGAGGATGGCCCTCACAGGTTCATCGGGATAGGAGAGACCGGAATCGACCTTTACTGGGACAAGTCCCGCCTGGATGACCAGATAGAGTCGTTCCGATGCCAGATAGAGTGGGCGCTGGAGTATGACCTTCCCATTATCATCCATTCAAGAGATGCCTTCAACGAACTCTATAAAGTGATGTCGGAATATCGTGACACCGCTCTCAAGGGAATATTCCACTGTTTCTCAGGTACGGCCGATGAGGCATTGGCCCTTATGGAATTCCCGGGGTTCATGTTCGGGATAGGAGGCGTGCTTACCTATAAGAAATCCACCCTGCCGCAGGTGCTGCCGCTTATCCCCAGGGAGAGGGTGGTGCTTGAGACGGACTGCCCCTACCTGTCGCCCGTACCCCACAGAGGCAAGCGAAACGAACCCTCGTTCATAGTGAACACCGCCGCCTTCATGGCCCAGGTTTACGGCTGCGGGATAGATGAGGTTACAGACTTCACGGCACAAAACGCCATACGTCTTTTCGGTCTTTGAACGGAAAGGTACAATAAGCGGAGTTAAAATCCGTTTATTCTATGCCGACCACAAAAACCGGCGCAATCAATGAGAAAGTTCAGAGAGTTCAAACGCATAAGGACCGTCCTTATAGTCGTAGCCATCATAATTGCAATCACTTCGCTGTTCGTCTCACAGCAACTGGTCAAGGACCTGTCGCGTGAGGAGCACTCCAAGATGGAACTTTTTGCCGAGGCTTACCGCACCCTCGATGATGCCGATGAGAATACGGACCTGAGCCTGGTGCTGTCAGTCATAAGCGGCAACCAGACCATACCTATCATAGTGGTAGGTGAGGACGGCGACATAAAGAGCTGGCAGAACATAGAGATAAGAAAGGCCGATACGCTCGCCTTCCTGAGCAACTATGTGGAGCATATGCGCGCTCTCGGCAACTCCATAAAGATTTATTACAGCGATGTGGACAAGAACCACTTCAACGAGGTTTGCTTTGACGAGTCTCTGCTGCTTAACCGTCTGACCGTATATCCCTATATCCAGCTGGGCGTCGTGGTCCTGTTCGTGCTGATAGCCATATTCGCCCTGCTCAGTTTCAAGAAGACAGAACAGAACCGCGTGTGGGTGGGCCTCTCCAAGGAGACCGCTCATCAGCTCGGAACACCTATATCGTCACTTATGGCTTGGACCGAACTGCTCAAGGACAAGTATGACGATGAACTGATAGGTGAGATGGAGAAGGATGTGGACCGTCTGCAGATGGTGGCTGAGCGTTTCTCCAAGATAGGATCCCTGCCCGAGCCCGTCCAGGCCGACATGGTGGGAGTACTTGACGGCGTGATTGACTACGTGGAGCACCGATCACCCGCAACGGTCAGGTTCGTGCGTAAATTCCCAAATCCTCCTGTCAACGCCAAGGTCAACGCCTCACTGTTCGGATGGGTCGTTGAGAACATATGCAAGAATGCCGTCGATGCCATGAACGGCAAGGGCACCCTGACCATAACCCTGACTGAGGAGAAGAACCATGTGGTCATTGATGTGGCCGATACAGGCAAGGGTATTGCCAAGAATTCATGGCGCAGCATATTCGATCCGGGCTATACCACCAAGGAGCGCGGATGGGGTCTGGGCCTCTCGCTGGCCAAGCGCATAGTCACCGAATACCACAAAGGCAAGATCTACGTAGCTCACTCCGAACTCGCCAAAGGCACCACCTTCCGTATAGAGCTTCCTAAATAATACGCAGATAGGTTTCCATCTGCACCCAGTAAAACCAAACCCTCGCAAGCGTAGCAAGCGGGGGTTCGGTTTTACCCGGCCGGAGGCCGGCAGAGTGGAATGGAATGAAATGGAATGGAACGGGTTTGGGGCGCCGCCGCCCCAAACTAAAAAAAGGTCGTGTATCAAATACGCAGATAGGATCCTGTCCCGGACTTTTGGCCCAAAGGGCCCAAAAAGTCAAAAGAAAACCGAGCCGCGAAGCGGCGAGTCTCCGCCGGATGGCCTTGATACATACCAAAAAAAACCTTAATCATTTCACATTGCTAAAATAAAGTCTTATCTTTGTGCCCCGAAAAAATTGTTTGATGGGAAGACTGGATAAATATAATGTTGACCTGAAGGGCCTTACCGAAAGCAATTCGACCTACAGTTGGACTGTTGACCAGGAATTCTTTGACATCGTTCAGGGAGAGGAGGTTCAGCGCGGCAAGGTTAACGTAGACCTTAAGGTTACCAAGGCATCCGGTGTATATCATCTGGCATTTTCGGTTTCAGGCGCGGTTATAGTAACATGTGACCGTTGTCTGGATGACATGTCTCTCGATATCGAGAATGAGGGTGAGCTCAAGGTTAAGCTCGGTCCCGACTTTGCCGATGACGGTGACATTGTAGTGGTACCCGAGGACAAGGGTATCGTAAATGTGGCATGGTACATCTATGAGTTCATAGCACTGGCCATACCCATCAAGCACGTTCACGCTCCCGGCAAGTGCAACAAGGGCATGATGGAGAAGCTGGACGAGCACTCTGCTGAGGAAGGAGAGGAGAGCGGTTCTGATGATACCGGCGCTACCGATCCGCGTTGGGATGCACTGAACAGTATATTGGAATCAGATAACGAATAATAACACAATAAAAACAAAACAAAATGGCACATCCTAAAAGAAGGCAGTCTAAGACAAGAACTGCGAAAAGAAGGACTCACGATAAGGCAGTAGCACCTACACTGGCAATCTGCCCGAACTGCGGAGCATGGCACGTCTATCACACAGTATGCGGTGAGTGCGGTTATTACAGAGGCAAGTTGGCAGTAGTCAAGGAAGCAGCCGCTGAATAAACCAAAAACAGAGAACGCATCCTTCCAGATGCGTTTTTTTTGACTCTATCCAAAACCGGCACATCATGCATAAGGCAGGATTCGTGAACATAGTAGGCAACCCCAACGTAGGCAAGTCAACACTGATGAACCTGCTTGTGGGCGAGCATATATCCATTGCCACCTTCAAGGCCCAGACCACGCGCCACAGGATAATGGGTATAGTGAACACCGAAGAATCGCAGATAGTATTCTCCGATACCCCCGGCGTGCTCAAACCCAACTACAAGCTTCAGGAGTCCATGCTGGCATTCTCGGAATCGGCCCTGGTCGATGCCGACGTGCTCCTGTATATGACCGATGTCATTGAGAAAGCCGATAAGAACTCGGAGTTCCTGAACAAGGTGGCAGGGATGAAAGTCCCGGTTCTGGTTATAATCAACAAGATAGACCTTACCGATGAGGCCAACCTCATCAAACTCGTGGAATCATGGCATGAGAAACTGCCTTCAGCGGAGATCATACCCATATCGGCTGCCAACGCATTCGGCGTACAGGCCATACTCAAGAGGGTCAATGAGCTGCTTCCCGAATCTCCTCCCTATTTTGACAAGGATCAGCTGACTGACAAGCCGGCCCGTTTCTTTGTATCGGAAATAGTACGTGAGAAAATCCTGCTCCACTATGACAAGGAGATTCCTTACTCGGTCGAGGTGGCTGTGGAGCAGTTCAAGGAGAACAAGAGCCGCATCCTTATCAACTGCGTCATCTACGTGGAGCGTGAGTCGCAGAAAGGCATCCTGATAGGACATGAGGGGCAGGCTCTCAAACGCGTGGCCATTGAGGCGCGCAAGGATCTGGAGAAGTTCTTCGGCAAGAAGATCTTCATGGAGCTTTTCGTTAAGGTGGATAAGGACTGGCGCAGTTCTGACCGCGAGCTGAGAAATTTTGGTTATTCCCAGGAATGACCGCATAATCTGACATCATATGAGCAACCTGGTAGCAATAGTAGGCCGCCCGAATGTAGGCAAATCAACACTGTTCAACCGTCTCACACAGACCCGTCAGGCCATTGTGGACGATGAGGCAGGCACCACCCGTGACCGCCAGTACGGCAAGTGCGAGTGGGGTGAGCGCGTGTTCTCCGTAGTGGATACAGGAGGATGGGTGGTAAACTCTGATGACGTGTTTGAGGATGAGATCCGCAAGCAGGTGAAGATAGCCATTGACGAGGCTGACCTTATCCTGTTCCTGGTTGATATCAAGAACGGCGTCACCGACCTGGATGACGAGGTGGCTGCAATCCTGCGCCGCTCCAAGACTCCGGTCCTGCTGGTGACCAACAAGATGGATACCTTTGACCTGCAGTACGCCGCTGCCGAGTTCTACCGTCTGGGTCTGGGCGATCCCATCAGCATCTCTGCCGCCAACGGCAGCGGTACCGGTGACCTGCTGGATGCCGTGGTAAGCAAGCTGCCCGCCGATGCCGACGGAGTGGCCGAGGAGGATATACCCCGTTTTGCCGTGGTAGGCCGTCCTAACGTAGGCAAGAGCTCAATAGTGAATGCATTCATAGGCGAGGACCGTAACATAGTGACTGACATTGCAGGCACCACACGTGACTCCGTCTACACCCGATACACTAAGTTCGGCTTTGACTTCTATCTGGTCGATACCGCCGGCATCCGCAAGAAAAGCAAGGTTGAGGAGGATCTGGAGTTCTACTCCGTGATGCGCTCCATCCGTGCCATAGAGAACAGCGATGTCTGCGTGCTCATGCTTGATGCCACCCGCGGCATCGAGAGCCAGGATATGAACATAGTCTCCCTGATAGTAAAGAACCAGAAGGGACTTGTCGTGGTGGTGAACAAATGGGACCTCATCGAGGACCGCTCCGCCAAGGTCATGCAGAACTATGAGGATGCCATACGCTCACGTCTGGCTCCCTTCACCGATTTCCCGATCGTGTTCACATCGGCCATAGAGAAACAGCGCATACTCAAGGTGCTGGAGTGCGCCAAGGATGTGTACAAGCATAAGACCGCGCGTGTATCGACCGGCAAGCTGAATGCCGAGATGCTCCCGCTCATTGAGTCCTATCCGCCTCCATCGACCAAGGGCAAGTACATCAAGATCAAGTACTGCACACAGCTGCAGGGTCCGCAGATTCCGTCATTCGTGTTCTTTGCCAACCTGCCGCAGTACGTAAAGGAACCCTACAAGCGTTTCCTTGAGAACAAGATACGTGAGAAATGGGATTTCAGCGGTACTCCGATCAATGTCTTTATCCGTCAGAAATAAATAAAGTGAGGCTCAGTTCCTCACTTTTCTTGTCTTGTTACCGCACTTTATAAGCCAGACGCCGTGTTCCGGCAGGACGGTCTGGAATGTGGGTTCCGTCATGACCGTCTCAAGTATGGCGTGGCCCGACAGGTCATGAACCGAAAGCCTGCTCCCGCAAGGCGCACTCACGGTCAGCACTCCGTCATTGATGTTTATCTCAACATCCGAATCCGCATTCTCCTGTACCCTGGTGGGCATCTTGCTGCTCGCGGTGAATGTTACCAGTCCGTTTTGGTTGCGTATCCCGTAGAGGGAGTAATAGGGGACTGTGCCGTCGATTGACAGGCTGGGCGAGCCGGCTGTTGTCAGACTGTCCTCATCTCCGTAAGGGAACAGGTCGCCTGCATTGGTTTTCCTGTTGTTGTCGTTATCGGCATTGACCGAGTAAAGGCGCTTTGTGGAGACGTTTATGGTGTTGTTGTTCCAGTTGGAGGCGTTGTAGTTGACGGCTGTCACCAGCATACCCTCGGTTGCGCTGTAGCGGTACCATCCGGTTTTCTGGCGGTTCTCCATTATGAAGTAGATGTTGTCATAGGGAGTGCTCAGACGGTATGCCGTGTGTACGCCGTTGGCGGGATCGGGCTCCGTACCTATCTCATGGAGAGTATAATCTGCGGGGGCGTCGATCTCCTCCAGGTCAAGCCAACCCAGTGAGAACTTGTCAAAGGCGGAGTATCCTACGGGTGAGAATCCCTCGTTCTCATAGGAGCCGTAGTCCATCAGGCTCCAGTAACCCATGGCCGAATTGATCTCTGCTCCGGAGTAATTGTAGGTATCATAATAGTCCTGAAGCCCCAATATATGGGAGAACTCGTGGCAGATGACGCCAATGCCGTCAATTATGGTGTCACTGTCCCAGAACAGTTCATTGGAGCAGGCGTATGTTATGCTCTTTATACCATGGGAAAAGAGGGAGGAGCTTATGTAACTTAATGTCAGGGTGTTGTAATGGGGCCATATCAGGCGTGGGTCTGAGCCCGGATAGTTCTCACCCTGGCCGGCGTATATGATCAGAAGCTGCTTGAGACTGTCGTTCTCCACATAACGGGTCAGGTCTGCCAGTCCACGGCTCATCACGGAGTCGCATGCCTCACGTACCAGGTTAAGCACGTTGCTCTCGCTTCCGCGGCCGTAGTTCTCCATATTCCTGGAGGGGTGGACAGGGCCGGTTATCTTGAATGAGGGTCTGTACCTGCCGTATGACTGGTCCCTGAAATATTCGGCTACACTCCCTGTGGGCGGATAGATTACGCAGTCCTTATATGTGAACGGTTCCCTGTCTTTGTCAACCGGTCCGTTAAGAATTTTGTCGAAAGTCTCAATGAGTTTGAGCGTATCGGATATGGAGAACTTGACATCGGGAAAGTCAACCAGTATCACCGGAATCTCAACATCTCCGGTGGTGGGGACCCTGCCGGTCGAGTATGAGCCCGATGCCATGGCGGCACGTGTCATTATCCGCCTGGAGACCGATGCCTCCGGACCGGAGGCATAGCTGTCATAAGGGAGTATGTATGCGGGAGTAGGGTTTGCCGGATCCCTACGGCGCTGAATTGCCATACTCGTGGAAAATGAAAGAAGACAAACCAGCAGAACCAGTATGTGTCTTGATACTCTCATTTACTTCTGGAAGTTTTTCTTTTTGAGTTCGAAACTCTGGCTGAGGTATTTCTCCCTTACTATAGGGTTGACAGCCAGCTCCTCAGGTGTACCCTGGAACAGGATGCGTCCCTCAAACAGAAGGTAGGCGCGGTCCGTAATGCTGAGTGTCTCGTGTACGTTATGGTCTGTGATGAGGATTCCTATATTGCGGTCCTTGAGTTTCCATACAATCTGCTGGATATCCTCCACGGCAATGGGGTCCACGCCTGCGAACGGCTCGTCCAGCATTATGAACTTGGGCTCGATGGCAAGGCATCGGGCTATCTCCGTACGGTTTGCCGGTGAGCTCCAGGACCGATGCTATGTTGTCCTCCACGCTCATCTTGCGGAACACGCTCGCCTCCTGGGCCAGATAGCCCACGCCGGCGCGTGCACGCTTGTACACGGGGAAATCGGTGATCTCCTGGTCATCCAGGTATATGTGGCCTTCATTGGGAGTTATAAGGCCTGTGGTCATATAGAATGAAGTGGTCTTGCCGGCTCCGTTCGGTCCAAGCAGACCTACAATCTCGCCCTGCTTGACATCGAACGACACCTGATTGACCACGGTGCGCTTGCCGTAGCGTTTTACCAGGTTCTCAGTCCTCAAGACCATCTTGTGGTCGGTGTTTTCTTCCATAACGTCGCAAAGATAGCATAAAATGCTAACATTGACAACGCTGGCTAGCTTGAAGGGGACGGTTCTTTTTGTGTCGTGCCGGACTTGACATATATGGAAATATTTCCCGACACAAAAAGAACCGTCCCCTAGTCAGCTTCTTCCAACCGAGCCAAAGCCAGCGAGTGATTGCTAAAATTCCTCAAAATTTTCACTATTTGTAGGATTTGCAGTAATTTTGCACCCTAATTAAAAAAGGCAAATAAACAGACAATTATAATTGCAGAATGAACGTAAAGTTTGAGAATGTAAGCAAGGTACAGGGCCTTCTTACCGTCAGCATGGTGAAAGCTGATTATCAGGAGAATGTAGACAAGGCACTTAAGGATGCCAAGAAGAAAGTGAACATGCCGGGTTTCCGTCCGGGAATGGTTCCTATGGCACTTGTTCAGAAGATGTACGGCAAGTCAATCAAGGCCGATGAGATCAACAAGCTGCTTCAGGAGAAGGTATTCAGCTACATCAAGGACAACAAGATCGATATGCTCGGTGAGCCCCTCCCCAACGAGGAGAAGGAGGCTGGCATGAGCCTGGACGATGACGATCAGACATTCTATTTTGACATTGCTCTTGCTCCTCAGTTCGAGGCAGAGATCGGCAAGGACGATGCCATCACATACTACGAGATCAAGGTGACCGAGGAGATGGTCAACAACCAGGTCAAGGCTTACACCCAGCAGGCCGGCAAGTACGAGCAGGTGGATAGCTATAAGGAGAACGACATGGTAAAGGGTCAGCTCGTAGAGCTCAACCTGGACGGTTCAGTCAAGGAGGGCGGTATCGTAGTAGAGGGCGCCACACTGATGCCTTCATACATGAAGGATGCTGCTCAGAAGAAGCTCTTCAGTAAGGCCAAGAAGGGTTCTGTAATCGTATTCAACCCCGCCAAGGCTTACGAGGGCAACGCCATCGAGATCTCATCACTCCTTAACAAGAAGAAAGAGGAGGTTGAGGGTATTGACGCTGACTTCCAACTCACAGTTCAGGATATCACACGTTTCGTAGAGAGCGAGCTCAACCAGGAGGTGTTCGATCATGTATTCGGCAAGGATGCCGTTAAGGACGAGGCCGGTTTCCGCGCCAAGGTTGAGGAGTCACTCGCCAAGAGTTTCGTACCCGACAGCGACTACAAGTTCCTGCTCGACGTACGTACATATATGATGGAGAAGGTTGGCAAGCTGGAGTATGCCGAGGATCTGCTCAAGCGTATCATGAAGGCTAACAAGCCCGATGCAGAGCAGGACGAGGAGACATTCCGTCGCAGCCTTGACGAGCTGACCTGGCATCTTATCCAGGAGAAGCTGGTTGAGAAGTTCTCAATCAAGGTTGAGGAGGCCGATATCACCGCTATGGCACGTGAGGCTACACGCGCTCAGTTCGCCCAGTACGGTATGATGAACATCCCCGACGAGCTGCTTGACAACTACTCAAAGGAGATGCTCAAGAAGCGTGAGACTGTTGACGGTCTTGTAAACCGCGCCATCGAGTCCAAGCTCTCAGCCGCAGTCAAGGGCGTAGTAAAGCTCAAGAACAAGAAGGTTACCGTTGACGAGTTCAACAAGCTGTTCGAGCCTGCTGCCGAGGCTGCTCCCAAGGCCAAGAAGAGCACCAAGAAATAAGAGATAAGCACTTTTGAGTCTAACTTCAAATAACAACGGGCTATGGATGATTTCCGTAAATACGCTGTAAGGCATCTTGGAATGAACAGCCAGACTTTGGATGATGTCATCAAGGCAGAATCCCAGTATCTGAACCCTTATATCCTTGAGGAGCGTCAGCTTAACGTCACTCAGATGGACGTGTTCTCGCGTCTCATGATGGATCGCATCATATTCCTGGGTACGGAGATCAGCGACTATACAGCCAACACCATCCAGGCCCAGTTGCTCTATCTGGACTCGGTTGACTCAACCAAGGAGATATCGATCTATCTGAATTCCCCCGGCGGCAGCGTAACCGCCGGTTTGGGAATTTATGATACAATGCAGTTCGTTTCCAGTCCTGTCGCCACCATCTGCACAGGCATGGCTGCCAGCATGGCCGCCGTCCTGCTGGTTGCCGGTCAGGAGGGCAAACGTTCCGCTCTGCCTCACAGCCGCGTCATGATACACCAGCCTCTGGGTGGTGTTCAGGGTCAGGCAAGTGATATCGAGATCACCGCGCGCGAGATCCAGAAAATGAAGAAAGAACTTTACACTATCATATCCGATCACTCACATACTCCCTTTGACAAGGTGTGGGCCGACAGCGACCGTGACTACTGGATGACGGCTCAGGAGGCTAAGGAGTATGGAATGATTGATCAGGTATTGGAGAAACGCAAGTAAATGGCAGTAAGCAAGAAAGGTAGGAGCTGCAGTTTCTGCGGACGTACGGACAAGGAGGTGGGATTCCTCATCACCGGTATCGACGGCTGCATCTGCAATGAGTGTGTGGAGCGTGCGGCTGAGATTGTCCGCGATGCCAAACAGAGTGGCGAGAAACCGTCATTCACAATGGATTCCGTGCCTAAACCCAAGGAGATCAAGAAGTTCCTTGATGACTACGTGATAGGTCAGGATGCCGCCAAACGTTACCTTTCAGTAGCTGTCTACAACCATTACAAGAGAATCACACAGCCTGAGACCGATGATGTCGACATAGAGAAGAGCAACATCATCCTGGTTGGTGCTACAGGTACCGGCAAGACACTGCTTGCCAAGACCATAGCCCGTCTGCTCAAGGTTCCTTTCACAATAGTCGATGCTACTGTCCTCACCGAGGCCGGTTACGTGGGCGAGGATGTGGAGAGCATACTCTCACGACTTCTCCAGGTGGCCGATTACGATGTTGCGGCAGCTGAACGCGGTATAGTATTCATTGACGAGATTGACAAGATAGCCCGTAAGAGCGACAACCCCTCCATTACACGTGACGTGAGCGGCGAGGGCGTTCAGCAGGGCCTGCTCAAGCTCCTTGAAGGCTCCGTGGTGAACGTTCCCCCTCAGGGCGGACGCAAGCATCCCGAGCAGAAGTTCATCCAGGTGGACACCAAGAACATACTGTTCATCTGCGGCGGTGCGTTTGACGGAATAGAGCGAAAGATAGCGAACCGTCTAAACACCCAGGTGGTGGGCTTTGACTCCGTGGAGCAGCGCAGCAAGGTCGACCTCAACAATCTCATGAAGTATGTCTCGCCTCAGGACCTCAAGTCATTCGGACTCATACCTGAGATCATAGGCCGTCTGCCGGTTGTGACCAGCCTGCAGCCCCTGGACCGTGACGCACTCCGCAACATACTTACCGAACCCAAGAATTCAATAGTCCGCCAGTATATCAAGATATTCAAACTGGATGGCGTTGACCTGACTTTCCAGCCCGAGGTCCTGGATTTCATCGTAGACAAGGCAATCGAGTTCAAACTCGGCGCCCGTGGCCTGCGCTCCATAGTTGAGACCATCATGATCGATGCCATGTACGAGATCCCTTCATCGGGCAGCAAGAGCTACACTGTAACTCTGGATTATGCCAAGACTCAGCTTGAGAAGGCTGACGGTGCGGTGTTCGAGAATGCATGACCGCACGAGGTTTTAATACTTAAGTATTATTTGATTATTTTTTGTCAAAAAGTTTGCAAGTATAAAATACTTGTACTTAACTTTGTTTTCTATCCTCAACGGATAGACTAGATGTTTTTTATTTGTTTTTATGGCAAAAGACGTTAATCTGCAGGAAATCCTGAAAGTCCATTTCGGCTTCGATACTTTCAAGGGAGATCAGGAGGCAATCATCCGCAATCTGCTGGGTGGCAATGACACTTTCGTGCTTATGCCTACAGGCGGTGGCAAGTCTCTCTGCTACCAGCTCCCGGCCCTTGTCATGGACGGAACAGCCATAGTGATATCGCCGCTCATAGCGCTGATGAAGAATCAGGTGGATGCTATGCGCAACCTGGGAGAGGAGGACGGTATCGCACATTTCATCAACTCGTCACTCAACAAGACATCGATCGATCTTGTCAAGGCCGATATCCTGGAAGGCAAGACCAAACTTCTATATGTGGCTCCCGAGTCACTCACCAAGGAGGAGAACGTTGATTTCCTCAAGAAGATCAAGATATCATTCTACGCTATCGATGAAGCACACTGTATCTCGGAGTGGGGTCATGACTTCCGTCCTGAGTACCGCAAGATCCGTGATATCGTAAAGGAGATAGGCCTGGCTCCTATCATAGCCCTTACCGCCACAGCCACCAACAAGGTGCGTGACGACATCAAGAAGAACCTGGGCATCCAGGACGCCAAGGATTTCAAGTCATCGTTCAACCGTCCCAACCTCTACTACGAGGTACGTCCCAAGACCAAGAACGTAGACAAGGACATAATCAAGTTCATTAAGGCCAATCCCGGCAAGTCGGGTATCATATACTGCCTCTCACGCAAGAAGGTGGAGGAGCTAGCCGAGATACTTCAGGCCAATGACATATCGGCCATGGCATATCACGCCGGTATGGAGGCAGCCGCACGCAGCAAGACGCAGGATGCCTTCATCATGGAGAAGATTGACGTGATCGTGGCCACCATAGCGTTCGGCATGGGTATAGACAAGCCCGATGTACGTTATGTAATCCATTATGACATTCCCAAGAGCCTGGAGGGTTACTACCAGGAGACAGGCCGCGCCGGCCGTGACGGAGGCGAGGGCCAGTGTATAGCATTCTACAACAGCAAGGATGTCCAGAAACTCGAGAAGTTCCTTGAGGGCAAGCCCCTTGCCGAGCAGGATATAGGCCGTCAGCTTCTGGCTGAGACCACCGCCTACTGCGAGTCGTCAGTATGCCGCCGCAAACTGCTGCTCCACTATTTCGGTGAGAACTATGAGGAGGACAACTGCGGTAACTGCGACAACTGCCTGAACCCCAAGAAGAGGGTGGAGGCACAGCAGCTTCTGGAGGCTGTCCTGGAGTGTATCGCAGCCGTCAAGGAGAACTTCAAGGCTGACTACATCATAGACATGCTTCTGGGTAAGGAGACATCGGAGATCACCGACCATATGCATGATGACCTTGAGGTGTTCGGTTCAGGTTCCGATGAGGAGGAGAAAACCTGGAACGCCGTTATACGTCAGGCTCTCATAGCCGGATACATCAAGAAGGATGTTGAGAACTACGGACTGCTCAAGATAACCGATGAGGGCCGCAAGTTCATGAAGGATCCCAAGTCATTCATGATCGTTGAGGATAAGGAGTTCGATGATGAGGAGCAGGAGGGACCCATGAGGGGAGGCGGCTCGTTCGCCGTTGACCCGGAGCTCTACTCCATGCTCAAGGACCTGCGCAAGAAACTCTCCAAGCATCTGCAGTTGCCGCCGTACGTCATATTCCAGGATCCGTCGCTCGAGGCCATGGCTACCACCTATCCGGTAACCATTGACGAGCTCCAGAACATCCCGGGTGTAGGCGCAGGCAAGGCCAAGCGTTACGGCCAGGAATTCATCGACCTCATAAAACGTCATGTTGAGGAGAATGAGATTGAGCGTCCTGAGGATCTCAGGGTAAGGACCGTAGCCAACAAGTCAAAGCTCAAGGTAAGCATCATCCAGAGCATTGACATGAAGGTGGCTCTTGACGACATAGCCATAAGCAAGGGCATTGACTTTGACGAGCTTCTCTCCGAGATTGAGGCAATCGTCTACTCAGGCACCAAGCTTAACATAGACTATTTCATAGAAAGCGTTATGGACGATGACCGCGCAGAGGATATCTACGAGTATTTCAGGGAGTCGGAGAGCGATTCGATCGATGATGCCATCGACGAGCTCGGCGACGACTACTCGGAGGAGGAGATCCGTCTGGTAAGGATCAAGTTCATATCGGAGATGGGAAACTAAACTAGAGTAACAACTAAAAACCATATACAAATGTCATTTTTAGAAGATAGAGTTGCAATGGAGGGCTTGACTTTCGATGATGTCCTGCTCATTCCCGCTTATTCAGAGGTACTGCCGCGTGACATCAATCTCTCATCAAGATTCTCACGCAACATCAACCTTAACATCCCGTTCGTGACCGCAGCAATGGATACCGTAACCGAATCACGCATGGCTATCGCCATTGCACGTGAGGGTGGTATCGGTGTTATCCACAAGAACATGCCGATTGCAGAACAGGCCCGTCAGGTTGCCATCGTAAAGCGTGCCGAGAACGGTATGATCTATGATCCCATTACAATTCTTCGTTCAAATACAATCAGGGACGCCCTTAACCTTATGGCCGAGTATCATATCGGCGGTATCCCTGTCGTTGAGGAGGACGGCAAGCTCTGCGGTATCGTGACCAACCGTGACCTCAGGTTCCAGCGTAACTATGACGTCAAGATTGAGGATGTCATGACCAAGGAGAATCTGGTTACCACTCACCAGCAGGTTGACATGGAGGTTGCCTCACAGATACTTCAGGAGAACAAGATCGAGAAGCTTCCTGTAGTAGACAACAACGGCAAGCTGGTCGGTCTTATCACCTATAAGGACATCACCAAGGCCAAGGACAAACCCATGGCCTGCAAGGACAGCAAGGGCCGTCTGCGCGTTGCCGCAGGTGTAGGTGTCACCAACGATACCCTGGTTCGTATGGAGGCTCTTGTAAACGCCGGTGCCGATGCTATCGTAATCGATACCGCACACGGCCACACACAGAGCGTCATCGCCAAACTGAAGGAGGCTAAGGCCAGCTTCAAGGACATAGATATCGTGGTAGGTAACATCGCTACCGGTGCCGCCGCCAAGATGCTCGTTGAGGCAGGAGCTGACGCCGTCAAGGTAGGTATGGGTCCCGGCTCTATCTGCACCACCCGTATCATCGCAGGTATCGGCGTTCCCCAGGTATCGGCCGTATATGACGTATATTCAGCAATCAAGGGTTCAGGTGTACCTATCATCGCCGACGGTGGCCTGCGCTACTCCGGTGACGTGGTCAAGGCTCTCGCAGCCGGTGGTGACAGCGTGATGTTCGGTTCACTGGTAGCCGGTACTGAGGAATCTCCCGGCGAGACCATCATATTCAACGGACGTAAGTTCAAGTCATACCGTGGCATGGGTTCTCTTGAGGCAATGGAGAACGGTTCCAAGGACCGCTACTTCCAGGCCGATACCAAGGACGCCCGTAAGCTCGTTCCGGAGGGCATCGCAGCCCGTGTTCCTTACAAGGGCACTCTCTATGAGGTAGTTTACCAGCTCGCAGGCGGTCTGCGTTCAGGTATGGGCTATTGCGGCGCTCCCAACATAGAAAAACTGCATGAGGCCAAGTTCGTACGCATAACCAACGCAGGTATGAACGAGAGCCACCCGCATGATGTAGCTATCACGAGCGAGGCTCCGAACTACAGCCGTCACGAATAAAAACCAAAGACCAAGCTTATGAAACGTATCCTATCCTGCATATTGTCCGTTCTTTTCTGTGTGCCTTTCCAGGCCCAGGATGACCCTGTCATCATGAAGGTGAACGGATATGACGTAAAGAAATCAGAGTTTGAGTATTTCTTCCGCAAGAACAATACCTCTGCTCCGGTAACCAAGAAGTCTGTAATGGAATATGCGGAACTCTACCTGAACTTCAAACTCAAGGTTCAGGCTGCAGTTGACGAGGGTATGGATAAGAGCGAGTCTTTCCTTAAGGAGTTCAGGACCTACAGGGATATGCAGGCTGCCGATTACATGATTGACACCGCATATCTGGAGACTGTAGCCCGGAGCACTTATGAGAACTCGGTAAGGGAGGTAGGCCCCGACGGTCTCATGTTGCTTCATCTTATAGCGATCACTCCCAAGGAGGTGACTGACGCTACCATGAGAGAGGCTTACGCTCAGATAACTGAAGTCTATGACATGCTGGAGGCCGGTCAGGATTTCGGCCGTCTGGCCTTGAGATACTCCAATGATTCATCGGCAAAGGATGAAGGTGAGGCCGGTTGGGTATCACGTTCACAGCTGCCTATGGAGCTTGCCGATGAGGTGTTTTCGATCAAGGAAGGCGAGTACACCAAGCCAATACTTTATGATAACACGTTCTTCATCCTCAAGGCCGGTCCCCGTCGTGACATCGGAACATATGAGGATAACCGTGATGATATCATGAGATATCTCGAGAACAGCACTCCCGCCGTGGCCGATGCCATGAACCGCAAGGCCAACTCCTATGCCAAACGTCTTGGATGGGAGGAGAGAGACGGCGCTGCCGTGGCACGTCTGGACAGCCTGCTTGAGGAGGTGGAACCCGAGTTCGGCAACATATCGAGAGAGTACCATGACGGACTGCTCGTGTTTGACATAAGCAGCCGTGAGGTATGGGACAAGATAGGCTCTAGCACCAAGGAGATGGAGGCGTATTTCAAGGCGCATGCCCAGGAGTACAAGTTCCAGGAGCCCTGTTTCAAGGGTATGGTGTTCTTCTGCATTGACGAGTCCCTGTTCCGTCAGGTCGAGAAGGCTCTTGACGGACTTGACATGAGCAAGTGGGCCGATACCATCGTAACGTTCAACCGCGAAAACGTGAGACTGCGTGCCGTACGCAGCTCGTCCGAGACAGGCATCTTCCGTAAGGGCCAGAACGCCTATGTGGACTATGTCGTATTCGGCGAGGGTGAGCCCAAGACCATCGGCTCATTCCAGTACGCCAATTATGTAGGCAAGATACTCACTGCTCCCGAGAGTATGCAGGATGTGGCATCACAGGTGGCGGAGGATTATCAGAAGTATCTGGAGAGCCAGTGGGTCAAGTCCCTGCGCAAGAAATACAAGTACAAGATCTATAAGAGGGCGCTTAAGAAAGTCTCCATTTGATTACGATGAAAAGAACACAGTTTTGCCACTTCTCTCTAACAGGATTGCTGCCGGTTCTGCTTATCCTCCTGCTTGTTTCGTGCAAGTGGAATAAAAGCGTTACCGAGTATGTCCAGGGCAAGACTCCCATCGTTGAAATAAACGGTGACGTGCTCTATCTGGAGGACATCAAGAAGGTGATACCGCTTGGACTGTCCGAGTCGGACAGCGCCATGTTCGCCGAGCGCTACATAAAGAACTGGGCTCAGGATGCCCTTTTCTACCAGAACGCCATCCGCAACATCCCCGATACCAAGGATATTGACCGTCTGGTCGAGAATTACCGCCGCTCGCTGTTTGAACATGAGTTCCAGCGCAGGCTCATAGAACAGAAGTTCTCCGCCGAGACATCGCAAGAGGAGATAGAGAGGTTCTATAAGGAAAACGAGGGACTGTTCGTGCTTGATGAGTCTCTGGTCAAGGGACTCTTCCTCAAGATTCCCATCAAGTCACATGATTTGTCGGACATAAGGAAACTCTATACCAGACAGGATGACGAGTCATTCGAGGAGATAGAGAAATACAGCATCCGCAATGCCGGACGCTGCGATTTCTTTTATGACAACTGGCGTACCGTTGCCGAACTGGAGGTGCTGCTTCCCGTCCTGGACAAGCCTCTTGAGTCCCTGCTTAAGGATAAGAGAAACTTTGAGTTCAAGGATGAGGAGTCCATATATCTCCTGAATATCAGCGAGTACGCTCCCAAGGGAGGCCTGGATCCGCTGGATCATGCCAGCGTGAGGATACGCGGACTCCTGTCCAACAGCAACGAGGTGGCTTACATGAGGAAAATCAAGGAGGATCTCTATGAGGCGGCCTTGGAGAAGGGAAGAATCATATTTCATCAAAACCGTAAGAAATGAAAAGAACAACATATTTGTCAGTGCTCATGACATTGCTGCTCCAGTGCGGGGTAAGTGTAGCTCAGAGTAATGTCATTGATGAGATAGTTTGGGTGGTAGGAGACGAGGCTATCTACCGTTCCGAGGTGGAGGAGACCCGACGTGACGCCCAGAAGAACGGCATCCAGTGGGACGGGGATCCCTACTGCATCATCCCTGAGCAGCTGGCCCTGAACAAGCTGTTCATGAACCAGGCTGAGCTGGACAGTATATTCGCTTCCGATGAGGACGTGGCCGATCTGGTACAGCGTGACCTCAATAACAGGATAGAGAAACTGGGATCGCAGGATAAGGTCGAGGAGTATTTCGAGATGACTATGGACCAGCTCCGAAGCCGTCTTTTTGAGCAATACCGTCAGGAGTATGTAATCAATGAGGTACGCAAAAAGATAATATCGAAAGTAAAGGTCACTCCCGCCGAGGTCAGGCGTTATGTCAAGGATATGCCTCAGGATGAGATCGAGGATATTCCCACTCAGGTGGAGGTCCAGATAATAACTCAGGAGCCTATCATACCTCAGGAGGAGATTGATGCCGTCAAGGACGAGCTCCGTGAATACACCAGACGCGTGCAGGCCGGTGAGGTGCCGTTCACCACTCTGGCAACCCTCTATTCGGAGGATACCCAGTCTGCCAAGGTGGGTGGAGACCTGGGTTTCTTTGGCCGCAGCCAGATGGTTCCCGAGTTCTCGGCAGTGGCTTTCAATATGAACGAACCCGGTAAGATATCCAAGATTGTGGAGACTGAATACGGTTACCATATCATCCAGTTCATGGAGCGTCTGGGTGACCGTGTCCGTGTACGTCACATACTGCGCAGGCCCAACATCCCCATGTCGAGCGTGAATGCCTGTCTGGAGCGTCTTGATACCATAGCCAATGACATCCGTACCGGAAACCATACATTTGAGTTCTGTGTTGCTGCCTATTCACAGGATAAGGATACCCGTAACAACAACGGACTCAAGAGCAACAGGGAGACTCTCAGTTCCAAGTTCACCCTTGAAGAGCTGGAGCCTGAGATTGCCAGGGTAATCAGCAGCATGCATGTGGGCGAGGTGTCGGATCCCTTCACCATCGTTGTCAAAGGCAAGCCTGTATGCGCCATCGTAAAGCTGCGCAGCAAGATCAACGGACACAAGGCCAATATATCCGATGACTATGAGGTCCTCTATGATATGGTGACCCAGATCCGTCAGCAGGAGGCTCTTGAGAAATGGATACGTGAGAAACAGCGCACCACATATGTCCGTATAAGTGAGGGCTGGAACGATTGTGAATTCATGTATCCCGGTTGGGGTCAGAGATAATAGAAGGCCGGCATGATGTGCAAGCTCAGGTTGCTCCTGTATTTCTGTCTGCTGTGCTGCTCCGGTGTGGTGGCGGCTCAGGGGACGGACTCCATACCTGATACCAAGGCTCCCGCCGATACCAGTTACGTCTATCTCCTCAACGCAGACCTGATCCGTTTTGAGGAGTGGATCAATCCTGACGCACAGCGCCTCATCGGCAATGTGGTTTTCCGTCACGACAGCATGTACATGTATTGTGACAGTGCCCTTTTCTATCAGAAGAAAAACTCTTTCAGCGCCTATCATAACGTGAGGGCGGAGCAGGGTGACACCCTGTTCCTCTACGGAGACTCCCTTTTCTATGACGGTGAGAGCAAACTGCTCAGGGTGAGGGATAACGTACGTCTTGAGAACCGCTCCATGGTGCTTCTTACAGACAGTCTGAACTTTGACCGCAACACGGGTCTGGGATGGTTCTTTGACGGCGGTACGCTGCTGGATGAGGAGAGCACCCTTATATCGGAATACGGACAGTTCGATACCAACACCAAGATGTCACTGTTCATTGACGGAGTGTCGCTTGAGAGTCCTGACTATAATCTCACCACCGATACCCTGCATTACAATACCGACTCTCACATGGCATACCTCACCAGTCCGACCACAATAATCAATGAGGATAATGTCATAAACTCCAGCAACGGACGTTTCAACACGCTATCCAACAGCGCCGTGCTCCTGGACCGCTCGGTAGTGGAGCAGAGCGGCGGTCAGAACCGTATGACCGGTGACAGCATAGTCTATGACAAGGACCTGGGCCGTATGGAGGGATTCGGTGACGTAATCATAAACAACTACAAGGACAAGATTGACGTACAGGGCGAATATGTCTATTACAACCAGGAGAATGACTCGGCTGTTGTGACCGGAAGAGCCCTGCTCATTGAGTATTCTGCCGGTGACAGTCTCTATGTCCATGCCGATACGTTCCGTCTTGTTACCTTCTACAATGAGGCGCGTGACTCCGTGGTGGAGCGTCAGATGCGCGGTTTCAACAGGGTGCGCGGATACAGGCCCGATATGCAGATGGTGGCCGACTCCATGGTTTTCACGACTAAGGACTCCAGCCTGACCCTCTACAAGGAACCTATACTGTGGAGTGACGGCCAGCAGATCCTCGGAGAGAAGATCATATTCTACATGAATGACAGCACCATAGACTGGGCTCATGTGAAAGGGCAGGCCCTGTTCGTGCAGATGGTCGATTCGGCTCATTTCAACCAGATAGCCGGACGTGAGATGAAGGCCTATTTCAAGAACGGCGAGATAGACCATGCCGATGTGAACGGAAACGTGGAGGCTGTATTCTATCCCTTGGATGCCGATTCTACCATGATAGGCATGAATACCACCGAGGGCCCAAGTCTGACGACGTATTTCAGGGACCGTACCGTTTATAAGATAGTCGTCTACGGCTCGTCCAACGGAATTATGTATCCGATGAGCCAGATAGACCGCAGCAAGATGCTGCTCTCCTCGTTCAACTGGTTTGAACGTATAAGACCGCTTGATGCCGAGGATGTGTTCTACTGGCGCGGCAAGTTCCTGGATGAGCAGTTAAAGAAGAGCAACTCGTCAAGAGAGGTCCCGATGCCTACTTTGAGACGTAACAGATAGAGAGATTATGGGAATGTTCAACATCAGAGAGCCTCGTCGCTTTGAGCATAAGTATATCTATGTCGATGAGCGCAAGGAGAAGCTGGCCAAGATTGAAGAGAGGGCCAAGCGTGAACTCGGTATGCTTCCTGAGGAGGAGTATAACCCTGAGAATATCCGTGGCAAGTTCCTGGAGAGCACCAAGCATCTCAAACGTAAGGTTGAGAACGGAGGCCCCAGCATAAGCATGCCTGTGGCCATTGTGCTTGCCGTGCTTCTTACCGTTCTTCTGATAAATATCCTGAACGGAAATATCTGATTGGAATATGGAGGGAAAGGTAAAGGTCTTGTCACAGGCTGTAGCCAGCCAGATCGCGGCAGGTGAGGTGGTGAACCGTCCTGCATCGGTCGTAAAGGAGTTGGTGGAGAATGCCGTCGACGCCGGTGCCGGCAAGATACAGGTTATCCTGACCGATGCCGGCCGCACCATGATACAGGTGATTGATGACGGCTGCGGCATGATACCTGCCGATGCACGCCTGGCCTTTGAGCGTCATGCCACCTCCAAGATCCGTCAGTCCGATGACCTCTACTCGCTCACCACATTCGGATTCCGCGGTGAGGCGCTGCCTTCCATAGCCTCTGTGGCCGAGGTACAGCTCCGCACGCGCACCCATGACAGCGAGACAGGTACCGCCATAACCGTCAAGGCATCGGAAGTGGAGCAGGAGGAACCCTGCGTATGCCCCGAGGGCAGCAGCTTCACGGTGCGTAATCTATTTTACAACGTCCCCGCACGCCGTAAGTTCCTCAAGAGCAACCAGACCGAGTACGGACATATACTTACCGAGATGGAACGTGTGGCCCTGGCACATCCCGAGGTGGCCATAGAGCTCTACCATCAGGGGGAACAGGTGCTGTCGCTTCCCTCATCGGCCGTGAAACAGAGGATCATAAACCTGTTCGGCAAGAAGATGAATGAGGCGCTTCTGCCCGTGGAGGTGGAGACATCGGTAGTGAAGGTGAGCGGATTCTGCTCCAATCTGGAGAATGTGAAAGGCAAAGGCTCCAAGCAGTTCTTCTTTGTGAACGGCAGGTTCATGCGCCATCCCTATTTCCATAAGGCCGTGCTGAGCGCCTATGAGGGACTCGTGCCCGAGGGTGACCAGCCATCATATTTCCTCTTCCTGGATGTTCCGGCCGACAGCATTGACGTGAACATACATCCCACCAAGACAGAGATCAAGTTCCAGGACGAGCAGGTGATCTGGAAGATCCTCATGGCAGCCGTCAAGGAGACCGTAGGCCGCTACGAGGAGATGCCAACTATCGATTTCAATACCGCCGATATGCCCGATATACCCATCTATGACGCGTCACGCCCCGTGACACAGCCTAAGGTGAGCTATAACCCGGATTTCAATCCGTTCGCAGGCAGTCGCAGCGAGTCAGTCCAGAGCCGCTCCAACCGTGAGAACTGGAGCAAGCTCTACGGTGATGTCATTGAGCATAAGATAAATGAGGGAACCATTCCCTTCAACCCCGTGAAAGAGGAGGTGGCTGATGTCGAGGAGCAGCCCGTCAAGCCTTTCCAGTATGCGGACCGATACATCCTGGCTGCATCGGACCAGGGGCTGATGGTGGTCGACCAGCACCGTGCACATATCAGGGTGCTGTATGAGAGATTCCTGGCCAGCGCCACTACACATGCCGCTGCATCACAGGGACTGCTGTTCCCTGAGATGTTCCAGCTCTCCGCATCCGATGCCGCCCTGTTTGCCGAGCTCAAGCCCCGCTTTGCTGAACTTGGATTCGATATATCCGATATGGGACGCGGCGCCATTGCCGTGCAGGGTATACCGTCCGGTCTGGAGGGACAGGATTACGAACGTCTCATAACCGATATGATTGCCGATTTGCGCATCAACCCCACGCAGGAGCAGGAACGTCAGCTGGAGTCTATGGCGCTGGCTATGGCACGCAAGGCAGCAATACCGGCAGGACGTCATCTGTCAGAGCCTGAGATGCAGGAACTCCTGCGTTCTCTCAAAGCATGCAAGATGCCGTCACGTACCCCTGATGCCAAACCTACCTATATCATAAAGACTGATCAGGATATCCTGAAATGGTTTGAATAAAAGAAAGGGCGGTTCCGATAGGGACCGCCCTTTCTTTAATATGGTAAGGATTTTCAATATACTCTGAATCCAATGATCTGACGTACCTCCTTGAGGGTCTTTGAAGCGCTCTCGCGTGCCTTCTCGGCGCCGGCAAGAGCGATCCTGTCAAGCAGCTCGCGGTTACCCTGGAACTCCTTGATGCGCTCGCGGATGGGGTCGGTAGCGGCTATGATATCCTCGGCAAGCTGTTTCTTGAGGTCACCGTAACGCAATGTGCAGTCATTCCACTTGTCATTGAAGTAGTTGTAGGTATCCTTTGATGAAACCACGTCGAGCAGTGTAAACAGGTTCTGGATAACCTCAGGTTTCTCGCTGTTCATGGACTGTGGGCCTGCATCGGTCACGGCCTTCATCACCTTTTTGCGGATAACCGAGGGCTCGTCACACAGATAGATGCAGTTGCCTTCGGACTTACCCATCTTGCCTGATCCGTCCAGTCCGGGGATCTTGATGCCGCCCTCCTTGGCCAGTGAGAATGAAGCGGGCTCGGGGAAGAACTCCACGCCGTACATCTGGTTGAATCGGCGTGCGAACTTGCGGGCCATCTCCATGTTCTGCTCCTGGTCCTTACCTACGGGGACCTTGTTTGCCTTATGGATAATAATGTCCGATGCCATCAGGGTGGGATAGGTGAGCAGACCTGCGTTGACGTTGTCGGGCTGCTTACGTGCCTTCTCCTTGAATGATGTCACGCGCTCCAGCTCGCCCAGATAGGCGTTCATATTAAGATAGAGGTAGAGTTCCACTACCTCGGGTACATCGCTCTGAACATATATGGTTGCCTTTTCAGGATCCAGACCGCAGGCCAGGTACTCGGCCAGGATGGTGCGGACGCTGTTCTGGATATTCTCAGGGGTGGGGTGTGTGGTCAGGGAGTGCCAGTCTGCTATAAAGAAGAAGCATCTGTACAAATCCTGAAGCTTGACGAAGCTCGTTACCGCACCATAGTAGTTTCCAAGGTGAAGATTTCCTGTAGGGCGAATGCCGCTGAGAACTGTTTCCATATATTTATTGATTTTTTTGCACCGCGAAGATACCACAAAACGGGCACATATGTGCAGATTATACGGGCAATTATCATCGGTTTGAAAGAAATGTTGCATTTTTGATAAAAAAAGTGGCTGAAAGTTTTTGTTGATGCTAAAATCTCCTTATCTTTGCACCGCTTTACAAGAAAGCACGGGCGTTTAGCTCAGCTGGTTCAGAGCATCTGCCTTACAAGCAGAGGGTCGGCGGTTCGAATCCGTCAACGCCCACGAGGAGAGTCTTCAAGAGGAGGCTCTCTTTTTTTGTGGGCGTTGACGGATTCGAATCTCGTTCGCATACTCACTTCGCCCCAATACGTTTGCTCGCGGGCTGTTAACTATTTTTAGATTAGGATTTTGCGGGTGTTTGGTTTGTTCGGTTACATTTGCAGATATAACTCTAATTGAAATTTAATTATGAAAAACTATCCTTTGTTTGCCATGCTCGTTATGAGCGTATGCCTTATCTCTTCCTGTCACAAGGGTGACCCGGAAGTTGAGGTCCATGAATCTGATTACCGTAACAAATCCAAAGTTACTCTTACCGGAGACCCTGTAGAGGGCGATTTCCCCATGGGTATTTATTCCCTTATATGTTGTGACCCCTATTATGTGGCTCTTGCCGAGGATCCCAGAGGTTATATATTCGTCTATTCCCAGGATTGGGAACTTCTTGATGTCTTTTGTCATAAAGGAAGAGCTTCCAATGAGTTTGTATTAAGGCCGGAGACACTTCATAAACAGTCTTTCACGAATGAGGACGGTCATGTTATGATTCCCTTCATGGACCTTCGTCTTATCAAGATCCTGGATATCACGGAATCCTTGAGAACCCATAAGCCGGTATTTGCCCAGATCCGGGATTTCGATAACAATGAGCGCATTGAGACCACGATAGGCAATGACCCCATCACCCTGATGTCATCGTTCTCTTATGTGCTTCTTGACAACGATATCAATTACACTTATGAGAAAGTGTTCGGTCATAGGCTACCTGATATGCCTCCTTTTTACGGAAAGAACAGGGTAAGACGTGACTCGGTAATAACAGAGGTTCCTCTTCTGTTCCCCATATTGGAGGACCATCCCGTAACGAACTACTATACCTATTTCAACAAGCATCCCAAGCGCAACCTGATAGTTGAAGTCAGTCTGTATATGGACTATCTTTGTTTTACGGACCTGGATAGCGGAAGGTCGTTCCTTATTCACGGAAAGGGAACACCTACTTTCCGGGACACTCAGGAGAACGATATTTACGAGACCTTTACAGGTCTGGAGATGGGTGATTCCTATTTCATCGTCCAATATAAAGGTGGGGATTACTTCTTGAATAACCCGGACAAGAAGAATGTTCCGTGTGAGATCCTGAAATTTGATTATGAGGGACAGTTCCTGGGCTCGTTCAAAATGGAAGCAGGACGGGGCCGTATAATGTTTGACGGAAACCGGAATCTCCTGTTCACCACCAGTGAGGGTGAGGAGAGTGATATTGTAATAAAGTATAACATCGGGGACGGTTCCTAATGTTGCAGTTTTCCCGGAAAACTGACACATTAGGAACCGTTCTCCCCTAAAATACTGTTAAATATGAGAAATAGTCCATTGTTTGTCTGGCTCTCCTTGGGCCTGTCGTTGTTATCATCGTGCGGTAATAAAGAAACCGACGGTCTCACGATCCCCGTCCGTGAGGTGGATTTTACCAATAAGTCACAGGTGACCATCAAAGGTGTTGAAGTGGATACCGAGTTGCCTATGGGTATAACTGACATTATGGTATGTGACTCATTCCTGGTGTTCTCTACCATGAATCCTGCGGCTCAGGTAAGTGTCTATTCCACGGGTCTTGAAAAGTTGGGCGATTTCTGTACTCAGGGACGCGCCCGCAACGAATGCTTATCGGCCCAAACCTTGAATGGCCAGATATTCAAGACCGATGACGGCCATGTCATGGTGCCTCTGAATGACGCCCACCGGATGATACGACTGATGGATGTGACCCAGTCTGTCAAGAATGGATATACGGTGATGAGCGGTCAGCGGAATTATTCCACAAGCGTATTGGGGAATGATTTCGGAATGGGTGATAATTTCTTTTATATCGTTCTTGATAATGACATCAACAACACTCTTGAATTCTATGAATCCTATTATGATTTCAGGACGAATGAGCGGATGAATTCCATTGAGTATTGTGAACGTCATGATACAGGTGAGGTGCGCCGCATCAAACCGTTTGAGAGTATTGAGAATGTTGCAGACCCCACTCTCTGGTATGGGCTCATGACCAAACATCCGTCACGCAATCTCGTAGTCCAGCCTCTCAGGGAGACGGACTATATGCTGTTTTTGGATCTGGACGGGAAAAAGACCCATCTCATACATCAGACGGGCTCTCCTACGCTGACTAAACTGAAAGCGGATATTGATGAGGTATTTGAGAGTGTAGATCTGGGCAGCGGCGATCTGGGCCTGATTGAACTGGTCTCAGTCGATAAACCTAAACCGCCTCACTTTGGTGATGTGGCAGCTACCGAGTCTTTCTTTATGGTTCTATATTGGGGCGGCGATTACAGTTTGAACGCCCCGGATCCACTTACGGCGGCTCCTGAACTCCTCCTGTTTGACTGGAGCGGCAAGTTCCTGAAATCAGTCAAGCTTGACAAGTTCGTAGGTAATATCGCTTTTGATGAAGCCGAAAAGATTCTTTACGGCTTGTCCGGCCGCGAACTCCTGTACAAATTCGATCTATCTCCGATTTTTTAAACATTAGGAACCGTCCCTGATGTGTTAGTTTTCCGGGAAAACTTAAACATTAGGAACCGTCCCTGATGTTGCAGTTTCCAGGCGTTTGCGGAGTGCGAACATTATCAGGCCGGCTATTACGCAGAGTCCTATGATTATTGCCCAGTTGGCCATGAGCGGAATCCTGTTCCACAGGGCCGACGGGATTCGGCTCAGGTAGTTGCCTATGGCGGTGGCGGCGAACCATCCGCCCATCATCAGGCCCTTGTACTTGGGAGGAGCCACCTTACTCACAAAACTCATACCCATGGGGCTGAGCAGCAGCTCTGCCACCGTGAGGGTGAAATAGGTTCCTATCAGCCAGTTGGGGTCAAGTATGTTCTGTGACCGGTCACCCAGGTCCATAGGCGAGATCAGGTTCTTTGAAGCTACCGTGATAACCGCAAAACCCACGCCGGCCAGAAGCATGCCGAGCCCGATCTTGACAGGTGCCGATGGCTCCTTGCCTTTGCTTGCAAGCATTCCGAACACTACGACCGATACAGGCGTGAGCGCCACCACAAAGAACGGGTTGAACTGTTGGAAGTCCGATGCAGTCGCGTCATTGTAAGGATTAGGCATGGCAAGATAGAATGCTATGGCACCGGCCCCAAGCACAAGAGTTACGACCGTCAGTATTATCCGCGCTTTCCTCTCCTCGCTCTGGAAGATCGTGAACAGGGTATATACCGATACGGCAATCAGCGTGAGCGACCAGACGTTGAACCACATGCGGTTAAGTCCGGTTATGCCGTCAAGCTGTGTGTATTTATCGGCAAAGAACGTGAGCGCCGAACCGTTCTGATGGAATGCCATCCAGAAGAATATTACAACTGCGAACACAAGCAGCAGGGCTACAATACGCTGCCTGGTCTGTTGGGGAGTGAGTTCCTCCACGGGTATCTCCTTCTTGCGGGCCTCATTGCTGGTTACATCGGCATGCTTATACCATGGACGGCATACGATATATATAAGGAGCGAAAGCACATGGGCGGCGCATGCTATGATAAAGCAGAGTCGGAATCCGCCTGCTAAGGTCTGAAGGTACTCTCCCGCACGGGTTCCGAACTCCATCACGGCATTGTCAATAGGGACGTAATGGAATCCGGCATTTTCAAGGTGGGGCATATACATGGCCTTGGCCATGGCGGGAGCGAACATGGCGCCCAGGTTTATACCCATATAAAAGAGGCTGAATGCCGAGTCGCGCTTGCTTGAGAGCTCGGGCGTGTCATACAGATTTCCTACCAGCACCTGCAGATTTCCCTTGAACAGACCGGTTCCGATGGCTATCATAGCCAGGCTCAGGAACAGCGCCCACTTGTCAATCTGATCTGTGGTCATGGGTATGGAGAGTGCCACATATCCAAGAATCATGACTATGGATCCGATGGTCACGCACTTGCCGTATCCGATCTTATCGGCTATGATACCGCCCAGCAGCGGCATGAAGTAGAGACCAGCCAGGAATATGGCGTAAACCTGTCCTGACTCATTCTCGTCCCAGCCGAACTTGGCCCTCATGTAGAGGGTGAATATGGCCAGCATGGTGTAGTATCCGAATCTCTCACCGGCATTGGAGAGCGCCAGTGCAAATAGACCTTTGGGTTGACCTTTAAACATATCGTGTTGTATTTTTCGGAGCGCTAATATAGCATATCCTTGAGAGGTGATTGTGTTAAATACTGTTAATGGTGTTTGCGTTTAAAAATGTTGCCATATATTTGCAGTGTATTAGTGTGGTAATACACCAACAAGCAAATACAAACAGACAGGATTTTCAAAACAAAAAACCGATAAAAATGAAACGCCAGTACATTCTTTTCTCACTTGCTCTGCTTATGGCAGGCTGTACCCAGACTACCCCTGTAATCAGTGACCTTGAAATCAACCCCCAGAACGCTGTCGATGTCCTCTTTGAGGATGTGGCCTGCAACGTAAAGGTGGTTCCCCTTAAAAGTGACGAGCTTCTGCATGACTGCACTTACGTCCGCTGTTACGGAGACGAGCTTGTCATGGTCGATACACAGAAGGAGTGGGTATACTACTTTAAGGATAATGAGCTGCAGGGAACACTTCATTCTTTAGGCCGCGGTCCCGGAGAGTACAACATGATTGACTATTACGAGTATGACAGCAAGGGCAAGATTCTCTATATCGTATCATTGTCCGGCAACGACGCCATCATGAGATACTCGGTGCCCGATATGAAATACATCGGAAAGCTCAATGTAGGCAAGAGGGTAGAGTGCGTCCGCGTTTATGACGAGAACACCCTTCTGCTGGGTGTGAAAGAGGGTGACGGAGGCGCTCTGGTGCTGTTCGATATCCCCACTGAGACCATTAAGGAGACCATATGTGAACTGACCGGCCACGGGCTGTCCTACAGCGACCGCAGCATCTTTGATAATGGTGACGATGGTATGTTCGTGGCAAGATACGGCGTAACCAGCTCAATCTCCGAGCTGAAGGACGGCAACCTGAACTGCATACTCAAGTATGACTTCGGTGAGGATGGCGCGGAGCAGGTGTTCTACAATGACCTGAACGGTCCCGGCGCTGCCGATGCCTATCTGGGATATATATTCTCACCGGCCAGCGACACCAAATTCACCGGCGGCAAGTTCATACGTCAGAACGCTTCAGGCCTCTCTTTCTGGTATAGCACCCTGCTTGGGGAGGAGAAAAACAGCCGTTACTTCAGGATGGACGGTGACAAGCAGGTACATCTCAAGGGATTCAATGTTCCCGGCCTCAATAAGCCGATGGTTCCGAGCTGCTCCACCCCTGACGGATATGCAACGGTCATATGCGGTGACGCGGAGAGCCTGGCCGATACATCAGTTGAGGCATCACCCCTGGCAAAAGAAATACTTAAGACCATATCTCTCCTTGTTGACAATTATATGGTAGTCGTCTATTATGACATCAGATAACGCGGAATTCAGCGTTTGACCGAGAAATAGCCGACGTTGAGGGGAGAGGCTGACTCCAGATGGGGCAGGATCTCCTCTCTTTTCTTGTATATGACATTAAGGGCCGATGAACACGGAAACCTGTTGAACCAGGGATTGTCGGTATGATAGAATTCTATATCCGTGACCTTGCCGCTCAGCATCACGCCGCGGCGGTATCGGACCAGGCTGCGGTCTGTGCAGGGGAGCACCTTGACCCCGGTGCGGCCGTCCTTGAAGCTGACCAGCGCCACCACATGCGGACGGGGACGGCTGTCCACCGCCTGCTCACGTTCCTGAGGTGTGCTGCGGTGCGAGATGGTGATATGACGCCCGTGCTCCCGGTTAATCCTCTCCATCATGTCCCTGAACAGCCGGCCGTGGGCCGATGTATCCTTGCGCCCGCTTATCCAGATGTAGCAGTGGATCATCTCGTGTATCACGGTGTCCTCAATCTCGGACTCGGGCAGATCGAACCTGCCGCTTATGCTAATGCTGAAAGCGTACAGCTCTACGCTTCCGTCGGCGCCGCGGCGCTTGCGGTATCGGCTCAGGCCCAGGTAGGTGCGGGCGTTGCTTATGCGCAGTGGGATAGGGGGCAGCTTTCCGTCAAAGCAGAGCGCGTTGAAACGGCTGAACCTCTCCTCTACGAATTCCAGTGTAGCTTTCATACGGCAAAGATACTCCACTAACGGGAAAAATTCCCAAATTTGCACCGTTGAAAGAGAGTGCCTCCGGATGAAGGATTTTGCAGCTATAGATTTTGAGACAGCCAACAGGGAGCGGTCATCGGTCTGCTCCGTGGGAGTGGTGATAGTACGTGACGGCGAGATCGTGGACTCCTTCTATTCGCTCATACAGCCGGAGCCCAACTACTACAACTATTTCTGCCAGAAGGTGCACGGACTCTGTAATGCCGATACGGACTGCGCGCCGGTATTCCCCGATGTGTGGAAACAGATAGAGCCCCTCATTGAGGGACTCCCGCTCGTAGCTCATAACAGCCCCTTTGATGAAGGGTGCCTCAAAGCCGTATTCCGCGTATATCAGATGGATTACCCGGATTATGTGTTCTACGATACTCTCTGCGCCTCACGCCGTCTGATGCGGGGACTCCCCAACCATCAGCTCCAGACCGTAGCCCAGGCGTGCGGATACTCGCTGGAGAACCATCATCACGCATTGGCCGATGCCGAGGCCTGCGCCTGGATAGCCCGCGAGATACTCTGACCTCAGAATACCCAGCCCAGTTTGAACGATACGGTGTTCAGACGTGACTCGGGTGCATTGGAACTTGGGGTGAAGGTGTCGCTGTAACGGGTGATGAAATCCTCCTCCCAGAAGAAATGCTTATACCTGAACCCGAAAAAGAAATCCATACCCCACAGGTATTCGTTGGTCTTGTAACCATATCCGTCGAGTGATGAACTCAGCTGACAGCTCAGCGAGGGTCCTATACCCATATAGAAACGGGCTTTCTGGTTGCCTGAGAAGAATACGACGGAGAGAGGTATGTCAATCGAAGTCTGCTTGTAACCCAGTGTGGAGCCGAATATATCGGCCTGGTCGGGATAGTAGCTGCGAATCCACTCATATGATATTCCCGTGCGCAGTCCCATTCCCAACTTGGAGTTGTTGTACTGGGCCATCAGGCTGCCGGAGAAACCGGCTCTTCCCTCTGTGTTGATCTGTGACTTGGGGAAATGGAAACTGCTTGCGCCAAAGCCTGCGCCGACAGCCACTTCAAAACTCTTGACCTTGTAGCGGTCCATGATTTCCTGGGGTGTTGAACTTTCAAGGATGATTTCCTGTGCGCCTGCCAGAGTGCAGGTCAAGATGCAAACAATCGTAATAAGGAGTTTTTTCATAAATGGTTGTTTTATGGTTAAATGAGAATATTGCTGAGCATTATGACTATGATTATTGCCGGCGCCACCCAACGGACCATGAAATAGACATATTTCAACAGCCATGTGGGCGTGTGTGAAGCGCCGTGGCCGGAGAGCTCGTCCATGAAATCCTCCTTTTTCACGCGCCAGCCGGCGAACAGTACCATGATGAGGCTTCCCACGGTTATGAGCACATCCGATGATATCACGTCAAAGAAATCGAATATGTTGTTACCCAGTATCCTGAACTCACCCAGCATGCCCTGTGACAGGGAGCAGACGCATCCCAGGACGATTATCAGTATCATGCTGGCGGTGACGGCTCCGTTGCGGCTCATCCTCCACTCCTCAATGAAATAGCGGACTATGACCTCAAGCATGGATATGGCCGATGTCACGGCAGCCAGCAGCAGTGCCAGGAAGAACAGTATGGCTATGACGCTGCCGCCCGGCATTGACGCGAACACGCCCGGCAGGGTGATGAACACCAGTCCGGCACCGGCATTGACAGCCGGCTCCGTGCCGTTCATGTATGCGATGGCATAGACGGCAGGGATGATGGCCAGACCCGCGATTATGGCGAACAGGGTGTCTATGAGTCCTGTCGATATGGATGTCATGGCAATATCCTCCCGGGTCTTGACATATGAGCCGTAGGTCAGGAGTATGCCTATTCCTATGCTCAGTGACATGAAGGCCTGACCCAGCGCTGTGAGCAGCACCTTGCCGTCAATCTTGGCAAAGTCCGGTATGAGCAGGTAACGTGTACCCTCGCTTGCGCCGGGCAGGGTGAGTGAGCGTATGGCTACAAGTATGATGGTTATGGAGAGTACCGTCATCATGGGCTTGGAGAACTTCTCGATACCGTTCCTTACGCCTCCGAAATTGGCCAGAGCGGTTATCAGAAGGAATATGGCAGTGTATATGAGCGGCTCCCATGTGGCACCTATGAATCCTCCGAACTGTCCGGCGTAATCGGCCATGGGGTCAGTGAACCTGAACGCACAGGCCTGGATGAGATACTTGACGGACCAACCGCCCACCACGGTATAGAAAGCCATGATCACGATGGGGGTGAGCAGGGTCAGGAAACCGGCCCAGCGCCAACGCGGAGCACCCAGGTTGTCATAGACGCGGGTCACGTTGGAGCGGCATTTGCGGCCCAGCGTAATCTCTGTCATTAGTACCGGAAGGCATATGGTAAGGAGCAGCAGGAGATATACGAATATGAACGCTCCTCCGCCGTTCTGGGCTGCCAGAAACGGGAAACGCCACAGGTTGCCCAGTCCTACGGCCGATCCGGCCATGGCCATAATCATGCCGAAGCGGCTGTCAAAACGCTCTTTCCTCTTCTCTTTGTTTTCCATAAGTCGTCTCTTACTGTTTGATGTTAGGTTCTTCAAGTCCGTATCCCTCCTTCCTGTCCACATGCTTGAGACGCAGTGACAGAAGCACCGCCATAACACCGAATGCGGCGAATACGATCATGGTCACGGTATAGTCAATAGTGCCCTGGGCATCGGTGTTGGCCTGGTTGACCTTACCGATAAGGATAGGAACCAGCGAAAGTCCTATGTTCTGTATGTAGAATATGAGCGCATAGGCGGTGCCGAGCAGTTTCATGGGTATGATCTTGGGCACGGCGGGCCACATGGCGGCCGGTACCAGACCGAATGAGATTCCCAGCAGGAGCATGCTTGCAACCGCAATCATCCAGTATCCCATCGGTGCGGCGAACAGCAGGTGAACCAGCGTGAGCAGCATGGAACCGAGCAGCATGAGGGTGGCGCCCATTCCCTTGCGGTCATAATAGCCTCCGAACAGGGGCGTGAGTATGATGGTGCCGAACGGCAGCATGGCGGGTATCAGTCCTGCCAGGCCTTCGCTCACTCCGTACTTGGTTATCATGATCTTGGTGGCGAACTTGAGGAACGGGAACACTCCTGCGTAGAACATGAGGCAGAGCAGTGTTATGAGCCAGAATCCACGGTTGGTAAAGAGTATCCTGAGGTCTGCAAAGTGGAAAGCCTCATCGGTCCCGTCGGGAGCGGCCTCATCCTGCCTCTTGTCCATGACGCAATAAACCAGATAGAATATGAGTCCGATGAGCAGCAGCACGGTGCCCAGACCTACGGCCGATGAAACACCGCCCATGCGCTGTGCCAGCGGCAGTGATACGGAGAGTGCCAGTGCCGTTCCCAGACGTGCCACTGCGACCTGCAGTCCCATGGCCAGGGCCAGTTCATGTCCGTTGAACCATTTTACGATGATCTTGCTGACCGTTATGCCCGCTATCTCGCAACCCACGCCGAACAGGGCGAACCCCACGCAGGCCCATATGACCTGCATGCTGTAGGTGCCTATCCCGAACGGAAGGGTGAGCGAGCCGTCAAAGCTGCGGCTTACGGCCCAGTACTTTATGAGGGCGCCTGCCAGCATGAGCAGAGTACTCATGGTTCCGGTCATGCGTATGCCGAATTTGTCAAGGATTATGCCACCAAAAAAGATGAGTAGCAGGAATACATTGAAAAAACCGTATGAACCGCTGAAAAATCCGTATTCATCGCTTGTCCATCCCAGACCTCCTGCTTCCTGCGATCTGGTGAGCAGCTCTTCAAGCGGTGCCATGACATCGGTAAAGAAATAACCGAACATCATGGTAAGTGAGACAGTAACAAGGGCGATCCATCGTGCGCCTTTTCCAAGGTTGTTTCTTTTCTTGTCCGTCTGTGACATTATTTAAGTATTCAGATAGTGCAAATTTATTAATTTCTTACTAATTTTGCACCGCTGCTGAGAAGCAGATTAAGTGATATTGAGAAAATTTACAAGAGGATAATTTAAAGTGAAATTAGACGAGCTAACCGCCGTGTCCCCGATAGACGGACGCTACCACGGCAAAACACAGGACCTTGCATCCTATTTTTCAGAGTTTGCCCTCATAAAGTACAGAGTAAGAGTAGAGATCGAGTACTTCACGGCACTTTGTGAATTCCAACTTCCGCAGCTGGCAGGTGTATCACGCGCATCACTTGACGGTCTGCGTTCCATATGGCAGAATTTCAGTGAAGAGGATGCCGCACACATCAAGGAAATTGAAAAAGTAACCAACCACGACGTCAAGGCCGTAGAGTACTTCCTCAAGGAGAAGTTCGACCTTGTACCCGAGCTGGTTCCCTATAAGGAGTTCATCCACTTCGGACTCACGTCACAGGATATCAACAATACATCAGTTCCCCTCTCCATCAAGGAGGCTCTCGAGAATGTTTACTATCCCGCCATCCAGGCACTGATAGACAAGCTTGAAGAGTATGCCCAGCGCTGGAAGGATGTGCCCATGCTTGCCCGTACCCACGGACAGCCTGCGTCACCCACACGTCTCGGTAAGGAGATCGAGGTGTTCGTTTACCGTCTGCAGCAGCAGCTCATTCAGCTTAAGGCTGTGCCCATGTCTGCCAAGTTCGGCGGTGCTACCGGTAACTTCAACGCTCACCACGTAGCTTATCCCGATACTGACTGGAAGGCATTCGGTGCCAAGTTCCTCAGCGAGAAGCTTGGACTCAAGCGTGAGGAGTACACCACCCAGATATCGAACTATGACAACCTGGCTGCCCTGTTTGACGCCATGAAGCGTATGAACACCATCCAGATCGACATGAACCGTGACTTCTGGCAGTACATATCGATGGAGTACTTCAAGCAGCAGATCAAGGCCGGCGAGGTGGGCTCCAGCGCAATGCCCCACAAGGTCAACCCCATCGACTTTGAGAACGCCGAGGGTAACCTGGGTATGGCCAACGCCATCCTGGAGCATCTGTCACGCAAGCTGCCCGTTTCACGTCTGCAGCGTGACCTTACCGATTCAACCGTAATCCGTAACATCGGTGTTCCTTTCGGACATCAGATGATAGCAATAGCCAGCTCACTCAAGGGACTGGGCAAGCTGCTTATCAACGAGCATAAGATTGCCGCAGACCTGGACGGTTGCTGGAGCGTGGTAGCCGAGGCTATCCAGACAATTCTGCGTCGTGAGGGTTACCCACATCCTTACGAGGCTCTCAAGGCCCTTACCAGAACCAATAGTCAGGTAACCAGAGAATCAATCAGCGAATTTATTGACGGACTCAACGTTAGTGATAACATCAAAAATGAACTTAAAGCCATTACGCCTGGCAACTATTTCGGCGTTTGATATTTAAAAATCTAACAATCTGAACTGAAGCCGTGAGGTTTCAACCAACTAAAAAGTGTAATTATGGAAACAGAGAATGGAAACAGATTCTACGACGAGAGCGGGAATCAGGAGCAGGAGAACAGCTACAACAGATTTAGCGGAAACTCCAATGAGAACAACCAGGGTGCACGCCGTGAAGGCCGCCCGCGTTTTGTGAGAGTTGATTACAACAACAATCGTCCACAGTATTCCAGAGTAGAGCGTCCTGCACGTCAGGACGGTGAGGGCTATAACCAGGATCGTCCCCGTCGTCAGTACGGTGAGGGTCAGGTAGGTGAGGGACGTCCTCAGTACGGCCAGCGTCAGTACGGCGGCGGCTACCAGAACCGTGGATACAATAATAACAGACAGCAGTACGGACAGCAGCGCTACGGTCAGAACCGCCCGTATAACAATAACGGTGAGGAGGGTCAGCCCCGCTTCTACAGAGAGCGTGTGCAGGGCCAGAACGGTGAGGAAGGCGGTTACCAGCGTCAGGGCGGCTATCAGCGCCAGGGCGGTTACGGCAACAACCGTGGCGGCGGCTACCAGCGTCAGGGCGGATTCCAGCGTCAGGGCGGTTACGGCAACAACCGTGGCGGCTACGGCCAGCAGGGCGGTTTCCGCAAGCCCATGCAGAAGCGTCAGGACAACCGTAAGCGTATAGAGTATCAGGACGTCATTCACGATCCCGAGGAGGAGATACGTTTGAACAAGTACCTGGCAAACGCCGGCGTATGCTCACGTCGTGAGGCCGATGATTTCATCCAGGCCGGTGTTGTAAAGGTTAACGGCCAGACCGTAACCGAGCTCGGTACCAAGGTTCATCGCGGTGACAACGTACTGTTCCACGATCAGCTCGTAAGCATCGAAAGAAAGATATATATCCTGCTTAACAAGCCTAAGGATTGCGTTACCACTGTAGACGATCCTCAGGAGCGCAAGACCGTGATGGATTACATCAAGGGTGCCTGCAAGGAGCGTGTTTATCCCGTAGGTCGTCTTGACCGCAACACCACCGGTGTGCTGCTGCTCACCAATGACGGTGAGATGGCCAGCCGCCTGACACATCCCAAGTTCCTCAAGAAGAAAATCTATCATGTACGTCTTGACCGCGCCGTAAGTGCTGAGGATATGGAGGCACTGCTCACCGGCGTAACCATCGGCGAGGAGGAGAACGATAAGGTACGTGCCGACGAGGTAAGCTACGTAAACGATGACAAGACCCAGGTGGGCATTGAAATCCACTCAGGCCGTAACCGTGTGGTAAGACGTATGTTCGATTCACTCGGCTACCGCGTTACCAAGCTTGACCGCGTACAGTTTGCAGGTCTGACCAAGAAGCGTCTGCGCCGCGGTGACTGGCGTTTCCTTACCGAGAAGGAGGTCAACATGCTCCGCATGGGTGCATATGAATAAGAACCAGGATTATTAAACTAATACTATTATGGAGATTAAGAGAACCAGGATTGCCGACCTCCTTAAGCGTACCGACTATGGTCAGGAGGTGCTTGTCAAAGGATGGGTGAGAACCAAGCGCGGTAGCAAGACCGTCAGCTTCATAGCCCTTAATGACGGCTCAACGATCAAGAACGTTCAGATCGTGGCTGACCTGGAGAAATTCAGTGACGAGCTGATGAAACTCATCACCACCGGTGCCTGCCTCAGCGTAAAGGGTACCATGGTCGAGAGTATCGGCTCAGGTCAGGCCGTAGAGGTTCAGGCATCGGAGATAGAGGTCCTGGGCACATGCGGTGATGACTATCCCATGCAGAAGAAGGGTCAGACCTTTGAGTATATGCGCCAGCATGCGCATATGCGTCTTCGCACCAATACATTCGGTGCAGTGATGCGTATACGTCATAATATGGCCATGGCCATTCACACATATTTCCATGAGCACGGATTCTTTTACTTCCACACACCGCTCATCACAGCGAGCGACTGCGAGGGAGCAGGTAATATGTTCCAGGTAACCACCAAGAACCTCTATGACCTCAAGAAGGATGCCGATGGAAAGATTATCTACGATGATGATTTCTTTGGCCAGCAGACCTCTCTGACAGTAAGCGGACAGCTTGAGGGTGAGCTTGGAGCTACAGCTCTGGGTGCCATCTACACATTCGGTCCTACCTTCCGCGCCGAGAACTCCAATACTCCGCGTCACCTCGCCGAGTTCTGGATGATCGAGCCTGAGGTTGCCTTCCTGGATCAGGAGGAGCTTATGGACCTTGAGGAGGACTTTATCAAGTACTGCGTCCGTTGGGCTCTCGACCACTGCAAGGATGATCTGGAGTTCCTGAACCAGATGATTGACAAGACACTGCTTGAGCGTCTGGAGGGTGTGCTTAAGGATACATTCGTAAGACTTACCTATACAGAGGGTATCGACATACTGCAGGAGGCTATCAGGAACGGCAAGAAGTTCGAGTTCCCCTGCAACTGGGGTGATGACCTTGCCTCAGAGCACGAGCGCTTCCTGGTTGAGGAGCATTTCAAGAAGCCTGTCATCATGACTGACTATCCTACAGCCATCAAGTCATTCTACATGAAGCAGAATGAGATGACTGCCGATGGCGGTTCGATAGGTTACAAGGGTATCAAGGCTCCCGCATCGACCATGCAGGGTACCGATGTCCTCTTCCCGCAGATAGGTGAGATCATCGGCGGTTCAGTCCGTGAGGCTGACTATGACACACTCATGGGTGAGATCAACCGTCGTAAGATGGATATGACACACCTCTGGTGGTATCTCGATACACGCCGCTGGGGTTCATGCCCGCACGCCGGATTCGGACTTGGCTTTGAGCGTCTGATCCTGTTCGTAACAGGCATGCAGAATATCAGGGACGTTATCCCGTTCCCGCGCACTCCCCGCAGCGCAGAGTTCTGATACTTAGCCAAAGTGTCCCACAACGAACCCCTCTACAGTACATGTGGAGGGGTTCGCTGTGTTACATACCTTCAAAATGAGCATGTGTCCCACGCTTACCCGCGACAGAACATATTCTAAGCGTGGTGAGTGTGGGACACTTTGGCGAAATATGGGTCAGCGGGAAGTGATGCGGTAGAAGAGCCGCATTGACCAGATCAGGATTGTTACGAGCGCCCATCGGAACAGGAGCATCCAGTACCAAACGCCACCTATGGCCGAAAAGAGCATCAGGTCCTCCAGGTTGCTGTGCGATATGCCTATGTGGGTGTTGAGCAGCAGTATGCTTCGGTCCGATATCTTGCCGCGCTCCATCTCATCCATGATGGCGGCCGATCCGTACAGCAACCCTATCACATTGGCTACGATCCAGAGGAACGTGGTCTCCTTGGGGAGTCCGAACACTGTGAGCAGCGGACTGAAGAACCTGGATATCTTATTCATGATGCCGTACTCATAAAGCGCCCGCTGCATTATGTTCAGCAGGAATATGAGCGTGGTCATCCATGCCGTAAGTCTGGCAAGCCCCTTGAGCCAAACCAGGAACATGGGCCAGAACTCTCCCTGAATATTCAGGAACGGAACCTCGGCCAGGTGCGCTGTCTCTGCGCTGAACTGAGGCCTTCCGGGAAGTACCAGGTTCATCACGATACCCAGCGTGATTGACGCCAGAGTACGTACTATCACCATATGTTTGATGGGTGTGCCGGTCTTTTTCTGGATGGCGGTCTCGGCCACCATGGCGTGCGCCGCCAGGTTCATGGTACCCAGTATGGTTATCTGCCTCACGGTCATATCCAGGGTCGATATAACCGCAATGCCCGAGTATATATTAATAAAGTACGCGCTCACGTAAGCCAGAGCGGCGTCACCCGGCAGTCCGAATATATGGAACACGGGACTTACAGCCGTAGCTATCCATGTGAGTATACCGGTATACTTAAGCAGGAACATGATGAAAGAGACGGTGGCGGTTATCTTGAATATCCACCAAATGGTTTTCATCGCCCTGGGCACTGCCTGGCGAATAATTTTTTTCAGCTTTTCCATAATCGGCCGCAAAGATACTCAAAAACGACGCAAAGGGGTCGTTTAACAATGCGTCATTTTACTATATTTGTCACCAATAACCAGATGAAAATCTCTCAATTATGTGTATGAAAAGAATATCCGTAGTTTTAGCCCTGTTCCTGTTGTGCGCAATGACTGCATCTGCCCAGAAGACGCTTAAGAGTGCTTATGCCGATGCGTTCAAGATGGGATGCGCCGTGAACTCAAGTATAGTGAACGGCCGTGATGCCCGATCGGCCCGGATAATCCTGCAGCAGTTCAATGCCGTCAGCCCCGAGAACGATATGAAGGCCGAGGTACTGCATCCGTCGCCCGACCGCTGGAATTTCCAGGCGGCCGACCGCTACGTCCAGTTTGCCAAGGATAACGGACTGTGGGCATTGGGCCATACCCTGGTTTGGCATAACCAGACCCCCGATTTCTTTTTCAACCATCCAGACGGCACCCCCAAGAGCCATGATGAGATGGTTGAGACCATGCGCAGTTACATTGAGACGGTGGCCGGCCATTTCAGGGGTAAGATCGATGCCTGGGACGTGGTTAATGAGATAATCGACAATGACGGCTCGTACCGCAAGACCCTGTGGACCAATGCCTTTAACGGTGATGGCGATGAGGTGGTACGTCTGGCATTCAAGTTTGCCCACCAGTATGATCCCAACGCTGAACTCTATTACAATGATTTCAACGTGTGGCGCCCCACCAAACGTGACGGCATAGCCCGCATGGTACGTATGCTCCAGAAAGAGGGTATCCGCATAGACGGCATCGGCATACAGGCACATTGGGGACTCAATTTCCCCAAGAACGAGTATATAACCGCCGCGATTGACACATTCGCAGCCCTGGGTGTAAAAGTCATGATAACCGAGCTTGATGTCGATGTGCTGCCGCTCACCAAAGAGGGCCAGGTCATAGGCAAGTCCCTGCAGGACCCTATGTTCCAGCTTGAGGAGTTTGAGACCTATCTGGACCCGTACAAGAACGGTCTGCCCGATGATGTCCAGGCTCAGCTTACGGCCCGATATGCGGAGCTGTTCAACATATTCTACAGCCGCCGCGACAAGATAGACCGCGTGACGATATGGGGACTGCATGACGGCATGTCATGGAAGAACGGCTATCCTATCCCCAACCGCACCAACTATCCGCTGCTCTACAACCGCGACCGTACTCCCAAACCTGCACTCCAGGCTGTGCTGAACATCCCAAAGTGACGCAAAGGGGTCGTTTAACAATGCGTCATTTTTCAATCATTCCCATACTCCTGCTGACACTGATTGCCAGCGCACAGACGGACCGTGACCATTGGATGGCCGCCCTGCCCGATACAATGAAGGTCTGCAAGGTCTCCATTCCGGGAACGCATGACTCCGGTACGGCAGGCGTACGGTTTCCCATGCGTCACTACGCCCGAACCCAGACGATGGATCTTTCGGAGCAGTGGGATGCCGGGATCCGTTTCTTTGATCTCAGGCCCAGGTTGGACTGTGGTGAACTTAAGATATATCACGGTCCGGCCAGCTGTCACCTGACTCTTGCCCAGGCCCTGTCGGTCCTTAAAAGCAAGATCGAGCGGAACCCCACTGAGTTCTGCATAGTGATGACCAACAGTGCTGGCGGTGGGCAGGCTGCTGTGGACGGGATGATGGAGCTGATAAGGAGCGTGATTCCCGCCGGCATGCTGGCAGACTTCAAAGCCGATATGACTGTGGCCGATATCCGCGGGCAGATCCTGTTCCTACACCGTAACGCACCATCCGATGGCGTTGATGCACCAGGTGCCGTAGTGCGTGGCTGGCCGGGAAACGGAAGTACCCTAAGGGCAAGCCTTATGTCATCGGCAGGCCAGGGCACAGTGCTTTGGGCACAGGATTATTTCACGTCAGGCAGCAATGACGCTGATGCCTACCTGCCCGCCAAATGGGAAAATATTTACGGCCTGTTGCAGGGGTTCAGTGATGCGGATGACGGAGTGTGGTGTATAAACCATGCATCGGGCTATACCGGCACAGGCGTCCGTACGAATATCAAAAGGTGCTCAGATACTATTAACGGACAAATTCTTGATTACCTTAGAACCAATAGCGGTCCTGTTGGGATAATCCCCATGGATTACCCGTCACAGGAACTGATTGATGCAATAATTGGGGCACAATAGGGACGGTTCTATCTGTGCCCTCCCGAGGGCGCAGATAGAACCGTCCCTATTGTGCCCCTGCGGTTATTTGAGCTCTGCTTTGACTTGGGTGATCATGTCTTTGTGAGCCTCGTCCTCCTCGGTCAGGGTGGAGGTGAGCTTTATCTCACCGGCCTTGTCCTTGGTTGAGAATGTGCCGCTGTACATGACAATGCTGTTAAAGTAGAGGGTAGCCTCAAGGCATATCTTGTAGTTACCGGCCGGAACAGCCTTTCCGTCTGCATCCTTGAAATCCCATGTAAAGGTCTGCAGCCCGCTCTTGGAGGGTGTGGCACCTGTTACGGCGTCAATCTGCTCGTCGGTCATCTGCTCGGCCCCGGCGTTCTTGACCCATGTGGGTACGCAGGTGGGACGGAATGTGTAACCGCGACGACCTCTACGGCCCTTAGTGGTGAATGATGTCACAGTAAGCGTGCGGACTACCTGGCCTTCGCTGTCCTCTATCCAAACGGCGTACTGGTTGGAGCCCGCGCCACTCTGTTTCTGATAGTTGAATGACAGTTCTACCGATGTTGCGTCCTTGGCCTGCTGTGCCTTGACCGGCATGAACATGAGTGATGTCAATGCGGCAATGAGAAGTGATCTTGTCTTCATATTATTAAGGTTAGTGTTCTTTATTGAAGGCAAAGATAATGAATAGAAAGAATTTCAATACATTTGCATTCCGATATACCTTTTATAATTGAATATGACACTGAAAGATTTTCTTAATGAGGGTGATAAGTTTGCCAAGTACATAGGCATTCAGTTGACCGATATCAAGCCCGGAACCGCTAAAGCTACCATGACCGTGACAGAACATCACCTTAATGCGGGCAACATATGTCAGGGTGGAGCACTCTTTACGCTTGCTGACCTTGTGTTCGCCGCTCTTGTAAACCAAGGTGAGAATATGGCGTTCGCAATCAATTCCACCATATATTATCATGTATCGGCCAAACTTGGTGACCAGCTAACCGCTGAGGGTCACTTTACCAGCCGTCATCCCAAGATTCCTGCCGCCGAGGTCCAAGTGACTGACCAGAATGGCACGATCATAGCCACTTTCCATGCCCAGGGTTACACCAAACGCATGCCGGCTCCTTTCAACGGATTGGAATAAACCATATTTATATTAACTAAATCATTGTTTGCTATGGATTTTACAAATGAAGCCAACCTTATTTCAAGTTTTGCGATGCTTCCCGTCGCTCTCTTGATTATCGCTTTCCTTTTCATGATTCTTATGGCTGTGCTCGTAGGTGTACTGGGTGCACGCAGGGAGTCAGGATTCGGATGGGCGTTCTGTGCATCGGTTATTGCCAGCCCCTTAATAGGACTCCTGGTAGTCCTTATAACCGATAAGCTCCCTCAGGGCGAGCGTAAGACCGCTCCTGCAGGTATTATAGTAGGTGCAATCGCCCTGGTTCTTTATCTGGTTCTGTTTATCGTACTGGGCGTTTTTGCATCCCGACTTATCCAATATGCGGTTTTCCCATAAAAGAAGTCGCGTCTGTAATATGTTGCCGATGGCTTTTTACGGTCATCGGCAATTTTTTTATCAAAATGACACAAAAAAGTTACAATAATTAACACTTGTTTCAATTTGTTTTCTTATATTTGCCATAGAGGTACATGAAATGATATGCTCAGGGTGCTGTAACCAAGATTGCCGGGTTAGCACGTAGGCGAACTGAGCAGTAAAAGGGACAAAAGGACTATTTGATGTAGAACAAAAACAATTTGAATATTATGAAGGACTGGAATAATGTTAATGTGAATGCTGCTCCTAAGAATGGGACAACAGAGGGATCAGCCGCAAGTACGGAAAGAGCCGTATCTGGGAGGTGGAATACAGGATTCCCGAGTTTATCCTTGCGATCGCTATCGCCCCTGTCCACTCCTCTGGGAGAGAAATAAGATGTTATAAAGACACGGCGCCACCAATCCGGGTGGCGCCTTTGTTTTGTCCTTTCCGATAGACGGCTCGTGATTACAATTCCACAGAGGCCAGTTCCTGGCTCATCTTGTGGATTGTCTTTTCAATAGTGGCTTTTGTGCGCTCGTACCCCTGTTGAACTTATGCTGTTTTGTTGGATGTTTCTGAAGACAGATTGTCCCTATGTAGAAAGAAAAAAATTCAATGTTTTGTGCGCTAATTCATTCAAAAAGTGTAATTTTGCGAGCCGATTATTATCAACCTTTGGATAAAAGGTTAGTTATTAACGTGTTAAACCCCCGAGTGAGGAGTCTGCAGTGTAGCGTAACTGCTGATGACGAGCGTTTAGGGAGTTTCCATGACGTCGGGAGACGGAGAGGTTGCGTAGAGTAATGAAAATGTTTAATTATTGATTTAAAGTTTAGAATGGATACTTTAAGTTACAAGACTGTTTCGGCCAACAAGGCTACCGTAAATAAGGAATGGGTCGTGGTTGATGCCAAGGACCAGGTCCTGGGCCGCTTCGCCGTGAAGGTTGCTAAGCTGCTCCGCGGTAAATACAAGACAAATTTCACTCCGCACGTTGACTGCGGTGACAACGTCATCGTTCTCAATGCCGATAAGATCGTTCTTACCGGTAAGAAGTGGACTGACAGAGTATATCTCCGTTATACCGGTTATCCCGGTGGTCAGCGTGAGATGACACCTGCACAGCTCATGGCTAAGCCCAACGGTGCTGAGAGACTTATGAAGAAAGTTGTTAAGGGAATGCTGCCCAAGACAAAGCTGGGTGACAAGCTCATCGGTAACCTCTATGTTTATGCTGGTACAGAGCACAAGCACGAGGCTCAGACTCCCAAGGCAATAGATATCAATTCACTTAGTTAATTTGAAAGAGAATGGAAGTAATCAATGCAATAGGCCGTCGTAAAAGCGCCGTGGCACGTGTCTTCGTTTCTGAAGGAACAGGTAAGATTACCATCAACAAGAGAGATCTCGCAGTATACTTCCCGTCATCACTGCTTCAGTACGTAGTTCTCCAGCCTCTTAAGAAACTCGAGGTGGCTGAGAAGTACGATATCAAGGTAAATCTGGACGGTGGCGGTTACAATGGCCAGGCTAACGCTCTGCGTCTTGCTATAGCTCGCGCTCTCGTTAAGATCAATCCCGATGACAAGAAGACTCTTCGTTCAGAAGGCTTCCTGACCCGTGACTCACGTTCTGTTGAGCGTAAGAAGCCCGGTCAGCCCAAGGCACGTCGCAGATTCCAGTTCAGCAAGCGTTAAGCTCTGGATATATTCCCATGCCTGTCAAATTCTCAATTGTCAATTTTCAATTCTCAATTGGAACCCAGGCCTACGGGATCTGTGTTTAGTATCTAAACTGTCGGGATCTGCATTTATGTCAAGAACAAATTTTGAACAGCTTCTCGAAGCTGGTTGCCACTTCGGCCACCTGCGCCGCAAATGGAATCCCGCTATGGCTCCTTACATCTTCATGGAGCGCAATGGCATTCATATCATCGACCTTAACCAGACTGTAGCCGCTATTGATCAGGCTGCTGAGGTTCTCAAGCGTATGGCTCGCGACGGAAAGAAGATCCTTTTCGTTGGTACCAAGAAACAGCTCAAGGAGCTCGTTGCCCAGAAGGTATCATCAGTTGGTATGCCTTACGTAATTGAGCGCTGGCCCGGTGGTATGCTCACCAACTTCCCCACAATCCGTAAGGCTGTGAAGAAGATGGCCACCATCGATAAGCTGACTCAGGACGGTACATATTCAAACCTGTCAAAGCGTGAGATCCTTCAGATTTCACGTCAGCGTGCCAAGCTGGAGAAGAACCTCGGTTCTATCGCTGACCTGTCACGTCTGCCGGCTGCCCTCTTTGTAATCGACGTTCTCAAGGAGAACATCGCCGTACGTGAGGCTAACCGTCTGGGTATCCCCGTATTCGCTATCGTTGATACCAACAGCGATCCTTCAAACGTAGATTACGTTATTCCTGCTAACGATGACGCCACCAAGTCAGTTGACGCTATCCTGACCGCTTGCTGCGATGCTATCGCTGAGGGTCTTGCAGAGCGTAAGGCTGAGAAGGGTGATGAGGCTGCTGCCGATGACGAAGAGAAGTCAGAGAAGCCCCGTCGCGAGCGTATCCGCAAGGTAGCTAAGAAGGAAGAGACTCTTGATGAGGCTCCTGCTGAGGAGGCTGCTCCCGCTGAGGAGGCTGCTGCCGAGGAGGCTCCCGCAAAACCCAAGCGTACACGCAAGGCTGCTGCTCCCAAGGCAGAGGGCGAGGCTGAGGCTTGATTTTCATTAACCGTAAAAACATTAAAGAAAATGGCTGTAACACTTGATGATATTAAAGCCCTCCGCACCAAGACCGGTGCCGGTATGTCAGATTGCAAGAAGGCTCTCACCGAGGCTGAAGGCGATTTTGAGAAGGCTATCGAGATAATCCGCAAGAAGGGTCTGGCAGTTGCTGCTAAGCGTTCTGACCGTGAGGCTTCTGAGGGTTGCGTTCTGGTTAAGGTTGACGGTAACTTTGGTGCTATGATCGCCCTGAAGTGCGAGACCGACTTCGTAGCCAACAACGCTGATTTCAAGGCTCTGACCCAGTCAATCCTTGACGCTGCAGTTGCTGCACGCGCTAAGTCACTTGATGAGGTTAAGGCTCTTCCCTTCCAGGGCAAGACCGTTGCTGACATCGTTCTGGAGCGCACCGGTATTGTAGGTGAGAAGCTCGAGCTCGACGGTTACAACTACCTTGAGGCATCTGAGATCGCTTCTTACAACCATCAGGGTAAGAACTTCCTCTGCTGCCTGGTTGCCTTCAACAAGGAGGTTGCCGATAAGGAGTACATCCACGAGATTGCTCTGCAGGTTGCTGCCCAGAATCCTATCGCTGTTAAGCCCGAGGAGGTTCCCGCCGACATCGTGGCTCGTGAGAAGGAGATCGCTGCCGATAAGGCTCGCGAGGAGGGTAAGCCCGAGAACATGATTGAGCGCATCGCTGAGGGTCGTATGAAGAAGTTCTACGACGAGAGCTGCCTCCTGAACCAGAAGTACATCGTTGACGAGAAGAAGACCGTTGCCGAGTACCTCAAGGCTCTGGATAAGGACCTCACCGTTACCGCTTTCCGTCGCTTCACTCTGAAATCAGAATAATCTGAATTTCTCTATAGTAAAAAGGAGGTTTCCCTGCAGGAAGCCTCCTTTTTTTATATTCACTTGGAACCGGTTAATGCCGCAGGCATTGGATAATGGTAGCCAGCCATTTCAATGGCTGGTTTAAATAATGACGGGGTTTTATTTCGTCTGTGTATACCCCAAAGCAACCAGCTTCCCTTTTAATTTCTCCCTAAAGTCCCCCTGAATAATTATCTCCCCATCCTTAGCTGACCCTCCGCAGCCGCAGAATGTCTTGAGGGTACGGGCAAGCGCCTCCATATCGGCCTCAGGGCCCTGGAATCCGCTTATCACGGTGACGGTCTTGCCGCCGCGTCCGTTTTTCTCCATCCTGAGACGCAGTTTCTGCTGCTTGGGCGGCAGGAGCTCCTGCTCCGGCTCCTCATCGGTCTGATAGTTGAAATCAGGATTCGTGGAGTACATCACTCCAAGGCGGTCTTTCCAGTCACTGCTGTTCTTTCCCATGTCAAATGCTTTTTGTATGTCCAAAGATAGTAACTTTGCATTACAACACAATCTGTTGAGAATCGCTATATGAAAATCATCTGCGTAGGTATGAACTATTCCCAGCACAATAAAGAACTGGGTGAAACGTTATTAAAACCGGAGAGTCCGGTCATTTTCATGAAGCCGGACTCTGCAATCCTGAGGAACCGCCGTCCCTTTTTCCTGCCGGACCATCTGGGCCGTGTGGATTATGAGACGGAGCTTGTGGTGAGGATAAGCCGGCTGGGCAAGAGCATAGCTGCCAGATTCGCGGACCGTTACTGGGATGCGGTCACACTGGGTATAGACTTTACGGCGCGTGACATGCAGAATGAATTCCGTAAAAAGGGTCTGCCGTGGGAGCTTTGCAAAGGATTTGACCAGTCTGCTGTGGTAGGTGACTGGATTCCCAAGGAGCAGATTGGAGACCTGCAGGACCTGCATTTCAATCTTGACGTGGACGGAAAGTCTGTTCAGGAGGGGCATACGGCGAACATGATTTTCCCTGTAGCCCGGATAATAGAATATGTGAGCAGTTTCTGCACGCTCAAGACAGGTGACCTGATCTACACCGGAACTCCGGTCGGAGTGGGCCCGGTAAGCATCGGACAGCATCTGCAGGGCTTCCTTGAGGGAAAAAACGTGTTGGATTTTCATATCAGATAAGACTTGGGCAGAAAGTCGGTTGCTTTTCTTTTAATGCTTCTTTTTGCGTGCGTAGGCATGCGCGCGGAGCGGAGTGGCCTGGTGGATTCCGGATGGGAGTCCATGAGCACTGACTCGGTACGTCCGTGGTCCCCGTTCGGCATCGGACTCACAGGCAACTGGCAGGACTCCGTCTACACAGCACGGATTGAGTACCCGGAGCTCAGGAAAATCAGTTCCGATGATCTTAAACGCTGGAACCTCTCCGAGGCCGATATACCCGAATGGCCAGTCATGGAGACCTGGATCGCGGAGTCTCTGGGCAGCGCCTCGTTCTGCGCAGGTTTCCTCCCCATAATCAAACGTGACGGCGCCATCTACGCCATAGTCTCATACAAGTGGACAGTATCCTCAAGCGAGTCTTTAAGAAGGGCTCCGTCCCGCTCTATAGACCCTAAGGACCGATATACCCGCACATCGGTACTGGCCGATGGCCGATGGGCCAAGATAAGGGTGGACAGGACAGGTGTCTACAAACTCTCTTACAGCACCCTCCGCTCCATGGGATTCAAGGACCCGTCCAAGGTGCGTCTGTTCGGATACGGCGGCGCCGTGTTGCCCGAGACGGATCTGCAGGACCTTACCGATGACCTGCCGGAGCAGCCTATGTGGCGTGGCAAGGATTACATGCTTTTCTACGCCCAGGGTCCTGTGAGCTGGAAAAAGGGCAGCAAGGGCTATGAGCACACGGTGAACACCTATTCTGACTGGGGTTATTATTTCCTCACTGACCGCACCGATTCCGCGCCCGCCTCATTCGGCACAATGGCTACGGATACCGTGACCGGCCGTGTTATAAACACCTATCCTGACTATATGGTCTATGATCCCGATGAGTACAGCTGGTACCGTTCGGGACGCCGTATGTTTGAGGATTATGACTACAGCGGCGGCAGCGCCCGTTCCTACAGCTTTGAACTCAAGGGCCTGGCCGGTGACACAGTAGGCGTGAAGGTAGCTTTCTCGGCTGCATCGGCCAGAACGACCAAGGTGGGCGTGAATGTGAACGGCACCAAGATAGGTGACATGAGCGTAAGGGCCATAAGCTCCAGTGAGGCTGCTGCGGTGGCTGAGAAGGAATTTGAGGCTATCCGTGAGTTCAGGGAGCAGAATACCGTACGTCTGGTGCATGACCGCGAGCCGGGTGTATCGGGCCGTCTGGATTACATACGTCTCAACTACAAACGCCGTCTGGCTCTCTACGGCTCAAGCACCCTGTTCCGCGTGGAGGAGGAGTGTGACAGCGTGAGCTTTGTCATATCGGGTTCTACGCCCGATGTTCAGGTGTGGAGGATATCGTCAGGAGGCGAATACTCCGTTGTTCCTTCAACCTATCAGGATGGCACCACCATCACTTTGGGCGGCTACTATGACGTGGATGACGTGCTGCTGGCCGTCAACGTGAAGGGTTCAATACCCGAGCCTGAGAGGGTCGGGGAGGTGGCTAACCAGAACCTCCATGCCCTGGATTCAGTGGATATGGTGATTGTGGTTCCGGCATCGGGCCGTCTTATGGCACAGGCCGAGCGTCTGGCTGCGGCTCACCGCCGTCTGGACAGCCTGAGTGTTGCCGTGGTACGTGCCGATATGGTCTATAACGAGTTCTCGTCGGGTACTCCCGATGCCACGGCCCTGCGTCGTTTCCTTAAGATGCTCTATGATCGGGGCATGGACGGAACGGCACCCCGCTATCTTATGCTCATGGGTAACGGCGCGTGGGATAACCGCATGCACGTATCGGACTGGAAGGGACAGAACCCCGATGATTACCTGCTCTGCTATGAGTCATACGAGTCACTGAGCCATACCACATCATATGTGATGGAGGATTATTTCGGTATGCTCGATGACAGCGAGGGCCGTTCGCTTCTGACCGAGAAGGTGGATCTGGGCGTGGGCCGTCTGCCGGTAAGCACAGCCTCTGAGGCGAGAGCGGAGGTGGACCAGCTGATAGCCTATATGAGCGGAGCCTACTCCGGCGCCTGGTGCAACAAGATACTGGTGCTGGGTGATGACGGTGACAACAACACACACATGCAGGATGCCGACAGGTTAGCCGGCGTCTATGAGAAAGCCAGCCCCGCGATTGATGTGCGTAAGATATACTGGGACGCCTACCAGATGGAGGTGTCGGCCTCTTATAACGGCTATCCGTCCATAAGGAAACTGCTGCTGGAACAGCTGGAGGAGGGTGCCCTGATAGTGAACTACTCAGGTCACGGAAGCACCGAGGTGTTCTCACACGAGCTGGTCCTGAACAAGACCGATATGAAAGAGCTGCGTTCCCTCCATCCCGCGTTCTGGATCACGGCTTCATGTGATATAGCACCCTTTGACTCGCCTCTGGAGAGCATGGGCCTGAATCTCATGGCCAATGCCGAGGGCGGTGCCATAGGTATGCTCTCAACGACCAGGACGGTATACGCGAGCCTGAACGGCACCATAAACCGCGCCTTCAGCCGTTATGTGGTGTCACGCTCCGATAACGGCCGTCTGAACGCGTTGGGTGATGCCCTGCGTCTGGCCAAGAACGAGCTGGTGACATCGGGCACAGGTGAGAACGACCGCTCGGAGAACAAGATACACTACGTGCTGCTGGGTGATCCCGCCCTGCGTCTGGCTGTGGCTGAGCTCACGGCTGTGGTCGACCGGTTCAACGGGGCCGATGCCGCCGCGACAGGACAGGCCAAGGCAGGCTCCGTCATCACCGTGAGCGGACATATAGAGTGTAACGGAGAGCGTCTTGACAGCTACAGGGGACTCCTGTCGAGCACCGTCTTTGACAACGAGCGTCTCATAGTATGCCATAACAACCTCAAGACCGCCGACGAACCGTTTGAGTTCATGCAGCGCGACCGCATACTCTACTCGGGGACCGACTCGGTAAGGAACGGTGAGTTCACGTTCAGTTTCCCCGTACCTATGGATATAAACTATTCCGATGAAAAGGGTAGGATTCTGCTTTTCGTTCACGGCAATGACGGACTTAACGCCAACGGCAGCTATGATAACTTCACCGTGGGCGGAACGGCCCAGGGACTGTCGCGTGACTCCATCGGTCCTGATATTCACCTCTATCTCAACACACCCTCTTTCCAGTACGGACAGAGCGTGAACGCCACTCCCATGCTGGTGGTCGAGCTCAGTGACAGCTCGGGTCTGAACACATCGGGCAACGGATTGGGACATGACATACTGCTTGTGATTGACAACAACCCCAACTGGACATGGGTGCTCAACGGCCTGTTCGAGCAGACTGAGGGTGACTATACCAGCGGACGCGTGAGGTTCAGCATACCGGAACTGCCCGAGGGCAAGCATGAGATTATGCTGCGTGCCTGGGATGTCATGAACAACTCGTCGACCGTATATCTGGGATTCAAGGTGGTCAGTGACCTCAAACCCCGCTTTACTGTCGATGTCACCGCAAGCCCCGCCCGCGAGAGGACATCGTTCGTGATAACACATGACCGTCCGGGCACCGACACCAGCGTGACCATACAGGTGGCCTCATCGGACGGAACGGTACAGTGGGTAACCACATGCAGGGACAATACAGGTTCAGGCGTGACTGTCGTTGACTGGAACCTGAGCGGAAGCTCCGGTCACCGCATGCAGCCCGGACTCTATATAGTAAGAGCCACAGTAAACAACGCAGGTGCCGCGTCATCGGCCTCATGCAAGATGGTCATTGTGGGTCCGTGATACAATAAAAGCCATGATTCGTAGTTAATAATATGATGAAACGCAATATAGTAACAACAGTTGTCCTCATGGCCGGACTGCTCCTGTCTGCAGGGACATTGAAAGCTGAGAATAATAGCGCCAAGGCAATATTCAACCCGGTATATACCGGCGTGACATCACTCTCCATCGCTCCTGACTCACGTGCGGGCGCCATGGGTGATGTAGGTTGCGCCACTGATCCGTACATGGACAACAACAGCCAGTACTGGAACCCCTCCAAGTATCCTTTCACCAACTCACAGGCCGGTCTGTCGCTCTGCTACACACCGTGGCTGCGCAAGCTGGTGAGTGACATAGACCTGGCTAACCTGACCGGATTCTACAAGCTCGATGACTACTCGGCCCTGAGTGCATCGCTCACCTATTTCTCACTGGGTGAGGTGATTGCCATAAGCGGCACGTCACAGGTCATAATACGTCCTTACGAGATGGCCATTGACTTTGACTACTCCCGTAAGCTCTCCGAGACCTTCTCGGCGGCTGTAGGTATGCGTTTCATCTATTCAGACCTGCAGTACACCTATGATGATGACGTGTTCCCCGGCAAGGCTTTCTCGGCCGATATCTCCATGTTCTACCAGAACTACATAGGAGTGGGCCGCCGTGACTGTCTGCTCGGCCTGGGACTGAACGCATCGAACATAGGTAGCAAGATATCATATGACGGCGGCCAGACCAACGAGTTCATACCGACCAACCTGCGTCTGGGTGCATCGCTCACCATCCCTATCGATGAGTACAACTCGTTCTCCATAAGTGCCGATGCCAACAAGCTGATGGTTCCCACCAAGCCTACCTATCGTCAGTTCATGGAAGAGCAGTACCCCAACGAGGATCCCAAGGACCTGAGTTTTACATCGGACTATATCAACTGGCTCTCAGCTACCGGATACAACGAGATGTCGCCCATAGCGGGCATATTCAAGTCATTCAGTGACGCTCCCGGCGGACTTGAGGAGGAGCTGCGTGAGATATACTGGGGCGTAGGTGCCGAGTACAACTACAACGACCAGTTCTTTCTGCGCGGCGGATATCATTACGAGAACGAATACAAAGGTAACCGCAAGTACTTTACCGTAGGTGCCGGTTTCCGCATGAACGTCTTCTCGCTCGATGCCGCCTACCTGCTGTCGACCGCTCAGAGCAACCCGCTGGACCAGACACTGCGTTTCACCCTGTCGTTCGATATGGACGGCCTTAAACAGATACTCGGAAGATGACAAACATACGCGTAGGTTACGGATTTGACGTTCACCGCCTGGTCGAGGGCCGCGAGCTCTGGATTGGCGGAATCAGGATTGAACATACACTCGGCCTTTTGGGACACTCTGATGCCGATGTGCTCATCCACGCCATATGTGACGCCCTGCTGGGTGCCGCCACCCTGCGTGACATCGGATTCAACTTCCCCGACAATGACATGCAGTATAAAAATATTGACAGCAAGATACTGCTTAAGAGGACCGTGGACCTGCTCGCCTCCAAGGGATGGCAGATTGTCAATGTCGATGCCACCGTCTGCGCCGAGCGCCCCAAGCTCAATCCCCACATCCCCGAGATGCAGCGTGTCATGGCTCAGGTCATGGGGGTAGACCCCGACCAGGTCTCCGTCAAGGCCACCACCACCGAGAAACTGGGATTCACCGGCCGCGAGGAAGGCATCTCCGCCCACGCCGTCGCCCTCATCGAAAGGGCACAATAGGGACGGTTCTATCTGTGCCCTTGTGAGATTATTCCAGATATATTTTTCGCCACAAGGGCACAGATAGAACCGTCCCTATTGTGCCCTTCAGAGATAGAGGTGAAGATCTGCGATTGTCCTGGCAACCGATGCCGGGACGATTTTTTTTATTGATTCCCCGGCTTTGACCAGCTGGCGGATCTGGGTGGATGAGATGTCCAGGAGGGGGAGGTTGAGAAGGGTTACGCCTTCCGGGATCACGCCGGTGTCATAGCCTTTACGGGGATATACGATCAGGCGGAAATTGCTCTGTATGTAATCGGATTCGCGCCAGTTGCCGAACTTGGCCCAGTTATCGGCCCCGATGGTGAGTATGAACTCGCGGTCCGGATAGTCCGATGTGAGACTCCTCAGCGTGTTGGCGGTGTAAGAGGGCTTGGGAAGGTTGAATTCATAGTCCGACGCAGACACGTGCGGCAGATCCTTGACGGCCTCGGCTACCATCTCGTAGCGGATACGGTCGTCGAGCAGCTCCTGACCGGCTTTCCAGGGATTGCAGGGGGTGATGAGAATCCACACCTCATCGGCCAGGCCCTGCTCCAGCACGCTCTCCGCAATAGCCAGATGACCATTGTGCAGAGGGTTGAAGGTGCCCCCCAGCAATGCTGTCCTTACGGGCTTAGACATTAAGGAATGACTTGATGGTCGATAAAGCCTTCTGCTGCGCCTCTTCAAGGTCGTCATTCACGATCACGACATCGAACTTGGGCGCGAAGGTGAGCTCGTAGCTGGCCTTGGCCACACGCTTGGCAATCATCTCGGCGCTGTCAGTACCGCGTGTCTTGAGGCGGCGCTCCAGCTCCTCGACCGATGGGGGCTGTATGAACATGGAGAGAGCCTGGTCGCCGAAATACTGCTTTATGTTGCAGCCGCCGGCTACATCGACGTCAAAGACCACGTTCATGCCCTCGTCCAGACGCTTGTCGACCTGCTCCTTGAGAGTTCCGTAGAAACAGCCGGAATAGACCTCCTCGTACTCCAGGAAATCACCTTTGGCTATGCGCTCGCGGAACTCATCGGCCGAAAGGAAGAAATACTCCACACCGTTCTTCTCGGTGCCGCGCGGCGCACGGCTGGTGGCCGATATGGAGAATACCATCTTGAGTTCGGGATGGGTCAGGAGCCAGTTCACGATAGTGGACTTGCCGGAGCCTGAAGGGGCTGAAAAAATCAGACATTTGCCGCGCATAATCACATCACGTTAAGAACCTGCTCCTTGATCTGCTCCAGTTCGTCTTTCATGCGGACCACGATGTTCTGCATCTCGGCCTGGTTGCTCTTGCTGCCCAGGGTGTTGATCTCGCGTCCCATCTCCTGGGCAATGAATCCCAGCTTCTTGCCCTGACCGTGGCCCTCCTCAAGAGTCTTGATGAAGTAATCCAGGTGGTTGCTCAGACGCTGCTTTTCCTCGCTTATGTCAAGCTTCTCTATGTAGAATATCATCTCCTGCTCAAAACGGTTCTCGTCATAGTTCTTACCAACTGCATCTATCATGTTGGCGCGCATACGCTCCTTGATTTTGGCTACACGCTCCTTCTCATACGGCTCTACGGACTGAAGAAGGGCCGATATGTTGGCAATCTTCTCGCGGAACTTCTTCTCGAGAGCGGCGCCCTCAACCTTGCGGTACTCCACAAGTGCCTCTATGGCGGCGTCAACAGCCTTGGAAACAGACTCCCACTCCTCGTCCGATACCTCCTCCTGCTGGTTCGATGCAAGCACGTCGGGCATGCGCAGCACGGTTGACAGGATGTCGTCATGTATCTGATATCGGGTGTTGGCTGTCATCAGCTCGATCTGCCTGAGATAGTTCATGACAACGGCAGTGTTGATGACCTGGGCACCGGATGTGGCGGTTGAATCGATGTAAAGTGAGAAATCGACCTTACCGCGTTCCAGGGCAGCAGTAATGCGTGAGCGTATATCGAGTTCCTTGTCACGGTAGGCGGGGATTATCCTGGTCGATATATCCATGGCCTTGCTGTTGAGTGACTTGATCTCTACTATTACTTTCCTGTTTCCTGTCTCGGCTGTGGCCTTGCCATAGCCTGTCATTGACTGAATCATATTAGCTTGTTTTTACCCTTTGAAAATACACTGCAAAAGTAGTGAATTCCCCTTAATAATATATGTTTAAAAAACAACCATTAACAGAAAATAGACCCCTGATGCGTCTTTTCTTGTAGAAAGATTTCGTTAAATTTGCAGATTACATCAGGATAGAATCAGGGATGAGTGTAATAATGCACATAGAGTCAGCTACCGAGGGTTGCTCAGTGGCTGTAAGTGATGAGGGACAGCTGGTCTTTGACAAGGCTGACCGTGAGGGACATAACAACGCCGTATCGCTGGGCGTGCTTGTGGATGAGGCTCTGTCACTTGTTGACAGCCGCGGCCTCAAGCTCGATGCTGTCGCTGTGAGCGAGGGCCCGGGCTCATATACCGGACTGCGCATAGGTGTCTCCATGGCCAAGGGTGTATGCTACGGACGTGGCATAAAGCTCCTCTCAGTCTCCACGCTCAAGTTGCTCTGTGTCCAGCCGCTGCTCACTCTCGAGCTCCCCGATGACGCGCTGCTCTGTCCTATGATCGATGCCCGCCGCATGGAGGTCTACTCGGCCATCTACGACCGCGCCCTGAATGAGGTCCGCGAGATTCGTGCCGATATAGTCGATGCCGATACCTACCGCGAGTATCTGGATAAGCATGAGGTCTGGTTCATGGGTAACGGCTCCGCCAAGTGCCGCGAGACCATCAACCACCCGAACGCCCACTTTATCGATGACATAGTACCCCAGGCCCGTTGGATGTTCCCGCTGGCCGAGCAGTCGTTCAACCGTGAGGAGTTCCGTGACGTGGCTTACTTTGAGCCCTACTACCTGAAAGATTTTATAGCTGTAAAACCTAAAAAACTGGTTTGATGAACTACAATACCCAACGAGAAAAAATGCCGATGCCCGAGTACGGACGTGCCGTACAGGAGATGGTTGAGTACGCAGTGACTATACCTGACCGCGCTGAGCGTCAGCATTGCGCCAACACCATCATCAACATCATGGGCAGCATGTTCCCCACCTTGCGTGACGTACCTGACTTTCAGGGCAAGCTGTGGGATCATCTGGCATTCATGTCGGATTACAAGCTCGATATAGACTATCCGTGTGAGATAACCCGCCTGGAGAAATCCAAGCAGGTCCCTGACCATATAGACTACCCCGCCGGTGACATACGTTACCGCCATTACGGACATATCCTGCCGTCACTGGTCAAGGTGGCCGTCTCCATGCCCGAGGGCCCGGAGCGCAGCCAGCTGGTACGTCTGCTTGCCGTGCAGATGAAGAAGGACCTCATGACCTGGAACAAGGAGATGGTAAGCGACGAGCGTATAGCCGACGACCTGGCTTATTTCTCCAACGGCCGTCTGAACCTGCAGCAGGGTGACCTGGATGTCACATTCGCACAGGCACCGCCCCAGCAGCGCGCCCAGCAGCACGGAAAGAAAAAGAACAAACGCAGATTCTGAGATACTATGCCGTCATTTCTGATTGAAGGAGGTCACAGACTGAAAGGGACCATCTGCCCGCAGGGCGCCAAGAACGAGGTCCTGCAGATCCTTTGTGCCGTACTGCTCACCTCCGATGAGGTGAAGGTAAGTAACGTTCCTGACATACTGGATGTGAGGAACCTCATAGACATGCTCTCCCAGTTGGGCGTAGATGTAAAGAACACCGCACCCGGCTGCTGGACATTCAAGGCCGATAAGATAGACCGCGTGTATGCCGAGAGCATGGATTTCGTGACCAAGAGCGCCGGTCTGCGCGGATCGGTCATGCTTCTGGGACCTCTGCTCGCGCGTCTGGGACATGCCACCGTAAGCAAGCCCGGAGGTGACAAGATAGGACGCCGTCGCGTGGATACCCATATCAAGGGATTCCAGGCCCTGGGCGCCACCTTCTCGCTGAATGAGGAGCGTGGTTATTACGAGCTCAAGTCAAGTCATCTGAGAGGTACCTACATGCTGCTTGACGAGGCGTCAGTGACTGGTACCGCCAATATCATCATGGCCGCCGTCCTTGCCGAGGGCGATACCGTGATTTACAACGCTGCCTGCGAGCCGTATGTACAGCAGCTGTGCCGTATGCTTGTCCGCATGGGTGCCCGCATCGAGGGCATCGGCAGTAACCGCCTTACCATCCACGGAGTAAAGGAACTTCACGGAACCACACACAAGGTGCTGCCCGATATGATCGAGGTGGGCAGTTTCATCGGTATGGCCGCCATGACTCAGAGCGAGCTTACCATCAAGGATGTATCCTACCAGAACCTGGGTATCATACCGGAGAGTTTCGCCCGTCTTGGAATCAGGATGGAACAGCGTGCCGATGACATATTCATCCCCGCTCAGGAACACTATCAGATAGACTCTTTCATTGACGGCTCCATCATGACGCTGGCCGATGCCCCCTGGCCCGGACTCACTCCGGACCTCCTGAGCGTACTGCTGGTGACTGCCACACAGGCCAAGGGCAGCGTGCTCATACATCAGAAAATGTTTGAGAGCCGCCTCTTTTTTGTGGACAACCTCATTGACATGGGTGCCCAGGTCATCCTCTGTGACCCCCACCGCGTGGTCGTGATAGGACATGACCGTCAGTTCCCGTTACAGGCCCGCCGTATGTCATCGCCCGATATACGTGCCGGTATTGCATTGCTGATTGCAGCCATGAGTGCCAACGGCACCAGCCGCATAGACAACATAGGACAGATTGACCGCGGATATCAGGATATCGACGGCCGTCTGAATGCGCTTGGCGCCAGGATAACCAGAGTGGATTGATATGATTAACAAGAACGAGGTAGTAAGGATAGGCACCATCACCAAGACGCACGGCGTGAACGGTGAGATGTCGCTAACCGTGCCGGCCACACTCGAGTGGACCGATGACCTGGACTGCCTCGTCTGCTCCATGGACGGCATACTGGTCCCCTTCTGGCTGGATTCCATAAGGGAAAAGAGCCGCACCACCGTGCTTGTCAAGTTCCAGGGCGTGGACGGCGTTGACGCCACCTCCCGGTTCATGGGCGTTACGGTATACATGCCTGTCAGGTTCATAGCCGAGAGCGAGTCCGATGAACTCACCTGGAGCATGTTCATAGACTGGCAGGTCACCGATGAGGCGGCCGGTCCCCTGGGTGTGATCACCGCTGTCGACGAGAGCACTCCCAACACCCTCTTCCTGGTTCGTGACGGAGAGCGTGAACGTATAATCCCGGCCAACGAGGAGTGGATAACCGGGGTTGACAAGAAGAAATGTACTTTAACCTATAAACTGCCCCAAGGGCTTGCAGAACTGTAATTTATGAAGAGCATACGTCAGAAACGCAAGGAGGTGGGACGCAAGAGTCTGCTGCGCAGGTTCACATACCTGTACAGGCTGGTTGTCATAAACGAGGACGAGCAGCGCAGGGTGTTCAGGATGAAGATATCACATCTCATCCTCACGCTGACACTCCTTTTTGTTGCCGGACTCGGAGCGTGGATAGGTATTGAGATATTCCGCAACTCCCCCAAGCAGAAGGGTATAACCATTGAGGATTACAGGATAAGGCAGGCCATCGTTGACCAGGCACTCAGGGTAGACTCCTTGGAGCAGGTCTTTGAACTTCAGAACAGGTACATAACAAACCTTCAGGATATAATTGCCGGTACGGTATCGGTCGATACGGTCTACTCTGTGGACTCGCTGGCCAGACAGCGCAGCGAACTCCTTATGGAGCGCTCTGAGCGTGAGGAGACCTTCATGCGTCAGTATGAGGAGGCAGAGCGTTACAACATAACCTCGCAGTCCCAGCCTGTGAATGACGTTCGCAGCATAAGCATATTCCGCCCCACAGCAGGACTGGTATTCAAGAGCTACAACGCACTGGATCAGCACTGGGGTGTCGATATCGCCGCCAGCCCCAACCAGAGCGTGGTATCGGTACTTGACGGAACGGTGCTCATGTCCACATACACATCGGATAACGGATACACCATCGTAGTAGTCCATCCCGGTGAGCTGATATCGGTCTATAAGCACTGTGAGTCATTACTCAAGAAGACCGGTGACAGAGTCAAGCAGGGTGAGGTGGTGGCTCTTGTGGGCCGCGGTAAGGACAGTTCGCTGCAGGGCTCGCATCTTCATTTTGAATTGTGGTATCAGGGTCAACCCCTTGATCCCGAAACATATATTTTGTTCCAGTGAAACAGATAGCGATTTTAGGTTCCACAGGTTCTATAGGCCGACAGGCGCTTGATGTCATAGCTGCCAACCCTCAGGAGTATGAGGTTTATGCGCTGACAGCCAACAACAGTGTAGACCTGCTCATTGAGCAGGCGCTCCGTTTCAAGCCTGAGGCCGTGGTTATAGCCAATGAGCAGCACTACGGCAAACTCAAGGAGGCACTTGACGGACAGCCCATCAAGGTCTATGCAGGCTCCGATGCCATAAATCAGATAGTACAGGCTGATCCCATAGATATAGTATTGGCATCGATGGTAGGGTTTGCAGGACTCTGTCCCACCATAGAGGCCATTAAGGCCGGTAAGACCATCGCCCTTGCCAATAAGGAGACCATGGTGGTGGCCGGTGAGCTTGTAACCTCCCTGGCTCTTGAGTACAAGACCCCCATACTTCCTGTCGATTCAGAGCACTCGGCCATATTCCAGTGTCTGAGCGGCGAGACCATGAATCCTGTTGAGAAGATACTGCTTACGGCATCGGGCGGCCCGTTCCGTATCCTGGGTAAGGACCAGCTTGCCACCGTAACCAAGGCGCAGGCTCTCAAACATCCCAACTGGGATATGGGTGCCAAGATAACGATTGACTCAGCCTCCATGATGAACAAGGGATTCGAGGTTATTGAGGCCAAGTGGCTGTTCGGCGTTCCCTACAGCAAGATTCAGGTGGTGGTACACCCTCAGTCGGTGGTGCACTCCATGGTGCAGTTCGCCGACGGTGCAGTCAAGGCTCAGCTGGGCGCCCCAGACATGCGTCTGCCCATACAGTACGCCTTCTCTTATCCCCGCCGTCTCCAGGCTGATTTCCCCAGAGTGGATTTCACAACCCTGGGCACACTGACCTTTGAGGAGCCAGACACCGACCGTTTCCGTAATCTGGCACTGGCCTACAAAGCCATTGAACGCGGCGGTAACATGCCCTGCATACTCAATGCAGCAAATGAGGTGTGTGTGGCAGCTTTCCTTCATGATCGTATAGGTTTCCTTGAGATGAGTGACGTGATTGAGGAGACCATGGAGCGCATACCGTTCCGTACCAAGTCAACACTTCAGGAGTATATAGAAACCGATGCCGAGTCACGTCGTGTGGCATCATCATTGATTAACTGATAAAACAACTGTTATATATGTCATCATTCTGGATCCGTTTAATTCAACTTGTACTTTCTCTTACCATACTTGTAGTCTTCCATGAGTTCGGACACTATCTGTTCTCACGTCTGTTCGGTGTGAGAGTGGATAAGTTCTATGCATTCTTCAACCCCCGTTTCTCGCTTGTAAGGATCAAGCGGGTGGACGGCAAGATAAGAGTCAAGTTCTTCAGCCCCAACGTACCTGAGAGCTACACTGAGGAGAAGCACTACAATTTTGAGGGTAAGGAGGAGATAACCTACAAGCCCATAGACCTGGATACTCTCCCTGAGGGTGACTGGCGCCGTTCACCTGAGAACACCGAGTTCGGCGTGGGCTGGGTGCCGTTTGGCGGATACTGCAAGATTGCCGGTATGATTGACGAATCCATGGATGTGGCAACTATGCAGCAGGATCCCCAGCCTTGGGAGTTCCGTACCAAGAAATCATGGCAGCGTCTGCTTATAATGGTAGGCGGCGTGCTGTTCAACCTCATACTGGCGTTCTTTATCTACTCCATGGTTCTATTTACATGGGGAGACAGCTACACTCCGGCACAGGGACTCAAGTACGGAATGGAGTTCAATGAACACGCCGAGTCTCTGGGATTCCGTGACGGTGACATCATAACCGCTACCGACGGCGTTCCCACCACCTCGTTTGACGGTGACTTGTACCGTGCCATAGCCAAGGCCAGCAAGGTTACGGTATTGCGCGACGGCAGCGAGATAGTCCTTGACATGCCCCAGGAACTCTCTCTGTTTGACTTTACTCGTGAGGTTCCGTTCGTATCCATACTCAGTCCCATGACTGTGGACAGCGTCATCAACTCAGCTGAGTCAGGTGCCGCCCGTGCCGGTCTCATGGCAGGTGATACCATCCTTACCGTGAACGGACTCTATGCCGCCACATGGACATCGTTCCAGGTGCTCCTGGCCGATATGCGCCAGCGTGCCGAGAACAGTTATGTGGACCGCAACCTGGAGATGGTGATAGGACGTCCCGGAGCAGGACGTGACACTCTCACGGTCACTGCCGATGAAGGTTTCCGTATAGGCATTTACCATTTCTCGAACGAGTACGAGCCGGTAAGACTTGAATACGGATTCTGGAGCTCCATACCTGCCGGCATAAAATACGGATGGAGCACTCTTAAGAGTTATGTGGGTGATTTCCGTTATGTATTCACCAAGGAGGGAGCCAAGAGCCTGGGCGGTTTCGGAACGATCGGAAGCATATTCCCCGAGAAATGGAACTGGCACGCATTCTGGCTTATGACTGCGTTCCTGTCAATCATACTTGCCTTCATGAATATCCTGCCTATCCCCGCACTTGACGGCGGATATGTACACCATTGGCATGATAATCCTGTTCGGACTGCTTATATACGCAAACCTTAATGACGTGATACGCCTGTTCTGATGGGAAAGAATCGTGAGACATTCGGCAGCCGTATGGGTATGCTCCTGGCCATGGCAGGTTCTGCTATAGGTCTGGGTAACATATGGCGTTTTCCCTATACACTGGGAGAGAACGGAGGAGCCGCATTCCTTCTGCTTTATGTCCTCATGCTGGTATTCATCTGCCTGCCTGTCATGATATCGGAGTATCTCCTGGGCCGACGTGGCGAATCCAACCCTTTCAGGACTTTCCGCAACCTGGCTCCGGGTTCCAAGTGGTACTGGATAGGATGGTCGCTCAAATACCTTGCAAATGCAGTCACGGGCTCACTCATGTCATATGGAGCTGATTATGGCGATTATTTCCAGGCATTCATAAGCAACCCGTGGAAACCGCTTCTCTATACCATGATGTTCCTGGGACTGACCGGTCTCATCATAGCGTTGGGCGTTCGCAAGGGCATAGAACGTATGTCCAAGATTATGATAGGGGTGCTGTTCGTCATCATTGTGCTTGTGGTAATCCGTTCACTTACACTTCCGGGTGCATTGGAGGGTGTCAAATATATGTTCGTACCTGATTTCAGCAAGGTCACGGCACAGACCTGCATAGCTGCGATGGGACAGGCTTTCTTCTCGCTCAGCATTGGCTGCGGATGCATACTCACATACGCCTCTTATGTAGACAAAAAAGAGAATATAGCCGGTTCTGCGGGCTGGATAGCCTTCTTTGATACAGGCTTTGCGGTGATTGCCGGACTGGCCATCATTCCTGCAGTCTATGCCATAGCCCTCATGAACGGGGCGGATCCCAATGTGGATGCCGGTCCCGGACTGGTATTCATAACCCTGCCTGGCGTATTCAAGGCCATGCCTTTAGGCGGTGTCGCAGCGCTCCTGTTCTTTACAGCCCTGCTTCTTGCAGCCATAACATCGGCCATATCACTCATGGAGGTGGTTGTGGCATTTATTATAGAGGAACTGCACAAGTCCAGAGCGGTAGCCGTAGTGCTCTGCTTCATACTGTGCGGAGTGGTGGGTATGTTCTGCTCACTCTCATTCGGACCGCTTAAGGAGATGTCACTGTTCGGCCTGAGCGTGTTTGATTTCTTTGACTACATAACATCAAACATAATGCTGCCGGTGGGCGGTCTTTTGCTTGCCGTGTTTGCAGGCTGGAAACTCAAGAAGGCAAACTACATGGACGAACTTACCAACGGCGGAACGCTCGGTATTCCCCGCTGGCTTGCCATGACCGTATTCTATCTGGTCAAGTTCGTAGCTCCTATAGCTATCTCAGTTATTTTCCTGAATTGTATCCTGGGCTGATCCGTCCTTTATCTTGGATCGGATGAACATAAGGTGGCGTTCAGCCTCGTCACGCAGGTTCTTGTGCTCTGTCAGGGAGAGCAGTATCTGTGAGAGTTCGTAGAGTTTGGCTATGGCATAGCGGTCGTCCTTTGTCATCTTGAGATTGCGGTAAACGGGACGGCTGCTGTCAGGGCCGGTCTTGCGGTACAGGGTGTAGGTTATGTCGGCATCCTTGTTGGCGCTTATGAATGCGGCGGCACCGCCGTCATTGCCGTTTATGAAACTCAGACGCTCGTAGCAGACTCCCAGGTCAGTAAACTCATGACGGTCGCGGGATTCAGGTGTGTCTACGTATTTCTCGCCGACTGAAAGCTTTAACCAGTCGTGATGTATATACGAACTGCCACGGTAGCTAGATACAAGGGTCATGCGTCCCAGCTCGTCAACACTGGCGCGAATATAAGTGCGGTCTATGTTGCGGGTAACAGCCTGGCTCTTTATGGTGTAAAGACCCAGGTCCTGATATTGCTCGTCTTTCTCAAACACATAGTCACCCTTGATTTTCTCAAATGCCTCCGTAATAAGAGCTATGATGCTGTCCTCATACTCTATGGTACGCATCTGTTCAGCCTCCTCAACCTGCTGCATGAGTCTGATACCCTGTCTGCGTGTCTCGAAAGCCTTGGGGTAGAGTATGCGAATGCTGTCTATCTCCTGTTTTGCAATATTGAACTTTCCCATGCTGAAAGCCTCCTTGGCATTGTCAAGGTGCTTTCCTGCCAGTTTCTCTATGTTCTCGCCGCAACCGCACAGAAATAAACTAGTGCAAATTATGGCAATTATATTCTTTGTCATGATTGTGTTTGTTTTTTTGATTGCTGCAAAAGTACTCTTTTTACTAATCTCCTATACCCGATTTTGGTTACTTTTGTAAGCTGATTACCTGATATGAAGTTATATAGTGATGAGGAACTGGCCGGGCTGCTTGACCGCAAGGAGTTCAGGCTGCTGTCTCAGACTGCTGACAGTCTGGGGCTGGAGTGTTATGTAGTGGGAGGATATGTACGTGACCTCTTTCTGGAACGCCCCAGTAAGGATATTGACGTTGTAGTTGTAGGCAGTGGCCTTGAGATGGCTAAGGCTTACGGCCGTGCGCTCGGACGCGGAGCCCATGTAAGCCTGTTCAAGAATTTTGGAACAGCACAGGTCAAGAAAGGGAATCTGGAGGTGGAGTTTGTAGGAGCCCGCAAGGAATCCTATCACCGTGAGTCGCGTAATCCAATCGTAGAGGACGGCACTCTTGAGGATGACCAGAACCGCCGTGACTTTACCATCAACGCCATGGCCATATGTCTCAATTCTGAGCGTTTTGGCCAGCTGGTTGATCCGTTCGGAGGCATAGATGACCTTCAGGACCGCATTATACGTACTCCTCTGGACCCGGAAATCACGTTCAGTGACGATCCCCTGCGCATGATGCGTTGCATAAGGTTTGCCACTCAGCTTAACTTCTATATTGATGACGCTACGTTTGCATCGCTTGAGAAAAACCGTGAGCGAATAGGGATAATATCGCGTGAGCGTATTGCCGAAGAACTCAACAAGATAATCCTGTCACCCATTCCCTCCAAGGGATTCATTGATTTGGACCGTTGCGGATTGCTGGAACTCATATTCCCGGAACTCACAGCCCTGCAGGGCGTTGAGACCGTCAATGGCCGCGGTCACAAGGATGTGTTCCTTCATACGCTTGAGGTCCTTGACAACGTGGCCCGCAACAGCGATGAGCTCTGGCTCCGTTGGGCCGCTCTGCTGCATGATATAGGCAAGCCGCGTACCAAGAAATGGGAGCCTCAGCACGGATGGACCTTCTATAACCACAACTACGTGGGCATGAAGATGATTCCCGCCATATTTGAACGTATGAAACTGCCCAAGAACGAGAAGATGAAATACGTTCAGAAGTTGGTGGAACTCCATATGCGTCCCATAGCCATAGTTGATGATGAGGTGACAGACTCTGCAGTTCGCCGTCTGCTGTTTGATGCGGGCGATGACATAGACGACCTCATGACTCTATGTGAGGCCGATATCACCTCCAAGAACGAACTCAAGAAAAAGCGCCATCTTGAGAACTTCAAGCTGGTACGTCAGAAAATGGTGGACCTTGAGGAGCGTGACCGTATTCGCAATTTCCAGCCTCCGGTTGACGGTCTGGAGATAATGAACACATTCGGTCTGGCTCCTACCGCGATAGTGGGTGAACTCAAGGCGGCTATCAAGGATGCCATACTGGATGGAGTAATTCCCAATGAACATGATGCCGCGTTCCGATTCCTGCTTGAGGAGGCACACAAACGTGGTCTTGAACCCAAATGACATTTCCGACTACTTAAACAGACATATATGAGCAAGAGAGGTCTTTTTTCTTTGATATTACTCATGGCCGCAATGACACTGACTGTGTCATGTGCCCGTAAAGCCGTATTCGGCAAATCTCCCGTAGGTAAGGTGGTGGCAGCCATGACACTGGAGGAGAAGGCTCGTATCCTTGTCAGTGCAGATGACGCGACACAGACCTATGCCATACCCCGTCTAGGTATACCGTCAGTCAATATATCGGAGTGTCCCTCGGATCTTGGAATAGGGGTTGAAGCGTCTATGATAGCGCAAGGCTGGAATCAGAATCTTGTACGTGAGGTCGCAACGGCCATAGGTGTAGGTCTTAAGAGAAAGGGTACAGACTGGATTGTTCTTCCCGAACTGGAAATCAAGGACTCCCGGATATGCAATATAACCACAGCTGCTATAGCAGAATCATTCCAGTCAAACGGGATAGGTGCGGTACTTAGGGGATATGAAACCGGTGCGGTGATTCCTTCTGTCCGGCCTTGGATTTTAATGACCCGGCTCACACCTGGCAACATGGCTGAAATGGACAGTGTGCTGCGTAATGAGTATTCGTTTGATGGAGTGATAATGGCATCAATGGAAAACGACAGCATCAGTGCATGGGTGAATACTCTGGTCGAATCCGTGCGCAGCGGCGAATTGAAGGAGTCGGTCCTGGACATATACGTGGAGCGGCTATTGGGAGTCCTGGCTCTGTCGCCTGAGATGCAGGGATATGATCCTGATAAAGACACCACTCCCTATTCTCTGGACGGTATGCAGCGTTCCGCCCTTGCCGAGGGAATGGTGCTACTTAAAAATAACGGTGTCATGCCATTGTCCCGGGAGTGTAACATGATAGCATTGTACGGAGTCCATTCATACGACCTTTTTGCGACAGCCCTTAAAGAAGCGGGCTATAAGCTGGAACCGTCAGTCCAAACTGCTTACGGCAAATATGCGAATGAACAGACCATCCCGGAGTCTCTTGAACGCAAGCCTTTCCGTTTACGTGCCGATGCCATATCAAGTGACATCGCTGTAATTACTATAGGTCGTAGCAAGAACGCAGGAGCTGATGACAGCTCTCTTACCCCGACCGAGAAAAGCCTGATAAAGGATGTGTGTGATGCCTTTCACTCCAAAAACAAGAAGGTGGTTGTAATTCTCAGTACTGGAAGTCCCGTTGAGACAGACAGCTGGAAATCCCAGCCCGATGCCATACTGCTTGCAGGGCAGTCATGCCGGGAATCGGGTAATGTGGCTACCGATATCCTTAAAGGCATTGTCAATCCATCGGGCCGTCTGGCCGAGTCATTCTCCAAGGATTATCCGTTCGGATATGGCCTAAGCTATACCACATTCTCCTACAGCGACCCCGAACTGAATAACGAGGATGGCACGGTATGGGTCAAGATTACCAATACCGGCACCGTACCCGGAAAGGAGGCTGTACTGGCTTATGCAAAATTATCAGAGCAATCATTGGAACTCGACTCATTCGACAAGACCCCAATCCTTCAGCCTGGAGAGAACCAACTCATGGTGTTCAGCTTAAACAAAAGGGACGGTTCTTCCTGTTTGATTTTTCCCGAAAAAAACAAACAGTAAGAACCGCCCCCAATCCTGTAACCTCTTAACGGTATAGTAATTTCTCTGTATGTACTGAGCCGTCACTGTAGCGTGTAACAACTATAGTCAATCCTGACGGCTTATTGATGCTGTGGCCTTGCAGGTCATAGTATTTGGTTTCTATTTCTGAAACTTTTGAGTCAATGACCATGGTCTGATTCCATAATACGACTTTGGGCTCATTAGTAGTACACGGTATGCAGTATCTAACTAGTCCTGTCTCAAAAATGCTTTTACTTACATCAAGTACATCGGCAGCCTTTGGTACTTCATATTCCAAATAGTTAATATCTTCCTTTTCAAGTGACAAGTTTAGGCCGTAATTTCTTATCAGATCAGCCTTTTCAGTCTCTGTAATATTCTCCTTGAATGAAATGGAAACCTTTCCGTCAAATCCAAAACTTGAAGGGATACTTCTACCACTTTTAAGAGCAAGCTCATAGGATCCTTTGTTAAAATAGCTATGGCTAACTCTCAGTACTGAGTTTTCTGTTTTAATCCCATTCATGGCAGACTCAACTAATTCAGGGCTAGTAATGATAGTACAAATATCTTTGTTATTCCAAATGATTTCAGATTCTTGGACATAGCTGCTTATTAAGGATTCTAGAACTGCTTTAGTAACAGTTGAGTCCTTTCTTAGTAAAAATCTGTCTGGTAGCTCATAACAATATGTATTATTGCCATTCGTGTCATAAAACCATGGCAATGTTGAATAATCAATTGGTTGAATTGTCACCATTTTGGATTTATTTATCATTTCAGGAGCAGCAAGAAGAAAATACCCGGATTCCTGTAATTGGTTGGCAACAGCGAATATATCCATAGGTCGGGTAAGTACGGCAGATCCTTGTTTATTGTATCTATAGACAATCTCAAGTCCCATCGATTCTATTAGGGCATCTGCTGATTCAACTATATCATTATTCAAGTAAGTGAAAGCCACTGCTCCTGTAAAACCATATGTGGCGACTTCGCTTACTGGCCACATGTCCATAAGGTCCTTGTATGCCTTTCTGGTGTGTTTTCGGCTAGCAAACAGAACTGTATTATTATTCAATAGGATGCCGATGGTATTGTCCAAATCAGTTCTTTCTGTAACGACGGAACATACATCGTATTCTTGACTGATTTGATCATAATGCCATTCAATCTGGGCGTCTGTCAGGTGTTGCTTAATGAGTGTTTCAATATCATCTTTCTGAATACCGGATTTCTTCCTGACTGTAAACTCATTAGATATCGGATATAGCTGAATAGGGTAGATGTCATTTTGAGATGGAGAATAATATGGAATGTCAGCATCATAGCCATATATGAAAGGATAATCAGAACCAGTCTGATTTTGTCCTATTGCCGTTATTGGCAAAGCAAGTAACAATGACATAATCATCGTTACTTTCAAATTGAAAGCAATCTGTCTCATAGCGATTTAATTGAAAGGTAATGTTGTTGTTTGGAGGTAAAGGTAATTAGTATTATATGTTTTTAATCACCCCCCCCCTGTTTTAACGTATGTTAATTGGACACGATTCCTCTTTTATCGGGTCAGAGTGAATTTCAGCGTCATGCCCGCATCGTGGGTTGAGGTGGGGTAGGAGGCGGTCGATACCAGAGGGAAGTTGCTCTGGTAATCGTAATAGAAGTTCAGGGTGAGCATGCGGCTGTAGGTGTAGTCGGCGCTCAGCGAGACCTTGACGGCGCGGTTGCCGCTGGTGGCTTGGGTTGTCTCCTCACGCAGGTTGCGGCATACGGCATTCTGGTTGCGGTATGAGAAGTCCAGATTCATGTTCAGGTCATTGCTTACCTTGGCTGATCCGGTGCCGCCCTTGGCTCCGAACAGTTTGACTCCTGTAATCTTGTAGCCTGCTCCGGCCGTTATGTCATCGGATGATGATTTGAGAATGACTCGTTGATTGATACCGATCCTATGTTGAACATGGAGCTCGGTATGGGATTCCCGCTTGTTACGTCCTCTATGAATCCGCGTCCGTTCATGTACTCCATGTAGCTGTTGTAGGTGTTGAAATTACCCACCGAGTAGACACTCTTGTAGGCGTGCGTGAGGTTAAAACTCTTAAAGTATTTTTTAAAGAACGGCAGCTTGCTCAGTCCGCTGTAGGTGAATGACCAGTTGGGCAGCATGCTGAGCATGTCGGGGAATATGTCAAGTGATGCCTTGCGGGCGTCGCGTCCGGTATAGGCGGCCAGGAAGGCTGGTATGAGCACATCCGATGAATACATGTCCACTCCTCCGTTCTGCGGGTCATATTTCTGGCCGGCCAGGGCGGTGCCTTTGGGGTAGCGGGCGTCCTTGTACTGTGACTCGATACGGTCACGGACGGTGGGCAGGCTGTTTATGAATCTCTCAAAGCTGCGCGAGCGGTAGTTGTTGCTTGGAGAGTGGCTTTCAAAGGCGCTTCCTATGGTTATGGTGGTCATGCTGAAACTGCCGCCGCGTGACTGAGGCATGCCGGCATACATATACTGTATGCGGTTATTGCCCGATTTGTTCCAGCTGGCGCTTGCATCGATCTTGATGTCACGGAAGGGCTCCAGGGTCATCTTGACCTGAAGGTCCTCGGTGTTGTTCGATGTGGCCGTGTGGGCTATGCTGTCACCGCTGAGCAGCCATCCGTTGTCTATGGCTTTGTAGAGGTAGTCGTCACCTGTCAGTCCGAATGCAAAGTCAAGTCCAGGAGCGAGCAGACCTGAGGAGTTGTTCTGTCCCATCATCTTGGAATAGGGCATGAAACCGGGCAGTGACATGCTGTAGTCATTGCGGTAGGTGACAGAGAGGTTTCGTACCATCATGAGCACACGCAGACCGGCCTCCATACCTTCCTTGGCCGAGAACCGTGTCTTGCGGGCAGGCAGGTCGGGATCCTGTACCATCCTGATCATGACCGTAAGGGTATCCTTTACCTTGACCGATACGCTGTCGGCGCTCAGTTTACGGAACTTGAGTTTTAAGATCTTGCCGTCCTTGGTGGTGGCGGTGAGCTGCGGGTTCAGTGTGCCCAGATTATGTAAAATGACGTTACGCTTGCCGGGTACGAGTACCATCTCCTGCTGGAACTTCTTGTTGCGGTTCACCGAATAGGCGTTTGAGGCCGATGCGTTATTGGAGTACTTGTTGTTTATCCTGTGCAGGTAGGTCACCTTATTGTACATATTGAGAAGGTTGAACCTGCCGCTCAGGTTTATGGATCTGCGGTTGGATATAATGTTGCCGTACGAGGTGCCGTTGGCATAGGTGGTTCCGCGGTTCCAGGAGTAGCTGGAGTTGAATGAAGCATCGGCCGTAATCCAGTCAAGGGCGGGCAGTTTGTTGAGAGGTATTGCGTATGAGGCGTTGAATGACTGGCTGTAATCAAGCGGACGTCCCATATTCCTCAGGCTCATCTTGACGGAGTCTTTCCAGAGCTCGTACTCATCGGGGTAGAGATCCTTGTTCACAACGGTGTAGGGTTCCTCAACCTCCGCTCTGGTGCTGGCATTGAACGAGAGCCTTATAAGCTGCAGGGGGTCCCAGCGCAGTGAGAGGCTGCGGTTCCAGTAGAACTGCTGTGAGAACGTAACGGGAATACCCTCGGAACCCTCCAGGTCACGTTCCTGAAGTTCGTGGTAGCTACGCTGCAGGTCGGTGTTGAAAGAGAAACTCTGGGGCAGGAAATTGATTTTGGTCTCCTTTATGATCCTGAACCAGCGGGCGTCATAAGGTATGTTCTCGAACGGGCTCCATCCCTTGAGCCCGGGTGAGTAGCTGTAATCGGCCGATGCCTTCCAGTTCTCGTTGTGGTCATACTCAATGGTGCTGTTGCTCCTGTCACTTGAACTCTGCGAGTAGCTGAATGAGAAGTTGGCGGGATCATAAGGCATGGGCTTGTCGCTGCTTATGTTGATCCTGGCGTTCGATATGCTGAAATTATGGCTCTCCCTGATATCCTGCGATATGCTCATTATGGAGTCGCGTGCATGTCCCTCAGGGTATGACTCTATCACGTCGTCCAGGATAAGGTCTGTGTCATAGGGGCTGTACTTGGGCGATGTCTTCTCCTTGGTGTATGAGTAGTAGACGGGGACCGATATGCGTGATTTCTCAGGCAGGAAACGTCCTACGTTGGTGCTGGTAGTCACGGAGTACCGGTAGTAGTCATCGGTCTTGCGGTCCTTGATGCTCTGCTCCAGGCCGCCGTATCCGGCTGTGCTCAGTTGGCCGGAGAGGTCGACCGATGCCACATCGGACAGTCTCAGGCCCAGGGAGCTGAGGGCTGCCACGCCACCCTTGCTCTCGTAGCCTACAAGACGCAGCTCATTGACCCAGACCTCGGCATCCTTGGCGCTCATGGAGTTGTTGCGTATACCTATCATAATAGCGCGTACGTTACCAATGGAGGGGTTACCCACAACGCTTATCTTGTTTTCCGGGTTGCCCGGGTCATACTCGCTGTATACTGCCGATGCTGTGATGGCACCCAGGTTCTTCTGTACGTTACGGTTGTTCTTGACACGGGTGAGCACGTCAAAGTCAATGTCAAGCATGTTTTTCTCAGGCCATACCATACGGCGGTCGCTCTCGCTGGTGCCGCTGTAATGTCCGGCAGGAGTGAGGTCGAGCGGAATCTCATACTCGTAGTAGTTACCCGAGTAGTCCGATCCGAGTCTTATGAATACCGATATGTCACCATCCTTGAGATTGCCGTTGTCAGGTATCACGGCCTCGGCGTGTGAGAACATCTGTATGCGCTTGTACTTGCGGAGGTCAAGCGAACTCTTCTTGTAGATACCGCGAGCCTCGCCGGCACCCAGACCGGTCACCTTAAGGCTCATGGCCTGCTCGTTATCCTGTACGAGCTGAACCTGCGTGGGGTCAAGTATACGTGTCACTCCGGGCGGCACCACATAGTTCACGGGCTGGCGGTCACCGTTCTCCTCAATGTTGACCGATGTGGCCGAGAACTTACCCGATATGGACGGGGTGCGGTTGGTGGCGCTGTAGATAGGCTGCTCATAGTTACGCCACTGGCTGGTCATGAGCTCCAGTGTACCGAACCTTACATGTACCTCCTCGGAGAATCCGGTCAGGTACATACGCATGAACCTGATGGAGCTGAAGTCGCGGATACCGCCTTCGGCCTTCTCGAACTCGGTTATAGGTACACGGAAACAGTACCAGTTCACCGTCTCGGTGTTGCCGTTGCGCAGCTTGACCTTGACCTCGCGTTTATCGGATATGTAGTTGCGTCCTATGGCCAGGTCGGCTGGACGCAGCGATATGCGGTACTGGAAGAATTTCTCATACTCGTCCATGGTGTAGTCGCCGTTGGCATCCTCCACGTCAGGGGTGGTGCGGGCCGACTGGTCATAGCGACTGTCGGTTCCGGTGGAGTTGGGTGAGTTGCCCTCGGTACCGTTATATTTGCGGTAACGGTCCAGCACGGAGAGTTTCCTGTCATCATAATCCGATCCGCGGTAATAATGATAGGTGTCACCGGCAGGGTCGTCATATATCTCATTGTACACCTCGGTCCTGACCTTACCCCTTATGGCACTCAGGTAGGCGGCATAGGCCGGCCAGCTGCGCTCCTCGGCCGATGTAAGTCCGTTCAGGCCCACATCCTGGCGGTCACGGCTGTCAGCGTTGTTGTTATCGAACGCATAGACCAGGCTCTTGCCTGTAGGAACCTTACCCCATACGGTCTCGGCCCACTTGGCGGAGTCACCATCCACAGGCAGTCCGTTCTCAAAGAACTTCTTGCCGTCCAGAAGCACATCCTCCGATACCTCTCCCAGGTTCAGATACAGGTCACCGCCTGCTGCTGAGGGGTTGTAAATGAACGGGTCGAGCATCCAGAACTCTATATACTCTATGTTGGCGGCCTCAAAGTCAGTGGTGGTGAGACGGCGCATGATACCGCCCCAGTTCTCCTCGGGGTTGGGCAGATGTCCGTCGGCATCCAGGTCGGGGTTGAGGTTGTAAGGTCCTCGCTCGCTGGGGTAGTATGCCAGGTTGAGTACCTGCAGGGTGGTGGACTCGCTCGATGTGGACTCCTTATTGGGGTAGAGCTCACGCTCAAACACCTCACGCACGTAGTGGTTGGAGAGCTGGTCCAGGTCAGTCTTGATGTGGGCCGGTGTGAGCGGCGAGTTGCGGCGGGTGAACAGGGGGTCAATCGTGAACCAGTTGAGCAGGGCGCGGTTGTAACCGGACTGCACCTGTCCCGACTTGTTGAATCCCTTCATACCCTTAGGTACTGCCGACAGGCTCCAGGCCGATGGCTGGGATATGGATATGCCGCTCTCGGCTGCTTCAAAGTCATCTATGTACGAGGCCTGTCCCTGTACTTTGTCGGAGACATCGGACTGGAGGGCGGCCATCTCGGCCTTGAAGTTTATGCTTGAGGGTTTGGTGGCGTTTACGAACGGTATCTTGTCAATGATCTTGGTTATGGCCTGGCTCTCGTGGTTCCAGTTCAGGTTCAGACCGTACATGGTGTTGACCAGCGGCTCGTCACCCATGGTCACCTTGCTGGTGAGCGGTTTCTCGTTCAGGTGCATGAATGTACCGCCCATCTGGAAGTTGGGGCTGAAGTCATACATCCAGTTGAGTCCCGCCATGGTCTTGCGTTGCATGCTGTACTCGGTGTTGCTCTCCAACTGCACGCTTACGCTGGTGCCGGCATCGATTATGCTCTGGTTGATGATGGTCACCGTACCCATGCTGTAATCCACGGTGTAGTCGCTGTTCTCTATCAGCGTCACGCCGCCTGCGGTGACAATTACCGATCCGCGGGGTATGTTGTAGGAACCCAGGTTTATCACGTTGCTGCTGGTGCCTGAGTACTGGCCCATAAGGGTGAACTTATCCTTGTCGGCTATTCGCTTGGCTACCACGCGGGTGGAGTCATAGAGTTCCTGGAACACATATCTGTCAGCTATGGCGTCATTGCCTATGACCTTACGCAGATGGCTGCCGAAAGGCTCCACGACTGGGAATATGATTCGGCCCGATGACACCTGTACGGTGTAGTTCTCTATGAAGTCGAACTTGCCGTTGGGGTGGGGGTTGTTCTTGTCATCCAGACGGTCCAGGTTCATGAGACGTATCAGGGGCGTGCTCTTGAGCGATGCCTCGGGGATATAGGTCAGACGGCTGCCCGTGCTGTCGCTGTCATAGTAGACGCCCAGCTTGAACTCAGCTTTCTGTATGCTACCCTGCGTGATGGTGTAGACGTTCTTCATCATAAGGTCCCATGTGCCGCTGCCCGGAGAGTTGGAGTTGGATTTGAGCAGTTTCACAAAGAGGGCGTCCTTGGCATCGGTCTTATCGGACGAGAACTCACCCACCTGATAGCTCTGACCACCATATGTATATTCAAAGGCCACAGCCAGCACCTCATCCGATGAGAGCGCGTTCTTGAGCGATATGTAACCGAGTTCGCTGTTGAGCGTATAGTCCGATGTGCTCAGCTTGCGGGCGTTCGATATCTTCTCGTAGTCGGTGCTTCCGTCAAGGAACGAACCCAGCGTCACGGCCACCTGGTCTATATCACGCGCGGCGGGGTAGTCCGATATGATACGGCTGTAGAGGTCGTTGGCGGCGTTGGAGGGAGCAGGTCCGCCCTGATTGTTCCATATGGGGTTGCTCTTGTGCGTGGTCTCACCCAGGTCGGTGAATGCCACTATGTTACGCGGGTCGTCGTAGTTGCTGCGTTTGTTTGTCACCCACACCTCTATTCGTGTAATCTGTATGCCCGATATGATGCTGGGGAGCATGGACATGTTGTCGTCATAGGTGTCACGGAAAAAATGTGAGAGGAAGAAATGGCGGTTCTCGTCATAACTGCTGGCATCGATCTCAAAGTCGGTGATCTGCTGGCCTCCCTGTGAGTTCACCGTGGCCGATGAAGACTCTTTCTGCGAGAGCACCATCTGCAGACGGAGTTTTCCGAACTGAAGGTCGGAGCGTACGCCAAAGAGTGACGATGCACCCTGTATGAGTGACGAGTTGGTGGGGAATGTTATGTTACCAGCCTCCAGGAGACGGATTATCTCATCCTCCTTGCCCTCATAGCGCAGCTTGATCATCTTGGCGTCTATATCGAACGTGGCCTCGGTGTTGTAGTTGAGGTTCATGTTCACCTTGTCACCTACGCGGGCGTTGATGTTCAGGTTTATCTGCTCGTCAAAGTCAAATCCGCCTGTGGAGCGGTTCTGTACTGACAGTGAGGGGTTATCGACCTTATTGCGGTTGTATCCGAACTTTATTGCGGCCGATCCGCTGGTACGTACCTGTACTCCACCGGGACCGAATATCTTCTCGGCGGGTCCCAGGTCGAACTTCATGTTGGTGAAATCGAACTTGTCGTTGCCGAGCGCCGTTACCTCCTCCGAGTATTTGTTCTTGTAGAATGACTGCAGCGAGCGTTTCATCATGAGGCTGTTGTACTCGCTCAAGGTGAGTACCGACGGGACGTCAAGATAGGAGTCGCCCAGCTTGTAACCCAGGCGGTAGGTTCCGTCATCCTCGTCATAGGTTATCTGCTCGGTTATGTTGCCGGGGTTGGGGAGTGACATGGCTTTGTTCTGGGCATAAAGGCCGTTAAGGCCCCCGCATATGCAGGAGCCTGTGAGCAGCAATGCCTGAGCAAGGTGTTTTCCCCTAATCATTCTGAAACTGAGCGGTTTCCTATGGGGTTAGATGCGTTTGAGGGCCTCACGGATGACAGCCTCGACCGAGAGTCCGTCCTGTTCCTTGAGTATGGCCTGTACCACCTTCTGCGATGCGGCCTGCGGGAATCCCAGGGTTACAAGGGCGGTCACTGCCTCGGTTGCCACCTGTCCGGTCTGGATGCCGGCCTGAAGGTCGAGCGGGGATTCATCGGACTGGGACTTGGCAATCTTGTCATGCAGGTCCACGATTATGCGCTGGGCGGTCTTGGCTCCAATGCCCTTTACCTTCTTGAGCAGGGCGTCATTGCCGGAGCTGATTATGCCTATGAGCTCGGAGGGTGAGAATGAGGAGAGTATCATACGGGCCGATGCTCCGCCTATGCCGGGTACAGATATGAGCATGAGGAACAGCTCGCGTTCCTGCTTGCCGCTGAATCCGTACAGTATGTAGGCATCCTCGCGGATAGCCTCATATACATAGAGGCGTGCCTCCTCCTTACCCTGGATGGCCGAATATGTATAGACTGATATGTTCAAGTCATAAGCTACACCGCCCTGTGTAAGCACTACGGCCTGTGTGGGAGTGAGCTCCTCTATCTTGCCTTGGATGAATTCAATCATGTTCTTGTTGTTAAGGTTGCCAATAAATAACGTGCCAGTCCTGTTATTATTGCACGTGCGCGTATACATAAGAGCGGATTTTTTAATAATTTCGCAGCCGAAATAAAAACAGAAACCTTATGGAAAAGATTAAAGCAGCCATTGTTGGCTATGGAAACATTGGCAAATATGTGCTTGAAGCACTGGAGACTGCCCCTGATTTCGAGGTTGCAGGTATAGTTCGCCGTAACGGTGCAGCTGACTGCCCCAAGGAGCTTGACGGTTACAAGATTGTAAAGAATATTTCAGAGCTTCCCAAGCCTGATGTGGCTATCCTGTGCGTTCCCTCACGTAAGACTGAGGAGTATGCCAAGGAGATTCTTCCTCTGGGCATCAACACAGTTGACAGCTTTGATATACATACTCTCATTCCTGAGACACGCAAGCGTCTCATGCAGGTAGCTAAAGATGCTGGAAAGGTAGCTGTGATATCTGCAGGCTGGGATCCGGGATCGGATTCAATCGTTCGTGCCCTGATGCAGGCGATGGCTCCCAAGGGCGTGAGCTACACCAATTTCGGCCCCGGTATGTCAATGGGACACTCAGTTGCCGTTAAGGCCGTTCCCGGCGTAAAGGCAGCTCTTTCCATGACAATCCCTGTAGGCACAGGTATTCACCGCCGCATGGTATATGTTGAGATTCTTGACGGTTACCGTTTTGAGGATGTAGCCGCCGCAATCAAGGCAGATCCCTACTTTGTGAATGATGAGACACACGTCATGCTGGTTGAGTCAGTTGACGCTCTCAAGGATATGGGTCACGGTGTGAACCTGACACGCAAGGGCGTATCGGGCAAGACACAGAACCAGCTCTTTGAGTTTGACATGAAGATTAACAACCCTGCACTTACCGGTCAGATCCTGGTTTGTGCAGCACGTGCTTCAATGCTCCAGAAGCCCGGTTGCTACACCATGATCGAGATGCCTGTCATTGACTACCTGTACGGTGACAGGGAGGACCTGGTTAAGCACCTCGTTTAATCGCGGTCTGTCTTTGATTTACGGGTCCCGGGGGAAACTTCGGGACCTTTCTTTTTCAGAATGAGATTGCCAGTCCCATGAATATGCCGCTAAAGTTGCCGTAGCCCAGACGTACCGAGGCGTAGTGCAGGTCTCCGCGGTTCTTCAGGAAGATGAAGTCGGTGAAAGCCTTGTAGTTAAAGAACACGTCGCTGCCGGGGGATTCGCGGAAATAGTCGGTGCCGGGCAGAAACTCGGGGTTCTGGCGCGTGCTGGTGCAGTTGCGTATCTTCTCGCTGAATCCTATTCCGACCGATGTTCCCAGAGTGAACCGTTTCCAGCTGTAACCGGCATCGGCCGATACGGAGAATCTCTTGAGCGATATCTCCTCATTGATCTCAAACGGCAGTTCGTTCCACTCAATCAGGGTGACGCGGCTGTTGGTCTCTTCATCAATGTATGATGCAGCTTCGCCCTTTGAGGGGTCTTTGACGTTGATTCCTATTGACAGACCTGTAAAGAAATGGTCCGTAAGGTAGTAGTCCAGGTCTATTCCGAATACCTTACCCGTGCTGAACGAGATGCCGAACACTATGTCATTCCTGAGGTGAAAGCTGTCATCCGGACGTCTTAACAGGTAATTCTGTCCGTAGGTAGGGTAAATTTCAAGGGGACGGGGGTTATTCCTGAGAAGCGGTTCGTCACTCATCTCTCTCTGCTCCTGGAAGATGTCATTGTAGAACTGTTCCTGCTCGCGGTTCTCCTGAGGCGCTGCGGAAGGCTCTGCCCCTACGTATTCGTCATTGGAGAAATAGCCTTTGTAGAGTTCGCCGCTGCTCACGTCATAGAGCACTCCGACCCCATCTTTCAGGTCGTCTTTCCAGTTGCCTGCATAGAGGCTTCCGTCGGCGTAGTTGAGCGTGCCGGCGCCGTTGAACATGTTATGCTCCCAGTTTCCTTCATACCTGGCGCCGTTGGAGTATTCGTATACGCCCTCTCCGCTGAACTCATGCTCCCTGAAATCACCTTTGTAGTGGTCTCCGTCGGAATAGAAAATCTCTCCCTTGCCGTCCCAAAGGCCGTCCTTCCACTCGCCTTCATAGACGGTGTTGTCAGGATATACCATCTTGCCGTAACCGTTGAAAAGTGAATCGGATACCTGCCCCAGATACCATGAGCCGTCATCAAAGAATATGGTATCGGTGGCGACTGGGGTCTCATCGGCTGCAAACATGCGGGTTAAAGAGGAAGTTACCCACAATAATGAGAGTATGAATACGTGTTTGAGTGACATATCGGTGTAAAGGTAGGGATTTTTCATTAACTTTGCGAGTTCACAATAGTAAATCACTCAGCGTTATGAATGAAAAGCAGGATTTGGTATGCGTGTTCAAGGGCGATTCCTTTGAATCCGAAGTCGTAAGGGCCCGTCTTGAGGCAGACGGAATCCCTGCCATGATCATGAATAATTCATTGAGTGCCATTTTTTCAACATACACGGCTATGGCAGGCCCGGTAAGCGTGATGGTCAATTCCCAGGACGAGGAGCGTGCCGTAAAATTACTTCAGGAACAATGAAACAACCCAAACGTATAGCTGTAAAGGTAGGCAGTAACGTGCTTACACGTCCCGACGGTCGTCTGGACATATCGCGTATGGCGGCTCTGGTAGACCAGATTGCCGAACTGCGTCACAGAGGTATCGAAGTGCTTCTTATTTCGTCAGGTGCGGTGGCATCGGGCCGTGGAGCGCTGCCAGGCCTCCAGGACGAGAGCGTGACAGGCCGTCAGCTCTTTGCGGCTGTGGGCCAGGCAAAGCTCATTGAGCACTATTATGACCTGTTCCAGGAGTACGGCATCACCGTAGGACAGATCCTGACCACCAAGGAGAACTTTGTGAATGACAAGCTGCTCACTAACCAGAAGCGTTGCATGAAGGCCATGCTCGACAACGGCGTGGTACCTGTCATCAACGAGAACGATACCGTATCGGTCGACGAACTTATGTTCACCGATAACGACGAGCTTTCAGGTCTGGTGGCACGCATGATGAAGGCTGAGATACTGGTCATACTGAGCAATGTGGACGGTGTGTTCAACGGCAATCCCGAGGACCCCAGTTCCGAGCTTATCCATGACGTCTATCCCGATGACGACTATAGCCAGGCTGTCAGCAGCACCAAGTCCAAGTTCGGACGCGGAGGCATGATGACCAAGATGAAGACCGCTCTCGGAGTGGCCGCCGACGGCATAGAGGTACGTATAGCCAACGGACGCCGTCAGGATGTACTTTTAGAGGTGCTCACGGATCCTGAGAATGCCCGCTGCACCCGTTTCCATGCTTCAAAAAAGTAATTATGATAGAGAATACACTTGAACTGCTCAAGAACGCGTCATTCTCTCTCCCCATGTTGGATGAGAGTAAGGTGAATGACGTACTGATGTCTGTGGCCGATGCCATAGAGAGCAACACCGATACACTCCTCAAGGCCAATGCCGAGGACCTGGCCCGCATGGATAAATCCAATCCCATGTATGACCGCCTCCTTCTCAATGAGGAGCGTCTGGCAGGTATCGCATCTGATATGCGCAGCGTGGCCGGCCTTACCAATCCTGTCGGCAAGGTAATAAGCGAGACCGTTCGTCCCAACGGCATGAAACTGACTCGTGTACGTGTCCCGTTCGGCGTGATAGGAGTGATATATGAGGCTCGTCCTAATGTGAGTTTTGACGTATTCTCGCTTTGCTTCAAGACACGCAACGCCTGCGCGCTCAAGGGCGGTAGTGATGCATACAGTTCCAACTGCGCTATAGTGGACCTTATACATGGCGTGCTCAAGCAGAAGGGCGTTGATCCCCATGTCGTAGAGTTGTTGCCTGCCGGTCATGAAGCCGCTCAGGAGCTTATGCGTGCAGTGGGTATGGTTGACCTGCTTATACCGCGTGGCAGTGCCCGTCTTATCCGGTCTGTCCGTGAACAGGCTCAGGTTCCCTGCATCGAGACAGGCGCCGGCGTGTGCCACACATATTTTGACTCTGAGGGTGACCTTAAAAAGGGAGCCGATGTCATTTTCAATGCAAAAACCCGCCGCGTGAGCGTATGCAACGCGCTTGACTCACTGGTAATCCATAAGGACCGCCTCGCGGACCTTCCGGAACTGTGCATCCGCATGGCTGCCAAGAATGTGGTGTTGGAGGCGGATCAGGAGGCTTACGCCGCATTGGAGGGCAAGTACCCCGCGGAGTTGCTGGAGCATGCTACCGATGAGAGCTTTGGAAAGGAGTATCAGGCATACCGTATGTCAATCAAGACAGTGCCTTCATTTGATGATGCATTGCTCCATATACGCAATTATACATCACACCACAGTGAGTGCATAGTAACAGAGAATGCAGAGAAAGCCCGTCTGTTCCAGCAGTACACGGATGCAGCGTGCGTCTATGTGAACGTATCGACCGCCTTCACCGACGGCGGCCAGTTCGGCTTGGGAGCCGAGATAGGTATCAGTACCCAGAAGATGCATGCCCGCGGTCCTATGGGACTGGAGGAGATAACCACCTACAAATGGCTTATCAACGGTGACGGCCAGACAAGAAACTAAAAGAAACACGATATGAGACATTTTACCAGCGTAAAGGATCTGGGTGACCTGCATGAGGCATTGCAGGAGGCCCTTGACATAAAGAAGAACCGTTTCAAATATGTTGAGTTGGGTCGTAACAAGACTCTTCTCATGGTATTCTTCAACTCCAGCCTCAGAACCCGTCTGAGCACTCAGAAGGCTGCCCTCAACCTGGGCATGAACGTGATTGTGCTTGATGTGAACCAGGGAGCCTGGAAACTCGAGACCGAGCGTGGCGTGATCATGGACGGTGACAAGTCCGAGCATCTGCTCGAGGCTATCCCTGTCATGGGTTGCTACTGCGATATCATCGGCGTACGTTCGTTCGCCCGTTTTGAGAACCGTGCCGATGACTATGAGGAGAAGATCCTTAACCAGTTCATCCAGTACTCAGGACGTCCCGTGTTCTCAATGGAGGCTGCTACAGGTCATCCTCTGCAGAGCTTTGCTGACTGGATCACCATTGAGGAGCACAAGACCGTTGAGCGTCCCAAGGTGGTCATGAGCTGGGCTCCGCATCCCAAGGCTCTGCCGCAGGCTGTGCCCAACTCATTCGCACAGTGGATGGTGGCTGCCGGTTATGAGGTTGTAATCACACATCCTGAGGGTTATGAACTGGATCCCAAGTTCACAGCCGGTGCAACCATTGAATATGATCAGATGAAGGCCTTTGAGGGCGCTCATTTCATATACGGCAAGAACTGGTCTGCCGCAAGTGAAGAGCACTACGGACAGATCCTGAGCAAGGACCGCAGCTGGACTATCAGCGACCGTCAGATGGCTGTGACCGACAATGCATACTTCATGCACTGCCTGCCCGTGCGCCGTAATATGATCGTGACCGATGATGTCATAGAGGGACCGCGTTCACTGGTCATCCCGGAGGCCGCCAACCGTGAGATATCGGCCACCGTCGTTCTCAAGAAGATACTTGAGGGCCTCAAGTAAGATTACCTGTAGGTAAGCTCCAAATCATAGTCTTCCTCATAGCCTTTGCAGCGGAGGAAGACTTTGTCATTTTCATGGAGTCCGTATTGGGACAGGGGGATGGACATATAGAGATACTTGGTTATCATCTCCGCCTCGTTGTAAGCGTTGTGGAATATGGTGAACCTGAGCTTGCCGCTGTTGGAGTACTGTCTGGCATAGGACACGGAGTGGCGTGAGTCTGCATCCTGCACTTTGATTCCCACCTTTATGTTCAGGAATCCGCCTCCTATGTAGTATGAAATCAGCTCTACGGGATCCTGGACGCGCATGGCGGCCGGCACGTTGTTCTCCCACGGTGCCTTATAGGAATCGGGGGCTACAATCTGACGTATGGTGGCGGTGCTGTCTGCGCCTATGGCGAGCGTAGCTACTACGCGGTATATGGTATCGGGCATGAGCCTGACCTTGTCATACTCAACTTTATATCTCTCTCCCATGTCAGTCACAAGGCTTGTTATGTAACCTTGGGAGTCGGTGTGTGAGGTCATGAAACCGCTGAACATGGTGTCAATCGGTTCCCTCTTCTCACAGGATACAAGAGCCAGCGTAAGCAGGGAGACTGCTGATAATATACGGGCTAGCCTTTTCATGATTCCTTGACGCTTTTCTGGTTGATGAGGGGGTTGGCATACATGGTGAGTATGCGCTCCTTAAGAAAATCCCAGTCCGGATTCGGAATGGTTATCTTGCTGAGCTGCCCGTCCAGGTATCTCTGGAACTGAGCCTTGTCATCGGCCGTGTAGAAGGCGCTTTCGGCCTCATCGCCGCGGAGCATGTCAAGAGCTATGTGGTTGCAGGGATAGATGCGGTATCCCTCGAATATATGACGGTCTATTATCTGAGCCACCTGGTCCAGGAACTGGTTACGGGGCACGGAGCTGTCCAGGGCGGCGATCTCGCTGTCAATGGGGGCCGATACCTGATAATGCATGCGTCCCTTGAATCCCCAGATGCCGGTCTTCATGTTGTCCAGGTCCGCCTTCTTGGTCTTGCGGTAGGCGGGGTTGTCACGTTTGAGCTGGAACTCCTCGGCCTTGAGGTAATCGCAGGGGTCAAATTCGTAGCAGATGGTGAGCGGTGTTATGTGCAGGGACTGCAGACGCTCCGACAGGGGCATGTCATCGGGCCCCGACATGGCCAGCATCTTGAGCACGCTCTTCTGGGTGCGGTCGTTGGAGTCCTTGGCGCGTCCCTCGCGCTGGGCGAGCCATACGGGTGACTTTTTCTGCTCTATCACAAAACGGATGTAGCGTGAGAGCTGCTGTGATGACTCCAGGAGCTCGGCGGCTGTGGCGGAACGGTTGACCACGAAACTGCGGTTCAGACGTACCAGTTTCTCAATCCACGGGTATATGAGAAGGTTGTTTCCGATGCCTATCTCGACCGATTTCTTGCCGGAGAGCAGCAGCGTGTAATCCAGGAAAGCCGAGTCCAGCACTATATCCCTGTGGTTGGAGAGGTATATGAAATCCTCGCGGCCCTCAGGCATAGCCGAGAAGTCGGCCGAGAATCCGGTACATCCTTTCTTGAGAATCCTTTTGAGTACAGGGTATATCATACCCAGCTGGAAACTGTTCACTGTCTTGAAACGCCTGGTGTAGAGTTTGAGCAGCCAGATGGGCAGGAACTTTACATTGGCCTTTGCGATCCTTCTGAAAGAGGGGTCGTCCAGAAGGGACAGTATGGCACCGCGCACCTCATCGTCCTCAAAGGAGCGCATCTTGTCAAATTCGGCAGGTATGATCATAGTCCTTAATGTTTAGAAACTGTCTTCAATAAGCTCGGTCAGGACATCGGTCAGGTTCAGTCCGGCAGCTCTTATCTGCTGCGGAATGAAACTGGTGGCGGTCATGCCGGGGGTGGTGTTCACCTCCAGGAGGTTTATCTTGCCTCCCTCGGTAATGATGTAGTCGTTACGTATTATTCCGTGGCAGCCCAGCAGGTCGTAGATACGTGCTGTGAGAGCCTGTATGCGATCTCTTATATCGTCAGGAATGCGGGCGGGAGTGATCTCCTCAACCTGGCCGTTGTACTTGGCGTCATAGTCAAAGAAGTCGGTCTTGGGAACCACCTCGGTTACAGGTAGCCTGACCTCACGCTTGCGGGTCTTGAAGTATCCGTTGGTAACCTCGGTGCCCTGCATGAATGACTCTATCATGATCTCGCAGTTCTCCTTGAATGCATCCTCCACTGCAGGTATGATCTGCTCGCGTGTCTTGACCTTGGTGGTGCCAAAACTGGAGCCGCCGTCGGTGGGCTTGATGAAACAGGGGAGTCCCACGCTCTCTATCACCTCATCGGGGTTGACCTTGTCACCCTTACGTATGCGGATGGAACGGGCTACGTTGACATCGGCACTCCTCAGGGTCATGTTCAGCATGAACTTGTTGAATGTAAGGGCCGATGCAAGCACGTCGCAGGTGGAGAAGGGGATGCGCATCAGGCGCAGGTAGCCCTCGAACACTCCGTTCTCACCGGGTGTGCCGTGTATTATGATGTATGCGTAGTCAAATACCGTCTTTCTGCCCTCAAAGGTAAAGCTGAAGTCGTTGCGGTCCACCGGGACGCTTACGCCCTCCTTGACGTGAACCTGCCAGTTCTTGCCTTCAACCTCCAGGATGTAGGGTTCATACTTATCCTTGTCCATGTACTCAAGGATGGTTGCGGCGCTCCTCAGGGAAACGGGGTTCTCGCTTGAGTCACCGCCTGCTACTATTGCTATTACGCGTTTCATTTATATGGTTTATTTTTCAAAGTCTCTTGAACTTACATAATCCCGCCACTTGGCTATGAGCGTGGCCATATCCTGGGGCAGTTCGGAGTTGAAGAACATCTCCTGTCCGGTAATGGGATGCACGAAACCCAGTGTCTTGGCGTGAAGGGCCTGACGGGGGCATATCTCAAAGCAGTTCTGCACGAACTGGCGGTAACGGCTGTATGTGGTACCCTTGAGAATCTGGTCGCCTCCGTAGCGCTCGTCGCTGAACAGCGGGTGTCCCAGATGTTTCATGTGTACCCTTATCTGGTGTGTGCGTCCGGTCTCCAGGCGGCACTCCACAAGCGATGTGTATCCGAACCTCTCCAGTACCGTGTAGTGTGTCACCGCATGCTTGCCCACCTCGGGGTCGAACGATACGGCCATCTGCAGACGGTCCTTGGGGTTGCGTGTAATCTGGCTCTCCACCGTACCCTCTGCAGGCTGGGGAACTCCCCAAACCAGTGCCTGATAGGCCCGTTTGGTGGTCTTGTTAAAGAACTGACGTCCCAGACAGGTCTTGGCATCGGGCGTCTTGGCTACCACCAGAAGGCCCGATGTGTCCTTGTCAATGCGGTGTACCAGACCCACCTGAGGACTGTTGGGGTCATAGTCGGGATTGTCCCTGAGATGCCAGGCTACGGCATTCACCAGCGTACCGTGAAAGTTGCCGCATCCCGGATGTACCACCAGGCCTGCCGGCTTGTTCACTACCATGAGGCATTCGTCCTCATAGACTATGTCCAGGGGTATGTCTTCGGGCTCAATGTCACTGCTGTAACGCGGACGGTCCATCATGACCGTAATCACGTCAAGCGGCTTGACCTTGTAGTTGCTCTTGACTGGACGGCCGTTTGCCATCACCATGCCTGCATCGGCAGCCTTCTGTATGCGGTTGCGCGACGAGTGCTCCAGGTGGTCGAACAGGAACTTGTCTACGCGCAGCAGGGACTGTCCCTTGTCGGCCACTACGCGGAAATGCTCGAACAGCTCTGCCGCGTCGGGTGTAGGTTCAAGGTCATCCAGTGACTCCTCGATCTCGTCTTCAAGTTCCTGCATGGGATTATTCAAAGAACTCGGTTTCTACGACTGTGGTTGAATCAACCTCTTCAATGATCTCAATCGGGGTGCCGTTGCCCACCACGATGGTGAGTACGGAGCCCTCAGGTATCTCGGCACCGGCCTCGACTGCCACGCCCTGGTATCGGACCTCATAAACCCAATCCAGGTCACCGTTCTGGTAGACAGGTGCGGTGAGTTTGAATCCGGCGGCGCGGAGCTGTGACTCGGCGGCACGCAGCGAGCTGTTGTCGGCCACGTCGGGCACTGCCTTCACGGGTTCCTTGCCTGAGTTGAGCGTGAGATATATCTTGCGGCCGTCCTTTACGTATGAGCCTGCATCGGGATTCTGCTCTATGACGCCGCCCTCAACCAGGGACCTGTCATATTTGTAGTCCGATATCTCATACTTGAGACCGGCATTGGAGAGCACCTTGGCGGCCTCCTCCTCATACATGCCCGTTACGTCCGGTACCGATATGTACTCACCGTGACGGGTGTAAGACTCAATCCATCTGAATGTTATGATTATAAGCAGGATGGCTATGACTGCCATGGCGAGCAGGTTCAGGAGCAGTATGCCTATAGAGCGCTTTTTGTTCTTGTCCATAATTCTCTTATTTTGTACAAAGATAATGGAATTTATTTGATACTCAGGCTTTGCGGACCGATTGAAAAGAACGAGGGCCGGACTGTTGTCCGACCCTCATCTTATACCTTATAACAATAATAAAGTATTACTTCTTGTTTCCGCAGTACTCGTCAGATACTGTCAGCTTCTTGCGGCCCTTAGCTCTGCGTGAAGCCAATACACGACGGCCATTTGCAGTGGCCATTCTCTCACGGAAACCGTGCTTGTTCTTTCTCTTCCTGTTGGAAGGCTGAAATGTTCTTTTCATCGTTATATATTTTTATTGTTTTCTGTTCTGTTTCGGAAATCGGAGGGCAAAGGTAGTTTCTTTTTTCATAATATGCAAATTGCTCTTCTTTTTTTGTCTAAAGTTTTGTCTATTTGTCTCATTGCACTACTTTTGCAGAACGTTACGGACTCTCCGGCCGAACGGTTGCGCTTTTTGCTTTGGCCGGGGGTAGTTGCATGACATTCAGTAATTTATTAATAATAGAACAAAAACACATTTATGATTCTTTGTCAAGACATCAAAATCGGTACCTGCATCAATCTGGAGGGCCAGCTTTATTTCTGCATCGATTTCCTGCACGTAAAGCCCGGTAAGGGTAACACATTCGTGCGTACCAAACTCAAGAACGTGGTTAACGGCCGCGTGCTGGAGCGCACTTTCCAGATCGGCTTCAAGCTCGAGGATGTCCGTGTAGAGCGTCGTCCCTACCAGTACCTGTATCAGGATGATATGGGTTATATTTTCATGAACCAGGAGAACTTTGAACAGGTTACAATCATCAAGGACCTCATCAACGGTGTTGATTACATGAAGGAGGGCGAGGTTGTTGATGTTGTCACCAACGCCAACACAGGTGAGATCCTGTTCGCTGACATGCCTGTAAAGGTTGTTCTCAAGGTTACTTATACAGAGCCCGGACTTAAGGGTGATACCGCAACAAACACCACAAAGCCCGCTACCGTAGAGACCGGTTGCGAGGTTCGCGTACCTCTGTTCATCAATGAAGGTGAGCTCATCGAGGTCGACACCCGCGACGGTTCATACCAGGGCCGCGTGAAGGCATAAAAAAATGAATGAATAAGCCGGACAAGCTGAATCTTAGGCAGTGGGCCCTTGAGGATCGCCCCCGTGAAAAGATGAAGCAAAAGGGCGCGACAGCGCTGACAAACGCTGAGTTATTGGCGATTCTAATACACACGGGAAACACTGAAGATTCGGTGGTGGCTTTAACACAAAAAGTAATGGCTTCCTGCCGCAACAGTCTTTCCGAACTTGGAAAACTTAGCGTCGGGGAGCTTTGCTCTTTTAAAGGAATAGGTGAGGCCAAGGCGATTACGATCCTGGCCGCATGTGAACTTGGCAGACGCCGCAAGGAGGAACAGCCTCCCGTAAAGACGCGTGTACGTACGTCACGCGACATTTACGACTGGTTCTATCCTATGATGGCCGACATGCAGGTGGAGGAGTGTCATGCGCTCTTCCTGAACCAGGCAGCCCATGTGCTGGGCAGTATGCGTGTCAGTCAGGGAGGACTGGCCAGCGCATCGGTCGATGTCCGCCTCATTCTCCGCGAGGCGTTTATGCACAGGGCTACTGCTATGGCGCTCTGTCATAACCACCCTTCGGGGAACCTGGTGCCGAGCCGGCAGGATGATGAGCTTACCCGCTCCATCCATCAGGCTTGCCGCACGGTCGATATCCAGCTGTTGGATCATGTGATATTCACAGACTGGGGTTATTACAGTTATGCCGATAAAGGCAGACTTTGAACAGGAATGGAAAAGTTTGAGATAGAGGAGAAAGTTGTCGAGGTGCTCAAGACCGTATACGATCCTGAGATACCTGTCGATATATATAACCTTGGACTGATATACAAGGTCGATGTCGATGCCGATGCAAACGTGGTCATCGACATGACACTTACTGCGCCCGGCTGCTCGCTGGCTGATTTCATCGTTGAGGATGTACGTCTCAGGGTAGAGGGTCTGGAATGTGTCAAATCGGCTACGGTCAATCTCGTCTTTGAGCCCGAGTGGGACAAGGACATGATGTCTGAGGAGGCCAAACTTGAATTGGGACTGATATGAAGAACGTTTATTTCATTTCTGACGCACACCTGGGCTCGTGGGCTATTGACCACAGGCGTATGCAGGAGCGCCGTCTCGTCCGTTTCCTTGATGACATCAAGGATAAGGCGCAGGCGGTCTATATGCTCGGCGATATGTTTGACTACTGGTACGAGTTCAAATATGTGGTGCCTAAAGGCTATACCCGTTTCCTCGGTAAGATATCGGAACTGACCGACATGGGAGTCGAGGTGCACTATTTCATAGGCAACCATGACATCTGGATGTTCGGTTATCTGGAACGTGAATGCGGCGTGATACTCCATAAGGAGCCTGTAACGGTCGAGATCATGGGTAAGGAGTTCTTCCTGGCTCACGGCGACGGTATGGGCGATCCCGATCCCATGTTCCGTTTCATGCGCGGCATATTCCGCAGTCGTGTATGCCAGTTCCTCTATTCGCTTCTGCCTACCCGCTGGACCATGAGACTGGGACAGTCCTGGGCCAAGAGAAGCATGGAGAAACACCGCCTGAAAGGTATTGACAAGTACCTGGGTGAGGATAAGGAGTTTCAGGTTCTCTATGCCAAGGAGTATCTCAAGTCACACCCCGACATAAACTATTTCATATTCGGGCACCGTCATATCGAGCTCGACCTTATGCTGAGCCACTCCAGCCGCCTGCTCATAATAGGCGATTGGATAACGCAGTATACCTACGTGGTGTATGATGGCAAAACCCTTACTATGAATAACTACCTTGAGGGAGGAGAGAATAAATAATTGAGAATTGAGAATTGAGAATTGAGAATTGATGCGCAGGACCTGCGTAAAACCCGCGACATTAAAAAAGGCTCGGAAAACTCCGAGCCTTTTTTATAATTCTCAATTCTCAATTCTCAATTCTCAATTTACCAGCGCCTTGGTATCTTGCGCAATCATCAGCTCCTCATCGGTCGGCAGCACAACCACCTTTACCTTTGAGTCGGGAGTGGATATGATTCCGTCCTTGCCGAACATGATCTTGGCATTCTGCTCCTTGTCGAGCTTTATGCCCAGGAACTCCATATCCTCGCAGACAGCCTCGCGTATCTCGTGACGGTTCTCGCCCACGCCGCCGGTGAATACGACTACGTCAACGCCGCCCATTGCAGCAGCGAATGCGCCGATGTATTTCTTGATGCGGTATGAGTACATCTTCTTGGCCAGGGCGGCACGCTCGTTGCCGGCCTCCATGGATGCTGTAACCTCACGCATATCGCTCGATGCGCCTGAGATACCGAGCAGACCTGACTTCTTGTTCAGAAGGTTTGACATGCCTGTGCTGTCCAGTCCCTCTTTCTCCATAAGGAATGTAACGGCACCTGCGTCAATGTCTCCGCTGCGGGTACCCATCATGATGCCCTCCAGAGGAGTGAGACCCATGGTGGTGTCAACGCTCTTGCCATCCTTTACGGCTGTGATTGAACCGCCGTTACCGATATGGCAGGTGATGATCTTGGAACCCTCGGCCTTGATGCCCAGATACTTGCATATCTCGCCCGATACAAAACGGTGTGATGTTCCGTGGAATCCGTAGCGGCGTACACCGTACTTCTCATAGAGCTCGTAGGGGATGGCGTACAGATAAGCGTAGTCGGGCATTGTCTGATGGAAGGCTGTATCGAACACACCAACCTGGGGAACCTGGGGGAGCAGCTCGCTGACAGCGTTTACACCCTTCAGGTTTGCGGGGTTGTGCAGGGGAGCCAGGTCGTTGCAGGCTGCGAATGCCTCGAGTACATCGGGAGTGAGCAGTACGCTCTTGTTGAACTTCTCGCCTCCGTGTACCATGCGGTGACCTACGGCATTGATCTCATCAAGTGACTTGATTACGCCGTACTGGCTTCCGGTAAGTATCTCGAATATGAACTTTACACCTACGGTATGCTCGGGGATCTCCTTCTCGATCACGACCTTCTCGCCGTTCTTGTCAGTGAGCTTGAGGAAAGAGCCCTTCATGCCGATTTTCTCTATACCACCCTGTGCAATGACATCATTGCTGTCCATGTCAAACAGCTTGTACTTGATTGACGAGCTGCCGCAGTTAAGAACCAATATCTTCATATCGTGATTATGCTTTCTTGGCAGCCATGGCCTGGTTGGCGGTAACTGCGATCATCTTATAAACGTCATCAACTGAGCAGCCGCGTGAAAGGTCGTTTACGGGGCGTGCTATACCCTGGAGGATAGGTCCGATGGCCTCGGCGTTACCTATGCGCTGAACCAGCTTATAGGCGATGTTGCCTACCTCGAGGTTGGGGAATACAAGTACGTTGGCCTTACCTGCAATCTCTGAACCGGGAGCCTTGCTTGCACCTACTGAAGGTACGATGGCTGCATCGGCCTGGAGCTCGCCGTCAATCTTGAGGTCGGGTGCCAGTTCCTTAGCCTTCTGGAGGGCGGTGGTTACCTTGTCTACCACCTCGTGCTTGGCTGAACCCTTGGTTGAGAAGCTCAGCATGGCTACGCGGGGCTCGGCGAATCCGGCGACTGCGGTTGCGGTACCGGCCGATGCAACGGCGATCTGTGCCAGCTGGTCTGCATCGGGTACGGGAGTAACGGCGCAGTCTGCGAATACCATGATTCCGTTCTCACCGTACTGCGGGGTCTTGGTGAGCATGATGAACGCGCCCGATACGACTGAGATGCCGGGGGCGGTCTTGATTATCTGGAGAGCAGGGCGGAGTACGTTGCCTGTGGTGTTGCGGGCACCTGCCAGCTGACCGTCGGCATCGCCGCTCTTTATGATGAGGCAACCCAGGTAAAGGGGATCGAGCACCTTCTTCTGTGCCTCCTCTATGGTCATGCCCTTGTTCTTTCTGAGTTCGAACAGCAGGTTGGCATATTCGTCCTTCTTGGGGTTGTTCTCAGGGTCGATGATAGTGGCCTTTGAGATGTTCTTGAGTCCCCACTGTGAGGCAAGTCCCTCAATTTCCTGTTTGTTACCTAAAATGATAAGGTCTGCCACACCGTCGGCCAGAACCTTGTCTGCTGCCTTGAGAGTACGCTCCTCGGTGCCCTCAGGCAATACAATGCGCTGCCTGTTTTCCTTGGCACGCGCAATGATCTGCTCCATCAATTCCATAAAATCTATATTAAATTGTAAACTCTACTTAGCAAAAGCGCCACAAAATTACACTTTTTCCCAATTCCCCCACCTTAATTATTAATAAATGATAGGAAATAGATACCGTAGGTATCGGATATGGGTTCACACGCAGGTACAATCGTATTGGGGCGAAGCGAGTATGCGAGCGAGAGCGGCCGGCAGGCCGCCTGTTCGCTGTGGCGAACTAAAAAAAGGACCAGAGGTCCCTGGTTCAATCCCGGGTCCCGCTACGACAAAAAAAGGAGAGGTCATCAGACCTCTCCTCGTCGTAGCGGGACCCGGGATTGAACCGGGGACCTCATGATTATGAATCATGCGCTCTAACCAGCTGAGCTATCCCGCCATCGCTCTGTAAGCGGGTGCAAAGGTAATGTCCTTTTTTGATACCTGCAACTTTTAACCACCATATTTTTATCGAATTTTGTCGTGGTAATGTTTGGAAAATAGGTGATTTTTACATTTCTTTGCATTTAGAACATGGCGGGGTGAGCGTGGCGCTTGGTGCCGCCAATAGAATGTAATGCTATGGGTACTGATAAAACTATACCGACCAAGACTAAGGTCATACTGGAATATGGATTGAGTTCACAGTCAATACCTATGATATGGGAAGCGATAGCAACTGCTCCCGGACTGACATCATGGTTTGCAGACAATGTCGAGTCCGATGGCAAGACCTTCAGTTTCACATGGGGCAAGAATGAGACCCGCAAGGCCGAGCTGATCAACTGCCGTCAGAACACCTACGTCCGCTTTCGTTGGGACGATGAAGATCCCGGGACTTTCTTTGAGATCCGCATTCTTAAGAATGACCTGACATCGACCTATTCGCTTCAAATCACTGATTTTGCCGACTCTGAGGCAGAGGATGATGTACGCAGCCTCTGGGATACTTCCATGGAGTCACTGAGGCGTTGCGGCCTGTGATTTACACTCTGTAACCTCTTTTTATATTTTCAATATCAATACGCTTCTCTAAAGTTGCAGAAGTTGCCCAAATGTTGTACCTTCGCAGTTTGGAAATTTCTGTACTTTTGAATGAGACCGAAAAGACTTGATATCTTTATTCTGAAAAGCTTTCTGCTGCTGTTCGTGGCGGCGTTTGCCATCTGCCTTTTCGTGCTCCTGATGAATGTGCTCTGGCGTTATGCCGAGGATATTGTGGGTAAGGGTCTCTCATTCGGAGTCATAGCCAAGTTCTTCTGGCAGTTCGGCCTTACTCTGGTGCCTCAGGCGTTGCCGCTGGCCGTGCTCATGGCATCGCTCATCACTTTCGGTAATTTTGGTGAACGTCTGGAGCTGCTGGCCATGAAGACGGCAGGCATACCGCTTCTCAGGGTTATGCGTCCGGTCATGATATTTTCCTTCATCATGGCGGGTGTATCGTTCTATTTCCAGAATATCACGGTTCCCCGTGCCTCCAAGAAACTCCTGGCGACCATCTACTCCATAAACGAGAAGAGCCCGGAACTGGAGATTCCCGAGGGTGTGTTCTACAACCAGCTCAGCGGATTCAACATGTATGTGCGTCATAAGGATTTCAGCAAGGGTACTCTCTATGACGTGATAATCTATGATCACAGGAACGGTTATGAGAATCTGACCGTCATAGTGGCTGACTCCGGTTACCTGGAGACTACGGCCGATAAGCAGCACCTCTACCTGCATCTGTTCAGCGGTGAGCAGTTCGGTCAGGAGGAGGATGTTGACAGCAGGGGCAAGCCTTACAGCAGGGAGGGCTTCCGCGAGAAGCATATCCTGCTGGAGTTCGACTCAGGCTTGAAGCAGGCTCCCGAGGGTCTCATCGGCTCGCAGGCCATGACCAAGAATATGAATGACATCAAGCACACCATAGACTCCCTTTCACTCAACCAGGACAGCATAGGACTGGGCAACAGGGATGAATACAGGGTAACGGCGCTCTCTACCTACCGTATGCAGGCGTCTGACTCGGCGGCTTATGACAAACTTCCGTTCCTCTATATCAATGCCGACAGCGTATATGCGGTGTCGAGCCGTAGCAGGCAGGTTGATATAAAGAGTGCAATGCGTACCAAGGCACAGACACAGGTGGCTGACCTCTCCATCAAGAGCTCTAACATGTTCTACGGTGACAGGTCCATACGTAAGCACTGGATAGAGTGGATGAGAAAGATCATCAACTCACTCTCCGTACTCATATTCTTCTTTATCGGAGCTCCCCTGGGTGCCATCATCCGTAAGGGCGGTCTGGGCGTTCCGGTGCTGATATCGGTATTCACCTACATACTGTTCTACATCACGAACGTATCGGGTGAGAAGATGTTCCGCGAGGGCGAATGGAGTATAGTGGGGTGCTGGTTCAGCGTCATGGTGCTTGCTCCGTTCAGCATTTTCTTTACGGTAAAGGCTAACGGTGATTCCACCCTGTTCCAGTTTGACGTAATTCTGGAGTTCATCCGATACTGGTTCGGAACCAAGGTGAGCCGTAATATAACAAGAAAGGATGTGGTGATCGATGACCCCGACCGCGCCAAATGCATCAGGACCCTTGAGGAGATTGAGTCCCGCGCATCGGCCCTGGAGCAGTCCGCCGTACTCAATACGGTCCCCGGTTACGGAAAGCTGTTCTTTGGCAGCGTGGATACATCGGACCTTAAGGAACTGGACGGCGAGATTGAGGCGTTGGTGGCCGAACTCGGTAACAGCCGCGACCGCGTGGAACTGGATATGCTCAACCAGATACCTTTGCTGCAGATTCATGGCGTGCAGAGTCCTTTCAATGACAAATGGGTGAACAGGATTATCGGAATAGTGTTCCCTGTGGGACTGCTGTTCGAACTCAGGGCTTGGCTGTTCCAGCGCAAGCTTAAGCGCCAGATGGTCAAGACATCACAGGCTGCGGTGAACTTAATTGATTATTTAAAACAACAAACTAAATAGAAATGGGACAGATTTCAGATCGAGTCAACAGACTCGCGGCATCAGCTACTTTCGCTATGCTGCAGAAGAGCAATGAACTTTCGGCACAGGGTGTCGATGTTGTAAACATGAGTGTGGGTGAGCCCGACTTCAATACTCCTGACTATGTCAAGAAGGCTGCTATTGAGGCTGTGGAGCAGAACTACTCCAAGTATTCACCCGTTCCGGGTTATATGTGGCTCCGTAAGGCTTGCAGTGACAAGCTCAAGCGTGAGAACAACCTCGATTATGCGCCTACTCAGATCCTGGTGTCAACAGGAGCCAAGCAGTCTCTCTGCAACGTGATCATGGCTGTCGTAAACCCCGGCGACGAGGTGCTGCTGCCTTCACCCTGCTGGGTAAGCTATCCTGAGATGGTTAAGCTGGCCGGCGGTGTTCCCGTGGTTATCAAGGCTGGTATTGAGCAGGACTTCAAGGTTACAGCTGCTCAGATTGAGGCTGCCATCACTCCCAAGACCAAGGCTATGATGATTTGCTCACCTTCCAATCCTACAGGTTCTGTATATACAAAGGAGGAGCTTGAGTCAATCGCCAAGGTTCTGGCCAAGTATCCCGATGTATTCATCGTATCCGATGAGATATATGAGCACATCAATTTCATCGGCGGTCACCAGAGTCTCGCCCAGTTCTCCGAACTCAAGGACCGTATCGCAGTGATCAACGGCGTGTCAAAGGCTTATGCCATGACCGGATGGCGTATCGGCTTCATGGCCGGTCCCGACTGGCTGGTAAAGGCTTGCAACAAGCTGCAGGGTCAGTATACAAGCGGTACATGTTCTGTAGCCCAGAAGGCTGCTCAGGTCGCTTTTGACGGTCCTCAGGATGATGTGGAGAAGATGCGTCAGGTGTTCCAGAAGCGTCGTGACCTGATCGTCTCACTTGCCAAGGAGGTTCCGGGCTTTGAGGTTAACAATCCTCAGGGTGCCTTCTATCTGTTCCCCAAGTGCGACTCTTACTTTGGCAAGCGTTACGGTGACAAGGTCATAGCCAATGCTGAGGACCTGGCCATGTACCTGCTCGAGGTAGGCCATGTGGCAACTGTAGGCGGTACCGCATTCGGCTCACCTGAGTGCATCCGTTTCAGCTACGCTACCAGCGAGGATAAGATTATTGAGGCCTTCCGCAGAGTAAAGGAGGCTCTTGCAGCTCTTAAGTAAAGAAGATACGTCCGCCTTTCGGGGCGGACGTACCTTATATATACAAGAACGGGGGTTCCGTATGGGACCCCCGCTCTTATCTTGTACCTTAGAATTATTCTCCCGGGTGGATAGCCTCTGAAGGGCAGACACCGGCGCATGTGCCGCAGTCTACGCAGAGATCAGGGTTGATTGAGTACTTATCGCCCTCTGAGATAGCCTCTGACGGGCACTCATCGATGCAAGTTCCGCATGCGATGCAATCGTCGCTAATTACGTATGCCATAGTTGTATTGTGTTTAAAAAGTTTTTCCGGGCGCAAAAATACATACTTTTAGGTACTCCGCCAAATGACGAACCATTTTTTACAATAAGTTTCATGTTTCATCGTTTTTATACCGATGACTAAAAGCCGTGATATACTGAGGATGGCAGTTGTGGCTGCCGTTCTTGTTCTGTCCGCCCCGATGTGGGGCGTAGGGCGTCTCTGTGCCCAGGAACGTAAGATTCAGAACCGTCCTTACCTGGATGACAGGGTGTGGCATTACGGATTTCTCATCGGACTCAATATTCAGGATATTTCACTTGCAAATAACGGACTGCCCTATATAAACCAGAACGGAATACCCGAATATTGGTATGCCGATGCACCCGAGTATACTCCGGGTTTCAGCGTGGGCGTACTGGGCGAGCTAAAGGCCAATGACTGGCTGTCGGTCCGTTTCATACCTACCATGCATTTCGGCGACAAGAAGGTGGTGTTCCGTGAGCAGCGTACCGGCCGGTTTGCGGAGCAGTATATAAAGTCTACCTATCTGTCCATCCCGATTGACCTCAAGGTCAGCGCGGCCCGTTTCAATAACTACCGCCCGTATGTCGTGGCAGGCGTGGCTCCAACCTTTGACCTGACTGTCAAGAAGGGCAAGGAGTTGCTTGTAAAACGTTCCGACCTTATGTTTGAGGTGGGTATGGGTCTGGATCTCTACTATCCCTTCTTCAAGATGATTCCCGAGCTCAAGTTCTGCTTTGGACTCAACAATGTGCTTCAGACCGTAAGGACTGACCTGAGTGACGCCTCGATGCTCAAATACAGTAACGCTATCGATGGGGCCCGCAACAGCATGATCGTGCTTACGCTCTACTTTGAGTAGGCTCAATCGGTCTTATCGAACTTTTCTCATGTAATATTTTGGCCTTAAGACAAAAAGGTGTTATCTTTGCGCCGCTTTATGCGATCGCTGTCAAGGAAGAGTAACTTGGTATGTCGCTCTAGCGTATGAGAAACTTGAAAATTTCCAGAACAATGGATTTAATCAAAATTGCAGAACAGGCATTTGCTACCGGTAACGAGGGTAAGTTCCCCGCTTTCAAGTCAGGTGACACCGTAACCGTAGCATACCGTATCGTTGAGGGTAACAAGGAGCGTATTCAGCTCTATCGTGGTGTAGTCATCAAGATCAGCGGCCATGGCGACAACCGTCGTTTCACCGTTCGTAAGATGTCAGGTACCGTTGGTGTAGAGCGTATCTTCCCCATCAGCTCACCGGCTATTGACAGCATTGAGGTCAACAAGATCGGTAAGGTACGTCGTGCCAAGCTTTACTACCTGCGTAACCTTACAGGTAAGAAGGCCCGTATCCGCGAGAAGAGAGCAAACGCCTGATTCCGGGATATTACAGTACGGACGGCAGCCCAAAAGGTTGCCGTTCTTTTTTTGCCCTGTCCAAAGGGGGAGGATACGGCGTTTTACAGTATCTTTGCCTTCCGAGTAACAAATGAATCGCACAAGTCAATGAGATTCTCTATACGACATCTGTTGCCTGTGGTGCTGACGGTATTCATGTCAGTTTCTTCTGTGGCTCTGGCCGGACAGCCGGCCGGCCGCTCGCTTTCATTCGGCCTTGAGACGGCCGGTTTGACGGGCGGTGGCGCTCATGCCCCGTTCTGGCATGTGTCGAACCGTCAGGGGCTGCCGTCAGTGAACACGACCAACGGGTACATGCTCCTGAAAGCGCATGGTTCCTCCGCTCTTTCCGGCAGTTGGGGCCTGGATTACGGTATGGATCTGGGCGCGGGTGCCGGACTGGAAAATGACTGGATTCTGCAGCAGGCGTATATCGGCCTTAACTACAGATGGCTGGGACTGTCGGCCGGAAAAAAGGAGCGCTGGAGTGACAAGAACCGGTCCCTGAGCTCAGGTGGGCTGACATGGTCCGGTAACGGTAAGCCTGTCCCGGAGGTTCGTGCCGGCATTCCTGAGTTTGTGCGTATTCCGCTGCTGGGCAGTTGGTTCTCGGTTAAGGGACATATCGGCTACGGACGTCTGACCGATGACGACTGGCGCAGAAGTAACAGCGGCGGTACCTATGTGGACGGTGTGCTGTTTCACAGCAAGTCGGCTTTCATACGGTTCGGTGATTATGACCGGTTTCCGCTTCAGGTCACGCTCGGACTGGAGATGAACAACATGTTCGGCGGAGTGAGGCATTTCAGTAATAAGGATGACAAACCAATGCCGTCCGATGCGGCCGCCTACTGGACCGTGCTGTTCCCGTTCCATCACGTTGAGGAACAGGGCGATGAGGACGGCGATAACCTGGGCAGCTGGCATCTGAACTTTGACTACAAACTGAATGACTGGCATATAGGTGCTTATTATGAGCATTTCTATGAGGATCACTCCTCCATGCTGGGTATCGAATACAAGAACAATATGCAGGGTGAGAAGGAGTTCATCTTCTTCGGATTCAGGCGTAACTGGTTTGACGGACTGTTCGGCTTGGAGGTGAACGCCCCGAGTGATTTCAAATATTTCCGCAGCGCGGTATTCGAATTCCTTAATACCCGCGGTCTTTGCGGCCCTATCTGTCATAGCGTATCCTGTAATGTGGAGGGCATGCAGGTGATAGAGGAGGTCGATGGCCGTGACGGCATGTACAACCACGGCATCTATGATTCCTATTCGCATTGGGGGTATGCCATGGGTAATCCGGTGCTCGTATCGCCGGCGTTCAATTCCACCGGCAGCAACCGTTTCCGCAGCAACCGCGTCAGGATGTTTCATCTGGGAGTGGAGGGCTCCGTAACCGATAGGATTGACTACCGTGTGCTGGGTACCACGACTAGGCATTGGGGCTGCTACGGCAATCCGCTTAAGGAGGTTGAGGACGTGACATCACTCATGCTGGAGTGTTCCTGGAGCAAGGGCGGTGCCTATGACTGGAAATTCACCCTGTCCGGTGCCATGGATGTGGACAGCGGATCGCTTATCGGAAATAATAAAGGTATAATGCTCACAATATCAAGATTATGGAAGGTCCTGTAAGAAAGAGGCTGCTGATTGCTTTGGTGTCAGTGCTGTCCGTGGCAGCGGTGGCTGTCTCAGTGAGTTCCTGTGAGCATGCCTTCCCTGATGACAGGCTTGATTTCTACTGGCGTCTTGACAGGATCGAATATAAAGATGGGGTGAACCTCAGGGGTGAGGCGTGCCAGTCTGAGGATTTGGACAATACTATGATCGGGTTTGCGCGTCACATGGTACTGATTGAGGACCTGTCACGCAACTTCGTATTGCACGGCATAATGACGGAACACTCCGATTCCATAAGGCTGGATTATTCGGTCTATGACGATCCGCAGGTCGCCGTAAGATTGCTCGATTACGGTATGGACAGCGTAGTGACATCGTTTAAGGTGGAATACCCCGACCGAGGCAGGCTGATACTGTCTACTTCAAAGGTTACAATGAGACTCCGTAAGTGGTGATCACTTGGCTATGGCTCCGTCCAGAAGATGGATGGTGCGGTCTGTCATGGCGGCCAGTGACTCGTCATGGGTCACGATCACGAATGTCTGGCCAAGCTGGTCCCTTAAGTTGAAAAACAGCTTGTGCAGATCCTCCTTATTTTTTGTGTCAAGGCTTCCCGATGGTTCATCGGCCAGTATTACATCGGGCTGGTTGGCCAGGGCGCGGGCCACGGCTATGCGCTGCTTCTCGCCGCCTGAGAGCTCCGACGGTTTGTGGCCGGCTCTGTCGGCAAGACCCAGCATCTCAAGCAGCTCCTTGGCTCTCGACGTGGCCTGGCGCATTCCTTCTCCTGCTATCAGCATGGGGATGGTGATGTTCTCTATGGCAGTGAACTCAGGCAGCAACTGATGGAACTGGAATACGAATCCTATATGCCTGTTACGGAAGGCCGATATCTCCTTCTCGTTCATACGGGTTATGTCCTGCCCGTCGTAGAGCACGCGGCCGCCGTCGGGTTTGTCAAGAGATCCCATGATCTGGAGCAGGGTGGTCTTGCCGGCGCCGCTGGGGCCTGTTATGCTTACCACCTCGCCGCGTTCCACTTTAAGGCTGATGCCCTTGAGTACGTTGAGACTGCCGAAGCTTCTTGTTATATTGTCCAGTTCAATCATTTTTTCGCTGTTTACATTGCAAAAATATACCCTTCGCTCCGATTTTGAGCTATTGTTTTGACATTTTATGTTTTATGTGCACTCTATTTTGTAAGGAAACACTAATTTTGCGCCCAAATTTCAAACTATAACAGATTAATCCCCGCTCGATGAGTTGGTTTTGTTCGGGTCATCCCGTAGTGCCGGATCTTATTACACCTATGGCGGTAAGAAGATCCAGGTCAAGCTTCTTCAGCATAACGATGATTTCAAGGGAATTGACATTGCATTCGTTTCTGCCGGTGGCGGCACCTCTGAGGAGTATGCCGAGACCATCACCAAGTACGGTGCAATCATGATCGATAACTCAAGCGCCTTCCGTATGGATCCCCAGGTTCCTCTGGTTGTACCCGAGGTTAACCCCGAGGATGCTCTGGTACGCCCCAAGGGTATCATTGCCAATCCTAACTGCTCAACAATCATGATGATTGTAGCCCTCAAGGCTCTTAACGACCTTTCTCCTGTCAAGAATGTACAGGTTTCAACCTACCAGGCTGCCAGCGGTGCCGGTGCAGCTGCCATGGCTGAGCTCGAGCAGCAGTATCGTCAGGCTCTTGCAGGTGAGGAGGTGACTGTAAACAAATTTGCTTATCAGCTTGCCTATAACCTCATCCCCCATATCGACGTATTCAAGGAGAGCGGTTATACCAAGGAGGAGGAGAAGATGTTCTACGAGACCCGCAAGATGTTCCACAACGATATCAAGTGCAGCGCTACCTGCGTTCGCGTCCCGGCTCTCCGTTGCCACTCAGAGGCAATTTGGGCTGAGACTGAGGAGCCTGTATCGGTCGAGGCATTCCGCGAGGCCGTAAAGAACGGTGAGGGCCTTGTCCTCATGGATGATCCCGCCAAGAAGGAGTATCCTATGCCTCTCTTCCTGTCAGGTACAGATCCCGTTTACGTAGGTCGTATCCGCAAGGATATCGCCAATCCTAACGTGATGTGCTTCTGGATCGTAGGTGACCAGATCCGTAAGGGTGCCGCCCTTAACGCCGTTCAGATTGCCGAGTATCTGATCAAGCAGGGTGTAGTAAAGTAACTATCCATTCCTAATAAAAAATCCTTGCGAGCCATCGCAAGGATTTTTTTATTCTCAATCGGGAATTCTCAGTTCTCAATTTTCAATTCTCACTTTTCAATCACTTCTTCATCCTGTTTCTCCACAGAGCGCTCATCTCCTCCAGTGTCTTACCCTTGGTCTCGGGAACCATCTTAAGTACGAACAGTGCCGAGAGGATTGAGAATCCGGCGTAGATGAGGTAGGTGCCTCCTATGCTCCACTCGCAGAGTGAGGGGAATGTCGATGAGATTGCGTAGTTGGATATCCACTGTGCCGCAACGGCTACAGCCACCGCATTGCCGCGGATGGAGTTCGGGAATATCTCGGATATGAGTACCCAGCATATGGGGCCCCATGACATCATGAATGATGCGGTGTAGATGATGATGAATATCAGCGCTGCAACTCCTATGACATCGCAGAATGAGAGTATGCTCAGGGCGATCATGCCGATGGCCATACCTATCGAACCCACGATAAGAAGCGGCTTGCGGCCCCACTTGTCGACGGTCAGGATGGCTACTACGGTGAACAGGATATTCACTACACCCATAACGACTGTCTGGAGCATGGCTGCGTCACCGCTTGAGCCCATGTTCTGGAATATGCGGGGTGCGTAGTAAAGTACCACGTTGATACCTACGGCCTGCTGGAAGAATGAGAGCAGCACGCCTACAACGATTACCAGGACGCCGTATGAGAAGAGGCTCTCCTTCTTCTCTACCAATGTCTCCTTGATCTCCTGAAGGATTTCCTGTGCGCGTCCCTCGCCATTGATACGGGTAAGAACTGCCATGGCCTTCTGTGTGTTGCCGCGCATAACCAGATAGCGGGGAGTCTTGGGCACCAGGAGCAGCAACAGTCCGAATGCACCTGCGGGGAATGCCTCGCTTACGAACATACGGCGCCAGCCGATGTTGACCATGGCGGCCTGTATGAGTTCGGGTGTATCGGCCAGACCGCTACGTATAAGGGCGTTGATGGCGTATACCACAAGCTGACCGAATATGATGGCGAACTGGTTGCATGAAACCAGTGTTCCGCGTATCTGTGCGGGAGCAACCTCGGCTATATACATAGGGCAGATGGCCGATGCCATACCAACGCCTATACCTCCCAGTATCCTATAGAGGATGAATGCCCACATGAGGCTCTTGGTGGCCTCTCCGGGCTGGAAGAACTCAAAGTTCGGACGGAACAGGAACTCGGGCATGTAGCTTCCCAGAGCTGACAGGAAGAACAGTACGGACGCAAAAATAAGCGCGTTTCTTCGGCCCAGTCTGGTGGCCATGATACCTGATATCAGTCCTCCGATTATACAGCCGATCAGTGCTGACGATGTTACAAAACCGTGGAGTCCTGTCGAATAGAAATCTCCAAGTCCGCTGGCGAAAAACTTCTGCAGTGCCTGCTCGGCTCCGGAAATGACAGCGGTATCATATCCGAAAAGCAAACCTCCGATAACGGCTACTGCGCAAATGCCATACAGGTAGGCTTTGCTTCCTGTCTCTTTGTAATTGCTCATATTAGTGTAATTAGAATGATTTCTTGGTTGTAACGGTTCTGTGAAGTGTGGATTCCAACTATCGCTAGCAAATATAGCGAATGGGAACAAATAATTACAAAAAACATTAATTAAAAATAATCCGTCTTTTTTCGCTATCGGGCAATATGTAAGGAAATATTACCGATATTCCGGCTGTTGGCGCATACCTTGCCGATCATAATTTCTCCGCTTCGTTTCAGTATTGACTCATTTTCTTCCGGATGGTTTATGCCAAAAGGTCCGGGGTGCGGAAAATTTATCCTGTGGGTTTTGCATAAGTCCCTTTTAAACGTTAACTTCGTAGTCGTAATTCTTGTATAATTTCATTTTCAGACATATGGATCAGAACAATAGCGGACAGAAACAGCTCCAGATAGAGCTTAAGGAGGAAACGGCTCAGGGTGTATATTCCAACCTTGCCATGATTACTCATTCTTCATCGGAATTTGTAATGGATTTTATAAGTATTCTTCCTGGTATGGCCAAGGCTCAGGTCAAGTCCAGGGTTATCATGTCGCCCGAGCATGCCAAACGTCTTCTGCTGGCTCTCCAGGATAACGTGGCAAAGTATGAGAATGCCTTCGGAACCATTGAGATGAAGGCTCAGAAAGGAACCTACATGCCGCCTATATCGGACTTCCACGGAGAGGCTTGAGAGGGGTAGGTCAGAGCTGTCGGTTATAGGGCGGATGTCTTCGTGATATCCGCCTTTTTTCGTCTTTTTTTGCCAAAAACTTGAAAAACTGCGCGATTTCCCTTGTGTTATAAAATAATAGCCGTATCTTTGCACGCCAAAAATTCTGGATTTACTATTTAATATATAATAATTAAAAACAAACAAAATGCCAACAATTCAGCAGTTAGTACGCAAAGGACGTCAGGTCCTGGACGACAAGAGTAAGTCTCCGGCCCTTGATTCCTGCCCTCAGAGAAGAGGCGTTTGCGTGAGAGTTTACACAACGACACCTAAGAAGCCTAACTCAGCCATGAGAAAGGTCGCACGTGTCCGTCTTACCAACCAGAAGGAGGTTAACTCATACATCCCCGGTGAGGGTCACAACCTGCAGGAGCACTCAATCGTGCTCGTTCGTGGCGGTCGTGTTAAGGACCTCCCCGGTGTACGTTACCACATCATCCGCGGTACACTTGATACCGCTGGCGTAAACGGTCGTCTCCAGAGACGTTCCAAGTATGGTGCAAAACGTCCTAAAGCAGCTAAGAAGTAAAAATCAATAACAAGTTTTGGTCTGTAGATTGAGGTTGAGTAAATGTCCAGGCGTGGATGTTGAAGAATCAAAATGACAACCCGAACAAAACAAACGATTAAAAATGAGAAAAGCAAAACCGAGAAAGCACGTCATCCTTCCGGATCCCGTATTCGGCGACGTTGCAGTGACCAAGTTCGTTAACCATCTCATGTACGATGGTAAGAAGAACACTTCGTTCGAGATCTTCTATGAGAGCCTCGAGAAGGTAAAGACCAAGCTCCCCAACGAGGAGATGTCTGCCCTTGAGATTTGGAAGAAGGCTCTTGATAACGTTACTCCTCAGGTAGAGGTAAAGTCCCGCCGTATTGGTGGTGCTACATTCCAGGTTCCTACTGAGATCCGCGCAGACCGCAAGGAGTCAATCTCCATGAAGAACCTTATTTCATTCGCCCGCAAGCGTGGTGGCAAGTCTATGTCCGATAAGCTGTCTGCCGAGATTGTTGATGCATTCAACAGCACCGGTGGCGCATTCAAGCGTAAGGAGGATATGCACCGCATGGCTGAGGCTAACAGAGCTTTTGCACACTTTAGATTCTAATAAATGGCAGATCAGGATTTACATCTCACGAGAAACATCGGCATCATGGCTCACATCGATGCCGGAAAGACTACGACTTCAGAGCGTATTCTTTACTATACAGGTTTAACACATAAAATAGGTGAGGTACATGACGGTTCCGCAACCATGGACTGGATGGTCCAGGAGCAGGAGCGTGGTATTACCATCACCTCAGCCGCCGTTACCACTCATTGGAAGTGGCAGGAAAACACATATAAGATCAATCTTATTGACACTCCGGGACACGTTGACTTCACAGCTGAGGTTGAGCGTTCACTCCGTGTACTTGACGGCGCTGTTGCAGTATTCTGCGCAGTAGGCGGTGTACAGCCCCAGTCTGAGACCGTATGGCATCAGGCTAGCAAGTACGGCGTTCCCCGTCTGGGTTATGTCAATAAGATGGACCGTTCTGGTGCTGACTTCTACGGAGTTATCACTCAGATGAAGGAGATCCTTAAGGCTAACGCCTGCCCGATTGAAATTCCTATCGGTCAGGAGGAGTCTTTCAAGGGTGTTATAGACCTTATTAAAATGAAGGCCATCTACTGGCGCGATGAGTCACTCGGTGCAGAGTACACCGTAGAGGATATCCCCGCCGATCAGGTAGAGGAAGCTCAGCAGTGGCGCGACAACCTTCTTGAGAAGGCTGCTGATTTCGATGACGAGATGATGGAGAAGTATCTTGACGATGCTTCAACCATCACCGAGGAGGAGATTCTCCGCGCTGTCCGCAAGGGTTGCATCAGCCAGAAGCTCGTTCCCGTCGTATGCGGTACTTCATTCCGCAACAAGGGTGTTCAGCCTCTGCTTGACTATGTATGCGCATTCCTTCCTTCACCTATCGACTGCGGTGGTGTTGACGGTTTCCTCCCCGGTTCTGAGGATGAGACCACTCACCGTGATCCCCGTTCAGACGAGAAGACAGCTGCTCTTGCATTCAAGATCGCTGTTGACCCGTATGTTGGTCGTCTTATCTTCTTCAGAGTTTACTCAGGTAAGGTTACTGCCGGAAGTTATATCTACAACAGCCGTTCAGGCAAGAAGGAGCGCGTAAGCCGTCTCTTCCAGATGTACTCCAAGAAGCAGATCCAGGTCGATGAGGTTGCTGCCGGCGATATAGGTGCAGTTGTTGCTCTTAAGGATATCCGTACAGGTGATACCCTCTGCGATGAGGAGGCACCGTTGGTACTCGAGAGCATGGACTTCCCGGATCCCGTTATCAGCATCGCTGTTGAGCCTAAGACCGAGAAGGATATGAGCAAGCTCTCTGATGGTCTTGCACGTCTCGCCGAGGAGGATCCCACATTCACCGTTAAGGTTGATGAGGATTCAGGCCAGACCCTGATCTCAGGTATGGGTGAGCTTCACCTTGATATTATTATAGACCGTCTCAAGCGCGAGTTTGGCGTAGAGTGCAACCAGGGTCGTCCCCAGGTTAGCTACAAGGAGTCTATCTCACAGACCGTCCAGCTGCGTGAAGAGTATAAGAAGCAGACTGGTGGTAAGGGTCACTACGCTTGCATCGTCGTTGAGGTTGGTCCCGCCGATCCCGATTGGAAGGGCGGTCTCCAGTTTATCGATGCCACCAAGGGTGAGGCTCTGCCTAAGACCTACCTGCCTGCTATCGAGAAGGGCTTTACCAACGCTATGAAGAACGGTGTTCTTATGAATGCTCCTATGGAGTCACTCAAGGTTACTGTTCTTGATGGTAAGTACCACCCGGTTGACTCAGATGCCCTCTCATTCGAGGTTTGCGCAACCAACGCCTTCCGTAACGCTTGCGTTAAGGCCGCTCCCGGTCTTACCGAGCCTATCATGGCACTTGAGGTTGTAACTCCCGAGGAGAGCATGGGTAGCGTTATCGGTGACCTTAACAAGCGTCGTGGTCAGGTTGAGGGAATGGAGACCAACCATTCAGGTGCCAAGGTTGTCAAGGCACACGTACCTCTGGCCGAGATGTTCGGTTATGTTACTTCACTGAGAACCATTACTTCAGGTCGTGCTACTTCTTCAATGTCTTACGAGCGTCATGCTGAGGTTTCCAAGGCTCTTGCCCGTCAGGTTGTAGAGGAGAACGGTGGTAACGTATCACTCCTTTAATATATAAGGTAAAAGAGAGAAAGGGCGGCTTCGATAGCAAATGACTCTTACCGGAGCCGCTTACATAAAAACAATACAAACAATTAAAACTAAGACAATGAGTCAGAAAATCAGAATCAAACTGAAGTCTTACGACCACAATCTCGTAGACAAGTCAGCCGAGAAGATCGTAAAGACAGTTAAGGCTACCGGTGCTGTAGTAAGCGGTCCTATTCCACTTCCCACACACAAGCGTATCTTCACTGTAAACCGTTCAACCTTCGTTAACAAGAAGTCACGTGAGCAGTTCCAGCTCTCTTCATTCAAGAGACTGATCGACATCTACAGCTCAACTGCCAAGACTGTTGACGCACTGATGAAGCTCGAGCTTCCCAGCGGTGTTGAGGTAGAGATCAAGGTTTGATACCACTTAGAGTGAAACAAATTATTTACAGTAACTTAATATTTATTTGAAATGCCAGGATTATTAGGAAAAAAGATCGGTATGACATCGGTCTTCGGTGCTGATGGAAAGAATGTTCCATGCACCGTTATCGAAGCAGGTCCTTGCGTAGTTACTCAGATCAAGAGTGTTGAGAAGGATGGCTATGAGGCT
>CACZCX010000011.1 GCA_902779875.1 uncultured Bacteroidales bacterium | reverse complement strand
TCAGCCTGCTGCTGTCCTTTTTCATTAAGAGTCTCTGATTTGTCACATGCAACAACCATGGTTGCTGCAGCCAAAACCAACAGAAAATTCTTTTTCATAATTGTTTAGTTTGATTATTGATTAGTGAATTATTCAATCTATAGGTATGTCTATCACCTCCGGATCCCACTCGTTAACAGTCGGCGAGTAGCCTTCCTGTGACGAACCGCCCTGAGGAATGATTTTTATAGTATCTGTAACCGTTATCTTATGATCAGTGTTGTCGGGATCAGTAACCTGGTCCGTTATGTCAACCGGATAGACCAGCTCCTCACCCGTAGTAGTTGTAACAAGGATATTGAGTATCACCTGCCCTGCTATCTGGCCGAATGTATTGTACACTCCGTACAGACACTTGCGCGTTCGGTCTGCGACCGATGTGGTAAGCAGCCCCACAGGTGCAGTGGGGTTATGTCCGTCCCAGAGAAAACGCGAACTTGCCTGTCCGGTTATAAGAGCCTGTACACTGCTTAAGTTCTCAATACCTGTTATGTTCTTTACTATAAAGCTGTAGGTCTCAACAATGGATTTTCCATCGGCATGAATAACAATGGTCTCATCAATATCGGCATGATCGGGTATAACCACATCGGCCTTCCGGGCTACCAGCAGATGGTCCGGTTCCGATATGACAGGGTCCGATGTCGATGAACGGAACACACCAGTAACGCTCTGTGAAATATCATTTGTATGCGCTCTGAGCTGTCCGCGCACATCATCCGATGCAGTTCTTGTAACAAGGGTGCCAAGTTCATAGACCATGATGTCATACGTACCGGCAGGAACCGATTGGATGTAGCCGCCGGTGGGGCCCACATACTCCTTGGCTACCAGCTGATGGGTATTGACGTCATAGAAGCAGGCAGCCAGACGTGACGGAGCCGTAAGATGCACCTTATTGTAATACTGCGGGTAGGCGCCCAGGTCTATGGTATCGGACACCGTCATATCCAGGTTAAGTTTAAGTTCCAACTCCAGATATATGCCCGATGAGGCATCGTACAGAGGCACTCGCTTGCATGATGATGCCGCCGCCATTACGAGCAGCAGACTAAAAACCATATGTTCAATATGACGTCTCATCATGCTCATATCTTACTTTACGGTTAATGGGAACGACAAGAGATATACCTGCCTTGGTGGGTCCTATCCAGTTTACGTTCTTGACGACCCCGGTACGGAAAGCATTACCTCCGGCAGTGTACACATTATACTCACGGGCCTTGCTGTGTATCCAACCTATACCCAGAGAGAGTTCCATGCGGAGTCCGTGACGGCGGCCTATACGGGCTCCGTAAACATAATCCAGACCTACATTGGTGAACTCACCCTGATATCCCTTGTAGTCATACTCAAAGTCATAATATCCGGAGTAGAAGAATGCCCCCACTGAATGACCCCACAGGCGGTTCCGGCGGTTGTAGGAATCGGGAGTATGACGGGAACCCAACCAGTAGCGTACATCAATTCCGCCGGCCAGCATCTGCAGGCAGTTGGTCATATCAAGTTCCTTGAACCACTTGCGCCATGCCCAGGTGTAGTACCAGTCAGCGCCCACCGACCAACGGTTGCCCAACGGTACCTCCACGCCTACGTTCATGAGCGGAGCCAGCAGGTTTGTACGAACCGCAAATATGGGTTCCAGCGCTATGTAGGGCTGCGGAGCTGCAGGAGTGCCCACATATATGGTATCGGTAGTTGATATACGGACAGTATCACGGAAAACCAGCGGGTCCGGGATCCTTATGACGTAGCATTTTACGTCGGCCCCACCCTGACGGAGTTCCGGATAGAGGCTGTCAAGCATCCAGCGCCAGGGCTTGCCGCCCTCCAGGTCCATAAGGCGTTTCTTGCGGCCGTCCACCACCTGGCCATTACGGGAAATCCAGAGCGGAGTGTTCCTGATTAAGCTTACTATGGTATCGCTGTACTCCCACTCCGTCTCAGCGACCAGGGCTGCCAGGCCGTCCCAGTCCACGCCTATGCTTGAGGTGCGTATCTGACCTTCCATAAGCGGCGTGTTCTTGACCAGCCATCTTTTTATGCTCTCGCTGCGGCGCTCCGAAAGAGCCTGGTTATAGTCCGATGCACCCTCGGGCGAAGCTGCACCCTCCACATAAATATACTTGATATTGGCAAGGGGATCATCCTCAAGAGCCGCGATTGTATCGGCAAAAGAGTTGAGGTTACGGCCGTTGTCACGATAGCTCATGTCTATCTCCGAACGTCCCTGCTTAAAGAATACGCTGAATCCGATTGTATCGGTCCTTACAGACTGGCAATAGCCGTTGACCGATGCCGCCAGCACCATCAACAAGGATAAAACGCAAATTTTCAGCCTGTTAGAAATTTCCATTATTCTGGACTATCGCAAAACACCTCGTAAACGGACCAGGAATCTATTCACGGATACACAAACATAACAAAATAAAATGGTCTCCGGTACCCCTAAAGAGGTTTTTAACTCTCAAACAAACTGTTAATTTATTTAACCAAAAGGAGTACCAAAAGGGGCACAAAAGGGACGGTTCTATCTGTGCCCTTATGACACAGACAGAACCGTCCGAAAATTTTATGCTACTGGAAGCTTAGTTCAAAAGGGCACAGATAGAACCGTCCCTTTTGTGCCCCTTAGAGAACCTCGAAGTCAATTGACTGCAGGTCCTTGTCATCGGATGATGAGCCATAGAGCAGCTTGTACTTGCCGCTGAATGTCGATACCTCGTCAATCTTCTCGTCATAGTACTGGAATGACTTGCCGGTCAGTGTGATTACGGCGTTGCCGGTCTCACCAGCCTTAAGAGTCAGACGCTGGAATCCCTGCAGGCCCTTGATAGGAGCGGCGGGATTGTCAAGGCTCTTAACGTAAACCTGAACGATCTCAGTACCCTCACGGTCACCTGTGTTGGTAACGGGGATGGTGATGGTTACGCTACCGTTCTTCTTCATTGAGCTCTTGGATACGGTAGCCTGACCGTAGCTGTAAGTGGTGTAGCTCAGACCGTAACCGAACGGATAGAGAGGCTCGCCACGGAAGTAACGGTAGGTGCGGTTCTCCATTGAGTAGTCAGTGAACTCAGGCAGCTGGTCTGTTGACTTGTAGAAGGTAACAGGGAGCTTGGCTGTAGGATTGCAGTCACCGTTCAGGATCTCAGCGAGAGCCTGGGCACCACCCTGACCGGGATACCATGCCTGGATGAGTGCATCGAACTGATCCTCGAGTGAGCCGAATCCCATGCATGAGCCGGCGCAGTCAACAAAGATGACAGGCTTGCCTGTAGCGTGCATGGCACGGATAAGACGCTGCTGAACGGCAGGAATTTCAATGTCGGGCTTATCGCCGCCCTCACCCTCCATAGAAGGAGTGATACCACCTATTATTATGATAGCGTCAACATTCTGAGCGGTCAGCTTGTCGGCAAGGTCTGTGAACTCAGCGACCTTCTGTACGCAGAACTGGGCGTTCAGACGTGCGAACTGACCTGTAGCGTGAGTGTACTCGATCTTGATATCGTAGCTCTGACCCTTTACAACCTTGAATGACTTAAGCTGCTGCATGCCGCCACGGCCACCAAAGCCACCGAATCCGCCGCCGAATCCGCCGCCAAATCCGCCGAATCCGCCACGGCCACCCTGACCGGCCTTAGCCTCCTCAACCAGACGACCGTTTACATAGAGTTTGTAACCGTTGTCTGAGCTGATGGTATAGTTCATCTCGCCGGTGAAAGGAGCAATCAGCTTACCGGTAAGACGGGCCGATATGTTATCAGCCTGATCCAGACCCTCAACAAAGTTGTAGGCACCGAAGTTGCTGAAGTTAACCTCTGTGTAGTTACCGGTTACGGCAGGAGTACCGCTGAAGTTGGTGTTCTTGAAGAACTCACCCTTAAGACCCTTACCGCCGTTGATATCCTGAGTATAGTAAGTGGTGTAATACTCGTTACGGATCTCGCAAGCCTTGTCATAGATGATCTCAGTGTTGGGGAAGAACTTCTTGATACCGTCAAGCAGTGTACGGGTGTGAGCCTCTGTGGGGCTGCCGCCGTACTCACCGTTCATCATGCTGCGGTCATCGGCGTTAGGACCTACAACGGCCAACTTCTTGATGTTCTTGTCAAGAGGAAGCACACCATTGTTCTTAAGCAGTACCATTGACTGGCGGGCAGCCTCTACAGCCAGCTCGTCATTCTTCTCGCTGCTGATAACATCCTCTCCGAGATTTGCCCAGGGCAGCATCTCGGCGGGATCGAACATACCAAGCTCAAAACGGCCCTTGAGTACGCGGCGAAGTGCCACGTCAATATCGGCCTCATTGATCTTACCGTCCTCAAGACCGCCTACGAGTGACATGAATGCCTTACCGCACTCCAGGTCAGTACCTGACAGGACAGCATCGACCGATGCAGATACTGCATCAGGATGAGTTCCGTGCTGGTTCTTGTTGTAGAAGTTGTTGATGGCATCGCAGTCGGTAAGAACGATAGCCTCATATCCCCACTTCTCACGGAGAATATTGGTAAGCAGACGGTCGCTGCTGCAGCAAGGCTCGCCCTCATAACGGTTGTAGGCGCACATAACCTCACGTACATCACCCTCCTGAACCAGAGCCTTGAAGGCGGGCAGGTAGGTCTCCCAGAGGTCACGCATGGATACTACTGCATCATAGCGGTGACGCTGTGACTCAGGACCGCTGTGTACAGCATAGTGCTTGGCGCAGGCGTGAGTCTTGTAGTACTTCTTGTCGTTGCCCTGCATACCCTTGACGTTAGCTACGCCCAGAACGCTCATATGGTAAGGATCCTCACCGTAAGCCTCCTGGCCACGTCCCCAACGGGGATCGCGGAAGATGTTTACGTTCGGGCACCAGAATGTGAGCTCAGGATTGCCGGGAACATAGTTGGCACCCATCTGTACGTTAAAGATGTCATGGTCTGAACGGTTCCAGTTGGCGCGGGCCTCATCGGATACAGCTGAGAACACATCGTAAACGAGCTGCTCGTTGAAAGAGGCACCCATACCGATAGGCTGAGGGAACACTGTGTAACCACCCTGACGAACACCATGGCAGGCTTCTGACCACCAGTTGTATGACGGTATTCCGAGACGGTCTACAGAAACTGACTTGTTCATTATGAGTCCGACCTTCTCCTCCGGGGTGAGCAGAGACATAAGGTTGTCAACTCGCTTGTCAATTTTAAGTTTAGGATTCTGGAAAGGATACTCGTACTTTCCACCGCCGCATGACAGCATAAGGACCGCTGCGGCAAAGGCAATAATGCCCGAAATTCTTTTCATACGCAGATATTTGTAAGTATTCAGATAAGTAATCTCAAAAAGTCCCGCAATTTACACAAAAAAGAGATAGCAACAGGTTAGTCTGACACCTTTTGTTAAAAACATTCTCATTTCATAGCACAATGTTCCTGTAAACGGTCGTCTCGCTTCCGTTCATCTCGACGACCTTTGCCTTGATGCTGTTATTCCCCCGGTTCAGGACAGCCTTGCCTTCGGGGCACGATTCACCGTTCACGGTCCACTCAACCGATTTATGGGGAACTAACGAATATGTGAGCGAGAGGACCGTCTCCTCGCCGGGAACCATGTCATCGGGAACCAGAATCAAAGGATTCGGATATACGCCACATATAACATGGTCAACCCCCGGAATCACATCCTTATCACCGGGCATCGGCGTCCAGCTACCGTCAGGTTTGCGGTAATAGAGCTTGAATATGTCGGTCGGGAGCAAACGGACGTTCAGTACGTCAGAAACATTGGGATCGATATAATCATCCCCTATCATCTGATCATATTTAAGAGTGACGAACCACCCCTCCTGCTTTACGGTTCCGTCCTTATCCTCAACACATATCTTGAGCTCCTGTTCCTGCGGAATCTCACCCCAAACGTTCAGATAACCGACAAGGAAGCTTAATCTGTCTCCGACCGAGAACCCTGTATAATCAACCATTCTAAGTCCGTAGAGTCCATCCATATATATAACCGACAACTGCGTCTTATCATAAACGACACTTTGGGTAGTATCCGAAGAAAGTCCGACAATGGCTTCGTGTTTTATTGGAAGCATGGAGTTTAAAGCCTTCAGGGAGTAGAATCCGTTTCCGGATATATCTCCCCAGCCCCAGTTAAAATGCAGTTTGGATCCATTCGTATCATATCCGTCGCATACAAAGGCATGGCCACCCCCATCGTTAGAATATGCGAAATATAATGATAACCGGTTCGCATCAATCTCACCCTTTAAGACAGCGAACCATTCATCATATGAATCATATGCATTCCTGTACACACATGCAGTCTTAGGATATGACAGATAATTTCTGAAAGATTCATAGACATCCTGACTGTTTGTCCCACTACCATCAGCAGCAAAATAACTATGGTTCATGACGGCGCAGTCATAAATAAGCCGCGCCACCTCATCTTTCTGACTCAGAGTCCAGCCGGATTCAGGCTTTCCACCATCTGAGAGAGGCATATTGTCCCAGTCATAATAATGATTGTCAATGGAGAAAGCCGGGATATAGAGAGATTTTGCTTTGGTCACATAATCCCCTATTATGCCGATTCCGTGTTCAGGCCACTTGTTATAACGCATGATTATGGCCATTGCCACGTTGGCACAACCTGCCGCCGCCCGCTTAGTTTCAGTTCCAGCCACCGGGCACAGGTTATTGTACGGTTCATTCTGATGCCAGACCGCAGTCTTAAGCACCTTGCTTTCCCCTCTTGAGGGAGCGCGCCCGCCCAGGAGGCTGTTCCATTCATTCCTGATATCGTCCGATGCACCATCCTGAGAGTCGCGTATCTCACGCACCGACATAGAGACCTGATCCATCCACACCCTGAGGTTATCGGGCATATTCTCAGTACTGAACGAGCCCTGAGGCGAATAGGCAATTACCGGCGACATCCGGTCATCGGACGCTATTATCACCCATCCGCCTTCAGGATAGTTGCATACGTAATAATCAGGGACCGATGCGCTTCCGTCACGACCTGCAGCCCTTGCCGGTACCGAACCTACGGGAAGCGGCATTCCGCTTACATTAAGCACACTGGCGGCACAACGTGCAGCGGTCTCAGGCGTAACCACACCGGCCTTGAGAGGCATGGCCAGCATAAGGACGGATAATATAACCGATATCTTCTTTACCATAATGCCACTATTAATCCTACAGTCGGTTCAGCACTGTCCATGAACCATGCCCTGTCATCCTCAACCCTGATACACTCCATTGACTTGAATCCCGATTCGTAATGCGGGTCTGTACCACCTGAAACGATTTCAATCTGATACCGCTGACCGGGCAACGGGTTCCGGAGTGTTTCGGTGCTAGAGGCTACATCCGCCACATTATTCTCGAAATCATATGTCTGGAAAAGCGAGTATCCATCAGAGTCATTATGTGAGACCGAATACTGGATATCCGCTCCTTTGAGTTTGTATACGGCAGTATCCGGTTGCGACAGGTCATACAGCCCCGGCATGGTCATACGGGTAAACGCATTTTCGGCATTATCCCTGACAAAAGAGCTGAACGCGCCGGTGTCATATACCCTGATTATGATTTCACTGCCGGAACGCATGGGGAATCCCACAAGGTCGCCCCTGACACCCGGAGATAGTATATCGGTCATACCCTGACATATCACGGTCATCTCCGTACCGTCCTGGATGAACCGGGCCCTTCCGTGACTGAACGTCTCCTTTAGGGTCACGTCCTTGAACTCCATACGCCGGTATTCCCAACTGCCCAGGCTGTCAGCAACGGCGCTGAACTTACCCGGAGTAAGCGGAAGCACCTTGGTCTTGCCCACAGTGCTGTATGCGGTAAAGAAATGCGAGATGAATATCTCACCCTCAGATGTCCTGTTCATGTATCCTAGCGCAGGTCCCGCTATCGTATTGCCCACCTCAAGTTTCTCTTCATCATGGGCCCACACATGGATGGCACGTGAAGAATCCTCCAGGATCACTCCCAGGCCATTAGGATTGGTCCTGTCGACTGCCGTTACGGTAACCTTGTTCAGATATGCCGCAAAAAAGCCCGTCTCATCATACTCCACATCCTTAAGTCCGGCCAGATTGGTATATTCAGCCTCCACTCCATAAACGGGAACGGCGGTTGTAGCCCATTGGGCAAGAGAGACGCCGGATAGCTGAAGTATATTGGCTTCGGGAGTATCCTCATCAATCTGCAGGCTCATCTTTATTATCTGGCCAGGATACTCGTGGCAATACAGGTCATATGTGAATGCCATGGTCTTTCCCGATGCCAGGGTGATCTCAAATAAAGGCGTAACGTCCTGAGGTATATAAAGGAACGTGTATGAATCGCCGGCTGGTGATTTCAGGGGAGTGATTATCTCCTTGTCACCGTTGGCCCTGATCGTTCCGGACACGAAATCCAGGATTCCCGATGTCATGAACCCCGATGCCTTGAAAGACCTGATTTCCAGCCCCGTCCTGTTATCGACCGATACGGCCATCGCGGTCATGGCATGCTCAAGCTTTATCCTTACGGGATTATCCTGAGGTGAACCCGATGCCACGCCCAGAAGCAGGTTGGCATAGTACATCTTCTCGGCAGAGCTTTGGTCGGCAGGGACATTGAACTGTACGAAATCCTGACCGGTATATGATGCGTCATAGGGGCTGTAGGCCAGGAATCTGGAGGAACGGCTCTGGTCAAAACCCCATCTTATATCCTTATCGGGCATGGCTACTCCGTTCGCCCTGGCCGATGCCGGGATGTTATCGGCCTTGACCGGATCGTCCACGAAAAGGCCGACCTTAACCCCTGAATAGAGGTCCGGCAGGCCGCTCACTCCGTATATCTGTACAGACATGGGAGCTCCGTATTCCGGTTCATCTTCCTTGCAACCGGCTGACAGCAGCAACGTGAAGGCTAATGCGAATCCGACAAAGAAGTTTCTCATAAAAATCCTTGGTACCATCTCTCCAAACGCAAAGATAACTTAAAAAAACGTCACAAAAGGGCATAACGGCTAACAAATCTGCTCCGCTTACGTCCTTAAGGAAACAAAAGAGATTTGAGATAACGACAATAGTTTAGTAATTCTAAGGACGGTGCTGCCTGTTTGAAGGTCGCGCCGTCCGTCGTTTATTCACTTTTCATGGAGTGGAGAATCTCCGATGTCTCCAGCTTGTCCTTGACATAGGTGTCATGACGGATATACCCCACCCCCTTGCTGTACCATGTCACAGTCATGACTTTTCGGTTGTGTCCCGGGCCGGATTCGGTCCTCTCCTCCCGGACAACTATGCACCTGAATGTTCCTGCGGGGACCGATATGGTCTCCTCACGCAGGACCCTGCGGTCGTATGACTTGACTGTATATCTGATAGGGCCTAGTGTGGCGTGAGCCACTACCGGCTGGAGGGTATCGCCCGGCTGGGCATCGGACGGCAATGAGGTCAGAATCCCGTCCCATGACATGTTAAGGCCTATGCGCGACTTGATGTATGAAGCCACAGCCTCGCCCATATCGGTCCAGACATCGTTGTTCCTGTCTATCAGGACATGCTCCCTGACGTCATCGTAGAGGTTTTTGCCGTTCTGCTTGAGAAATGCCGATGTCGTCGTGACCTTGCGGTAATCAGGAGTGATTTCTATTTCACCGATCTCGAGAATATGACGCCAGCGGAACTTCCCGTTATCGGGATAATTCCTTACATATTCCAGCTTGGTGCCCGCCTTTTCACAGAAATAGCCCTGGGCGTTTGCAGCCAGACAGGGCAACAGCAATGCAAAAAGAAGCAAAAACCTATTCTTCATACTCTCAGACCGATAATATGCAAAATTAGAGGTTTTTCAAGGAAACTATTGGATTTTTAACTAATTTTGCTACATTAAATGTTAATTAAATTATGAGAAAGTCCTTAATCATGATGCTGGCAACGGCAATACTAACCGTTCCCGCCCAGGCACAGTTTCTTAACCGCCTTACCGACAGAGCCTTGAATGCAGCTGAGCGAGGTGTAACCAAGGCCGTCGAGAAATCAGTCGAGAAAACAACCGAAAAAGCCACAAACAAGATTCTTGGAACAGCCGAGAAAGCGGTTGAGAAAGAGGTTGACAAAACAGCCGAGGCTGTAGGCAACGCAGCCACAAACGCCACCCAGGCTTACACCAATTCCATCATTGAATCAGCCAATGAGGTTAACGCATCGGCCACTGAACTGAACCGTGTAACGGATTCCATCCGTGCAGCCAACGGACAGCCCGCATCGACCTCAGGTGGCGGCATGGCAGGTCTCATGAGCTCATATATGACACTTATGGGTGCAGGCACCCCCACCATTGAGGATAAGGGCGATGAGGTGATCCTGGCATGGCAGTACATACAGTTCAACCTGGAGTGGCATGCCAAGTTCAAGGGCGACCAGTGCAGCGAGTCCAAGATGATGTATATATTCCAGACTCCCGAACTCGCCACACAGTACTACCGTGAGCAGACCGCCGATATGGACAAGGATCGCGCCAAGCTCTGGTCGGTTCAGGACAAGACCGTAATCGAGGACAACACCCAGGAGTACAGCAATCAGGACAAGATAGCCGTCAAAGCCGCCATGCAGCAGATTGTGATCAGCATGGGTGGTAAGCTGGAATAATTACAACCAATCAAACAGGAGACAATGAATAAGATTAAGTTTTTGGGCTTTATAGCCGCAACAGTATTCGCATTCGCATCATGCGACTTAGTCAACGATGTCAAGGAGGCCGTCGATGATATCCAGAATGACCAGGAGGCTCAGTACACCGAATCGGAGGATGGTCTTGAGATAACGGTTTCTTACAAGAAGTCCGGCATCGGCATCTACCATATTGCACAGTTCAGGGTTGAAGGAAACGACACCATCTGCACATCAATGATTACAAAGACCACATATTTCTCCGAGGCCATTGCCCAGGAAGCCTACAACCAGGCCATCAAGGATATGGACGAGAAGGATAAGGCACGCATCTCACTTCAGGGCAAGGCAATTACGATCAACCATCCCGAGAGTATCGGCAAGAAGAAGGCTCTGATCAGACTCGGTTTAATGTCAGCCTACCAGGGTTACAAGAAAGGCGGTGAGTTTGTAAGCAATATCGAATTCCCCAGTGAAGGTGAAGGCGAAGGCGAAGGTGAAGGTGGCAGCGGTCAGACAGGACAGACCACACTCAACAAGTTCAACGCTCAGTTCGATGAGTCTGATGACGGTCTTACACTCACCTTGGCTTATTGGGATCACACCCAGAGTATTGCCAGAGTAAAAGTGGCATCATTTGAGGCCAACGGCTCTGACACCCTCTGCGTCAATTATGCATTCTCTGACACATACATGCGTGAGGAAATTGCCCAGTATGAGTTTGAGCAGCATTATCAGAATTATGACAGTGAGTACCGTTATACAATCAACGGTGCCATAATCACACACGTCGATCCTGATTACATAGGTGCTCCCAAGGATGGCATCAAGCAGCAGATGCTGTACGACTACAATGCCATGACTCAGATGGATAACATGTAAAAAGCGGTGGATTGGGGTCAGACCCCAATCCGTCACTTTTTAATCAGAATACAGGCTCCACCTCCGGGTGCGAGCCTTATTTTTATGACCGATTTGCGGGTAACGGTCTTAGGAGCCTCGGTCCTGAATGTCTCGCGGTTAGTGCGGTAGTGGGTGTCATCGGCATCGGTATTGACGGTGGCGGTGAAATTACCCTTGCCCAGGAAACTGAGCGGAATTTCCAACTCACGCTCATCCTCATTGGTTGCGGCGCCTATCAGCCAATCGCCGTCCTTGTTCTGGCGCGCCATCACGATATACTCACCAATCTCGCCGGCCAGAGTGATGCTCTCCTGCCAGGGCTGTTTCTCGGCACTCAGGAACTCCAGCAATGAGGGGTATTTCTGATAGTACTCAGGTATATCAGGTATTACCGTTGCACCCGACCAAGTAATCAGTGTGCGGGCAATCTCACCGGTAACGGTCGACGGAACCTCCTGATTGTTGTCCTTACGGGTTGTGCGTCCCTGATGCAACTCCAGGAAACCGTTGTTCTGGTCAATCGGACCTGCCACCATATTGACAAAGGCCGATGTCACAAACGTCTTGGGCTGGAAAATCTGTCGGCCGTCCAGCTGGGCCTTGCAGTACTCGCGTGTAACGGCGTTGGGCCAGGTGCGCATCTGTCCGAACGGATGCACGGGGTAGTCGTGATAATCAACCATGAGGTGATGCTTGGCGCACAGGGCTGTAATCTCCTGGGTCTTGCGGTTTTTCTCCTGTGGATTGCCGTTCATAAAGCCGTACTTGACGCCGCTTGCGCCCCACTCCTCATACTGTGCCAGAGTCTCCTCGATGGGATAGTTTGTGCCGGCCACATCATTCAGGTAGAGCCAAACGCCCACACCCTTGTCCTTACCGTATTTAATTATGCGCTGGACATCGCGCGCCTTATCACCCTTGGTAGGGTCAGAGTCCTTCTCAAACTCGGGGCCGTACCAGTTGGCATCGAGCACCAGACCCTGGAATCCCTGTTCGGCCGCAAAGTCAATCATCTTGACCCAGGAATCATAGTTCATGCCATAGTGGTAACCCTCCCAGACTGCGCCGTCTATGCGCCAGTCCCAGAGATAAACGCCGGGCTTTACCCAGCTGAAATCACCCTGGGGCTCGGGGTTGAGGAGCTCCAACAGGTGTGAATCCACCAGGTCACCGGGGGTCTGGCCTACCATAATTACACGCCATGCACCATAAAAGCTTCTATTGCTCTTTATTTTCTCGGGGATGATTGAAAACTTGGTCTCACCGGCCTCGGAATTCAGTCTCATGGGCCAACCTTCGCTGCTGAGATCGGCCTCATGAACGGCCAGGTACAGGTCATCGGCCGCCTTTATTGTCATAAGGGGCAGACGCTCGCCGTTTGCATCGGACAGTTTCTCAGGGCCGATGTTATGACGCTCGCCGTTATAGTACCACGCGGTATAATCATCGGCGAACATGAAATCGGTTTGTTCGACCGCAGCCCAATCTGTATCCGGCATCGGTTCCTCATATGTTGATTTGGTATATAATCCCACGTTGGTCCTGAACGCTACGCCTTCATTGTAAACTTTGACCTCAAGTTCCACATGTCCGCCAAAACTGTCCGGACCTGCCAGAAAAAAATAGAACGGCTGAGTTCTGTAGACATCACGGACCGTAGAGCGTTTTCCCCAAACCGGATTCCATTCCGACTTTTCTTTCCTGGGACGCGAGTAAGGAGTGGCAATTTTGGAATAATCAATCGTCACGCCCTCGTCAAACCGATAACCCGTATTCGACCATCCAATAACATCCTTTCCGTTTAAGGACACCTTGTACAGAATGCCGGATTCCTGGTCAGCCTTAACGCTGAAACATATCTTCTTATCGGGAGACTTGATCTCATAAACCTGTGACTGTGCACTGATCTGGCAAAGGAATGATACGGCAAACACCGCTAGCAAAAGAACTCTCTTCATAATTGGCTTTACTAATTCTGCTTCAAAGATAACAAAAAGGAGCCAAAGGGGACGGTTCTGTTTGGCTCCTTTTTCTGCGAGGGGGCCAAACAGAACCGTCCCCTTTGGCTCCCTTTTGCTCACTTTGAGAGATCGTAGCGAAGGACACAGCCGGTGGTGTATTCATACGCATAAAGGATCTGTTTCCTTTCATCATATGAGATACCTGAAACAAAATGATCCAACTCTACTGATTTCAGGAAGTTCCCGTCCCAGTCAAAGAACATCAGTTCACAAGAATCCTTTCCGCCATCAGGTTTGTTGACATCATAGTCTGTGGCATAATATAGCACCATAAAGAATGATTCTGCAAACGCCACATCTCCAAAATGAGGAACATATTCGGCTACTATCTCGTCATATCCGAGGAGATTAGGAACCGTTTTCACCACTAAAGGCGGTATTCCATCTTTAAAAGAACGAGAACCTGACTGATGGATCGCAAAGGTAGTGTCATTATCCAGGTCAAAAAACAGGATATAATCCATATCCAAAAGCGGCTTAATAATTAGATTGCGTTTGGGATGTTTGTATAAGCCTCCGGTCAAGTTCTCGGAATAATTCTTGTCAGATTTATCGAACAGCCATATTTCTTTCACCTGCACAGTATCATGCATGACAGCATAATGCGGATAGACATACACAGTGCCATTGAAATCACGGAACAAATATTCCTCAAACGTATGGTTTATGTCATCGTCCAGAAACAGGAAATCGTATTTGGCCGAAATCACACCGTATCCGTCATCACCATCCTTGAAAACGGATACTATCCTTGAGGCTGTATACCTGTTCTCCGCAACAATGGTCGTATTATGGTTTTTGACCGATTCCTGAAGATTCATCAACTTAACACCATAGTCGTGGTCAATTAAAGGAATCAGGGTATTGCCATCGGCATCCTTAAAAGTCTGTTCACATTTGATATCAGCAGATCTGAAAAATTCATTCTTTGCCCGGCCGATAAAGCAGAAACGGCCCAGAAATTCACAATCATCAGAATAGACATACATCGAAGCCCCCTTTCCTTCAGTGTTCACAACCAGGAATGAATCACATACGATAATATCCCTAATGCCCAAAGGCCATTCGGCATTGACCACCGCCCCCTGAACAGTCGTCTCAGCCTTATTCACAAAATCCGACTCACGGACATCAAACAACAGGCCCGATTTCCTGTTACCACACGACAACACAAGGGTAGCCGTCACAAGGAGTAATGCAAACTTTTTCATATTAATTGGAAAGATTAGGATTCACAAATGAAAGCAATAATTCGCGGAAATGCAAAAAGGGGGCCAAACAGAACCGTCCCCTTTGGCTCCATCAGAAGTTGATCTTATAGGAGATGTTTGGAAGGGAGAATGTGAACGCACCCGGCTCAACCTGACCGGTCAGCTCGTTGAACTCATGCCCGTAGTAGCTGGGAGTGCCGGTTGCGTTGACATGCTTTATGGACCACTCATGCGAGCAGCGTGCCCTGTTTATGCGGAATGACGCCGTGTAGTGAAGTATGAACATGGGATTGTACCGGTTGCAGTACGCATCGGACTCCACGTAATGGATGGCATGGGAGGGATCGGCCTGAGTGGCGTCAATATCCACGGCCGATGTTCTGTCACCGCCCTGACATGTCGCCTTGAGGTTCAGCGACAGCACTTTCCGGCCGCTGTCAAAAGACCACTCCTTACCCAAAAGTCCGTTGATGATGAACCCGCGGTCATATCGGGTGCTGTGCCACACGCCGTCACCGCCACGGTATCGGGACTTGAAGACCGATGAGCTTAACATGCCGTACCACCCGCGATCCAGATAGCGCTCAAGCGTCACGTCAACGCCGTAGTTACGTCCAAGTCCTTTGTTCACAAGTTTTTTATCCAGGAAGAACTCCGTGCGGTTAAGGACGCTGTAGGATGTGCCCTCCTCAACCGGGACGTCATACAGATGCTGGAAATACGGCTCCACCCTGAGATGCAGGTTATCAGACAGATTCCAGTTCCAGGAGAGCATAAAGTGATGCGCCTTGGTGAACCCCAGTCCCTTGTTCACATATCCGCCGCCGGTATTCACAAAGTACACATCGGTCTTCTCAGCCCTGGAGTACAGTCCGTAACCCAGGCTCAGGCTCATGGACTCGGCAGGATTCCAGGTAAGGCCGATGCGCGGCTCGATGGTTCCGGCACCATTCAGGCTCATATACTGCCCGTTCAGTCCCAGGTTTACCGTCCAGTCCGATGACGGCCGCCACGAGTTTGACACGAACGCCATCATCAGGCCGCTGTTGCCCTGACCGTCATACACCGGCATCATATCGGCCCCCATGGACTGCGACATGGTCATGTTCATATCGTAGAACATATGCGTGTACTGCGCCCCCAGCTGTGTCGTGACCTCAGGATTCCACTTGCGGATATATGTGGTCTTGGCAATCAGATTGGTGTAATCATGAGTGAGGAGCATATGAGGGCTGGCCTGATCCTGATTGTCCAGCCAGTCCTCGCCGTTGCTGTCAGAGAACGCAGTCACCGCGATGACCGATTTGAGTTGCCCATTGCTCAGTCCCTGAGTGTAAGAGAGACCCGCAGCCCCCATGAACTGATTGGAGTAGGACTGCATGAAATCCTTGCGGTATTTGCGCAGCTCCGCACGCGTGTAGGAATCAAAACGGTCAATGAATCCGGTACCCCAAAGAGCCAGGTTTGCACGGTCCGTCACTGGCATGCTGACCTTGAAATTGAGATCCTGATAATGCAGGTTCTGGTCCTCCATGTCAATCAGCCCCAGCTGGTCAACCAGTCCGGTCATGGAGTATCGGTAATTGACAATGTACGATGCCCCGTTACGGCCGATGGGCCCTTCCGATGCCAGGTCGATGCCCGCCACGCCCACCTGCACCGTGTGTTCGCGACTGCTGGCGTTACCGGTCCGCATCTTCATGTCAAACACGCCCGACACCGCATTGCTGTACTCTGCCGGGAAGGCCGATGACAGGAAATCGGAATTGCCTATCACCTGCGCGCTCAGTGACGAGAATATTCCGCCGCCCAGCACGGAGATATCGGCATAATGGTTGGGATTGGGAATCTCCACATCCTCAAGACGCCACAGCAGCAGATGGGGGGCGTTGCCGTGGATGGAGATTCCGTTGTTGCTTCCGCCCGATGCCACGCCGGCAAAAGAGGTTGCCAGACGGGCCGGATCGTCAAAACCGCCCGCATATCGGGCCGCCTCATCGACCGAGAACATACGTCCTCCTACGGCCACCATCCTGTTGAGCGTGGCCTCCTTATACACTACGGGGCGGATATCGACCGCAGCAAGCATCTCCGATGACTCACGGAGCTCGGCATCCAGCACCGTCTCGCGGGCGCTCACGACAGCCACCTCCTTGAATACGGCCGATTCATAACCAAGGCTGCTTATCTGGATGGTGTGTCGACCCAAGGCGGCATTCTCTATTATGTACTGACCGTTTTCATCGGCCGCGCAACCTTTATCCTCACCCACAAGGAGTACTGTGGCAAAGGGAATGGGTTCTGTTGTTACGGCATCCTTTATTGTTCCGCGGATGACCTGTGCCTGAAGCGCCGTACTTAATACTGACAGCGCGATTAATGTGATTTGCTTTTTCATTGTCCTAAAAATTTTTGCCGCAAAAGTATGGCGGCGCAGAGTCCTCCACAAGAAAGCAAAGTTTACATCGGGTTTTAATCCTGCTACTTTGCGTTGCATTCCGATTGTTTGTATATTTGCTACGCAGAGTAGCATTCATTTGGGAGCATGTAATGCAAGGATGCTTGCACAGGACATAGTCTGGAGGTACTTTTGCAGCAAAAACCAAGGTTATGAAACTATCAGAGAAAATCCGCACATTAAGAAAGAACGCCGGGCTCTCACAGGAGCAGCTGGGCGAGAAAATCAACGTATCGCGTCAGGCCATCACCAAATGGGAAAGCGGCGACGGCCTACCTGACATCTACAATCTTGTAGCTCTCTCCAACCTGTTCTCAATCACTCTCGACGAACTGATGGCCGAGGAGAAAGCCGTGGCGCAGAAGCGCTTCCTCTACGAGAGCCATGTGGAGTATGACATAGACAGGCTCTGCAAGTTCGATATGAACCTGTTCGTGAGTTCAGACCTCACCATCCGCGCATACGACGGCGAGAAACTGCAGCTTTACGCCGGCTCCCATGAGATAAAGGATCTTGACAGACTGCTCAAGGTCAAGGCCGATGACAGCGGCCGCTCATTCGATGTGGATATCCGCACCAGCCTTGCCAAGACACTCTGCGGCAAATCGCTGTCACTTGAGGTGCTCCTGCCCCAGAAATATATCAAATCCGTAGAGGTGGCGGCCAAGACCGGCCGTTTGAACGTCCGTCAGATAACCGCCCAGCTGATGGAGCTTGACACCAACGCCCGTGAACTGACGCTAGACGATGTACACAGCACGATCGATATAACCGGCAGCCAGGATATGCGTATCATCTGCAACACCCTTGACGGCGACATCTCCGTGAATCAGACCGGTTCGGTATCACATCTGCTCATACCTGCAGGCGTTCAGGTCCGCACGCGCTGCCGCGGCCTCAACACCCGCCTCATCACCGCCGACTCCGTAACCGTCAGTCCCGATGCCCCCTACCAGGTAGAGCTCAACGGATTCAGCTCCGAGCTCACACTGGGGGCCAAAGGGGACGGTTCTGTTTGGCCCCCTTTTTAGACGCATTGGGGTCGAGACGCATTGGGGTCGTTTAACTTTGCGTCATTTAACTTTGCGTCACTTTTTCAGGAAGAGGATGGCGGCAGTGAGCAGCGCCGGACCCAGGCCGCTGTAGAAAGATGCAGTGAATGCTGTGGGCACGCCAATGATCTTGAGGGCCATACCCAGGCACATCATGAAAATTACAATCACCCATCCGCGCACCGGAAATGTCTTTAAGACCGATGTGCGCTCGGGTTGCTCCTGAATAAACCTGCAATATTTGGCTACAATACGTCTGAACATGAAAATGAATCCCGTCAGGACCAGAGCGGTAATGAGCATTAACCACCACAGTTGTGACTTATCGGCCGCAAAATAGGCCGATACACCCTTGACTGTAATAATAACTCCCGGAATACCCCAGATAACGGCGGCAATGTAATAGAGGCTGGAACGATTTATCATGCTGCAAAGATACACATTTGTCCTGTTCCCGGCAGTCGGCAAAAACGAGTATATTTGTGACGCAAAGGGGTTGGACGCAAAGGGGTCGTTTCGTTTTGCGTCACTTGACGCATTGGGGTCGTTTGACGCATTGGGGTCGTTTAACTTTGCGTCATTTTTGAGCTTATGTTATGGAGGTAACCAATCTGCTTGACATTCATACGCGCGCGGAATTGTATCGGTGGTATGAGAAGAATCACGACAAAGTCAGTGATTTCTGGCTGCGCATAAACCGGGCGGAGGCCGATTACCCCGGTGTGGTCCGATACGTGGATGCCGTCGAGGTGGCGCTCTGTTTTGGCTGGATTGACAGTACCATGAAGCGGATCGATGAGGGCAAACCCATACAGCATTTTACCCCGCGCCGCAAGCGCAGCAACTGGTGCGAGCAGAATCTGGAGCGCTGCAGGAGGCTTGTAAAAAACGGAGAGATGACCCCCGCCGGACTGGCTGTAGCACCTGATTTGGCCCCCGCGCTGTTTGTCTTTGAAGACTGGTTGCTCAATGCCATCAGGGCCGATAAGCAAGCGTGGATGAATTGGCAGTCATTCCCCGAAACCTACAAACGCATAAAAGCCGACCGGATCCAGCACTATCAGCACACCAACCGCCCCGAATACGCCCAAAAGACTCTGGAAAAACTGATACAAGACACCCACAACGGCAAACTCCAGTCCGGCTGGAATGATTTTGGCCGATTAAAGTGACGCAAAGGGGTCGTTTAACAATGCGTCAAATGACGCAAAACGAAACGACCCCTTTGCGTCAATCTTCACTTTTCCTCCCCATAATTCATTATAATTGGTCCGAATGCTTACATTTGCAACAACAGAATTGTTTGCATATGTTTAATTTAATACCTATAAAACATGACCAGAAAATACAGAGCAGCCAGCACTACCGGCGTTTATCACGTAATGCTAAGAGGCAACAACAAGCAAGACATTTTTGAAAGCAATGAAGATTACCTCAGGTTTCTGACAATTCTCCAGCAAAAGTGCTATCCGCAAGATAATGAGCACGATACGTTACCACCCTGCTGTGTATTGTATTCTTATTGCCTGATGTCCAACCACGTCCATCTGCTCATTCAGGAAAAGGACGAGTGCTTATCGGACTTAATAAAAGGCATCACGATATCGTACGCACAATACTACAACCTCAAATACGGCCATACGGGGCACCTTTTCCAGGGCCGATTCCGCAGCGAACCGGTCAATGACTGGGCCTATTTCCAGACTCTGATCCGATACATACACCAGAACCCCATCGCCGGCGGACTGGTAAAAAGGGCCGAAGATTACGAATGGAGCAGCTGGCGGGAATTCCTTAACAAACTGTGTTACATCAAGTTATATTCCATCAGCCAAATACTATCCCGAGTTCCCCTACAGACACTGAAAGAGTTGGTCGATGAGCCGATGCCCAAGGCCCAGCGCATTCTTGATATCAACAACGAGTCACCATTCAGGCTGAGCGATGAAATAGTACGCGATTTTATACTCTTGGACTGCGGCGTGGAGCACATCAAGGACATTCAGTCCTATTCCAAGCCCCAAAAGGCGGCAATCCTGGAAAAGATACATGCTTTCGGCGCCAGCAACCGGCAGATTGCCCGCATAACCGGCATCAGCGAAAGCCTCATCCGCCGCATCCTCAAAAAGTGACGCAAAGGGGTCGTTTAACAATGCGTCAAACGCCGCAAAATTAAACGACCCCTTTGCGTCAACCCCTTTGCGTCAGCAAGCCCAGAACGGCTTTGAGATCAAACGCGGAGTAAACGTGAGCCATTGGCTGAGCCAGTCGCAGGCCCGGGGCCAGGCGCGCGCAAACCACATCAAGGAGCAGGATATGATCCGAATCAGGGAACTAGGATTTGACCACATCCGCCTGCCCATTGACGAGGTCCAGTTCTGGGACGAACAGGGCAACCGCCTGGACGATGCCTGGCAGCTCCTGACCAATGCCCTGGATTGGGCCGTCAAGCACAATCTGCGCGTCATAGTGGACCTGCACACCCTCCGCTCCCACAGTTTCGTGCTGCAGGAAGGCCAGAAAAACGCCCTCTATGAGGACCCCGCCGAACTGCAGAAACTCATCGACATGTGGACGCAGTTATCGGCCGAGATCAAAAAATACCCCGTCAGCATGGTGGCCTACGAGTTCATGAACGAGCCCGTGGCCGATGACCCCGAACAGTGGAACCAGGTGGTCGAAAAGGTGCACGCCGCCCTGCGCAAGCTGGAGCCCGACCGCAAGCTGGTAATCGGCTCCAACCGCTGGCAGAGCGTCGGCACGTTCAAGGATTTAAGAATCCCCGCCGGCGACAAGAACATCATCCTGAGTTTCCACTACTACAACCCCATGTTCGTGACCCACTACCGCGCGTCGTGGACCGATGTGGGCCGATACACGGGCACCGTCAACTACCCCGGGCAGCTCATTTCACAGGCCGATTATGAGCAGGCAACCCCGCAGCTGCAGAAGATAATCCGCGACAACGAAGGCCTGACCGAGTGGAACCGCGAGCGCATCAAAAATGATATGGCCGATGCCATCAAACTGGCCCAGGACCTGGGTCTGCAGCTCTTCTGCGGCGAATGGGGAGCCTACCAGCGCACGCCCCGCGATCTGGCCTACGCCTGGATGACCGACATGATCTCCATTTTCAACGAGTGCAACATAGCCTGGACCCTGTGGTGCTACGACGCCGACTTTGGCTTCTGGGACCAGCGCACCCAGGACTTCAAGGACAAAGGAATGTTTGACATCCTGATGAAGTGACGCAAAGGAACTCACATATAATCAATCACACGCTGCGGATATTTCTGATAGCGTCCATCCTGGCCGGAATTGTGGTGCAGCTCAATTCCACCATCGACAGCATCGTGGTGGGACAGTACATCGGCGCCGATTCAATATCGGTAGTAACGCTGGCCATGCCCATCGTCAACCTGCTGCTGCTCCCCACCGTCATGATAATGATGGGCTCCAGCATCCTGATGGCGCCTGCACTGGGCAATCAGGATTACCGCCGGTCCGATAGTCTGGTAATGACCGCATCCCTCTTTTTCCTGATTCTCAACGCACTGTTACTCATACTGTTGTACATCTTTACCAATCAGATATCGGCCCTGATAACCCAGGATCCGCGCCTGGCCCCCATGCTGCGCAGCTACCTGCCGTTCGCATTCATAGGCACCGTATTCGCAATCTTTGCCAATTGCTGGTCACAGTTTGTCAAAATCTGCGGTCAGCCCCGCATAGTGCTGATATTCGTCATCGTATTCATTATCAGCAATCTGGTGTTCGATATGCTGCTGGTAAGAGGTTTTGGAGTGGGCATACGGGGCATCGCGCTGGGGTCATCGGTCGCAGCGGTCATAGCGTTCTGTGTCATGGTGCCGTTCCTGAGACGTCCGCCCAAGCCCTTCCGCCTTGAAATCCCCGCCCCGCGAATGTTGCTCAAACTGCTGGGCGAGATAACCCGCACGGGCCTCCCAGCCATACTTGGAGGCATATCCACCATCATCCTGACCCTGGGCCTCAACACCATCGTACTGAGCGCCATGGGTGCCGACGGCATGTTCCCGCTCAGCATCTGCATGCAGCTGTTCCTCATCGCCATGCTCCTGTACACCGGCACCGGATCGTGCGTGACCGGCATCGGCGGAATAATGCTGGGCGAGCACGATTACGACGGCGTGATTCGCCTAATCCGCAGCACAACCCGCACAGTGATAATAGGTTCCGTCATCACCATGGTCGTCCTGATAGCCATTCCCGGACCCATAGCCACCCTCTTCGGGGCCGATGACCAACTCCGTGCGCTCTCAATCGCACCCATAAGAATATTCAGCCTCCTGCTCATCCCCGCCGGAATCATCATGATCATGGCCAACGCATTCATGCTGCTGGGATTCAACAAGTTAGCAGGTCTGGTCCAGGCAGCCATCCTGCTCTCCGTCCTGCCGCTGGCCGCAATCCTGCCCCGCTGGAACGCAGCCTGGATCTGGTACGCGCTACCCGCAGGCATGACTATCGCACTGATTATCGGCGCGTTGGCATCGGCCTACGTCTACAAGCACTGGAAACGCGATGACGCGGACGGCCTGACAGTCAGCGTGAACTACAGCAGGGAATCGGTCAACCAAAACCTGACACTCCTGACCGAGCATATTCACGAGCTGAAGCTGGACACACAGCTGGAGACCGCCCTGACCCATTGCGTCGAGGAAATAATGGTTCACGAGTTGGAGATGTCCCTGCAGTGCGGCAAGAGCGGCTGCTTTGACATCGGGCTGAGCCGGTCCAGTGAGCGCCTGACCATCACCGTAAAGTCCATCGGCAAGGCCTACAACCCCATGATTGAATACACCCCCGGAGCATCTGATGCAAACCTCAGCATGATGATAATAGAAGGTTTCTGCCGGAGCATCGACTACCGTTACCGCAACGGCGTCAACAGCCTCTACCTGAATTTTGACTCAAAGTGACGCATTGTTCGCTCGGCCCAAAGGGACGCTTTTACAAAGCGAAGCGACTAAAAGAAATACCCATTTGCGTCAATTTTTTAGTATCTTTGAGACATGAAAACATTAGTAGCATATTTTTCAGCCACCGGCACGACAGAGTCAGTGGCACGCAAACTGGCCGATGCAGCCGGAGCGACGCTGTATGAGATTAAGCCGGAAGCCGGGACGATTGCTTAATACCCCCGATGCCAGCGAGATTAAGCAATGGCTTGATTCAATTGAAAAATGAAAGGATACTTACTTGGATTCGTGATTTTTATAGCCGGCATCCCCACGCTGATGTGGTGGGCGGCAGGAATGCCTCAGGTTGCAGACATTCCTTTGATACGCATGCTTTGTGCATCGGCCCTCTGTCTAGCGGGGCTTGCGTTGAGCGTGTGGAGCATCATTTACATGAAGCGCGTGGGCGACGGCAATCCGTTCGACGCGATGGGGCACGAGGTCGATCCGCGCACCAAGCATCTCATGACCGATGGGCCCTACAAGCATAGCCGAAATCCCATGTTATCAGGCACATACCTCTATTACACAGGAATTCTGATTGCGCTCTGGAACTTGTGGGCGCTGTTGGTATTTGCAATCCTGTTCATCCTGATGATGTTCCAGGTACGCTCCGAAGAGCATCGGCTTGAAGCAGATTTCGGTCAGGAATACCTGGATTACAAAAAACGTACCGGCCGATTCTTTTAAAAAGTGACGCAAAGTTAAACGACCCCAATGCGGCGTTTTTGCCTAAAAAATGTTAAGCGCGTATCACGCGCGAAATAAAAAGGTGTCTAATCAGTAAATTTGCACCTTTAAGATTAACCTTAAATTTATGAGCAAAACTACCAAATGGGTGCTGATAGCCGCTATTGTTATAGGACTGGCCGTTTTAGGAATATACCGTTTTAAACCAAAATCAAACTCAGAAATACCAGCAGGGCCGATGCCCACAGCCGGTGCGCCAATAGGCCGAGGAGGCCAGACGCTGCTGGTGCGTCACGTAGTGATGCAGCCCACCGAGCTTGTGGACGGCATCAACATCAGCGGAAGCCTCATCCCCAACGAAGAGGTAAACCTGTCGTTCGAGACATCGGGCAAAATCACCGACATATTCTTTGAGGAGGGCACCAAAGTCAAGAAAGGTCAGGTGCTGGCCAAGATCAACGACGCGCCCCTGCAGGCACAGCTCAAGAAACTGGAGGCCCAGTATCAGTCAACCGAGGACCGTCTGGCCCGCCAGAAAGCCCTCTACGAGAAGGAGGCCGTAAGTAAGGAGGCCTATCAGGAGGCCGAAGCCAACTTCAACAAACTCCAGGCCGACATTGAGGAGTGCCGCGCCAAGCTGGACCAGACCGAGCTCAAGGCCCCGTTTGACGGAATAATAGGCCTGCGTCAGGTGAGCGTTGGAGCCTACGCATCGCCCAGCACCAATGTTGCCACCCTTACCAACACCGAGAAACTCAAGGTTGAGTTCGCCATCCCCGAGCGTTACGCCGGCGTGCTGCAGAACGGAGCCAAGCTGACATTCACGGTCGAGGGCAGCGACGATATCCACAACGCCCAGGTCTACGCCACCAATTCAAAGGTCGATCAGGGCACCCGTACCTATCTGGTCCGCGCCATCTACGACAACGCCGGCGGCAAGCTTGTTCCCGGCCGATACGTAAGCGTCAGCCTCAATACCCGCACATTCAAGAACGCCCTTGCAGTACCCAGCGAGGCAGTCATCTCCGAGATGGGCATTGACAAGGTGTTCCTCTACAAAGGCGGCAAGGCAATGCCCCAGGAAATCACCAAAGGCCTGCGCACAGACGCAATGGTCCAGGTGCTGAGCGGCCTGAGCGTAGGCGACACCGTAATAACCAGCGGCACCATGCAGCTGCGTACCGGAATGAGGGTTGAACTCAAATAACCTGCCGCATCCATGAACATATCCGAACTTAGCATACGCCGCCCGGTGCTGGCCACAGTGCTGGTGCTCATAATAATCCTGTTCGGCGTGGTAGGCTACACCAGTCTTGGCGTACGCGAATACCCGTCGGTCGACAACCCCATCATATCGGTATCGGCCTCCTACCCCGGAGCCAACGCCGAGGTCATTGAGAACCAGATAACCGAGCCGCTGGAGCAGCAGATCAACGGTATCCCGGGCATCCGCTCCCTCTCATCGGTCAGCCAGTACGGAAGCAGCCGCATCACCGTAGAGTTTGAGCTCTCCGTTGACCTGGAGACCGCCGCCAACGACGTGCGCGACAAGGTATCACGCGCCCAGCGAATGCTGCCCCGCGACTGCGATCCCCCCACGGTATCCAAGGCCGATGCCGACGCCATGCCTATCCTCATGGTTGCCCTGCACAGTGATAAGCGCACACTGCTTGAACTCAGTGAACTTGCAGACCTGGTGGTTAAGGAGCAGCTCCAGACCATCCAGGACGTGAGTTCCGTGATGATATGGGGTGAAAAGCGCTATTGCATGCGCCTGTGGCTTGACCCCGTCAAGATGTCCGGTTACGGCATCACCCCCATGGACGTCAAGAACGCCCTGGACCGCGAGAACGTGGAGCTCCCCTCAGGTACGATTGAGGGTAACACCACCGAGCTTGAGATCCGTACCCTTGGCCAGATGCACACCACCGAGGAGTTCAACAACCTGGTCATAAAGCATGACGGCACCAAGGTAATCCGATTCAGCGACGTAGGCCAGGCCGAGCTCAGCCCGCGTGACATAAAGAGTTACATGAAGATGAACGGCATCCCCATGGTGGGTGTGGCAGTCACACCCCAGCCCGGTGCCAACCACATCAACATAGCCAACGCCGTGTACGACCGCATGAAACTCATGGAGAAGGACCTCCCCGAGGACGTAGGTTACGAGTACGGCTTTGACAACACCCGCTTTATCCGCGCGTCAATCAACGAGGTTAAGACCACCCTGTATGAGGCATTCATACTGGTTATCTTCATCATATTCCTATTCCTGCGCGACTGGCGTGTGACTCTCATCCCGGTTCTGGTAATCCCGGTTTCAATCATCGGCTCGTTCTTTGTAATGTACCTGCTGGGATTCAGTATCAACGTGCTCTCCATGCTCGCCGTAGTACTGTCGGTAGGACTTGTGGTCGATGACGCCATCGTAATGACAGAGAATATATACAACCGCATAGAGAAAGGCATGACTCCGCGCCAGGCCGGCATAGACGGCTCACGCGAGATTCTGTTCGCCATCATATCGACCTCAATCACACTGCTCTGCGTGTTCGTGCCCATAGTATTCATGGAGGGCCAGACCGGACGTCTGTTCCGTGAGTTCGCGTTCGTGATTGCCGGCGCCGTGGTCATATCGACCTTTGCCGCCCTCACCTTCACCCCCATGCTCTCCACCAAGATACTGGTACGCCGCGAAAAGAAGAACGCCTTCTACAGTTGGTCGGAGCCCTTCTTTGACGGTATGAACCGATACTACAGCAAGAGTCTTGACTTTATACTCAGGAACCGATGGATTGCCCTGGGCAGCATGGTCCTGGCACTTGGAATCGCAGCGTGGATGTGGGTCAAGACCCCGTCGGAGATGGCTCCTATGGAGGACCGCTCACAGGTGACCGTCCGCACACAGGGCCCCGAGGGCGTGACCTACGAGTATATGCGTGACTACACCGAGCGCATAAACGACGTGGTCGATTCACTTATGCCCGATGCCAAGTTCGTGACCGCTCGCGTATCGAGCGGAGGCGGTAACATACAGATCACCCTCAAGGATATAAACGAGCGCAACTACTCACAGATGGAGGTGTTCGAGAAACTGAGCGCCGCCGTACGCCGTGAGAATGACGCCCGCGCATTCGTACAGCAGCAGTCCTCGTTCGGCGGAGGCCGTGGCGGCATGCCTGTACGTTACGTCATCCAGGCCACCAACATCGAGAAACTGCAGGAAGTGCTCCCCACCTTCCTTGCCAAGGTCAATGACAACCCTGCCTTCCAGATGGCCGATGCCGACCTCAAGTTCTCCAAGCCCGAGGTCCGCATATCGATAAACCGCGAGAAGGCCAACCTGCTGGGCGTAAGCACCCGCGATATTGCCCAGACCCTGCAGTGGGGACTGAGCGGCCAGCGTATGGGTTACCTCTACATGAACGGAAAGCAGTATGACATTATAGGTGAGATTAACCGTCAGCAGCGTAACACCACCCAGGCGCTCAAGTCCATCTACATGCGTAGCGGAAGCGGCGACATGATTCAGATGGAGAACCTGGTGGACCTCAAGGAGGATATCGCTCCTCCGCGTCTGTACCGATACAACCGATTCGTATCGGCCACCGTATCGGCCGGACTGGGTAAGGGATACACCCTGGGACAGGCCCTTGACGAGATGGACAAGATTGCCAAGGAGACCCTCGATGACACCTTCCGTACCGCCCTTACCGGTGAGTCCAAGGATTTCCGCGAGAGTTCCAACAGCCTGCTGTTCGCGTTCGGTCTGGCCCTACTGCTCATCTATCTGGTGCTCGCAGCCCAGTTCGAGAGTTTCAAGGATCCTCTCATTGTCATGATCACCGTGCCTCTGGCCGTGTTCGGAGCCCTTGTGTTCCTGCGTAACGGCGACCAGACCATGAACATATTCAGTGAGATCGGTATCATCATGCTTATAGGTCTTGTGGCTAAGAACGGTATCCTTATCGTGGAGTTCGCCAACCAGAAACAGGCTGCCGGCATTGACAAGCCTGAGGCTATCCGTCAGGCATCGGTACAGCGACTCAGACCTATCCTGATGACAAGTACATCGACCATGCTCGGTCTGCTGCCGCTTATGTTCGCACACGGCGAAGGCAGCGCCGGACGTGTAGCCATGGGTACTGCCGTCGTAGGCGGTATGCTCATCTCCACATTCTTTACCATGTATGTGGTGCCCGCTGTTTACAGCTACATCTCCACAGACCGCAAAACCCAAAAGAAAAAGGAATGAAACAATACAGAATACTATGCATAACTGCCGCCCTTGCCTTGAGCACGGGCATGCAGGCACAGATCATGACTCTTAAAGAGTGCCTTGAGACAGGTATCAATGAGAGTTATCAGATAAAGCTGGTCAACATCTCTGAGGAGAAAGCCGCCAACAATGACTCCTGGCTTTATGCTGGAGGGGCACCTACCGTTAGTGCATCGGGCAGTTACTCCGGTTCCGTCTCCAGCAATGATGCCACACTTGCGGCCGATGGCTCCACCGTATCCAACCGCAATGTGTTGGACCATACCCTCAGCGCCCAGATCCGTGCAGACTGGACTCTGTTTGACGGATTCAGCATCCAGGCCACCCGCGACCGTTTGAATGAGCTGCATAATCAGGGAGCCATCCAGACCCGCGTAACCATTGAGGATTACATAGCCAACCTGACCACCGAGTATTACAACCTGGTTCGCCAGACCATACATCTCAAGAACCTGGAGTATGCCACAGCACTCTCAAAAGAGCGTCTTCGTATAACCAGCGAGCGTTATGACATGGGTGGTGACTCACGTCTGGACATGCAGCAGGCACAGGTCTATTTTAATTCAGACAGCGCCAAGAGCCTAAAACAGCATGAGTCTGTGGCATCGGCCAACATCCGTATCAACCGACTCATGTCCAATCAGGACCTTCGTTCAGTCCACGTCGCAGCTGATACCGCAATCAACCTGCTTACAGGACTTGAGTACGAATCACTGTATGAAGACATGATGAGGACCAACTCGTCACTGCTTCGTGCAGAAAGCAACCGCACCATAGCCCAGCTGGACCGCCGTACCGTACAGGCCCGTAACTATCCGTACCTCAAGGTCAATGCCTCATATGGTCTGTCACACAACATCTATGGCAACAGCACCTATACCGACCGCACCAACTGGGGTCCCTCATTCGGCGCCACGATGGGCATAAACCTGGTTACAGGAAAGCAGCGTACCCAGGAGCGCAATGCCCGTCTGGATGAACTCACAGCCGATATAACCATCGACCAGCTGGAGCTTCAGCTCCGCGCCAACCTGGATGATTTCTGGCAGGCTTACCAGAACAACCTCATGCTGCTTGAACTCCAGGAGCAGAACCTGAAAACAGCACGGGAGACCATGGAGATTGCACAGGAGCGTTACCTGCTCGGCAACCTCTCAGGTATTGAGATGCGTGAGGCCCAGAAGTCACTTCTGGATGCCGAGGAGAGCCTGCTCCAGGTACAGTATGACACCAAGGTCTGCGAGATTTCACTGCTCCAGATAAGCGGCCGTATAATGATCTACCTGGAATAAGCCGATTGGTTGCGAATTGTTAAAAGGGTTATAAGGAGTTATAATCCATAAATAATTTAACTATTGGAGAAAACCGTCCCGAACGGTCCCGATAGAGACAAAAAAAGTAGGGCGCAATTACTTGCGCCCTGCTTATTTTCTTAGATACTGTTTTACTTTGCAGCAGCAAGAGAAGCCTTACGGAACTCCTTCATGAGCTTTTCAAGCTCCAGAGAAGCCTTACGTGCGCGTGTACCGGCAGCCTTGTTACCCTTCTCAATCTGAGAATTTGCGTCCTTTGCAAATGCTGCATAAAGCTCAGCAGCCTGTTTCAAAATTTTCTCCATAGTTGTTTGTTATTGAAATGATTAATTAAAAATCCTTACTGACGCAAAAATAACACTTATTCCATTAGTTGCAAAGATTAGGTCATCTTTTTTTAAAAAAAATGTCAAAAACTGGTATTTTACCTCTAAAAATGCCCTAGAGACCCCTCAAAGCGCCCTCTGGAGCGTGTTTGTTGTTAAATAGAGGGACTCCTGCCAATAATAAACCACCCCCACGGATTATATCCGTAAAAATGACTATTTTTGCGTTGAATCTGTTTTTATATAAAATAAGGTATAATATGAAAAAGGCATTATTGATATTTGCAGGCTTATTGGTTACAGCACTTTCATTCGCAGCAGTCGCTCCCGAGGACGATCCCAAATACGGTAAAGGAGCAGTGCCCGTTGACGAGAACGGATCGGTTTACTTTGAGAGGAGCCTGCCGGTTCCCCAGGGTATGACCGACGACCAGTGTTACGACCTTCTCATAAAGTGGTCCAAGGGTCACTTTGTAAGCCCTTATGTACATGCCAGCCGCGTATTGAATGAGGATGCCTCATCCCGCAGGTTCATATTCCACATGGACCAGATCATAGTATTCAAGCGTACCGGCCTCGTTCTTGACCAGTCCAACGTAGAGTACAACTACTCCGTGGCCATAAAGAACGGACAGATAACCCTCAGGATAACCGATATCAAATACCGCTACGAGGAGCATCGCGAGGGCGGCGGCCAGCGATTCACGGCCGAGGAGTGGATCACCGATAAGGAGGCCTACAACAGGAAAGGCACCAAGTTCCTCAAGAGCACCGGCAAGTTCCGCATCAAGACCATCGACATGAAGGACAAGCTGTTCCTTGAGACAATTGATGCAGTAATCGATAACCTCTGATTCCGGCATGTCACAGAACAAGGAACTATATGACATACTGGGCGTAGACCCGTCTGCATCGGACTCAACAATCCGTGAAGCCTACGAGCGTCTTATTGCACAGGCCCCCGAGGGCACTGAGAGGAATGAGCAGATTACCCGCGCCTACACCATACTTTCCGATATGGACAGTCGTGCCGCGTATGACATAACCGGCAAGGTCCGCAAAGCCCCCTCACGCATACACCGGAGCAACCAGTTTAACGGCACCGACAAGGCACGTTACATACTCAATACCCTCTTCCTGGTCGGAGCAGCCGTGACTACCGTACTGTTCATACTGAACTGGAGCAAGGCCATACCCTCCACCCCGTTCTATTGGGCATGCGGCACCTCACTCGTCATAAAGATTGCAGAATACATACTCAGACTTGTTCCCTGATGAATAAGAAACAGTCCGCTAAAGATCTCATACGCCACATGGCGTTGGCCTTCGTACTGACGGTCACCCCTGGCCTCATCACGGCTCAGAGCACCCTCTCCCAGAATATGGACGGATTCAGCGGCGAGAACATGGACGGATTCATGAACGTGGATCCCGACAAGGACTCAACCGTCATAGAACGCACCGTCTCCAAGGAGTATTTCCAGTGGACCATCAACACCAGGACAGGCCTGAACGATATCATCGAACCCGATACCATACACCACTCATTCCAGAACGCGCATCTGACTGAAGGCATGCTGGGCACCTACAGCCACCTTGGCAATATGGGTTCACCACGACTGTCACGTCTCTATTTTGAGCGGGAGCATATGTCGGATTTCATATTCGACGCCCCCTTTGACTTCTGGATAAAGAACCCCGACCAGTTCCGTTTTACCGATGCCATGAGCCCCCACGTAAGCATAGACTATTACAAAGGCGGTAACAAACGTACCGGCGAGGAGCATATCAAGGGTTATTTTGCAGCTAATTTCAACAAGAAGGTCGGCATAGGTCTGGACATGGATTATCTGCTTGGCCGCGGCCGCTACCAGAACCAGTCCACCTCCATGTTCGATACACGTCTCTACACCTACTACCGCGGCGACGTGTACAACCTTTACGTCACAGCCAACAAGGATGAGATAAAGCTGGCCGAGAACGGCGGCATTCAGGACAAACGATATGTAACCAACCCTGAGGCCATGGCCGAGGGACGCAAGAGCTATGCCCCTGAGGATATGCCGTTCCGTCTCTACTACAACTGGAACAACATTAAACGTACACAGGGCCTGCTCAACCAGCAGGTTGTCATAAAGACACACAAGAGCCAGACAGACAGTATAGGTGACACCATCTATACCTACCGTCGTGAGATCGACCTGGCCACTGCAGCCCACACCCTGGAGATAGGAAACCTGCAGAAACGTTACCTCTCCTATCAGGTACCCAAGGGCTACTACGAGCACACCTACCTCAAGGCAGACTCCATAGACAGGATGTCAAACTTCTACGTAAGCAACACACTCTCGCTCTCACTCACCGAGGGCGCCACCAAATGGGCCATCGCGGGTCTGTCGGCCTATGCCCGTTTTGATTACAGGCGTTTCAGCATGCCCGATACGCTCAAAGGCGAGGGAGAGTTCGTAAACAGGATCAACGAGGGTGACCTGAGCATAGGTGCACAGCTGGAGAAGGCAAAGGGTGAGAACCTGACCTTCCATGCCGGAATAGAGAGCTGCATACTCGGTGCCAACCTGGGTGACATAAATCTTAGCGGCCGTATGCAGCTACGCTACCCCGTACTCAAGCAGGATGCCAAGATAGGTGCCTACGCTGAGATGTCGGCCCTTAACGCACCGTTCTTCATGAGCAGCTACCACACCACCTACGCCTGGTGGGACAAGGAGTTCAAGAAGGAGTTCCGCACACACTTTGGCGGTTACATCGACATAGAGAAGACACGCACACACCTTCAGCTTGACGTTGAGAATGTGGCAGGCTACATCTATCTGCGTAACGACGGTGGCTCATACGTCAATGCCGATAACATAACCCAGGCCACCTACTCCGTCACGGCAGCACAGCACAGCGGTTCCATACAGATTCTGAGCGCCACACTTCAGCAGAACTTCAAGCTCGGCCCCATTCACTGGGACAACAACATAACATATCAGCTCTCCAGCAACAGCAAGGTCATCCCCCTCCCCCAGGTGAATGTATTCACAGACCTCTACTTCAAGTTCGTCTACTACAAGAGACTCTCCATGGAGGTAGGTGCCAACGCCCTCTATTTCAGCCGATATGCCGCTCCTGACTACTGTCCCGCAGTCGGTATGTACAACATACAGAGCGATAAGTTCATACGCGAGGTGGGAGGCTATCCTCTCATGACCGGATACGTGAACTGCGACCTTCGCGGCGTGCGTTTCTACATCATGTACTACCATGCCAATGAAGGTATGATGAGCAACCGTGACTCATTCATCGTACCCGGCTATCCCGCCAACCCCGGAATGGTCAAGATCGGTCTGAGCTGGACCTTCTACGATTAACGCAACAGTACTTTTCCAGAGATATGATAAGATGGGGTTTCATAGGATGTGGACAGGTAACCGAGAAGAAAAGCGGCCCCGCATTCGCCAAGGCTCAGGGTTCGGCCATTGAGGCGGTCATGAGCCGTGACAAGGCCAAGGCACGTTCCTACGCCGAGAGGCATAACATAAAGAAATGGTACACCGATGCCATGGAACTCATTGAGGACCCCAACGTCGATGCCATCTATATAGCCACACCCCCTTCATCACACGCCACATACGCCGTCATGTCAATGAAAGCCGGCAAGCCGGTCTACATAGAAAAGCCCATGGCCCAGAGTTATGACGAGTGCATGAGGATAAACCGCATATCGAGAGAGACAGGAGTTCCCTGTTTCGTAGCATACTACCGCCGTTATCTGCCCTACTTCCTCAAAGTCAAGGAACTCATACCCCAGATAGGCAAGCTCATAAACGTGCAGATCCGTTTTGCGCAGCCCCCCAAGGAGTTGGACTACAACAGCACCAACCTGCCCTGGCGCGTCATTCCCGACATATCGGGAGGCGGCTATTTCTATGACCTGGCGCCCCATCAGATTGATATGGTGCAGGAACTCTGCGGTTGCATAATCGATGCCTACGGACTCTGCAGCAACCGTGCCGGACTCTATCAGGCTGAGGATACCGTAAGTGCCTGCTTCAAGTTCGAGAACGGACTGGTAGGCTCAGGTTCATGGTGTTTTGTGGCCGATGAATCCGCCAAGGAGGACCGCATTGAGCTTATCGGTGACAAGGGTATGATATGCTTCTCCATATTCACCTTCCAGCCCATCGCGCTGCATGACAGTGAGGGACGTCACGAATTCCAGGTTCCCAACCCCGAACATGTACAGTTCCCCCTTGTACAGGCTGTCGTGGATCATCTTAACGGAGGCCCGATATGCAGCTGTGACGGCATAAGCGCCACTCCCACCAACTGGGTGATGGACCGCATCCTGGGCAAGTTCTGAATCCTATGGCCAAAAAATAATTCCGGCCGGTCACCAAGACCAGCCGGAATCCAGCCAAATTATCTCAAAGTTAGAAACTTAGAAATTCCATCCCAAGGTCATCATGACCTTATTTGTGTCGTACTTGTACCTGATATCCATATCCTCATCGTACTCGTTCATATTGAAATCTGAGTACCTGCGGCCAAATACGTAAGCCATATCAAAGTAGAACTGTGTACCGTCCCTGTCAGGCTTTGAGCAGTAGCCCAAACCCAGAGTGCAGTAATGGGCGTCCCTGCGTGCATCGGTCTGGTTGTCAAAACGTCCCATCAGGTCATCTCCGTTTTCATCCTTGACCCAACCGTTGAACCAGGTATCCTTTACGAACTTGTATGAACCGTCCTTGAATGAAGGAGACTTATAGTTATAACCTACACGGAACGAGAGGTTCTTTACATTCTGCTCCAGTCCGACCTTGAGCACTGAGTAGTCCTGGAAATCGGGAGTACCCTGGTTCACGAGGTTCAGGCCGCCAACGGAGAGTGAAGAGCGCTCTGTGAAATGTCTTTCATACTCAATACCGATTGCTGTCTGGGCAACTGTAATACCTGCGCTCAAGTCAATGCTCCAGGGTGATATGAACTTGTAGTCGATCTCGTTATCGGCACCTACACCCTTGGCCTGACCGTCGAATGCATATACATCATCCTGGTAGATAAGATTCTCCTTGAAGTATGTAGGAGTCTTGACAGCGACACCGAGTCTGAGAGGAGTGACGGGACGCAGTATCATACCGAATGCCATGTTCCATCCGCGAGACACGCCGTCTGTACCGAAATCGACGGCCTCAATATCCTCAGCATCAGCTATTCCGGGTCTCAGACCGGCAGGATAGAAATCATACAGGAATCCGTTTGAGTTGGTCTTGCCGAACTGGAATCCTACGGTCCATCCCAGGTAGAGCATGTCAGAGAAGTTTGCTGACAGGTTAAGGTCAAGAGAGCTCAGCCTGTTCTCCAGATGGTTGTTATAGTCACGCCATCTCTCGTCGCCCTGTGCATCGAAATATGAATCAGAGTAGTTTATCTCACGGTCCATATTCTGGAGCTTGCGGTAAGAGAGACCAAAGTTCATATAGCTGTCACTGCCGTCATAACCTGAGAATATGACAGAGAAGTTGTCAAAATTGGTATGCAGACCTGACTTGGGGTTCGATGAGTAGTATCTGAACATGCCTGAGTTGAGCGGAGAGTTTACGGTGGCAAGCGGACTGGTGCCGGTCTCCGCACCCCAGAATGACAGAGTAGTGTTTATATCGCTCTTTCTGTAGGTACCTATGCCTGCGGGGTTATGGCTGATAACCGAAGGATCGCTGCCAAGAGCGCCCATTGCTCCGCCCATACCTACGTAACGTGCAGTTCCGTTAAGTTCTTCCTCATAGAGCTTAGCCGCATCGAAAGAGGTCTGAGCTCCGGCTCCAATTGACATTGATGTCAAGAGAGCTGCTATTATTAACTTATTGGTTTTCATATCATTAATTATTTATGGATTTACAAATAGGGTATAGTTATATCTTTAAGTGTATCTGTTGAGCTGTCGATTTATCTGCGTGAGCTGCCCGATGTGCTGCGGCTTGCGCTTGATCCACCGGAGCCACGGCTACTGGAACCGCTTGACGAGCTGCGGCTTGAACTTGAACCGCTTGATACGCTACGGCTGCTGGAACCCGATGTGCTGCGGCTGCTTGAGCTGCTTGATACACTGCGGCTGCTTGAACTTGAACCGCTGGTGCTGCGACTGCTTGAGCTGCTTGATACACTGCGACTGCTTGAGCTTGAGCTGCTGCTTGAGCTGCTTACGCTACGGGTCGATGAGCTGCTGCCCGATACGCTGCGGCTGGCTGTGCCCGAAGTGCTGCGGCTTGTGGTTCCGCTCTGTACGCTACGGCTGCTTGTGCTAGTGCTGCTGGGGCGGTCGTAGGTTGCGCCAGACTGAGCTGACCTTGAGCTGCTGGTGCTTGTCGAAGCGCTGCGACTGGCTGTACCTGATGTGCTGCGGCTTGCTGTACCCGATGTACTGCGGCTTGCTGTACCCGATGTACTGCGGCTGGTTGTTGCCGATGTACTGCGACTGGCAGTGCCTGATGTACTGCGGCTGGCAGTGCCTGATGTGCTGCGGCTTGAAGTAGCGGGAGTCACGGTCCTTACTGAATTTGCGCTGCCGTCGGCTGAGCGGCTTACCGTACGTGATGCGGTATTCGATACGCTGCGGCTTGCTGAACCCGAAGTGGTGCGGCTTGAGCTGCCCGATACGCTACGGTTGTTTGAAGTCTCCGATACGTTGCGGCTTGCGGAACCGGCTACACTGCGGCTTGCGGCACCATTTCGGGCCGATGTCACGCTGCGGCTTGCCGATCCTGCTATGGTCCTGTCGGATGACGAACGGCTCAGGTTGCGGTCCCATCCACCGTTTACCCTACGGTTGGCGGTGTAAGAGTCACGTCGGTTATCTATATATGTGTAGTATACAGGTCTGCTGTAATAATAAGGATTGTAATAATAGGGGTCGTAGTAATAACGGTATCCTACACGGAAGCTCCATGAATCATAATACCAGGGATCGTAGTACCAGGGATCATAATACCAGGGATCGTAGTAGTAGGTGTGTGAGTACAACCAGTAACGGTCGTCAAAGAAACGGTCCCAGTACAGGATATCGTACAGGATGTCATCGACCAGGGTAAAGTACGGACGGTCGTAGTGGTGGAATCGGTACAGACGGCGGGTCAGGTAGTAATCCTCGACTGCGTCGTTGTAACCCTCGGCATATGAACCCATGTTGTCATATGCGTACTCCCTGTTGCTGTCCAGTACATAGACTGTGTCATGTACATAAACGGTAGGAACATCATCAAGGATGGTTCCGTCCTCATACTGAATCTGACTTGTTCCGTAAGAATAGCGACGGTTGTACTCGTCGGGATCACGGTCTACTATGATCTGAGGAGTAGTCGTTACCGCAGGAGCTGCCTTCTGTACGGGTGCTGTCTGTACAGGCGCTGCAGCGGGAGTACGTGTAACGACCGCTGTATTTGAACTTGAGCTCTTTGAAGAGTTCTGTGTATTGTTCCTTCCGGATGAGTACAAGTCATTCCTCTGCGCACCGGCCGTCATTGTGACTGCCATCAATGCTAATGTAATTACTGACTTTTTCATAACCGTATGTTTTTGTGGTTTCTTTCCACCACAAAAATAATTCGGTTATTATACCCGGCAGACGGAAATTCCCTAAAAGAGGAGGGGAAAATTCCTATAATTGAGAAGTGAGAATTGAGAATTGAGAATTTTTATGTCGCGGGATATACGCAGGTTCTGCGTGTTAATTCTCAATTCTCACTTCTCAATTCTCAATTTATTGAAGTCTTTTTCTGATCCGCGGAACACATTGAAGTCCGTATATTCACCTATGCCCTCGATGGTTGCATGGTCGGTGAACTGCCACATACGCCAAGGCTTGTCGGTCTCAGGACGGGATACGTAATAGTGCGCCACCCAGAAAGGATAGCTGTCAAATTCGGGATCGTTCAGATGACGGCGGCGGAATTTGGCCGATGCATATATGATAGGTTTGGCGCCGTAGTGTGACTCGAGTGCCCTGAGGAACACAAGCAACTCACGCCTCAGGTCGCCCGATGAACGTCCGGTACGCTCCACATCGACCACAGGCACGAAATCACCCTTGACCAGTTTCACCGTATTTATATAATGGTCCGCCTGTTTTCCGGGCGATGTCCCCGGATCATAGAAATGGTACACGCCGCACACGAAACCGGCGGCACGCGCCTCCCTTATATTATTAAGGTAATCAGGATCGGTAAAGGTACTTCCCTCGGTAGCCTTCATGACCACGAACTTTATGGGGAACTCCTTCCCTTTCGATGCAGTGGCAAGCTGGTTCCAGTTTATGTGCCCCTGATGATGCGACACATCTATGCCGTAGTAAAGGTAACCGGACGGCAGGCACACCCCGTAGTCCTTGTTACCCTGACAGGGGCGCCATCGGTAGAAATAGGGACGCAGGAACATGTAATAGGCGCCTGTCGACATGATCACGAGCAGCGCCGCAGTGATGAGCCAGTGCATCCAGTCAGGTAAAATAAAGGGCTTCCGTCCTTTCTTTTTAGGAACGGAAACCCTTTTCTTACCGGTTTTGCCTTTCTTGGCAGGCATATCCTGGGATTACTTCTTGTTCTCGAGCTTGAGAGTGATGGTAGGCTGGTCGCAAACCTCGGTCGGGCCAAAGTACTGGATAGGACCGGGATATACAAAGCAGGTCTCACGAGCCCACTCTGCACGATGCTTTACGAACTCCTTGAAGGGAGCGCCGTCCAGCTCAACGAGAGCCTTGCGGATAACGGGCTTCATCTCACCGTTACGCTTCTCCATGTTCATCATCATGGTGATAGGTATACCACCTGCGATCCATTGGTCAGCAGGAGCGACTGTGTTCTTGATTGATGACATGTAACCGGTCTTGCCGGCAGCGATCAGCATTGATGCGTTGTAACCAAGGCTGTAGCAGTAGTCAGCATCAAAGTTTGAAGGAGCTGCGCAACGGCCCTCGTAACCGCAGAAGTGATGCTGGGTAGCGTACTTGCCCAGATACTTGCCATCCTTCTTCCACTCAGCGAGCTTAACGCCTACCATATCGGCCAGCAGCTGCTCGGTCTCAATCAGAGATACCTGAACGTTTCCGTGCGGGTCACGCTCCAGGGCCAGCTGACGGCTTACGCTCTCGGGCAGGCTCTTGAATATAGCTGCGTTGGCGGCAGACAGCTTGCTAACTATGTACTGGATCTTCTTATCGGCCTGGATCATGTCGAACTCAGCCTGGTTGGCAGCGAGAACGTCATTGAGCTCGGCGATAAGCTTCTTGATGGCGGGGATGAACTCGATCAGGCCCTCGGGAACCAGAACGGTACCGAAGTTCATGCCGCGTGCAGCACGGTCGGCAACAACCTGAGCGATATATGTTACGATATCATCGAGAGTCTGGTTCTTGGCCTCAACCTCCTCACCGATCAGGGTGATGTTAGGCTGGGTCTGCAGGGCGCACTCCAGAGTTACGTGGCTGGCTGAACGGCCCATCAGCTTGATAAAGTGCCAGTACTTGCGGGCTGAGTTGCAGTCACGCTCAATGTTACCGATAATCTCTGAGTAAACCTTGGTAGCGGTATCGAAACCGAATGAGGTCTCGATCTCTGAGTTCTTGAGGTCACCGTCGATGGTCTTGGGGCAGCCGATTACCTGAACACCTGCGCCGATAGCCTTGTAGTACTCAGCCAGAACGCATGCATTGGTGTTTGAATCATCACCGCCGATGATAACCAGAGCCTTGATGTCAAGAGCCTTGAGGATCTCCAGACCCTTGTCGAACTGGTCCTTCTTCTCCAGCTTGGTACGGCCTGAACCGATGATATCGAAACCGCCGGTGTTGCGGTACTCGTCAATGATATCGGCTGTGAGCTCCATGTAGTTGTGGTCAACCAGACCGCCGGGGCCAAGGATGAAACCGTAGAGCTTGTTGGCGGGGTTGAGCTTCTTGAGACCGTCAAACAGACCGGCAATAACGTTGTGTCCGCCGGGAGCCTGACCACCTGAAAGGATTACACCTGCATTCAGGGTCTTCTTGGCAACTGAACCCTCAGTAGGCTCGAACTTGAGGTACGGCATTCCGTATGTGTTGGGGAAGAGCTTCTTTACCTCTTCCTGATCAGCTACTGACTGTGTGGGAGCACCCTCTACAGCCTTAAGAGCACCGCGAAGAGCCTGGGGAAGTTTAGGCTGGTAAGCGGCGCGGGCAATCTGCAATGCGCTTTTTGTACTCATCGTTAAGTGTTATATGTTTATTAATGATACTTATACTAAAAGTAAAGGTCGCGCAAATTTCGTCAAAAATGCGCAACCTCACAAACCTAAAGCTTAAATACTTTGTAAAAAAGCCTTATTGTACCGATAAAGGTCAGAAGCGGAATACTATCGAGGCGTTATAGTCCAGGATGAATCCGGGGCCCAGGAACCATTCCCACTGGCTGTGTTCCTCCTCATCGACCTTGCCGTAGACGTACTTGGCAAGGCAGTGGATGTCATAACCCCAGTGTGAATTGCGGTCGAACCAGCCCTGGACGCCAAGACCAGCACCTGCTCCGACTGCCCACTTGAAATCACTCTTCTCGTTACCGGCTTTCTTCCAGCCGCCCCATTCCCATTCAGGCTCCGAGTAGCTCTGGCCTGCAGCCTGGGCGGCCTGCCGTTCATTGTTTATCCTGGTTTTCTGTCTTTGCTGCTCATCCAGTGAGTACTTGCCCATGAACACATCGAAAGATTCCTGGAACAGGCCCAATCCTATCTTGGATATGAAATAGAATCCTCTGTCAGGTTTTTTTCCCATATAGAAACGTGCCTGGGGGCCTAACATGACACCGGTGTAACGACGGTCCCAGCGGACCTCATAGGTCTCGCCGTCTTTCTGCACCTCACCGTACATTCTGTGGGGACTGTTGTTCCAGTTCACGTCATACTTACTGCCGTTGAGAACCACGGTCTTAGGTGCAACCTCCTTACTCTCAAACTGTGTCGAGAACGTGCTACGGTTGGTTATGTAGGCCTTTCCGAATGCTCCTATCTTGAGACGGGAATCCGACATGTATTCCCACTCAACCTGAGGAGAAAGCAGGGAAGTCGATGCAAGATCCAGCTTGATACTGTTCCTGTATTTGTCAAAACCTTCAGTCTGTATGGGTTTCAGAGCCTTTGCCGAACCTGCGGCAAATAGCGTAATAATCAGTGCGATAGTTACTTTTTTCATACAAAACGTATCTATATTTCACGGCTAAGATATGCATTAGAGTTGTATTTTACAAATTTTAATTACCTTTGCGCCGTTTGTTTTGGAACATAACTTATTGACACATGCACTACTGCTTCATTATTAACAACGAGCCAAGCAAGATTGGCAACGCTCAAGTGATTGAGGACGAGATTGATAAACTGGACAACAAGATTGACTTTGAGATTTACAAGACTACCGCCGAGAAAAGCGCAACCCAGTTTGTAAAGGAATATTGTATAGAAAACCCTGAAAAAGAGACATGTTTCGTGGCATGCGGAGGCGACGGCACCATCAACGAGGTTGCCACCGGCATGGTAGGAGCCTCAAACAAGCACATGGCCGTCCTTGCATACGGAAGCGGTAACGACTTCATAAAGTACTACGCCGGAAAGGATTTCCTGAGCGTGAAGGACATAGTAAACGGCACACCCCATAAGATCGATATACTCAAGGTAAATGAGGACCGATACTCGATCAACGTCTGCAACTTCGGATTTGACTCGGTAGTTGCATCGACCGCAAACAAACTGAGCCGCAAGGGTAACAAGAACCCCTACCGTTGGGGTATCGTAAAAGCCATATTCTGCGCCCGTTTCAACGCCATCAAAGTATCGGCCGACGGTGAGGTGCTCAACCCAGGCAAGCGCATGCTGCTCTGCACCCTCGGCAACAACAACCACGTGGGCGGCGAGTTTTTCTGCTCACCCCGCGCCAAGAACGATGACGGCCTGATCGAGGTCTGCTATTGCAAGACCACCACGCTGTTCGGATTCCTGGGCCTCCTGCCCGTATATACCGCCGGAAAACATCTGGATGACCCCAAGACCAGCGGTCACTTCATATACCGCCAGGCCAAGACCGTCGATATCCACTCCGACAAGGAGATTGAGCTCTGTCTGGACGGTGAGATGCTGGCCGGCAACGACTTCCATGTGGAGATTCTGCCCCAGGCAATCAGTTTCATAATACCTGCGTGAGAATAATTGAGAATTAATTCTTATTTTCGCATGAACAATAAAACACACCACTATGGCAAGTCGCAGACACCTCAAGAGAGACATCAGTTATGTAATTGGTGATATTTTCACCGAGTGCCTCATATATAAGGAGCTCGTTCCCGGCACAAACAAGGACGAGGCCGAGAAGCTCATCGTTGACCTTCTCCGTATAGACAACGAATTCATTACCCGCATCAGCCACACTGAGCCCGGTAATGCCAAGAAATACTACAGCCAGCTGGTCAAGGACTTCCAGAAGAGCATATCCGAGGTCATTGACAAGCTCACCAAGCTTAAGAAATAAGCCACAGCAATCCCAGTGATTTCGTGACATGTTCCGGCTTGTGCGACCTCTAATGGCGGCGCTTGCCGCAGTGTTGTCCGTATGCAGCTTATCGGCTCAGACGGGCAATGCTGCTATACGTACCAAGGTCAAAGAGCACTTTGAGCAGTACCAGGGCGAGTTCGACCTCAAGACCCTCAAGATAGAGCGCACCGACATAAACCGCAACGGACGCCGTCTGGACATATACCTGAACCAGAATTTCAGTTACCAGCTGTTCCGTCACGAACTCATAGACTCCATCTACGCCGGACTGCGCCGTGACCTGCCCGGTGACATACGCCGCTGGAGTCTGCAGATCCACACCGGCGGCAAGACCATAGAGAAGCTCATACCCAACTGGGCCCGCCGCAACATGAGTCAGGCCGGCCTCTGGAACGAGACCTGGTATGACGGCAAGCCGTGGGTCAGGAACGAGAGCGCCATCTACACGCCCGGCAAGGGTCTTGACAACATCCATATGTTCGTGACCCCCAGCCACGGACTCTACTATGACAACGGAGACACGCTCTGGGAGTGGCAGCGCCCGTCGCTCTACTGCACACGTGAAGACCTCCTGACACAGTCATTCGCCTATCCTTATATAATTCCGATGCTCGAGAACGCGGGCGCCGTGGTCTATACGGCCCGTGAGCGCGACTGGCAGACCCAAAGCGTCACGGTAAGCTGCCGTTCAAACGACTACCGCGAGGACGGCATCTGGGGCAACAGCATCGCCGGCGGCTACTCTGCCGACTCCGTACGCATACTGCCCGACAGCCTGGCTCTCACCACCCGCAGGGCACAGGCCGGCAGCGGTCCGGGCCTGCCCATATCGACCGCATTCTGGATTCCCGATGTCCCTGAGGACGGTGACTACGGGGTATATGTGACCTACCAGTCAGACTCCACAAGCGTGGATGACGCCCGATACATAGTGTTCCACACCGGCGGTTCCACCACCTTCAGGGTGAACCAGCAGATGGGCGGCGGCACCTGGGTCTATCTGGGCACCTTCCATTTCAGGAAAGGCAAGAGTCCGCAGGGCATGATAAGCCTGGACAACAGCAGCGAGATGCACGGAACCGTCAGTGCCGATGCCGTAAGACTGGGAGGCGGCATGGCCACCGAGATACGTGAGGGGCTTGAGATCACCGCTCCGCGTTATAACATGGGCGCCCGTTACTACACCCGTTACGCCGGCGCACCCGACAGCGTATACAGCAAGTACAGCGGGGCCGATGACTACCGCGAGGATATCTGGACACGTCCCTATGTAGCCAACTGGATATCGGGCGGCTCCATATTCAACAAGGCCAACCCAGGTCTGGGCGTGCCTCTGGAGCTCTATTTTGCGCTCCATACCGATGCCGGATACACCTACGGTGACACCATATACGGCTCTCTGGGCATCTGCACCACTGATTTCAACAAGGGTCTGCTCGGCGAAGGTCATTCGCGCGAGATAAGCCGTGACCTCACCGACATGGTGCTGGCAGGTCTGCGCCGCGACCTTGAGCCCGCCATCGGTCGTGAGTGGATATACCGCGGCATCTGGGACAAGAACTACTGCGAGAGCCGCGAGCCCCAGATACTCTCCATGCTCCTGGAGCTGCTCTCACACCAGAACTACACCGATGTCAAGCTGGCTCTCAACCCCAATTTCCGCTTTACCGCATCACGCTCCATATACAAGTCCATACTCCGTTACGTGAGTTTCATGCATGACCGCAGCTATGTGGTACAGCCCCTGCCGGTTGACCACTTCACGGTAAAGCAGCAGGGCAGCAGCACCCTTTCCCTCTCATGGAAAGCGGTGACCGACACCATGGAACCCACGGCAGAGCCCCGTGGCTACATAGTATATGCCGCGATCGATGACAACGGGTTCGATGCAGGCACGTTCACCCGTGATAACAGCCTGAGTTTCAACGTGGAGAAGGACCGCCTCTACCGGTTCAAGGTGACAGCCGTCAACGAAGGTGGACAGAGCATGCCCTCCGAGACCCTGGCAGCCTATCTGGCATCGGACTCCAAGGGCCGTGTCCTGATAGTGAACGGATTCCAGCGCCTGAGCGCTCCCGAGACCGTTGAGACCGACAGCACCCAGGGATTCGACATACTCACCGACCCCGGCGTACAGTATATGCGCTCCCCCATCCTGACCGGCGTACAGCAGATATTCGCACGTGACTCCATTGACTCCGAGGAGGAGGTATCGCTCGGAATCGGCGATGACAGCCTGGCCGGCCGTCTGCTTGCAGGCAACACCTTTGACTACCCTGTCCTGCACGGCAAGTCCATAGCCCAGGCCGGCTGGTCGTTCCTGTCATGCAGCCGCGAATCGGTCATAGACGGTGATGTCAGGTTGGATGACTACCAGGTGGTGGACCTCATCCTGGGACTCCAGAAACGCACAGCCCAGGACACCGTATTCCATAAGGACTACTCCACATTCCCCGACAGGCTGCAGCATCAGGTCGAGGTCTATCTCAATCACGGCGGCCGTCTACTGACAAGCGGCTCATATGTAGGTGCCGATATGATATCGGACCTCAAGGACGAGCTCTTTACGGCCAGCGTGCTGCATTACCGCTGGGAGGGTCCACTGCCGTCGGCCACCCACTCCGCCATCAGGGGCCTGCGCAGCAAGACCACCATAAAACGCAGGGCCGATGAGACCATCTTCGGAGCCGTCAGGCCCGATGTGCTCAGCCCCGCAGGACGTGGCGCCCAGGTGCTCATAAGCTATGCCGAAAGCAACCTGCCCGCCGCAATAGGATATAAAGACCGTACATACGGCACCCTCACGATGGGATTCCCCTTTGAGACCATAGAATCGGACAAGGAGAGGGACCGCATCATGAAAGGTGCGCTCAAATATTTGACTGACAAATAAAAACCTCATGGCTATGTATCAAATTCAGGCAAATGAATCGGGAACACGCAGTATCAGCGTATCGGACGAGAATCTCAACACGATCCGTCAGTTCTCACTCTTCCAGCTGCTGGTTGACAGCAACGGAATAGTTACCGAGCAGGCACTTGACAAGCTCAAGCTCAACATCCGCTCCCTTCTCACCACGCCGCAGGGCTCTGACAAGCAGCTGCTGGACCTCTGCATAGACGTCATCTACCATCGTGACATGAAGGCTTTCGGACTGAGAAACCTCATAGCCCTCTACGAGAAGTGGAATAAGGAGAACCCCGAACCCGCTCCTGCAAAATAAGGAGATGGCTCAGTGGCTGCCTACAACCAAGAAGGAGTGTGAGCGTCTGGGCTGGGACCAGCTTGACGTGATACTCTTTAGCGGCGATGCCTATGTGGATCACCCCTCATTCGGCAGTGCCGTGATTGGCCGTGTCCTGGAGGCTCACGGCTATAAGGTGGCCATCGTACCCCAACCCAACTGGCAGGATGACCTGCGCGACTTCAAGAAGCTGGGCGAGCCCCGCCTGTTCTTTGGAGTGTCGGCCGGCGCCATGGACTCCATGGTGAACCGCTACACCGCCGGCAAGCGCCTTCGTGCCGAGGATGCCTACACCCCCGACGGCCGTCATACGGGACGTCCGGAGTACCCATCCATTGTATATACCAAGGCACTCAAGAAACTGTTCCCCCATGTGCCTGTGGTGCTTGGCGGCATTGAGGCCTCACTCCGCCGTTTCACCCATTACGACTATTGGCAGGACAAGCTCCTACCCAACATTCTGGAACTGAGCGGTGCCGATTACCTGACCTACGGCATGGGCGAGAAGGTGACCATTGCCCTGGCCGATGCCCTTAGCCAGGGTAGGCCCGAGGATCTGCTCACCCTGCCCCAGACCGCTTTCATGTGCCGTGAGGTGCCCGGCGGCATAACCGACCGTGACAAGGTACTGGCATCACATGAACAGTGCCTCAAGGATAAGCGTGCCCAAGCCGCCAATTTCCGCATCATTGAGGAGGAGTCAAACATGATTGAGGCTCACCGCATCATACAGCCCTCCGGTAACCGTTTTATGGTGGTCAACCCACCCTATCCGCCCCTTACCACGCAGGAACTCGATGCCGTCTATGACCTGCCCTATACCCGTCTGCCCCATCCCCGCTACAACGGCAAGCGCATACCCGCCTATGAGATGATACGCCACTCCATCACCATCCACCGCGGATGTTACGGAGGCTGCTCGTTCTGCACCATATCGGCCCATCAGGGCAAGCAGATAGTGAGCCGCAGCAAGGAGAGCATCCTCAGGGAGCTGCGTCAGGTAGTGCAGATGGAGGATTTCAAGGGGTACATATCGGACCTGGGAGGACCGTCGGCCAATATGTACGGCACAGGCGGCCGTGACAAGAAGCTCTGCGCCAAGTGCAAGCGCCCCACCTGCCTTACGCCCAAGGTCTGCCCCAACCTGAACACTGACCTCACCGCACTCATCGATCTATATCGTGAGGCCGATAAGGTCAAGGGAGTCAAGAAAAGCTGTATAGGCAGCGGCATACGTTATGACATACTGCAGTACCGCGACCCCGACCCCAAGGCCGACAAGTCACACATGGAATATTCCAGGGAGCTTATTACCAAGCATGTAAGCGGCCGCCTCAAGGTGGCGCCCGAGCATACCCAGGACTCGGTCCTGGCCCTCATGCGCAAGCCCTCGTTCCTGCAGTTCTCACAGTTCAAGAAAACATTTGACAGAATTAACCGGGAGAACGGACTGCGCCAACAGCTCATACCCTATTTCATAAGCAGCCATCCCGGCTGTACCGAGGTCGATATGGCCGAACTCGCCATACAGACCAAGCAGCTCAATTTCCGTCTGGAGCAGATTCAGGACTTTACGCCAACTCCCATGACCCTGAGCACCGAGATATTCTACACGGGCATCAATCCCTATACCATGCAGCCTGTCTACACCGCCCGTACCGACCGCGACAAGCAGGCCCAGCGCCAGTTCTTTTTCTGGTACGACCCGGCCCAGCGTCACCGTCTCATAGCCGAGCTCAAACGCATGGGCCGTCCGGACCTTATCCAAAAACTTTTCTGAGAGTTATAATTCTTTGTCCGTTTTAACTTTTCCCGTTGTCCGGTATATTCTTAACGACAACCTGAAACAGTAACGAAAAACTAAATAGGACAATGAAAAAGATTTTTATGGCTGCCCTGATGATGGCAGTATGCTTCTCAGCAGGCGCAAAGAAAAAAGAGGTTAAGGAGATTCTGTTCGGAGTAAAATCCGGTGTTATCACAGTTACATCCGATATGGGTGAGATGCCTGATTTCTCAGCAATGATGGGCGGTGGCGGTCTTGCCGCTTTCGGTGACTCAACATTCCTGGAAAGAATGAACAGCTTCAACTCAGGCGACATGAGAGAGCAGATCTACTTTGACGATTACGGAAAGAAGACAGCAAGAATCAGCGTTTACGGTGAGAACATCACCCGTACAATCGCTATAGGTGACACCACCTACACCATCAACGAGACAGAGAACACTGCTACTGCAATGCCTATCTTCGGCGGCGGTCGTAACAGCCGTGGCGGCGGTATGGGCGGATTTGGCGGTTTCGGTATGGGCGGCGCCCAGATCGGTCAGCTCGGTTCAATTGACTGGATGAACCTGGACAAGAAGACCATCCGTCGTAACAAGATCAAGGAGCTTGGCGAGGAGGTTGTAGCAGGTGTAACTTGCAAGAAATACTCAATGAGCCCCTCAAACCAGATGGGTATGACCCAGAACATCACAGTATGCGTTTACGAGGGAATTCCTCTGTCAACCGTAACTGAGAGCGACTGGGCTACCACAAGCCAGACCGCACAGAACTTCATTGCCGAGGATGTCGATCCCGCATTCTTCACCCTTCCCAAGGGCTGCAAGGTCAGCGAGATGAACATGGGCGGCTTCGGCGGCGGTGACTTCATGATGATGGGCGGCGACTTCGGCGGAGGCGGCTTCGGCGGCGGCTTCGGTGGAGGCGGCTTCGGCGGTGGCTTCGGTGGAGGCTTCGGCGGCTTCTAAGAAAAACTAACACAATAGGGACGGTTCCTAATGTTGCAGTTTTCCAAAACTGGCACATTAGGAACCGTCCCTATTGTATAAAAAATAAATGGCAGCCAACCTTACAAGACTGCCATTTATCCGGGGTCCTTATACGGACACCTATTCATTCCAACATTGCCTTTTACAGCCAGGAATATCGTCTCGACATCCGCTGGTTGCAGTGCAAATGTCGGTATAAGATATGGATCAAAATATCATAAATTGACACTAGATTTGTCATATTTGAAACTGATATGCAAAAAAATCTATATCTTAGTTGTCGAATTTGAAACCGCAGCAATATGAAAAGGTTCAGTCTGAATGATATCCTGCTACTCCCCATGGAGTATCCTATGGCCAGTTATCAGGATAAGGTTGCAGTAATTGAGACCTCGCTGTTCGGTCTGCGCAGGCCAAAAGAACTATTCTCCATCGATGCATTCGCAATCGGTTGCGTAACGGCAGGAAACTGTGTATCGGAATTCAACAACAACCCCTACGCCCTCAATACGGGCGACCTGTTCATTCTCACCCCCACCCACACGTGCCGTCTTATAGGATGCAGTCCCGATTACCGCGTAAGGATGCTACTGCTTGACTCGGACAGCCGCAACCTGTCAGTTCACCTGAACTATCTGGTCAAATCCGAAATCTGGACCCAGACCTATTTCAACCCGGTCATAAGAATGAGCAGGGAGGAGGCCCTTATAATGAAAGGCTGCATTGAAAGGATAATAGAACAGATAAACCGTGAGGACTGCCCCAACAAGTCCTCATTCATTCAGCTGTCAATAGTGTGGCATCATGTGGAGCTTGACAACATAATGCGCAAGCAGGCCAACTACACGGCAGACAGCAACACCCCCCTCACGCGTCAGCAGTCCCTGGCCCGCGAGCTCTACCTCCTCATAGTGACCAACTACAAGACGGAGCACAAGTCCAAGTTCTACTCCGACAAGATGTGCCTCACGCCCCAGTACCTGAATCAGATTACCAGCCGGATATTCGGCAAGACGCTCTCCGGCCTCATATCGGACCTGCTGTTCTCAACCGCCCGCTCCATGCTCATATCAAGTGACATGAGCGTCCAGGAGATAGCCGATGAGCTCCACTTCACCGACCAGGCCTCATTCAGCAAATTCATAAAAAAGACGTCGGGCATGAGTCCCAACGTCCTTAGAAAAACCAATCCTCACCAGTATTCTATCTGAAATCGTTGAACCTGTAGCTGAATCCTATCACGAACATGGAGGTGTCGCTGTAGGTGCGGCTCTCGTTCCAGTTTGTGCCCGATACGGAAGCCGAGAATCCCTTATGAGAACGGAGTATATCCCTCCAGGTAAGGCTGAGCATGGCCTGACGGTTCTTGAGGAACCTGTACTCGGCCGATATGTTCCACAAGCACTCCGGGGTATTGGCCGATGCCATCTCGTATCCGAACGGATGTGAATAGTTGCAGGTGGTCGATGCCCCCAGTCCGATCGATGACTGATATGAGATATTGCCCGATGCGGTAAGTCGCTTGCCTCCGTTGGTCTTATCCATATAATCACTCTTGCTATGGTCCTGCGTGTAACCCACCGATGAAGATACGAGCCAGTTCCTGTTGGAATATGAGCCCTCCAGTGTAAGGTCCAGCCGGTGATAGTCTGTGGCACTCTGTCTGCGCTGGGAGTCGGTGAATGTCTGCACATAAGCCACATTGTGACGCAGCGAGTGGTTGGCGGTAAAGTTCAGTGACATGTCCTGGAACGGATAGGTCAGGAACAGGTATTCACTCACGTTCCAGCTTCCGTTTATGTTGGCAGGTGACGTGATACGGCCACCGCTCTTTCGGTCCACTCTGGTGAGGGTGGTTATCTCATTGAGGGTGGTTCCGTAGCTCAGCTGGGTACGCATTATGGAGCGGAACTGGAACTCCAGGCTTACGTTATGGGAGAACGAGTTCTTAAGTGAGCTGTTGCCCTCACGTATATTCATGGGATCACTGTAATCGGTCACCATAGAGAGCTGGGTGGGGTCCGGAAGCCCGTTGGAGCCACCGTAAGTGAGTCCGAGCTGACTCCTCTTGAACACCTTCATCCTGAAACCGGCATTTGCATTGTAACGCACGCCACTGTATCGGATATGTTCGTCATCACGGCCAGGAATGCGATTCAGGTTATCGACCGTCATGACCACGGGCGATGCATTGGCCGACAAGTTGATCCTGTACAAGGAGTCTGAGTAGTAGTAATCAATATTAAACGAGTTCGACAGGTTGCTGTTGCTCTTGTCATAGTAAAGAGAGTCAACCATGCTCAGCGATCCGTCCTGAGCCACATCCTCATACTTCTGGATGCTGTTGCCGTCATTATAGCTCAGGTTGTAGCCCACACTCATGTAACCGGCGTCACCGAACTGGCGCTGCAGGCTCATGGAGGCGTAGTAGTTACGGCTGTCCGAGGGTGTAGTGATGAGGTGGTTCAGATTTCTGGTGCTGTCGGCGTACATGGCAAAACGACTGTCCGACTTGTTCTGACTGGTGCCGCTGGTACCGCTCTTTCCGATTGAAAAGTTCATATAGGCCACATAGCGGTTATCCTTGCCGAACCTGCGGTTCATACCGCCGTTCAGGCTCAGGTTATCGGTCACGTTCTCGCTTCTGCTCGTCTGCCGCGTCACGCTTACCACGCCCTCACCCTCATTCCAGATGGAGTCATAAGACTCACTTCCGTCGCGGCTCCGGGTCCGTGACAGGTTCATATCCAGGTTCCACCATGTGTTGCCCTTGATACGTCCGTTCACACCCATGTTGCCGTTCCAGTTGTCATTACCGTTATAGCCGGTGTTGATGCTCTGGGAGTTCTGGGTAAACTCCGGCATGAACATCTTGTTGTAGTTATCGGTTCTGGTCTCGTTATACGTACTGTTATATGAGGCCGATGCATCGACCGACACCTTGCTGAACTCCTTTCTCAGGTAGAGGTCACCCCTGGTCTCATCGGTCTTGAGGTCAGTGGAGTACTCAAACGGGATGGTGTTGCGGGTGAACGAGGCCCACAGCTCGGAGCCTTTCTGGTTCCACATGGAGCCGTCGACCGATAAGGTATATTTGTCAAAATTCTCAGTCGTGGCGGCATGCAGGTTGGCGAACAGGGTCTGGTCCATGGGGTCCTTGGTCTCCATATCCATGACAAGATGGTTCTTGCTCATGACGTTGAGGGTGTCATCGGGCACCTCATAGACCTTGAGGCTCTTGAGTTTGTCCGATGGCATGTTGTTCAGTGCTATACTCATGTCGCGCTTAAAGAACTGGTCACCGTTGAGCCTTATCTCGTTGATGTCACGACCCAGGTAGGTCATCTTGCCGTCGGAGTATTTGAGTCCAGGCAGACGGCGAACCAGATCCAGCAGTACGCTTCCGGTTGGCATCTCGTAGGCATCGGCATTGAATATTACGGTATCACCGCGCTGGTACATGCGCTGCAACTCGGCCACTATCTCCACCTCCTCGGTGGTAAGGGGGTTGCTGTGAAGTACCAGGGAGTCAATCTTTACGGTGAATGTCTGGATGCCGCTCTCCCTCTTGGCCTTGGGCGAGTAGATGGAGTCATAGGTCTCCATGCCCAGGTATGAGATGGTGACCCTTATCCTGGTGTCCTTGAGGCGGTCACGGCGTGAGGTGTAATTCCAGAAATAGCCGTCCCTATCGACCGATGTGCCCGTGACCTCGGTGGTATCGCCCATGAGCGTGATCTTGACGTTGGCGCTCTGCAGAGGATAAGGATCCGGTTCGTAATCATCGACACCGAATACCTTTCCCTCAACCGTGAACGACTGCTTTATGTAAGCACGCAGCATCGACTCGATCTCGGGACTGTCCCAATCCTGCGCCATTATCTCCGTCATGGAGAACAGCATCAACACCGCCAAAAGACCTCTCTTAAGATTCATGTTCGTAAAATTAGTTCATTCACTTATACGAAACAAACCTCAGGAAGTCAAAAAGGGGGCCAAAGGGAGCCAAAGGGGACGGTTCTGTTTGGCCCCGATTCGCAATCAGAAAGAATAGTGCAAAAAGGAGCCAAACAGAACCGTCCCCTTTGGCCCCCTTTGGCTCCCTTTGGCTCCCTTTTAAGTTAACGACCAAAACTCATCATCCAGTTCACCTTCTTGTCGGGATACTTCTGAACTATGATATCCCTGACTTTGTTGAAGTTTTCTTCCGTTTCAGGGACTACGACACGGCTTCTACTTCCCTCGAACAGTTCCTTAATGGCCTCATCCAGTTCATCGGCCGATATCGGGTTCCTGGTCTGACCACTAAGGCGTATTACCATATACTGTTCTTCGGCCGTGCCCTCAGCGCCCTGCTGGCCATTCATGGGATTGATGGATATCCATTTAGGTTCATCGGTATCATTGTTGAGGCGGAAATTCACGGGCAGGCTGTACCTGACCTTCACGGGGAATCCCCTGTTTGAGCCCGGCTTCCAGTTGGGCATGGTGCTGACCATCCTGAGAGCCTCCCTGGAAAGAATCTCATTAACCGATGTGGTTGCCTCGATATCTGAAAGATGGCCGTCTTCATTCACTATGAATCTGACTATAACCCTGCCCTCTATCTTGGCTTCCCTGGCCTCGGCGGGATACTCAATGTTCCTGCGCATGTAATCCAGCATGGCTACCATTCCGCCCGGGAACTCCGGCATATCATCGACAGTGGTGTATACGCCGTTCTCATCGGGCTCAGGCGCGGATTCGGGTTCAGCCTGGGGTTGGAGTTGAGGCTGGACTGCGGGAGCCGCATTGTTCGGGGCCGATGCATCATCCTTGATCATGACGATCCTGCCGTTCGATACGGGCCTGCGGGTCTCCATGTATCCGTTGGAAACAACCCTGAGATAATCATTGGGATCAACCACTCGGAGTGCAAAGTCTCCGTTAATATCCGCTAAACCATGTGCGCGAATGCGGTCCCTTGAATCCATCTCAAACACATTGGCCATGGATATGGGATTGCCGTCAGCGGCATCGACCACAGTGCCGTGTATCATATCACCGGCTTTTACGGTCTGAGGTACAAGAGTCAGACCGAAAACCTGCTGATCCTCCTCAGTAGCACTAATGTAAGTGAGGCTGGAGGCGTTCTTCTGTCTGAGCAACATCTTTACGTCCGATACTACACCGGTGGGGGCATCGGGATATATTCTCAACTTGACGCTGCGGATACGGCTTGAAGGATCAACTACCTGATTGATATAGTCCTCCAGCTCGCTGACGCCACTGAGCAACCTTCCATAATCCAGCTCTCTCTTTACATCTGACTTAAGGGCTGTCATGGCATCGGTACGGTCTACGTGCGCCATCAGTACATCGGACCTCACTTCAATTGTGAAATCACAGTAGTACCTCATCTCGGGAGTCAGTATCTTTGTGGGATACATGCCTCTGGCATAGCTCTGCTGCTCCTGAGTGCATTCATCATACTTCTTTCCGAACTCTTTCAGGCACCATTCGTCCCTGAGCTCACTATATGCGTTCAACAATATGCCGAACACCTCGTCACGCTGTTCAATACCGGCAGCCGGGTCACGCTCAAGGCTTAGTGCATGCCTGACTGTCGTGTTGATGGTCCCGAATCCTTCAACTTCATACTCCTCGATTAACGGAAGTCTGTCATCATTAGCGGGGTTGACGATAAACTTCTTGACCAGGTCTTTCAGCTTGGAGGGTTTCACCTTTCGGTCTATAACTCCGTTCTTCACATGTACCTTGCCATCCTTAAGGACAATCACACGCATAAGGTTACGCTGCTTTAAATTGAAAGCGGGAATATTATCTTCATCCGAGGTCACGGACTCCTGTCCCGGTACTACCTGGGTCAGGGTAATCACTATTTCATCGCCTTCCACATTGTCAAACCTTATCTTGGCAGGCTTGTAGCCCTCTTTTGCGACACTGAAAAAGTCTCTTCCGTCGGGAGTTTTCAGGGTGAACTCACCTTTCTTGTCAGTGAATCCAAGGAAACTGAACGTCACTACCGGCGATCTTGAGGGGTTCTCCGATACCAGAGCATCGGCCACAGGCTTTCCTTTTTCATCAATCACCTTTAAATTCAGGATCTTAAGATTGCTGTTACCCATGTCAAGCGTTATGCCAAAGGGGTCGATATCCAGTGATTTCTCGGAGCGTGCAAACAGAAGGGAGGTCATTCCAAGCATGGGAATGAGCAGCAGAAGCCATATGACATGCTTCTTTGCGGTTTTATTCTTGTTCATCATAACAATTCTTTTTTTGATGTTGAGGTTAAAGGTGCTTGCCAGCGCATAGGCCTCGGCACCGACGGCCTTCATGATGAGCAGTCTCTGATAGTCCTGGTCTATAATGCCGTAACGGGTTATGACCTCGTTATCGGCTTCATATTCATGGACTGTCTTGATCTCATGAAGCACCAGCCAGCATGCAGGATTCACAATGGTGCAGGCAAGCAGGAAGATAAGGTCAAGGGAGTGCATGAGCTTGACATGGGAATACTCATGTCTCAGGCTGGCACGACGTGAAAAACCCTTTTCCGTATCGGAAATAACAATAAAGTTCATCCAACTGAACGGGCCGTACGCCTCGCCGTGGGTCACAAGCCATACGGTGCGGCTTAAGCGGCGGCGTTTCTTGCCACGGATGAACCGGCATGCTGTAAGGATACCGCGAGTCCAGCCCGTGAGCAGAGTGATCACATATATGGAATATGTACATATGAGAGCCACCGCCCACAGGCTGGTCTTCCGGTCGGGAGTCAGGTCCTCGTCCATCGGCATGTAATCAGCTACCGACGCAGTGGTGAGCTCCTGCGCGAATTCAGTACCGATGATGGTATACTCCATCATCTGACTCTCCTCGGCAAAAGTCACGTGAACAAGGGGGAGAAGCGCTGAGAGCAGTGTGGCGCCCAGCAGATAAAACCGGTTAAAACGGTATAACGTGGTTTTGCTGAATACGACCTTGTATACTGCCAGCAGGACAAGCAGGGCAAATGCCCACTCAATTACATAAAGGACCAGACTTCCCATAATGGTTTTGTTTAGGTTTACATTTGATCAGCAGAGTCAGTTCTCCGCTTTTACATACTGAATAATGGATGCAGTTTGGGGCTCGCTGCCACCGTATTGTTTGGGGAGGGCCTCATGTATCCGGGTCGGGTACATAAGACGTGAATAGCGCTGCTCGGTCTCGGAACAACGGTCATACGGCTGGCCGAACTCCTTCCTGCACCACTCGTCGCGCAGCTCCTTATAGGCGGCCGACAGGCTGGCCTGGATCTCAAGCATTACTGAAACCGAGCTGGTGCGGTCACACTGTAAGGCGATGATGTGGTTCGTAGTGGTCTGAACTGTCTTGTAGCCGTTTATCTCATACTCCTTGACAGCCGGAAGATTGCTCTCCTTGCCGGGATTGGCTATGAACTGACTGGCCAGGCCTTTCAGCTCGCTCAGGTCAATCACGCGGTTAACCGCGCCGCTATGCACATAAATCTCATCGTTCTTGTTCACCATGATGCTCATGACGTTCCTCTGTCCGATCTCGGCCACGTCAATGACGCCATAAGGGTTCATAAAGGCTGACTCGACGGCATCGTCCTCCCAGACCGGCAGAGGGTCGGATTGTTTGAGGGCCGATGAATCATCCTGGCCTATGGTCTTTTCCGTGCGTGCAAACAGGACAGATGTCATCCCAACCATGGGGAGCAGAAGCAGAAGCCACATGAGGCGTCGCTTCAGGGTTTTCTTCTTGTTCATCATAATAATTCTCTTTTTAATGTTGAGGTTGAATGAACTTGCCAGCGCATAGGCCTCTGCTCCGGCAGCTTTCATTATAAGTAACTTCTGATAATCCGTGTCAAGGATGCCATAACGGTTGATCACTTCGTCATCGGCCTCATATTCATGGACTATCTTTATCTCTTGGAGTACCAGCCAGCATACAGGATTGACTATAGTGCAGGCCAGCAGGAAAATAAGATCGAGTGAGTGTAACAGCTTTACGTGCGAGTACTCGTGGCGCAGGCTGGCACGACGGGCGAACCCGCTCTCCGTATCGGAAATGACTATATAGTTCAGCCAGCTGAAAGGTCCGTACGCCTCATTGTGAGTGACCAGCCATAACTTATGGCCCAGACGACGGCGTGTCTTGCCGCTCAGGAATCTCCTCACTTTTATGATTCCCCTGGACCAGCCGATGAGCAGAGTCAGCACGTAAACGGAATAGGTGACAATCATCATGACCGCCCAGAAGCTGGTCTTTCTTTCCGTTACCGATGAATCGGCCGTCACCATATCCGGTTCATCAAAGACCGTGAATGTTCCTGACAGCTCCTGAGCAAACCCTGTCTCCTGGATGGAGAGGTTGTTTACAAAGGGGTGGCTGTCGGGAATAGACACGTGCACAAGGGGGAGAAGAGCTGAGAGCAATGTCGCACCCAGCAGGTAAAACCGGTTGAAACGGTAAAATGTGGCTCCGCTGAATACAGCCTTGTAGATTGCCAGGAACACCAGCAGTCCAAACGCCCATTCAATTATGTAAAGAACCAGACTTCCCATAATGTTTACTTCTTTTCAACCATACGGATGAGCTCCTTTAGTTCGTCAACGCTTATCTCCTGCTGGTCTACAAGGCAGGAGATGAACTCCATGTACGATCCGCCGAAGAAACGGTTCACGCTCTCCTTGTTTACCATCTCTGCATACTTGTCGCGCGACACTGCAGCTTCATAAAGGAAGAAACGCGCACCTAATTCCTGATGCTTGATCATACCGACCTGCTCCAGACGGCGTACGAAAGTGGCCACCGTATTGAAATGAGGCTGAGGCTCCGGCAGATGCTCCAGAATATCTCTCATGGAGAGGGCTCCGTTGTCCCACAGCACATTCATTACTGCAAGTTCCTTATCGGTAAGCTTTTTCATATATATAGTTTTGTGTGGTTTAAAACTAATCTTCGATGCAAATAAACTACATTTTGTAATTACTTCCAAACATTTTGCAGTTTTTTTTCAAAAGGAGCCAAAAGGGACGGTTCTGTTTGGCCCCTTCTTTCGAATGGGTGCCAAACAGAACCGTCCCCTTTGGCTCCTTTTGGAGTTTAGAGCTCGTCCTGAGCGTAGAGATAATCAAACAGAGGCGATGCGTATTCGCAGTAATCGGACTCTGTAAAGAATCGGTCCAACTCGGCCTTGGCGGTCTCGAGTGAATCCGAAGCATGTATTATGTTCTCCTGATGACTCACGCAAAGGTCACCGCGTACGGTGCCGGGCAGTGCCTTGCGGCCGTTTGTGGCACCGGCCATCTCGCGCACCACACTTACGGCGTCAATACCCTCCCAGCAGCAGAGAACTACGGGGGCCGCCATCATCGACTTTTCTATTATGGGATAAAACGGTTTCTCAGCCAGATGGGCATAGTGCTGACGCAGGATCTCGGGATTAAGCTGCTGCATTTTCATGGCTACCAACTTGAGTCCGCGTTTTTCAAACCGTGATATCACCTCACCGATAAGCCCGCGCTGAATCGTGCAGGGCTTGAGTATAACTAGTGTTCTTTCCATACCGCAAAGGTAAGAAAAAGGAGCCAAAGGGGACGGTTCTATTTGGCCCCCTTTTCAAAAAAGGAGCCAAATAGAACCGTCCCCTTTGGCTCCTTTGGCTCCATCAGAATTCCTTCTGAAAGGGGCGGAAGTTGTTGCTGGAGGGTGAGTCGATGATTGCAAAGACGATCTTAAGGAACCGGCCGTAGAACTCCCGCTCGTCCAGGACCTCGTGGAACAGGCGCGCCATCTGAGCCGGAGGAGTGCAGAACGCACCGCAACCCAGCGCGCCGAGCACCAGGCTGTCATGCCCCTCGAGCACACCTATTCTAAGTATAATGCGGATCTTCTCCTTGAGCACGGGCTTATCGGACTCGGGAATCTGCCCGTTCTCCAGCGAGTTATGACCGTGTTTGGGGTTGTAGTTGAGTGATGCGACCGATATGACCGCGGCACGGAACGGCTCGTCAAGCAGCAGGTAGCCCTCATCCTGAGTACCGCGGAAAAACGTTATGCCCGGGCTGTAAATCCCGCCGTAGGTATTGTCCATAGGGTAACGCTCGGCACGGCGGCGCACCCCCACCTTATCGGCCAGGTCGCCGTAGCGTCCACCCGGCAGCGAGAACTGATAGAGCGACACGGCCAGGGTGCTGCGCCTGCAGAGTTCCTCCTCCTGGGCCGATGACCCCATGAGCACCCCGCCTCCCGGGTGATAGAGGCTGGCCATATTCAGGACAGCTGGGTTGAGCCCCTGCCCCACCAACTCCCGGAGAGCCAGTATGCAGTCCACGTTCTGCACCTCCACAGCGGTCTTGACCGGCTTATAGTCCGATGCAATCTCAATCGGAGCCGAGAACATGCGCGCCCCCTCCACGTAATCCTCCCTGGCCGGAAGCGTGACCACCCGGTCGGTCTCCGTACGGTAGGCCCCGTCACGGAATATCTCAAGATTGTGGCTGAACACCTTGATGAGCATGTTCCTGCGTTCGGCACCGCCCAATGTCGATGCCCTATACCAGCCGTTAAGCCATATCTGTGAATTCCACTGCTGAGCTCTAAGCATATTATTAATTAATTAAAAGTGTCCAAAGATACTAATTTCCATCCGTGCCGGAACGTACCCGGGTTGCGGAATTCACGGATTCTCCATAACTTCGCGCCGTGAAAAAGATATTCAAGCACTTAAGCATATGGTCGCTGGCTGCAGTCATAATAATGATGGCAGCCGCCACCGTCATAGAGAAACTGTACGGAACAATCTATGCCACTGATTGGGTCTACCACAACCCCCTGTTCATAATACTTTGGGCTGTCGCCGCCATATCGGGAGTGGTCATGCTCATACAGCGCCGCACCATCCGCAAGGCTGCCACCTTCATGCTGCACATATCGCTGGTGCTCATCCTGGCCGGAGCCCTCACCACCATGCTCACAGGCCGTCAGGGCATGATGCATCTACGCCTGGACCAGCCCACCGACGAATGGGCATCGGACCAGGGATTCCGCCAAAAGCTGCCGTTCACGCTCTCCCTGACCGATTTCACCATCCATTACTACGCAGGCTCCAAGGCCCCGTCCGATTACAGCAGCACCGTCGTGCTCAGTGACAACGGAGCCTCAAGCACCCACGTCATATCCATGAACAACATACTCCGATACAGAGGTTACCGGTTCTACCAGGCCGATTATGACCAGGACCATGAGGGCAGTTTCCTGTCGGTAAGCCATGATCCCTGGGGCGTGACCATCACCTATATAGGATATGCCATGCTGCTGCTCTCCATGCTCAGTTTCTTTGTGCAGAAGGAATCCGGATTCCGCCGCGCGCTCAGCAATATAAGACAGAGATATAAGGTAATCATAATACTGGCACTCTCCGCCTTGGGATCAGCTCAGGCCAGAGCCGCCCAGACCCTGCCTCCCGCCATTCCAGACAGCGTGGCACAGCAGTTTGAGCAACTGTACATCTATTACAACGACCGCATCGCGCCGCTCCAGACCATGGCCCGCGACTACAGCCTCAAGGCCTACGGCAAGAACGGCTATGAGGGCTACTCCGCCACCCAGGTCATAACGGGATGGCTGTTCTTCTATGACTGGTGGAATGTGGTACCGTTCAAGCTCAAGGCCAAGGAGACGGGCACATCGGTCCAGGCCGAGAAGGAGTCGGTACGCATGGAGGTGGCTACAGGACAGGCCTTCAGGATATTCCCGCTACGCATAGACCCCCGTACCGGCCAGACAGTACCGGCCGGCGGCCAGATAGTATGGTTCGGGCCCGATGACCCCCTGCCCGACAACCTGGAATATGACACATGGGTCTTTATCCGCCGCTCGCTTGACTACATCCATGACGAGATCCGCGACAGGAACTGGGCCGATGTAACCCGCACCGTCAGAGCCATCCGCAGCTATCAGGTCAAGACAGCCGCCGAGGTCCTGCCCACAGACCGCCGCTTCCGTGCAGAGATGATCCACAACAGGATTGCACGACCTATGATACCCTTCATGGCATCACTGACAATAGGTATTGTACTCTTTGTCATAGGCGGACTGCTCATGGCACGCCGCCGTGACTTCCCCGTTGCCGTCAAGGTCATGATGCAGATACTCACCACCGCCCTGTTCCTCTACCTGACCCTGGTACTGGGACTGCGCTGGTACATATCGGGCCATGCGCCCCTGGCAGGCAGCTACTCGGTCATGATGCTTATGGCGTGGCTCGTGAGCATAGCCATGACTGCACTGCGCCGCAGCCTCCCCATAATACAGCCCATGGGATTCATACTGGCAGGATTCACCATGCTGGTGGCATCGCTGGCCAGTTCCAACCCGCAGATAACCCACCTCATGCCTGTGCTGCAGTCGCCGCTGCTGAGCCTCCATGTGCTCTGCATGATGGTATCGTACACCCTGTTCGGACTTGTGGCACTGACCGGAATCATGGGACTCATACAAAGAAATGAAGATACGGCACGCATGCTGCGCGACGTGAACCTGACCATACTCTATCCGGCAGTATTTATCCTTACAACCGGAACGTTCCTGGGCGCCGTCTGGGCAAACGTGTCATGGGGCAGCTACTGGTCATGGGACCCCAAGGAGACCTGGGCCCTCATAACCATGCTGGTCTATTCAGCCATGCTCCACGGCAGTGTGGTGTCAAGGTTCAACAACCCCAGATTCTTCCATCTCTACTCAGTACTGGCATTCCTTACGGTTCTCATTACCTATTTTGGAGTAAATCTCATCCTGGGAGGCATGCACGCCTACGCGTGAATACCTAAAAGTAAGTATCAAGACCGATGCCAAAAACCTGTATCTTTGCAGTCGGAATACTTAAAGTTGGTGACCGATGAAAAATGAATACATCCTTCAGGACAAGATGAGGGATCTGATTGATGACAACAATCTGATTCTGCTGGTCCTGAGCCGTTTCGGAATACATTTCGGATTCGGAGACAGCACCATAAGCGAGGTTTGCCGCGAAAACAATGTAGACTGCCCCACTTTCCTTGCCGTCGCCAATCTCATAGCCGGTAAGAACTATACAGGTTACAGCGTCTCACTCCCCGCACTGATTGACTACCTTAAGCGTGCCCACACCTATTTCAGCGAATTCATACTGCCGGGCATACGCCGCAAGCTCATAGAGGCCCTCAACTGCAATGACGTCAATGACGTGGCCTTCCTGATACTCAAATTCTATGATGACTATACCGTGGAGATACAGAACCACATGAAACATGAGAACGATGTGGTATTCACCTACGTGGAGAAACTGCTGCACGGCCAGGCCACCGGAAGGTTCAACATAGCCAAGTATTCAGTAGCCCACGACAACGGCTCACAGAAACTCAAGGAGCTCAAGGACATTGTGATACGTCACTACCGTCAGCCCAACAACGACCAACTCAACTCAGCACTGTATGACATAATCAACTGCGAGAATGACCTCATATCACACAGCGAGATTGAGGAACGTCTATTTGTCCCCGCAGTGATGAAACTTGAAAAGTCGGTTGCATCGGGCACAGAGACAGTACAGACCAACACCCCGGAGTACACCGCCGGCACCATGGCCATCCTCAGCGACCGCGAGAAAGACATAATAAAATGTGTGGCACGCGGCATGTCCAACAAGGAGATAGCCGATAAGCTGTTCCTCTCCATCCACACCGTCACCACACACCGCCGCAACATCACGGCCAAACTGCAGATTCACTCTCCGGCCGGACTGACCATCTATGCCATCATGAACAATCTGGTCGATATAGCCGATATCAACCTCCAGTAAATAAAAATCCTCGCAGCCGGGCTGCGAGGATTTCTGTTTTTACTTGGCCAGTCTGTAAATCGCCTCCTGGTCGGCAGGCGCCAGGACCTTGAACTGCCCCTGCGTATCCTTGCCGTCATGGCTGCACTTACGTACCATCTCCTTGATCTCGGCGTCGGTCACCTCACGTCCTATCAGCTCGTGGATGTTTATAGGCATTCCTATCGAGTGGTAGAAACGCTCCATAGCCTCGATACCGCGTATGGCTGTACCCTCAGGATCGGTAAAGTCATTCTCCACGCCCATCACGTTGACCGCAAAGCGTACAAAACGGCTCACGTTGCACTTGTAGACGTAACGTGCCCAGCTGGGCCATACGGCAGCCAGACCTGCGCCGTGTGTCACATCGAACATACCGCTCAGCTCATGCTCGAGCTGGTGTGTAGCCCAGTCACCTACACGGCCGCAACCGGTCAGGTCGTTATGGGCAATGCTTCCGCCCCACATTATCTGAGCGCGGTAACGGTAGTTGGTAGGATCTTTGAGTACCTCAGGGGCACACTCGATCATGGTACGCAGCAAAGCCTCGGCTACTGCATCGGTCAGGTTCATGTCATCATCATGTGAGAAATAACGCTCCATGGTGTGCATCATGATATCGGTTATTCCGGCGGCCGTCTGATACGGGGGCAGCGTATAGGTGCGCTCCGGGTTCATGATGGCGAACTTGGGACGGCTTATGTTGTTTGAGTAGCCAATCTTTACGTCACCGTCCTCATTGGTTATGACGCTTGACTCACTCATCTCACTGCCCGCAGCGGGAATGGTCAGGACCGATGCAACCGGCAGGCATGTCTCGGGGGTATACATGCGCATATATACGTCCCACACCTCACCGTCATAAGGCACGCCGTATGCAATAGCCTTGGATGAGTCAATCACACTGCCGCCGCCTACAGCCAGGATAAAGTCCACCTTCTCCTTACGGCACAGCTCTATACCCTCATGCACCTTGGAGAGTCTGGGGTTGGGAACCACGCCGCCCAGTGTCACATACTGAACGCCGCCCTCCTTAAACAGACGCTCCACCTTGTCAAGCAATCCGGACTTGATGGCGCTCTTGCCACCGTAATGAATCAGCACCTTGGTTCCTCCGTACTTCTTGACCAGACCGGCAACCTGTTCCTCGGAGTCCTTTCCGAACACCACCTCAGTCGGTGCGTAATAATTAAAATCTACCATATTTACACATATTTGATAAGGTTTGCGAATGTTGTTCCAATTGAGAATTGAGAATTGAAAATTGAGAATTGAGAATTAAATGAAACGCACCTGCGTAAAAATCCACGCAGGTTCTGCGTATCAATTCTCAATTCTCAATTCTCAATTCTCAATTCAAATAGTTACTTTTTCTTTTTGTCGTCCTTGATTTCCTCAGCCTGGGCAGCCTCAGCCTCCTTCTTCTTGGCCAGGTACTCCGGCAGGTTCAGGCCGGCCATGTTGAACAGGTCTGACATGGGAGGGACGGACTTCATCAGGCCGCTGAGGAAATTGGCGGTAGAGCCCTTTCCGTCGGCGCTGTTGCCTGTATCCCAAACGGTAACGTTGTCGAACTTGATGCCCTTGATGGCCTCGACCTGAGTCTTGACGAGTTCCGGCATCTTCTCTGACATGAGCAGCATGAATGCCTTGGCGGCATCACCACCTGCAGCCTGTACCATCTTGTCATAACCGGCAGCCTGCTTGGTCAGGATCTCATAGTAACCCTTAGCCTCAGCCTCCATACGGGCGAATATGGCATCGGCCTCACCCTTG
>CACZCX010000010.1 GCA_902779875.1 uncultured Bacteroidales bacterium | reverse complement strand
CCTCAAATAGGGCACAATAGGGACGGTTCTATCTGTGCCCTTGAAAGAAATCCTCAATTAGTTGATTCAAATCAAAAGGGCACAGATAGAACCGTCCCTATTGTGCCCCTATTTGAGGATTTTGTAGCGGGCGAATTTGAGGAGGAGGGTTTTCTCGCCTACGTTGAGGAATTTTATGCGGGCTTTGGCGTTATCACCGGAGCCCTCGACTGAGAGCACGCTGCCTATTCCAAAACGCTCGTGCTCTATAACGTTACCCTCATGAAGGGCCGATGATTGGGCTGGTGACGAATTCTTGAGCATGGATTCGGTAACCACCTGGAAATTCCCTTTCTGCCATGCCCGTCCTTCAAATTGAGTCTTAGGCTTGAACTGATTACCGGGGACTTTCCCCGCGGGCTCCCATCGTGATTTGGAACCGAACTCACCGGGGACTGTCCCTTTTGGTTCCAACCCAAGTTTAGAATTGAACGGCTTCTTCCCGGAACCAAAGGGGACTGTCCCCGCGGGCTCCCATCGTGATTTAGAACCGAACTCACCGGGGACTGTCCATTTTGGTTCCAACCCAGGTTTAGAATTGAACGAACTCTTCCCGGAACCAAAGGGGACTGTCCCCGCTGTTGTTCCCCCAACCACATTAAGGTATCTTGAGTCAATCTCCTTAAGGAAACGGCTGGGCGTGCAGAAATCCACACTGCCGAACTTGAAACGACTGGTTGCAAACAGCAGCGTCAGATACTTGCGTGCACGGGTCATTGCCACATAGAAGAGACGACGCTCCTCCTCCACGGCCCGTTCGTCATCGCCACCCATATCACTTGGAAACAGGTTCTCCTCAAGTCCTACTATAAAGACGGCATCGAACTCCAGGCCCTTGGCGGCATGGACGGTCATGAGAGTGACCTTCTCCAGGTCCTCATCGGTCTCGTTATCCTGGTCGGTCATGAGTGAGACCTCGCTCAGGTAGTCGGTCATGTGGCATTTGTCATCGCCCTCCTCCTCACGGTCATTGCAGAACTGGCTTATGTTCACCATAAGTTCTTCAACGTTCTGGCGGCGACTCTCACCCTCTACGGTGGTATCGGCCTTGAGTTCACGCATTATGCCGGTCTCGTCAACGATACGCTGGGCCAGCTGCTGTGCCGTGGCAGTGGCGGCATCGGCCATGAAACTCTCCAGCATGCCCCTGAAACCGGCCAGCTTGGCTGCGGTTCCGGAGTTCACGTCGAGTCCGTAGTCACTAGGGTGACATACCACATCCCACAGGCTCACACCCTGGTCCATGGCGCACGATATGATCTTGCCCACGGTAGTCTGTCCTATGCCACGTGCGGGATAGTTTATGATACGCTTGAACGCCTCCTCGTCATTGGGGTTCACGCTCATACGGAAATAGGCTATGGTGTCCTTGATCTCTTTGCGCTGATAGAATGAGAGTCCGCCGTATATCTTGTACGGCAGGCCGCGTTTGCGCAGCGCCTCCTCAAGCGAGCGGGACTGGGCGTTGGTACGGTAAAGCACGGCCATCTGGCTCCATGGCACATCCTTGAAGGTCTTGAGGTCCAGCATGCGGTTCACCACCATCTCACTCTCCTCAAGGTCCGAATGGGCGCACTGCACGCGTATCTTGTCACCCTGCTCGTTCTCCGAGAACACATTCTTGGGAATCTGGGCGTGATTCTTTCTTATAAGACTGCCGGCAGCCTCGACTATGGTCTGGGTGGAGCGGTAGTTCTGCTCCAGCTTGAACAGTTTGGAATCGGGGTAGAGCTTGGAGAACTTGAGCATGTTGTCCAGGTTGGCACCGCGGAACGAGTAGATGCTCTGGGCGTCATCACCCACCACGCAGACCTTGGCCCCATGCCTGGTCAGCTGCCATACGATGCAGTGCTGGGCGTAGTTGGTGTCCTGATACTCGTCAACCAGGATATGCTTGAAACTTGACCCGTAACGCTCCTGCACATCGGGATGGTCACGGAACAGGATGAAGGTGTTAAGCAGCAGGTCATCAAAGTCCATGGCATCGGACTGGCGGCAGCGCTGCTCGTAACGCTCGTATATCTTGCCCGTCATGGGTATGCGCTTGAACTGGTCGTGCTTGTAGATATCGGCATTGGAGTTATAGGCCGATGCAGTCAAGAGGCGGTTCTTTGCGTTCGATATGCGGTTCTGCACCACGCTGGGTTTGTATACCTTCTCATCAAGCTGCATGTCACGGACGATTGACTTGATGAGGTTCTGGCTGTCTGTCTGGTCGTAGATGGTAAAGTTGGAGCTGTAACCCAGACGGTCGGACTCACTCCTGAGGATACGGCTGAATATGCTGTGGAAAGTACCCATCCAGAGATATCGGGCACGGTTCTCGCCCACCTTTGCGGCAATACGCTGCTTCATCTCGCCGGCAGCCTTGTTGGTGAACGTGAGAGCCAGGATGGCCCAGGGGTCCACCCCCTCCTCAAGAAGATGCGCAATACGGTATGTAAGCACTCGTGTCTTTCCGGAACCGGCACCCGCAATGACCATGCAGTCTCCATCGGTATAGAGCACCGCATCACACTGGCTGGGGTTCAGTTCGCTATGGTAGTCAATCATATCCTTAAACTTTACGAACGCGAATTTACAAAATCACATTCTTTTAATTATCTTCGTAGCACAAAAAGACAAAATGGGTTATCAACAACTCTTCCCTATAACCGACAGCATCTGGATATGCTTTGTAGTCCTGACGCTGGTGCTGTTTGTCCCCATACTGTGCAAACGACTCAGGTTCCCTCAGATAGCAGGTCTTATAGTAACCGGCACCCTGATAGGTCCGGGACTTATGGACATACTTCACATCACTCCGCAGATACAGTTCTTCAGCCGCATCGGTCTGTTGTTCATCATGTTCTTTGCCGGTCTTGAGATTGACCTGGAGGAGATGAAACGCAACAAGGTCTGGGGTATAATATTCGGTGTACTCACCTTCCTCATGCCTTGGATACTGTGTTATCTGGCAGGACGTTACATTGTTGGTCTCTCTGTTCCTTCATCGGCCATCATGGCCTGCATCATGGGATCGCACACCCTTATCTCCTATCCTATCATAAGCCGATACGGACTTGGCCGACGCAAGAGCGTTACCATATCGGTCGCAGGTGCCCTGACAGCCATTCTTCTGGCGCTGGTAGTCTATGCTGTCATGATGTCTTCACGCGGCGGAGAGTCATTCAACGCGCTCTGGTTCGCGCTGCGCATAACGGCCTATGCTGCTGCTGTCATCCTCATATACCCCCCTATGGCAAGGCTGTTCTTCCACAGGGTCACCAACAGTTTCTCGCATTTCCTGTTCGTGATGATACTGCTGGCGCTGAGCTGCGGACTGGCACAGGTCATCGGTCTTGACTCCATAGTCGGTGCCTTCCTGGCAGGTATAGTACTGAACCGGTACATTCCCAAGTCCTCACCTCTCATGAATCGTCTGGACTTTGTGGGAAACACCCTGTTCGTGCCGCTGTTCCTTCTGGGTACAGGCCTGATGATAGACCTCACGGGCATGACCGGCAACTGGCTCTTCCTGACCGCGTTCGCAGTGCTGTTTACCGTGGGTACATTCGGAAAATGGCTGGCAGCCTTTGCCGTGCAGAAGGCGAACGGGTTTGGGGCCGATGACCGGAAAGTCATATTCGGACTCAGCGAATCGCACGCCGCAGGTGCCCTGGCCATAGCTATGGGCGCGTTTGCAGGCGGTCTGATTGACAACACCACGCTCAGCACCACAGTCCTGATAGTACTGTTCTCCTGCATACTGAGTAACATAGTCACCGAGAGCGCCGCCTCCGCCCTGCATCAGGATGAGAAGTCCGATATGGCAGCGTCCGAGTCACGTCTCATGGTCATGCTTACAGGATCAAATACGCTGCAGGCACTTATGGATACCGCCATAACGCTCTATCAGAAGAACAGCCCCAACATGGTTGGCCTGTACGTGACCATCAACGGAGAGCACGCCCCCAAGTATATGCAGGACGGCAAGGGACGTCTTGAGGAGGCAACCCGCATAGCGGCATCGGCCGATGTCCCGTTCGAGAGCCAGAACCGTCTTGGAAACAACATCATTGACAGCATACTGCATGCATCGAACGAGTTCAACACCGACACCTTGCTCATGGGTCTGCCATTGCGCCGAAGCATCAACCTGCCCTATCTTGACAACATAATCAATCCGCTTAACGACGGATTCCAGGGACAGTTGGTACTGCAGCGTTTCGTCAACCCCATGAACACCATAAGGCGTATCGTGGTTCTGGTTCCGGGTCCTGTAATCCAGGATGAGGCATTTGAGAAATGCATGCTCAACATATATCACATAAGCATGGCTATCGGTTGTGCCATAGAGTTCTACGGCAAGGACCAGCCTATATCGGCCGTTCGCGGTACCGGACTGAGTTTCAGCAGCGGACGCGTGACCTACAACGAGGTCAGTGAGACCGCCGATATGCACTGGGTTATAAGCGGACTGCACACGGACCATCTGCTCATGATTGTCGGACCCCGCGATACCGAAACCCATGCCGGCCGTTCGTTCCGCCATCTTTACGAGCGTATACATATGCCGGAGACCGATTTCTCGACCATGCTGCTATTCCCGGAATGCAAGAATATCAAGGGCAAGGAGGAGGCTACGCTGCGTACGGAGCGGGATTTCCTTAAGATGCTCAGGATGTAATTTTTTCGCTGGTTAGCTCGCTGGTTGGCTCGCCGCTTCGCGGCTCGGTTGTTTTTTGACTTTCTTGGCCTTCGGCCTTGAAAGTCCAGGACAGGATCTTATCTACGTATCAGGTACACGACCTTTTTTTAGTTTGGGGCGGCGGCGCCCCAAACCCGTTCCATTCCATTTCATTCCATTCCACTCTGCCGGCCTTCCAGGCCGGGTAAAATTAAGCCCTGACAACGCTTTGCTGTCAGGGCTTAATTTTACTTAGTGCAGATGGAAACTTTCTTACTTGAAGATAAGTTGTGCAAAATTGTAGAGGCCGTACTTCCAAACTGTGAAGTTGTGACCCTCATCGGGATAGTTGATCAGAGTGCAGGGAATTCCGTTCTCGTCGCAGAATGCCTTCATCTGAGTGCTGTTGCCGATCAGGCCGTCAGCGCCACCGCATACCATCCAGAGGAGCTTGTTCTCCTTCTTTACCTTCTCAACATCGGTGATGAGCTGAGCGGCACGCATGGTGTTGGGAGCTGATGAGAAACCACCTACGTATGAGAATACGTCCAGGTTGCCCAGACCAAAGTTCAGAGACTGGCCGCCACCCATTGAAAGGCCGGCGATAGCACGGTGATCCTTGTCGGTATATACGCTGAAGTTCTTCTCGATGTAAGGGATAAGGCTACCCAGAAGGTCCTTGTCAAACTCACCGAAAGCAGCGGCTGAACCCATACCACCCTCGCGTGAATCATTCTTGGCAGCACGGCCGTTAGGCATAACTACGATCATATCGGCAACCTTGCCATCGGCATAGAGGTTATCCATGATGATGTTGGGTACACCACCGTCGTTCATCCATTCCCACTCGTCACCACCGATACCGTGGAGCAGATAGAGAACGCTGAACTTCTTCTTGCCGTCATAGCTTGCGGGAAGATATACATTGGCCTTACGGGTTGTGCCAACTGACTCTGACTGATACTCGATGAGCTTTACGGTACCCTTCTTGATGCCGTCACGCTCCTTGTCAAAGCCCTCGGGGGCAGCTACATACTCATCAAACTTGACATTGGTCTGCTGGCCGCCAAAGCCGCCAAAACCACCAAAACCGCCAAAGCCGCCGCCCATAGGCATACGGAAGTCAGGCTCCTGTGCGCTGGCTGCTACTGCAACGAGAGCCAGAGCTGCTGTAAATAATACTTTCTTCATTTTTTTATTTTAAATAGAAATTAGATTCAGTAATTATAGATAGAAATAGACCGGAAGTTAAATGCTCAGGAGTACCTCCTGCGGAAAAATGACTTGAACCGGTTGATACTCTTCTTGCCCAGGTAGAAGGGCAGAAAAACGAATATGAAGGTTAACACTGACTTAAGTCTCGAATAGCCCAGTATGTCATGATATATGGCAATATTGAACTTTATGAGCGGGAACTTGGCGCTCGATACCGAGTTATTGCGTATACGGTAGCTTGCCAGGGGTTTCTTAACGCCGTAAGCCACACGGCATTTCCTGAGTAACAGGATATTCAGGCCCCAGTCCTGACGTTTGCGTATCTCGGGAAGCAGTACCAGCCCCGTCACCTTGCGGTCATACATCATAGTCAGGAAACCTATGGCGTTGTCACATACTATACGCCAGTAACAAACCCTGTTCTTGCATTCAACCAGTCCTGTTATACGGTCATTCTCGTCACATGTGAGATAGCTGGAATAGACCACACCGCATCCGGTGCTTTTCATAAGCTCCAGCTCGCGCTCCAGCTTATCGGGCATCCAGGTGTCATCACTGTCAAGAAAAGCTATATACTGGCCCTTGGCCTCCATTATGGAGTTGTTACGTGCCACGCCGGGGCCTCCGTTACTGCTCAGACGGACCAGACGTATCCTGGGATCCGCCGCGGCATAGGACTCCACGACCGATGGACCGTCATCAACGGAGCAGTCATCGGTAATGACCATCTCCCAGTTGGTGTAGGTCTGCGCCAGGACTGACTTAATCGTTCTTTCGATAAAGTCGCCCGAGTTGTATAGAGTCGTTATGATGGAAACTAACCCGTCTGTCATCGCGCCACAAAGATATGTTCCTTTTTTAAAAAGAACTGACCAAAAGGCAATATATTATGCCCGAAGCGGGTTTAATTTTTCAACAGGCGTCACTTCGGCAGACGGATCATATCGCCCGTCTTCTCCAGGAATTCAGGGGTATAGAAATCCATCAGTCCGCCAAGTGAGGTGAATGTCATCTCGCCAAAGTAGATACGGCCGGCTATATTGTAGAGGTCCACCCTCACTACAGGGAACGGAGCGGCCAGTTTCTCGGCTACCGCGAGCATACGGTCCAGATTCTCCGGTTTGGGAATGACATTGCCCCTTGAGTAGTGACTGTTAAATACGGAGTATTCGGGATGTGCCGTCCAGTCGGTATCATAGGTCATGACCTTGGTTCCGTGGCTGGTCCTGTCGGTGCATGCCCAGATATAGGCGGCCTTGCCGTTAAAGCACCATATCTTGTAGTCTATGAGCGAGTTTGAATAACGGGCCGATACCTCATCATTCACAAGGAGCTGCTCGGCAATGACACGGGGCACTATACGCGAATAGTGCGGATTACCCTCGGACAGTCCGTAAACGGTACCGAGCATCCTGTCCAGATACCTCCTTACAGAGTCTTCATCCATCTGTCCCTTGTCCTTAACTATGATGCTGTCACCGGAACCGCCGGTCGTCTTGAGTATGAAACTGTCAGGGAGTGCGCTGAAATCCATGTCACCGGCGTGGTCCCACACTCCGTAAAGGGTGTTCAGCGTATCGGCCAGCCCACACTCCTTAACGTAATCACGCACCGAGTATTTATCGGTCAGACGCGACCATTCGGTGGTATCGGTACGGAGTGAGAGATACTGGATCTTCTCATTCAGGGTCCTGGGGTTGTCCAGGTTGAGACGTTTATGGAAACGCATCCTGTACCGGATCCTGACTATAAGCTCCGGGTTACGACGGCCCACGCATGAGGCTATGGATTTGATTATACTCTTTAAGAACATATCATTCAGTAAACAGGTTTATCCATCCCGAGCCGCTCTATGAGCTCTCTTGTCAGGACCTTGTCAACATTATACATCTCACTGCGTTCCAGCGCGTTACGACGCATGGGCTCCAGTATGCCGCGATCCTTTATGACGGCTCTCATATTATCCGTAAGAGCCTGGTTGTCACCTACCGGGAATAGCAGACCGCAACGTCCGTGGCCAATAATCTCCTGGGCATATTGCCAGTCCGATGCAATCACGGGCAGGCCCGATATGGCTGCATCGGCAATCACGCCGGGAAACCCCTCGGTCACGTGCATGGTGGGGAACAGCATGGCATCATACTCCGAGAGCGCCTTATAGCCGTCGGCTCCGTCAAGCTGAAGGAATCCGTTGTAGCTTACGTTCTCAAGGGAATCCACCTCATTGAGGAATTCCTCCCTTATATCGGCATCGGTCCTGCCGTAGAAATCAACCTCAAATGACTCCCCCAGCCCTTCGCGGTTAAGTGCTCTGACTGACTCCAGTATATGGAATATGCCCTTGAGACGGGTGAGTCTGGACAGGAATACGAACCTCACCTTACCCTTATGGGGTTTGGTTATATCGGGTACAAAACGGACCGGTTTGAAATTATAGAGCCGCAGGGTATTGTCTATACCGAGCTCATGAAAGAGTTCGCTCACCTTATCAGCCTCGACTACTATACGCTCCAGCCTGCGGTATGGCTCAGCCTTGTAGTCACCCGCCTTGATCCTGACGGGAGCGTAGCCTGCAATCATGAAATAGTATATGCGGCTTTTGAGATGAAGTGACGTGATGAGTCTTATAAGACGGTAGGCGCTGGTCGTGGAGGTGGATATGACTATGTTGTCAAACCTGCGGAACAGCAGTTTGAGCATTACCCTTACGAGTATCAGAGGGTTCCTTTTCCAGTTCTGGGTGTCAACATACGAGACGTCATGCAACTCCCTGCCGAAATAATCCAACAGGAAACGGTTCTTCACAGCGTCGCCGGCCTGGGGGATGTTGGGATAATCCAGGGCACCTATAAAGAAAAGACGTTGACTCATTCCATACCGTTGTTTGCTCAACAACAAAGTTACTTATTTTCGGCTTACAAAGAGCCGGTATTCCCAAAATAGTGATACGGTATAGACAAGGGAGCTGAGGATTACTGTAATGATTGCGCCGTTTATGTTCCAGAGCCATACGAGGAGGAGCGAACCCAGTATCTTGACCGCTCCGCAGGCAAAACTGCTGTTCCTTATGCTTACCCCCTGACCGTGAGAGCCAAGGTAGCGGTTTATCATGTCACCCACTCCGTGTATGCTGAATCCTATGGCAAGCCATGAGGCATATGTGGCCACTATCCCGTATGACTCGTTGTAGAGACTTATCACGGGGTGAACCAGCAGGACAAAGCCCACGCATGAGATTATCGTGAGGATTACGGTTACGAGGAATACCTTACCGGGAATATGATCCTCGTGTACGAATCGTTTGAAATAGGCTGTGCCCACAATACCGGGCAGATATGACAGTGGCTGGGCGAATGACAGAGCCAGGGTGTAGAATCCCACCTCGGAGTTGTCATCATTGAAAAGACCCAGGGTCACGCCGGCAAGGTAGTTGGTGGCCACCATGGCAAGAGAGCCCCAATAGAGGTGGATTCCGTATTCGCGGTTCTCCTTACGGATAGCCTGGAACACCGGTCTCAGGTTCACGAATGACGGCTTGGTTGAGGCAATCAGTATGAACAGGACCAGCGAGCAGATACCCCAGTGCATAAGGAGAACGGACTTGCTGTCGGCTCCGTACCGGTTGAACAGCACATATGCCACAGGTATATAGCACATGACCGGCAGTACGCGGGCCAGAGAGAGACGTCCGATGTGGTTGTCACCCTGCGCGGTGGTATTCATGTAGTTGGTCAGCAGCGGATAGAAGCAGACCGGAAGCGAACAGAAGAACAGCATCCTGAGCTGCGGGTTACCGGCATGGAGCAGGCCGGCTATGAGCGTGGCCGTCATGAGCAGCAGCATGGCCAGACCCAGGAATGACACAAGCGCTCCCCTTATCCTTGCGCTGCTTTCACGGTCATCGGACAGGGCCAGGAGGCGGCTTCCGGAGAGGAACCAGCCGAACAGCACCACCCACGATACCAGCTGTATTATGTTCAGGACGTATTTCACGTCACCGTATTCATCGGGCGACAGGAAATCGGTATTTATCTTGGATGCCACAAAGTTCAGTATGGCGCCAAGGAATGTCGCCACATAAAGCATCAGGACCTGTTTCCTACCCTTAGACATAGCTATCAGAATCGATCAAAGAATGTTCCTTCAATTACCAGCTCCCTGAAATAATCATAGTCAACACCGTCCTTGTGACGTGCGTCATACATGAGTCTGCGCACCAGACGTGCCGCGCTCTTGCCGTCCAGACCGTCCTCCATGAAATAGCGGCGGCAGCGGCGGCGGCTCAGCAGACGTACCAGAGCCGAACTCAGACGGTTGTAATAGGACCTGACCACGATGAAACGGCTCAGGTAGTAGACATAGTCACGTCCCAGCTTGGCACGAGCCGACATCTTTTTGGCCGATGAGCCGACCTTATGGTATATCACGCTGTCCGGCAGTATGACCATCTCCTCACCCTGCACCTTCATCCTGTGGGCGAACTCATAATCCTCCTCGCCAAAGAAGAACCTCTCAGTGAGCAGCTTGCCGTGAGAATCCAGGAGCGACGCATCGGCAAACAGGGCACAACCCGACATGAAAGAGACACTTACCGGCCTTGTGAGGTTGAGTTCCCTGCGGCTCCGGTCCCTGAAGAAAGCCTTACGCGAGCCGAACACAAGCTGTCCGCCGCAAGACCATATTTTGTCACGGTCATACCAGTAGCAGATAACCGGTCCCAGAATCCTGGTTCCCGGATGCTCCCTGCGGTAGCTCTGTATGCGCTTAAGGAAATCGGGCTCCACCACAGTGTCATTGTTGAGCAGCATGTAAGAGTCGGGATTGAAAGCCGATGCATAGCTCACGGCCCTGTTGTTTCCGGCTGCAAACCCCCAGTTCCTCTCCAGGTCTATGACATGAACCTTTATCGAGAGGCCCGATGCATACTCGCGGATACGCTCCAGGCTGTCATCGGTCGAACCGTTATCGGCAACCACCACAAAGAACTCGCCTTCAGCACGGTTGAGTGACTCAAGGCAGTCAATCGTATCGGCGGCACCGTTCCAGTTTATGAGTATTACTGCTGTCATGATCAGAATATGATGGCAAAGTCACGCAGATTCTCCACGTAGCTCTCCCTGGTATTGTCAACCTGAGGATTAAACACTGAATGATAGGGAACGAATATGCAGTAGGCATGGGTTCCCGGATATACATCGGAGGTGTCCTTGAGATAGTACCTGAGATAGTTGAAACTCAGTATCACAACGGCACAAAGCGCAATTATGGAGGTGACATGCCTCTCCCTCCAGTTCACCTCCGAGAGTATGTCATATACGGTATTCACGAACATGACCACAAAGAACGGAGCCATGTAATTGAGGAAACGTCCTGCTACGCCAAGATATGACGACAGGCCGTAGAATACCACCATGAGTGACACTATAGGCATGAAATCGTACTCGTCCTCAAGCTGGTTGCGTTCCCTGAGCCAAACTGTTCCCAAGACAGGCAGGTACCTGAATATCTCGAACAGCTTGCCCACAATGTTCTTCATGTCGTTCTCAAAATAGTTCTCGATGACCGTCTCCAGCTGATCATCGAGCGAGAGCAGGCCCACTATCAGCGAGGGTATGTTCACAACCATCGTAAAGAGGACCACAGCACCCAGTATCAGCACCTGGAATTTCCAGTTGGGACGCCTGAACACCAACGGAAGCAGTGGGAAAAAGAGCATGATCACCGCCGAGTAGTGTATGAACAGCGCCACTGTGCACATAAGGTAGTATCGCAAGTATTTCTTTTCAAGCAGGAAGTCTATGCACCAGAGCAGCAGGCTTATGCAGAGCACCTCCCTGAGCACCTCAAAGCTGAAATAGCACCAGTAACCCACAAACCATACCAGTATGGCCGAGAAGTAGTACCTGGGGCAGTATTTCCTGAAGAAATGAAAGAATGAGATGTTAACTATCAGTGCGTGGAATATCTGGAAGCAGGTAAAGCTGTCATCGATGGAACGCGCCACAGAGGCAATGATATACCACAACGGATTGTATCGGGCAGTCTCAAAATCAAAATAGGCAAGTTCATCGATTTTGGGGTACATGTTGTACTCCGCCATGTAGACAAGGGTATCGCCCCCAACCCTGTACCGCAGGCCCGCTACGAGCACAAGCAGTATGACCGATGTCCAATACCACAAATCCTCTCCCCCCTTCTTGGCGAGAAGGTCGTACCTTATGACAGGAACAAGAAGGAACAGGAAAAGCAGTATGTAGATCATATCCGTCAATTGGCTTTGAGTTTCCTTATCACAGTTGCGACGGGCTCCTTAAGCAGAACCCAACCGGCTGAGATCAGGAATCCAAGTACGGTATATATAGCCAATAGGAACAGACGCCTGATTGATGAGGGAAGAGCCGGAACTGCAGCAGGCTTGATGATGGTGAACACCGGTGTGTTATGCTGCAGCTTGGCCTGTGACAGGAGCAACTGCTGAGCCCACTGTGAGTAGAGGGTGTTCTTGAGGTCCTTCTCGTCTTCAAGGCGCTGACGCTCTATCTGGACACGTTCAAGCGTGATGTTGCGGTTATGATCCACGAAATCGGCATAATCGGCCTGCGCCTTCTCATACTCAGCCTTAGACTCCTCATAGAGCTTGGCCATGTACTCGCAGTCCTTCTGGGCCTTTCGGGTCCTGTAATCCACCACCTTGGTCTCAAGTTCCTGCTCTATGTACTGGACCATGAGGGCCGCAATCTCGGGATCGGGATCCTTGAACGAGAGGGTTATGACCTCAGTCTTCTTGTCCACGAACACGTTTATCTTGCCGAGCAGGCTCTCAATCTGCTGGAGCTGTGCCTCAGAGAGGCGGTACGGGTCATAGACATCGGGGTTACCGGTTATCTTGTTCTTGCCGGTCATGGCCTTTATGGCCTTCTTGACAAGCCTCTTGGGAGTCTTGATTACTGTAGTGAACCAGTACTTGTGCTGCAGTCTGGTCTGATAATAGGCGTAAGTGGTGTCAATCACACCCTCCCTGGTAGCCACGCTCACAGGCTTCTCCATAAGTGACGTGAGGAACGGGAGCGAGTTGATGATATCGGGATACAACAGCGGGTATATAGCCTCCGATGAGGTGCTGAAATCAAGACCCACCATCGATGCCAGCGAGTTTATGTTACCCGACAGGCCCGATGACTCCGCACTCTCGGGCGATACCATAACCTGTGCAGTATACTGTTTGACCGATGTGAATGCCAGAATTATGCCGATCACGAAAGAGATGAGGGTAAAACAAATGATGAACCTCTTTCTCGAGTATATGCGGGCAAGCAGTTCAATGATGTCCTGCTCCTTTATGATCTGTTTCTTCTCTTTCTCCATAGCCGTCATTTCAAAAGATTCATGAGTGCCAGTACCACAGTTGCCAATGATGCCGATGTAGATCCCAAGCTCAGTATCTCAGTGGTCTTGAGGCCATCACGCTGCTGACGTGCCGGAACTATAATCTCGCAACCCGGCTGTACCAGCTTGCTGGAACGTTTCTTGGCCTTGGATACAGAACCGTTCATGTAAACCACATAAGCCTTGTTCTTCTTGGCCTTCTCGGAGAATCCGCCGGCCTTCTCAATGTAGTACTTGAGGTTCTTTCCCTTTACGAACGGGGTCGTATTGGAGTACATCACCTCACCATTAATCTTTACGGTGTTGGTGAATACCGGTATTATGATGCGGTCACCGTCACGCAGTACGATATCGGCGGCACCACCCGGCTTCTCTATGGCCTCCTTGAGGTTGATACCTACCTCATATGTGCTTGAGTTCTGCAGCTTTTCAAGTGTACGGGCCAGGGTGATGGAGTCATTGGCAGCCAGTATCTCGGCTATGTTGTGCATGCGCACCCTCTCGTCATCGGTCATGGTACGTACCAGACGGGCACCCTCGGGATAGGCCTCGTTGCTGAACTGTCCCACCCTCTCCATGATATCACTCAGACACTCGTTGTTGGTCATAAGTGAATAGTAACCGGGGAATGTGACCTCACCCTCCACAATCACACGGCGGTTGACCGAGTAACCCGGGCTGCGGCGTACATAAACCTCATCATAGGGCTGCAGACGGAAGTCATTGTCCTGTATGGAGAGGTCCTCGTTTATGCTGAATGAGAACGTCTCGGATATGTTCTCCGACTTCTCGGTAGCGTTCTTGTCACGGTTGCGGCGTACCACATCGACCTTGGCCAGGGAGGCATCCTCCTTGAGACCGCCAGCCTGAAGTATGAGATCCTCAATGCTGGTGTTATCGGCATAACGGTAATCACCGGGGAACAGGACCTCACCGTATACGCTGAATGTCTTGACCTCACCTATATCGAACAGGCTCGGTATGAACAGTACGTCATTGTTTCTGAGAGGCTCGTCCTGTGCGGAACCCTCCATGAGGCCCTTGATATCGATTGAGAGGTTGGTAAGGGTCTTGTCGGGATTGGTACGGCTCAGAAGGGCTCTTGTGGGGAACGCATCCTCCTTGAGTCCGCCGGCTGCCTGGATGAGCTGGTTTACAGTGGTTATGCCGCCGTCAATCTGGAACTGTCCGGGACGGTATACCGCACCGCGGACCTCGGCCATATTGGCGAATGTAGTCTGTATGGAATCCACGTATACTGAGTCACCGTCCATGAGCCTGAAACTGCTCTGGGCATCCTTGTCGACCGTGAATATCTGACGCTGGAAATCACCCATACGTATTACGCGTACATCCTTACGGTATGCGTCCGATTCCAGACCACCTGCGTAATCGATAAGGTTGGCCAGTGTCTCGTTCTCTTTCATCTCATAGTACATGGGCCTGCGTATGCGGCCGTCTATGTTCACCAGCAGAGAATGCGGTGACACTATCACCACGTCATTGTCATTGAGACGGATGTCATCCTGCACCTTACCGTTGCGGATGTAATCATACATATCGATGGTGGCCACCTCCTTGCCCTCATGGAAGAGCTTGACGGTACGCATGGAACCCAGGTCGCTTACTCCGCCTGCCATGTAGATGGCGTTGAATACGGTTGCGAACGATGATACCTGATATGTACCGGGATTCTCCACATCACCCATCACGTTGACCAGCACCGAACGGTTCTGTCCAAGGGAGAGCTTTATGCTGGAGTTGGAGTCATCACCGCCCAGTCCCGAGTAGATCTGGCTGAACACCTTCTTAATATATGCATCGGCCTCCTGTATGGTCTTGCCGTTAAGATAAACCGGACCCAGGTCCTCGACCATGATGTTGCCATCGGGCGAAATGACCTGCTGTATGGTTGACTGCGATGCGCCCCATATATCGATTATGACCTCGTCACCGGGGCCCAGCTTGTAGTTCTGGGGGGTGGCAAGGTTGGCACTTGGTTCAAATGAGAGGTTCCTGTTCTGGAACAGGTCATGTCCGTATATGACCCTCCTTTGCGGCATGAGACTCTGCTTGAGCAGATAAATGGAGTCAACGAAAAGGAACATGGACTCGTCATACATATTCTGGAGTCTCTCCTTCTCTATTGAACGGCTGTCTCTTCCAAGAGTGGCATTACCCTGAGTCATGGACAACTCAGGCTGGACCTGGTTCAGGGGCTGGCCCTGTGTCCTGGTGCGTCCTGCCTGGGTATTCTGAGGAATGGTGTTGCCCAGTATGCCGGTGGACTGCTGCTTCTCATACTTGTCACGCATACGCTGGAGCTGCTGCAGAGTCACGCCACGGCGGTTCAGGTCATAGACGATCTGCTCCTGCGACACGCCTTTAGCCTGCTGTTCCTGTACGTACTGGATTATCTTGTCTTCGGACATCTGTGCCTGTGCCGATACGGCAGCGCACAACAATAGCGACAAAACAAATGCTTTTCTCATAAGTAACAAAGGAAGAAATTAGAATTTCTTGCCACTGGACACTGAGAAGAAGGTCTTGATGATAATTCCCAGGTCAGTGAAAACATTGCGGTTGTCAAGATAGTCAAGGTCATATTCCAGACGCTTGAGCATCTTGTCCATAGTATCTGTATATCCGTTGTAGATGGTAGCGTAAGAGGTGATTCCGGGACGCATCATGTAGATGTAACGGTAGTCATCGGTCTCGCGGTTGATCTGGTCAATGAAATACTGACGTTCGGGACGGGGACCTACGAATGACATATCGCCCTTAAGTACGTTCCAGAGCTGGGGAATCTCGTCCAGATGGTGAGCGCGCAGGAATCGGCCGAACGGTGTGAGATAGCGGTTACGCTCGTTCTCCAGACGGGGAATACCCTCCGACTCGGCATCGGTACGCATGGTTCTGAACTTGTAGATGGTAAACGGTTTGCCTCTGTATCCTATACGCTCCTGCTTGAAAATCACGGGACCCTTGTCATAGAAAAGCACCAGTGAGAATATCAGGATAAGCGGAGAAAAGAATATGAGGCCAAGTATAGAGAATACTATGTCAAACAGACGTTTGAGACCAAGCTGAAACGCTCCCATGGCATCTGAGTGCTCCATCCGGGAGATACTGCTGTAGTTCTGTATGTTGTAGTTTAGCATCTATCAAGTTTTTATATAATAACGCGCACAAAAACCAATAATTGTGTAACCATGGAGAAAAATGTCAAAAAAAGATTCATGCCCATAGGCAATGATGACTACTTTTGCGCCATGTAAGGTCTTGGTACGGCTATTTTCAATTGGAAAAGCCGGGCAAAGATAAGCAAATACATTGAACTTTAACTTCTTTTTAATATGAAAGCGTATGTATTCCCCGGACAGGGTGCCCAGTTCTCGGGCATGGGTAAAGACCTGTATGACCAGTTCGACTGGGCAAAAGAGTTGTTTGCAGAGGCAGATTCAATCTTGGGTTTCAAGATCTCAGATATAATGTTCAGCGGTTCCGATGAGGACCTTCGCCGTACTGATATCACTCAGCCGGCTGTATTCATCCACTCAGTTGCTGTAGCCAAGTCACACGGTGCCGATTTCAAGCCCGACATGGTTGCAGGTCACTCACTGGGTGAGTTCTCCGCACTTGTAGCCTGCGGCGCCCTCACATTCGAGAGCGGCCTCAAGCTGGTTGCCAAGCGCGCCGGTGCCATGCAGAAGTGCTGCGAGAAGGTTCCCGGTACCATGGCTGCCATCATCGGTCTGCCCGATGCCAAGATTGAGGAGATCTGCGCAGAACTGAATCAGAAGGGTATGGTTGTCGTTCCCGCCAACTACAACAGCCCCGGTCAGGTAGTTATTTCAGGTTCCAAGGAGGCTATCGCTGCAGCCTGCCCTCTCATGCAGGAGGCCGGTGCCAAGCGTGCTCTCCCGCTGACTGTAGGCGGCGCCTTCCACTCACCTCTCATGACTCCCGCCAAGGACGAGCTTGCCGAGGCTATCAGCGCCACACAGTTCAACAACCCCGTATGCCCCATCTACCAGAACGTTGACGCCCAGGCCCACACCAACCCTGAGGAGATTAAGAAAAATCTTGTCACTCAGCTCAACTCTCCGGTACGCTGGACCCAGAGCGTGCTGAACATGGTAGCTGCCGGTGCCGATGAGTTCATCGAGTGCGGTCCCGGTGCTGTCCTGACCGGTCTGATCAAGAGAATCAGAGGATAAAGCCTATGAAGAAAGCCGTTATATACCAGATATTCACCAGAGTCTGCTGCAACAGCCGGGGGCACAATGTCCCGCGGGGTGATATCAGGAGTAACGGTTCAGGCAAAATGAACAGTTTCACTCCCGTAGTCCTTGAGAACATCAAGGCTATGGGAGTTACTCATATATGGTTCACCGGCCTTATAGCCCACGCCTCCGTAACCGACTACAGCTCATTCGGTATTCCCGCCTCACATGCTGAGACAGTCAAGGGAATAGCCGGCTCCCCCTACGCCATCAGGGACTATTATGACATAGACCCCGACCTGGCCGAGTCTGTCCCCGACAGAATGGCTGAGTTCGAGTCACTTGTGGAGAGGGTTCACGCCTGCGGCCTTAAGTTCATACTCGACTTCGTGCCCAACCATGTGGCCCGCGAGTACAGGTCCGTAAGCAAACCCCAAGGCGTAAAGGACCTTGGCGAGTCCGATGACACCACACTCCATTTCTCCCCCTCAAACAACTTTTACTACATGACGGGCCAGCCCCTTGCCGGCGAGCTCAACTGGGGAGACTATAGGGAGTTCCCGGCCAAGGCCACAGGCAATGACCGGTTCACCGCCTTCCCCACCTGCTCCGACTGGTATGAGACAGTAAAACTCAACTACGGAGTTGACTACACAGGCGGCATGAGGCAGGAATTCGACCCCATACCCGACACCTGGAAAAAGATGACCGCCATCCTTCTGTTCTGGGCGTCAAAGGGCGTTGACGCTTTCCGTTGCGACATGGCCGAGATGGTTCCTGCCGAGTTCTGGCACTACGCCATATCAATAGTAAAGAAATCTTACAAAAAGATACAGTTCATAGCTGAACTCTATAACCCCGGCTCCTACAGCCGTTACATTGACTACGGAAGGTTTGACTACATCTATGACAAGGTGGGGCTCTATGACACGCTACGCGCCATTGTGGAGTGCAGGGAGTCTGCCACTGCAATAACACGCTGCTGGCAGCAGACAGGACAGAACGGTCCCCACATGCTGCACTTCATGGAGAACCATGACGAGCAGAGGATTGCATCGGGATTCTTTGCCGGCAAGGCTGAGAAAGGACGTGCCGCCATGATTGTATCGGCCCTTATGGACACATGCCCGGTCATGGTATATGCAGGTCAGGAGGTTGGCGAGAGCGGTATGGACCAGGAGGGATTCAGCGGACTCGACGGCCGTACCACTATCTTTGACTACTGGGCTCCCGACAAGCTTACACGTCTGTATGACGACGGCAAATGGGATGACGCCCAACTCACCGACCAGGAGAGCGGACTGCGCCGCTTCTACTCCACCCTGCTCGGCATCTGCAACAGGGAGCGCAGCATAAGCAGCGGTAAGTTCTTTGACCTGATGTATGTAAACCCGCTCTCACCCCATTTCAACCCTCACCGTCAGTATGCGTTCCTTCGCTCCGACGGCAAGGATGCCATACTGGTTGTTACCAACTTCACCGACCAGCCGCTCAACACGGCGGTCGTACTGCCACAGCACGCATTTGACTACTTGGAACTCAAGTCACGCGAGAACGTGACCCTCAAGGACCTTCTCACAGGCCAGACCTTCAAGTCCGATATCCGCCCGGACTCAGCCGTACGTATGCGTATAGAGCCTCAGTCAGGTGTAGTCGTAAAATGGAAGATCTGACCCCTTCCAGGTAAAATAATCATAATTCTGTTCTACGGCAAATCCACGCAAGGAGTATAATACGTATCTTTGCATGGGAAACAATTTTTCTTAGTCCACTAAAACTTAATATTATGGAAATCAAGACTATCGGCGTATTGACATCCGGAGGCGACGCTCCCGGCATGAACGCCTGTGTTAGAGCCGTCACCAGAGCCGCCATATTCCAGGGTTGGATAGTACAGGGTATCTACCGTGGTTGGGAAGGCCTCATCAATGACGACATCAAAGAGCTCAGTACCGAGAGCGTAAGTAATACCATACAGCGTGGCGGCACCATCCTCAAGACAGCCCGCAGCGAGGAGTTCCGTACTGCAGAGGGCCGCAAGAAAGCCCATGAGAATATCGTGAAGCACAACATCGATGCCCTTATCGTTATAGGCGGCAACGGATCGCTTGCCGGCGCACAGATATTCGCCAAGGAGTATGACATTCCTGTAATCGGACTCCCGGGCACCATTGACAACGACCTTTACGGCACCGACTCGACCATCGGATATGACACCGCACTCAACACCATTGTCCAGTGCGTGGATAAGATACGTGACACCGCGACCTCACACGACCGAATCTTCTTTGTTGAGGTCATGGGACGTGATGCCGGCTTCCTGACCCAGAACAGCGCCATCGCTGCCGGAGCCGAGGCTGCCATCATCCCTGAGGACTCTACCGATATAGACCAGCTGGCCACATTCATCGGCCGCGGCATCCGCAAGAGCAAGAACAGCAGTATCGTGCTCGTATCGGAGAAGGACGGCGGCGCCATGCACTACGCTGACCGCGTACGCAAAGAGTATCCTGAGTATGACGTGCGTGTATCCATCCTGGGTCACCTGCAGCGCGGCGGTACTCCTACCGCCTACGACCGCATCCTGGCCAGCCGCCTGGGTGTTGCCGCCATCGAGGCCCTCAACGAGGGACAGCGCAACATCATGGTAGGAATCAAGAATGACCAGATCGTCTACGTACCTATCTCCAGGGCCATCAAGTGGGACAAACCGATTGATAAGGAGCTGATTCACGTTTTGGGCGTGCTCTCCATTTAATTTTATTTGCGGAGGCTGGGCTCGCGGCTACGCCGCTCGGTCTTTTTGACTTTCTTGGCCTTCGGCCTTGAAAGTCCGGGACAGGATCCTACCTGCGTATTTGGTACACGACATTCTTTTAGTTTGGGGCGGCGGCGCCCCAAACTCGTTTCATTACACTTCGTTCCATTTCACTCTGCCGGCCTCCGGCCGGGTAAAACAAAACCCCGACAACGCTTTGCTGTCGGGGTTTTGTTTTACTATCCTGCAACTGGAAACTTTTCCAATACTATTAGGAGCGAAGCGACCAAGCCCCCACCGGGGGTTTGGGGGGTATAGACAAGGTCCATACCTCAAGAGTTGGGATAGCTTACTTGAAGCTATCCCAACTCTTGATAGGTATGTCGTCAATGTCAACTGTGCAGAAGGCGTTGATGAACGAGCTGGCCAGACGTGCGTTGGTAATCAACGGGATGTTCAGGTCGATGGCTGCACGACGGATCTTGTATCCATTGGTCAGTTCATGCTGAGTCAGGTCCTTGGGAATGTTGACAACCATGTCGATCTGCTTGTTGTGAAGCATATCGAGAGCCTGGGGCTGCTGTCCCTCATCGCTGGGCCAGTATACGCGTGTATTGGCAATGCCGTTCTCCTCAAGATACTTTGATGTACCGCCGGTAGCATAGAGGTTGAATCCCTTTGAAACCAGCATCTTGGCTGCATCGAGCATAGCTGCTTTCTGCTTGGCTGTACCGGTTGAGAGCAGAATGTTCTTCTTGGGGATGCGGTAGCCTACTGAGAGCATTGACTCCAGGATGGCGTAACGCTGGTCATCACCCAGACAGCCTACCTCACCGGTCGATGCCATATCGACACCAAGAACGGGATCGGCCTTCTGCAGACGGTTGAATGAGAACTGTGAGGCCTTGATACCTACATAGTCTATATCGAACAGGCTGCGGTCAGGTGCCTCTACAGGTATGCCGAGCATGATCTTGGTTGCTATCTCAATGAGGTTGATCTTGAGAACCTTGCTTACGAACGGGAATGAACGTGAAGCACGCAGGTTACACTCGATTACCTTGATATCGTTCTCACGTGCCAGATACTGGATATTGAACGGTCCGCTTATATGCAGCTCCTTGGCAATCTGACGGCTTATGCGCTTGATACGCTTTACAGTCTCCACATAAAGCTTCTGGGGCGGGAACTGGATGGTAGCGTCACCTGAGTGTACGCCGGCAAACTCAATGTGCTCACTGATAGCGTAAGCAATGATTTCACCGTCCTTGGCTACTGCATCCATCTCAACCTCCTTGGCGTTCTCGATGAAGCGGCTTACTACAACCGGGTGCTCCTTTGATACCTCAGCGGCAAGCTGCAGGAATCTCTCCAGCTCCTCCTGGTTGCTGCACACGTTCATAGCAGCACCTGAGAGCACGTATGAGGGACGAACCAGCACAGGGAATCCGACCTTGTCAATGAACTTGCCTATCTCCTTCATAGAGGTAAGCTCGCTCCACTCAGGCTGGTCAACGCCTATGCGGTCAAGCATGGCTGAGAACTTCTCACGGTCCTCGGCGTTATCGATATCCTTGGCGCTGGTACCCAGGATAGGTACGTTCATGGCATCGAGCTTCATGGCCAGGTTGTTAGGAATCTGACCGCCGGTCGATACAATCACACCGTAAGGATTCTCCAGCTCTATCACGTCCATAACACGCTCGAATGTGAGCTCGTCAAAGAACAGACGGTCTGTTACGTCGTAGTCGGTACTTACGGTCTCGGGGTTGCAGTTGATCACGATGTTGCGGTAACCCTCCTTACGGACGGTGTTCAAAGCCTGAACGCCGCACCAGTCAAACTCAACTGATGAACCGATACGGTAAGCACCCGAACCGATTACTATGATAGACTTCTTGTCATCATAGAACGGTATATCATGAGCACAGCCGTTATATGTCATGTAGAGGTAGTTGGCCTGAGCCTGATACTCACCTCCCAGTGTATCGATCTGTTTTACAAAAGGTACTATACCCAGTCCCTTACGCTTGTTACGTACAGAGAGCAGACCGGCCTGTGAGCCCTGCTTTTTCTCCTCTCCGATGGCACGTGCAATCTGGAAGTCTGAGAATCCCATCTTCTTGGCCTTACGCAGGAGCTCTTCGCTCAGGGCGTCAATACCCTTGACCTTATGCAGTTCCTTTGATACATCGTATATACCCTTAAGACGGTTCAGGAACCACTTGTCAATCTTGGTAAGCTCCCAGATGCGGTCAATGGTATAACCCTCAGCAAATGCCTGGCTGATAGCGAACAGACGCTTGTCGGTAGGCTCCTTGAGTGCCTTGTCCAGGTCAGCGAACTTGATGCTCTTGTTCTCAACGAATCCGTGCATGCCCTGACCGATCATACGGATACCCTTCTGGATAACCTCCTCGAAGCTGCGGCCGATTGACATAACCTCACCGACTGACTTCATTGATGAACCGATCTCACGGTCTACACCATGGAACTTGCTCAGATCCCAACGCGGAATCTTGCAGACTACATAGTCGACAGAGGGCTCAAAGAAGTCTGTTGTGGTCTTGGTGATTGAGTTCTTAAGCTCGTACAGATTGTAACCCAGACCCAGCTTGCAAGCCACGAATGCAAGAGGATAACCGGTTGCCTTTGATGCCAGGGCCGATGAGCGGCTCAGACGGGCGTTAACCTCGATTACGCGGTACTCCTCTGACTGCGGGTCAAAGGCGAACTGGATGTTGCACTCACCTACTATACCAATGTGACGTGCTATGCGGATGGTCAGTTCCTCGAGCTTGTGTACCTCATGATTGGTCAGTGTCTGTGTAGGAGCGACTACGATACTCTCACCGGTGTGGATGCCCAGCGGGTCAAAGTTCTCCATTGAGCAGACGATGATCGAGTTGCCGCTCTTATCGTTCACGCACTCGAACTCAATCTCCTTCCAGCCCTTGAGTGATTTCTCAACCAGGATCTGGGGTGAGAATGAGAATGACTTCTCAGCCAGTTTGTTCAGTTCCTCCTCATTGTCGCAGAAACCTGAACCCAGACCGCCCAGTGCATAAGCAGAACGGATGATAACCGGGTAACCCAGCTCACGTGCAGCTGCGCGTGCATCATCCATGGTCTCTACAGCATGGCTCTTGATGGTCTGTACGCCTATCTCATCCAGACGCTTGATAAAGAGGTCACGGTCCTCAGTGTCCATGATGGCCTTAACCTGAGTACCAAGTACCTTTACCTTATATTTTTCCAGAACGCCGTTCTGCTCCAGGGCTACACCGCAGTTAAGTGCGGTCTGGCCACCGAAAGCGAGCAGGATTGCATCGGGACGCTCCTTAGCGATAACCTTCTCTACAAAGAACGGGGTTACGGGGTAGAAATATACCCTGTCGGCAACACCCTCACTGGTCTGTACGGTTGCGATGTTAGGGTTGATCAGAATGGTCTCACAATTCTCCTCCTTGAGGGCCTTGAGGGCCTGGGATCCGGAGTAATCGAACTCACCTGCTTCACCAATCTTGAGTGCGCCTGAACCGAGCAGCAGCACTTTCTTATATTTTTTCAATGCCATATCCTGAGGGGTGTTTAGAGTTTTGAAACAAAATCATCATAAATGAACTCAGCATCAGTGCGGACCTGATCAGACTCTGAGTGGAACATAACGCCTACCCAGGGCTTGCGGGTGTTGTAGATACCCTCTACAGAACCGTCGTTCAGGTTCTTGAGGTAAACCTTCCACTGACCTACTACAGAATCCTCGCGCAGTGCGTAGTTGTGGTTCTGAGTGGTGATGTAGCAGCGGTCTGTGCCAACCAGGATAACCGGCTGGTTCTGGCTGTGATGACCGAACTTGAGCTTGTATGTATCCATACCGCCGGCAAGACCGAGCAGCAGGCAACCCATACCTATACCCAGGATAGGTTTGTCGCTCTTAGCCATGAATTTCTGCAGGCGAGTAACCACCTCACTGCAGTAGCTGGGGTTACCGGGACCATCGGATATTACCAGGCCGTCAAACTCCATCTTGCTGTAGTCGTAGTTCCAAGGTACACGTACAACCTCGAGATCCTCATTGATAAGACAGCGTACCACGCCGGCCTTTACGCCGCAGTCTACCAGGACTACCTTCTTTGAAGCACCTGCGTTGTAGGTTACAGGCTCCTTGACCGATACCTCAGGAAGCATATTGGTATATGCGTACTCTGCAGGTTTGGCCTTTCCGTCAAACAGGATCTTGGCGGTCATGCTGCCGTGGTTGCGGATGTGCTTTGTGATCTCACGGGTGTCAACGCCCTCTATACCAACCACCTTCTCGCGCTTCATCCAGTCGTCAAGCGACTCCTTAGCATTCCAGTGACTGTAGAAATCACTCTTGTCGCTAACAATCAGGGCACGTGCCTGGGCGTGCTCGCTCTCAGCGTTTGTAGGCAGTCCGAACTCGTCAGCCGTCATGGGCTGAATACCATAGTTACCTATGACCGGATAGGTCATAACAATGAGCTGGCCGCGTGATGCGGGCTCAGTCAGCAATTCCGGATAACCGGCCATAGCGGTGTTGAACACAAGCTCTCCGCTTACCGGATGCTCGTATCCGAATGACTCACCCTTAAAGCAGGTGCCGTCGGCCAAAATCAGTGATACTGTCATTATCTGTTATATTTGTTGTATTGAATGTCCTTACCGTAAGAGACAAAAAAAAAGGAGAAATGTATTAAACAATTCTCCCTTTCATGAAACAATCCGACTAAAAACATTAATGCCGCCGGTATGTTTACACTTAGGTGAACTGCCAATATTTTCTCTCTTTCCGAACATGGCGCAAAGGTACTGCTTTTCCTGCAATCAAATGCCCAGGAAAAGACAAGTTTTCAACAAAAAAGTGTGTTAAAATTTATTACCCTGTGCCAGAGCTATTTACAAGCCGTTTTCCTATACTTTCTCCTCACCGATCATGATGAAACGATACAGGTTGCAACCAATAAAGTTGCCTATAACCAGACAGATATAGAGCGTTATCACACTCCACAGGTTCTCTGCCAGGAATGAGAATGGAACGGTCAGGTAGTAGAATGCATCGGCTATACAGTGCGGGAATCCGCAGAGAATGAACATGGGCACTGCGAACAGAAGCGGGAGCCACTGGTTACGGCGTGCAAATGTCACAGCGGTGGTCATGAGGAATCCGCAACCTATAGCCAGAAGGCCGGCTCGGACCGGACCGATATTGAGCCTGCCCTCAAGAATCTTCTGGGCCGATGCCTGCAGGTCCATAGGTGATACCCTGGCAAGCAGTGCCACCATAAGGCAACCTATTATATTACCCAGCAGAACCAGCAGCAGCATACCTACCTGTCCCTTCTCTATAAATCCGGCTGTACCGGTATAGAGTTTGAGCTTGTAACAAACCACGGTGATGAGTCCGAATGCGAACATAACGGCGCCTACTACACCTCCAAGGGCCAGATAACCGAATCCTGCTATACCTATGCAGATACCTGCCAGGATTGAAGACTTGATGACAGTACTTGATTTTTCCATTGTTATTTGTTTATCAGTCACAAAATTACATAAAATTAAGGACCGGCATTACTGTCGGTCCTTATTATTATTCAGATTATCTTTAAATCAGAAAGCGTAGCGGATGCCGAGTGCAGGCCAGAAACCTGAAATGAATCCAACGCCATCGCTGATGGTAACGATATTAGGACGCATATCAAGTGAGAGCTGCAGAGGAATGCTTCCGAAAGTATATTCGAGACCTACCTGAGCACATACGCCGACTGCAACGCCGCCGCCTACTGCCAGACTGGCACCGGGACCGGCATATACGTTCCATGTACCGGGAGTCCACTGGGGTGAAGCCAGGATGAAGTCATAAACACCGGTAACTGCCATACCGCCGTTCCACCATCCAAGACCAGCCTCAAGGAAGTTGGATCCAAGATTGTGCTGATAAGAGATCTCGGCACCGTAAGCGCCTCTAACACCGATTGCACGAGGCTGTGCAACAACTGCAGCGGAAATACCCAAAGCAAGTGTAAGAACAACTAAAAACTTCTTCATAATTATTGTTAATTATAGTTAGATGGAGCAAAGGTAAATAAATAGTTTAGATACGTGCATTAACAATCAAGTTTTTTTGGCGCGCTTTTCATAGTTTATGCGTTTTTGTGTACCTTCGCAGCCGGAATAGAGAAAAGTTCCCTGCCGAAATAGCTCAGTTGGTAGAGCAACGCATTCGTAATGCGTAGGTCGCGGGTTCGAGTCCCGCCTTCGGCTCAAAAAAATGGCGCCCTAAAGGACGCCTTTTTTTGAGCCGAAGCGGGACTATTAGTCCCACATCTTTTTAGTTTCCTAACGGAAACGGGACGCCCTCCGGGCGTTCTCGCTCGCGGGGCTCGCTCGCCACGCGTAGGGAAACCTTGTCATTTTACGTTTTTAGAAGGTGTAGCCTAGGGTGAGGGTCAGGAGATTCTCCTTGGTCGTGGTGACATCGGTCTTGTTCTGATCCAGCATACCCATTCTGTATGCTACTGCCAGACGGTATTTATCCTGGAAAGTCAGCCAGCATCCTACTCCGAGCAAGATATCAAAACGGCTTATGTCATCATTGTCATAATTGTTTATCTCAACATTTGCGACTTTACTCTTTGACGACAGTCCCAAAGCCAGTGTAGGACCTACGAATGCCGAGAGCTTTATATCGTCCGATACACTGACGCCGTAATTGAAGTCAATGGGGATATACGCCTTGATACCCTTGTAGTCATTGTCTCCGAATGCAAAGTTGAGTCCCAGACCCGGAGCTACACCGAATTCATCGGAAAGACTGATGTTGTAGTCACCCTGGATAATGAAACCGTTGACTGTACTCGTAGCTGTGCCCGGCACATTCCTGACTGTACTTGAAGACTTGATTGAGCTGTAACCTACGTAAGCTGTAACCTGTGCATTGATTGTACTTACGGCAAAGAGAGCTGCCGCGAAAAGAAGCAATTTTTTCATAATAGTCCTTTTAATTGGTTAACAATTGTAAACGCAAATATATAAACAATTTTACATTTACAAGCGGTAACACAACAATTTAGTTTATGAAGGCATAAACAATAAAGGCCGGGAAAACCCGGCCCTTATGATAGTCAACCCTACTCCCTGTTATTATTATAAGGTATAATCCGGGAGTCTGTCAAGAGCAGGAGTCTCATAGTTACTTATGCCCAGACGGAAACGGCGCAACTCGTCAAGAGTGTGCTGAGGCTGGGTGCAGTCAGCGGGAATCTCCATGCCTGAATACTGCTGGAAATAGAGCATGGTAGCGTCTCTCCACCAGATGGCATCCTTGGCCTGACGTACAAGACGGTCATAAACGCACTGATAACGGTAGGAGTCTACATATTTACCGGCTTTCTCCCATGTCTTGATGAAACCGCGAGCCTCCTGTATTCCCTCCTCGAAGGTATAGCAGAGTTCCTCCCAAAGTGTGTGTCCGTCACTCATCTTATAGTCCCAAGGCAGATGGTGGAACCACAGGAGCAGGTTCTCGGGACAGGTCTCCAGATTGTCATACAATGACTTGAGCGGCTCATGATACTGTGATACCGCATCGGTCCCGGTCTTGGAGGTACGGTCAAATCCAACTCCGTCGGCTGCAGCCTTATGGTAGTAGGCAGGCTCCCAGTCGGGACGTGACGAGCGGTCCCAGGGACCCGGTCCGTAATGGTCGGGACCCTTGAATGTATGATGCAGGCCCATAGGCATCTCATACTTGACGCAAGCCTCACGTGACTCGAGCAGCATCTTGGCAACCGGCTCAACGAACTTCCTGTCGGTAGTGAATGTCTGCTTGAGCCATTCGTTTACTATCTGTTCTGAGCTCAGGTCAGGATTCCAGGCCATACGTCCGAACGCGTACCAGTTGACCTGAGCCATCTGGTGGCCGCACCAGTTCACGCTGTCACCGATGTTGGTCACACCTGCAATGGCGCTGTACTGTGCGTTTCCGTGAACCTTACCCAGTGTGATGGCGGCAACGGTGCTGCCCTCGCCCTCCTGATATGTATCGGAATCCAGGCACTCCTTCCACATGGGGTGCAAGTAGACCATATGGTTGCTGTGGCCCAGATACTCCTGGGTAATCTGCATCTCGGCCATCACGTTGGTGTGCTCCAGCTGACCGAACAGAGGACTGAACGGTTCACGCGGCTGGAAGTCAATCGGACCGTTCTTGATCTGTATGATCACATTGTCGTGGAACTGTCCGTCAAGAGGCATGAACTCCTCAACTGCCTGCTTGGCACGGTCTTTTGACTCTGCGGCATATACGAATGCTCTCCACATGACTATTCCGCCATAGGGCTTCACGGCATCGGCTATCATATTGGCGCCGTCAGCATGTGTGCGGCCGTAATCCTGGGGACCTGACTGGCCCTCGGAGTTGGCCTTAACCAGAAAACCTCCAAAGTCAGGAATCATGCTGTATATCTCGGCAACCTTGTCATTCCACCATTTGATCACATCCTTGTCAAGAGGATCGCTTGTCTTGAGTCCGGCCAGGTGCTTGGGTGCGGCAAAGTTGAGTGACAGATATACCTTGATGCCGTACGGACGGAAAATATCGGCCAGCACACGCACCTTCTCCAGATACTCATGTGTAAGCATGCAGGCATCGGCATTCACGTTGTTGAGCACCGTTCCGTTTATTCCTATCGATGCATTGGCGCGGGCGTACTCCTCATATTCAGGACGTATCTTACCGGGAAGCTCATCCCATTTCCAGAGTGAACGGCCTGCATAACCGCGCTCCACGGTGCCGTTGGGGTTGTCCCAGTGGTTCAGCACGCGGTAACGGAATGCGGGGACCTCAACAATCTCCTTTGTGGGATCCATCTCACCGCAGTCAATAAGACGCTTGAGATGATATGTACCGTACATGAGTCCGGCACTGGTATTGGCCTGAACCTCATACTCCTTTTTCTCATTCATCCTGATGCGGAATCCCTCATCACCAAGTTCCTGGTCATACTGGTCCAGCAACACGCTTCTTTGGGCAGATGTCACGGCGCGGATATCTCCGAGCCACAGGTCATGTCCGTCTCTGTTCTCAGGTCTGGCCTGGCTGCCACAGGACTGCAATCCCATAGCCATCGCAGCTATAGCCAGTCCATACATTAGTTTTCTTGTCATATCAGTTATTATCAGTTGTTTCTATCTCAATCTCCGGCGATGCCTGAGTAGCGGCAACGGCCTTGAGCCGTGTCTCCAGCTCATCGGCCACTGAGAGTTTGCCTCTAAGCACCGTCCTGCACTCATAAGCACGTTCCTTACCCTGGAACTCGCCCCAATCCTGCGAGACGATCCTCACATCCAGCTCCTTTACCGCCTTCATTACCACATTTGTCATGTTATAGGTAAATAGCACCGGGACGTTCCTCTCCACGTAAGCCGTCACGACCTCAGCCTTCTCAATCACCTGGGCTGCCCCCAGCCTGTATGCCTCGGTAAGGCCCGATGTCCCCAGCTTGACACCGCCGAAGTATCGGACCACGGCAATAAGCACATCGCTCAGCCCGGCACTGTTTATCTGCCCAAGTATGGGCTTGCCGGCAGTACCGGACGGCTCGCCGTTGTCATTGGCCCTCCAGTCCGTACGCTCCGCCCCGAGCATATAGGCATAGCATATGTGGCGGGCGTCATAATACTCTTTCTGAATTCCGGCCAGACACTCCTTGACCTCATCGGCACTGGTCACATGCCATATGAATGAGATAAAACGGCTGCGCTGCTCCACGAACTGTGACTCAGCACGCCCCTTCACTGTCAGGTATGTGTCGGTACGGGGCTCCATTCAGAAGAACTTGACGATATCGTTTGTTGCCTTACGCTCCGGACGGTTGGGGTCCGATGCACGGTAACCCAGGCTGATGACTGCCATGATGCACTCGTCATCAGGAATGGCAAGCAGCTTGCGGAGTTCATCGGAGTTACGCATACCCATGATCAGGGTATCAAAACCGCGCTCACGAGCCTTCAGTATAAGGTAAGCGTTGCTCAGGCCGTTGTCATAAGCGCCCCACCCGTCACCGATCTCATTGGCGGGATTGCCGCGGAAAAATCCTGAACGGGCCTTGACATAGGTCGATACTATCATGACCGGAGCTCCGGCGGTATTGCGTTTGTTTCCTTCGCCTACCAGTTCCTTTACGGCAGCCACCTTCTCAGGGCTGATGGCGACATAATATTTGGAGGGCTGCTGGTTAGCCCATGAGGGGGCCTCCTGCGCAGTCTTTATAAGATCCATGACCTCCTCCTGAGTGATACTCCTGGAAGCGTCATAATCACGGACACTGCGGCGCATGGCCACAACATCATCAAAATTCTGAACTGTCGGCTGATTTCCGCCGCAACTCACTGAAAGCAGTGCTACAAAGGCTATCTGAACGAAAACGGGAATCTTTTTCATAATTCGGTCAATAGGTTGAATGCAAAAGTAAGAAAATATACCCAATCATAAGACTAATGACTATATTTGCCTCTGTATGGATATAGAATTGTTTAGGGAATACTGTCTGAGTCTGCCGCTGGTTACGGAGGATATGCCGTTTGATGAAACGGTAGTGGTATTCCGTCTCAAGGGAAAGATATTTGCCTGCATCACACTCGATAAGCCCGATATCGTGGTGCTCAAGTGCGATCCGGACCGTGCGCTTGACCTGCGCGAACACTACGCAGCCATAGAAGGCGCCTATCACTGGAACAAAAAGTACTGGAACCAGATACGCCTGGACGCCGATGTGGACCGCTCCCTGATAGAGGAGCTCACCCGCCACGCCTACAACGAAGTCAACGCTAAGCTCCCCAAGAAAGACCGTGTCATCCCGGTTTAAAGGGGCACAAAAGGGACGGTTCTATCTGTGCCCTTTTAGTGAGTAAAACTATAAAAATAACAATGGCTGGACAGCTAATCAAACTGTCCAGCCATTATTCATATTATAGGGCACAGATAGAACCGTCCCTTTTGTGCCCCTTAATCGAGAGAGTGGATAATCAATCCGGAGCGGAGTTTAGGCTCAAACCAGGTGGTCTTGGGAGGCATGATGTTGCCCGTATCGGCTATATCCATAAGCTGTTTCATGGAAACGGGATAGAGAGCAAGTGCCATCTTCATCTCACCGCTGTCAACGCGGCGCTTGAGTTCGCCCAGACCGCGGATGCCGCCTACAAAGTCGATGCGCTTGTCGCGGCGCAGGTCCTTGATACCCAGCAGCTGGTCCAGAATCAGGTTTGAAGAGATGGTCACATCCAGGACACCGATAGGATCGCTGTCATCGAATGTGCCCTTCTTTGCTGTCAGCTTGTACCATTCACCATCCAGATAGAGTGAGAATGTGTGCAATTCTGAGGGCTTGAATATCTCCTTACCCTTATTCTCAACAGTAAAGTTCTTTTCAAGAGCCTTGAGGAACTCGGCCGATGTCATACCGTTCAGATCCTTGACCACGCGGTTATAGTCGATGATGGTGAGCTGTGAAGCCGGGAAGCAAACTGCCATGAAGTAGTTGTACTCCTCATCGCCACGATGGTTGGGATTGAGACGGGCCTTCTCGGCACCAACCAGTGCAGCGGCAGCTGAGCGGTGGTGACCGTCGGCAATATAGAGTGAAGGAATACCGGCGAACCTCTCGGTTACGGTCTTGATATCCTCATCCTTGTCAATTATCCAGAGCTGATGACGGAAACCGTCACCCTGAGCTACATAATCATACTCGGGAGCACCCTTGACATACTTGGCAACAAGCTCGTCAAGAACCTTGTCATCAGGATAAGCAAAGAACACCGGCTCAATGTTGGCGTTGTTCACGCGAACATGTTTCATGCGGTCCTCCTCCTTATCGGCACGGGTAAGCTCATGCTTCTTGATGTTGCCCTTGAGATAATCCTCAACGTAAGCGCAAACCACCAGACCGTACTGTGTCTTGCCGTTCATAGTCTGAGCGTAGATGTAGTACTGCTCCTTGGTGTCACGCTTGAGCCAGCCGTTGTCCTGGAACTTCTTGAAGTTCTCGGCAGCCTTGGCATATACGCGGGGGTCGGTCTCCTCGGCTATGGGATCAAAATCAATCTCAGGCTTGATGATGTGATAAAGTGACATCTCATTGCCTGCAGCCTCGGCTTTAGCCTCCTCTGAGTTGAGCACATCGTAAGGACGGCTCTGTACCTTCTCAACGAGCTCCTTGGGCGGACGTATGCCCTGGAAAGGTTTTACTATAGCCATTAGCGGTTAACCATGAACTTAGTGCAACCATCCTTGATGAATCCCACGATCTGGTTTGCGGCAGCGATACCGGCGTTGATGTTAGCCTCGGCTGTCTGTGCACCCATCTTCTTGGGAGTAGCGAAGTAGCGGCCGGCGAACAGCTCCTCAAACTTGGCTGCTGCGGCAGGTGCTATATCTGATACGAACTTGATGTCCTCGCGCTCCTGCATGAGCTGGATCAGTTCCTCCTCGTTGATGATCTCCTTACGGGCTGAGTTAACCAGAACGGCACCCTTAGGCATCAGGCCAACCAGGTTACGGCCGATAGAGTTCTTGGTCTCATCGGTAGCAGGAAGATGGAGAGAGATGAACTGGCAGGTCTTGTACATATCCTCAACACTGTCAACAGCATGTACACCTGCAGCCTCGATAACCTCCTTGGGGCAGTATGCATCGAAAGCGTATACCTCCATGCCAAAACCCTTGGCGATGCGGGCTACGTTACGGCCTACGTTACCGAAAGCGTGGATACCAAGCTTCTTGCCCAGCAGTTCGATACCTGATGTGCCGTTGTAGAAGTTACGTACGGCATATACCATCAGACCGGCTACGAGCTCGGCAACTGCATTGGCGTTCTGACCCGGGGTGTTCATTACGCATACGCCGTGGGCGGTAGCTGACTCCAGGTCAACATTGTCGTAACCGGCACCGGCACGAACCACGATCTTGAGCTGCTTAGCGGCATCGAACACCTCAGCATCTATAATATCGCTACGGATAATGATAGCGTCAACATCGGCTACTGCTGAGAGCAGAGCTGACTTTTCAGTATATTTCTCAAGGAGAACAAGCTCGTAACCTGCACCCTCAATCACTTTACGGATTCCATCAACTGCAACCTTGGCAAAAGGCTTTGATGTTGCAACAAGTACCTTCATATCAATATCGAATTATAATTTTCAATTAATGTTTTGCCTCAAACTCCTTCATGCATGCAATCAGAGCGTCAACACTCTCCATAGGCAGAGCGTTGTAGCAGGATGCACGGAAACCGCCTACTGAACGGTGACCCTTGATACCAACCATACCCTGACCCTTTGCAAAGTTCATGAACTCGTCCTCGAGCTCCTTGTACTCGGGAGCCATAACCCAGCAGATGTTCATGTATGAACGGTCCTCAGCGTTTGCGGTACCTACGAACATCCTGTTGCGGTCAATTTCACCGTAGAGCTTGGCTGCACGGGCCTCGGCACGCTTAGCCATCTCCTTAACACCACCCTGGGCCTTGAGCCAACGGAGTGACTCCAGAGCTGAGTAGATAGTGAATGTGGGAGGAGTATTGAACATTGAACCGTTGTCAATGTGTGTCTGGTAGTTAAGCATGGTGGGGATGTAACGGTCAACCTTACCGAGAGCATCGTTCTTTACGATAACGAAAGCCATACCGGCAGGAGCCAGGTTCTTCTGGGCACCACCGTAGATGCAGTTGTACTTGCTTACGTCGATAGGACGTGAGAATATATCTGATGACATATCAGAAATCAGAGGTACAGGGCTGTCAAGGTCCTTGCGGATCTCGGTACCGTAGATGGTGTTGTTAGTTGTAAAGTGGAAATAGTCTGCATCGGCAGGAATTGTGTAATCCTTGGGGATGTAGGTATAGGTTGACTCGGCCGATGAAGCTACTTCAACAACCTCACCGAATGCCTTGGCCTCCTTGAGAGCCTTCTTAGCCCAAACACCGGTGTTCAGGTAAGCGGCCTTCTTGTTAAGGAAGTTATAGGGGATACGGCAGAACTCCATGCTGGCACCACCGGCAAGGAACAGGACTGAATAACCCTCAGGAATATCCAGGATTTCCTTGAAGAGAGCTACTGCCTCGTCAACAACGGGCTGGAACTCCTTTGAACGGTGGCTGATAGAGAGAATAGAAATGCCTGTGCCGGCAAAATCATAGACAGCCTTAGCTGATTTCTCAATCACTTCCTGCGGAAGAACAGCAGGACCTGCGCAAAAATTATGCTTCATAATTGAATAAAGTAGTTAATGTTTTTGATTCGTGGCGCAAAGGTACTCCCTTAATTCGGTCAAAACAAATATTTTCAATGAAAAAAATGATAATCATTCGAACAATATACAAATATTTTGCGCGCATTTTGCCTTATATTGCTTACACTTTGCAAGGGATACACTACCCTATTTGGCAATGTGTCACCTTTATCGCAAGGGTTGTCTTGAAACCCTGACAATTTGTTAAAGTTATTTTTTTATACAGAGATTATGTAATATGATGAAAAACATGAATGCCGACGGTTTCAACAACCGCCGGCATCCTTCAAACTGGCAATTTCCTTACTTTATCAGAGTCTACCCTTTTCCTCATTGCCAGCTCCAGTACCCTTGTACTTGGACTCTGTATTATTGAATCTGTAGCGGAGCGTAACCACTACGTTTCTCGTATCCATGGCGTTGAGCTGATAGATACTTATGTTGGGATTTTTAATCAGCGCATCGGTCTTTCTGCGGTTCAGAAGATCCTCACCCGATATCTTCAGACTGAGACGGTCATTGAGGAAGGTCTTGGTCAGGGAGAGGTCAAGTGCTGTAACATGATAATCCAGATGTATGTTCTGATGGTCACCGGTACTCTGGTAGAAGAAGTTCACCTCACCCGTCAGGTCCGGGCGGAACACCAGCATGTTGTTCCACTGAACCTGCCAGAGCATCTCATTCATATCAACCTTACCCTCCAGGCTCTCAACCTCAAGCCACTGCTTGTAGAATCCGCCCATGAACTGAGGACGCCATATACCGACTGAGGGTGACAGTATGACCATGGGAGTGATTGACTTGATGGTCGGGATATTCTTGTGCGACACCATTATCACCTTGGGATCGGCGGCATTCTGCTCGGCGTAATAGATGATGGGATTCTTCTCATTCGTATAGTCTATGTTGAACTGGATAAAGTTCCATCCGCCGGCCAGAGAGAGCACATGACGTGTGGAGTTCTTGAGCAACGGGTTTCCGGTCTGCATGGTGAAACGGCTGCCGTAGCTCACGTTATTGCTAAGCTGGCTGTAGGTAGGACGTGTGGTCCTGACCGAATAGCTCAGCTGCATCCCTACTCCGAACAGCATGGTGGCGAATGATGCCGAGGGATAGAAATTATCAAAACGGCGGCACTGGTCATTCATCTTTACATCATTCATATAGTAGTCGAATGACACATGCTCGTAACGCAGGCCGGCGCGAAGCTGGCCAAAGGGAGTCATCTTGCTGAACTCCATATAGGGGCTCACGGTCTGCTCCTCAAGGGTGCTGTATGATGTGGGGACATACTGCTCGGGCTGTATGTAGTCATCCTGACGGTGTGTGTTTATATACTCGCCGCCAAAATCAAGCGAGCCGCCCAGTACAGGATAAGTAAACGTGAGTTTGGAGGCTATCATGCGGTTCTCAACGATATTGTCCGATGAGAGGGTGCGGTCCTCCAGTATCTCACATGTCTCCACGATATCCGTATGCTCGGTGTTCCTGTTTCCCACATAATCCACGTTGAGGTCAATACCCAGTTTGCCTACGCTGCCCAGGTAATAGGCATTGGCGTTACGGTTATAGTCAACCTCGGTCGTACCCTTGGTAAAATTGTTCCAGCTGTCATATGGTTTGCCGTCGGCGGTGATTACGCTCTCGTACCTCACGTCATCACAGGTGCGGCCCTTGCCGTACAGGTCGGTCGAGAACTTGGCACCCATCACATGCTGGTCATTGAACTGGTAGTTGAATCCCGCATCGAGCTTGACAGAACGGTTGTTGGTATGCACCAGCTGATAGTTGTCCTGACGCCACAGGGTATCGGCCTTGACCTCCTGCCACATGGGATCCGACTCAAACAGGGAGTTGGAATTTGAGAACAGGGCCGATGCAAACACGTCCAGACCGTCACGGCGGTAGTTCAGCGACAACGATGCATCCTCATTCTCATATTTGCCCTGTGTGTACTGAGTCATGGCATCCACACTCAGGCCGTCACCGGCCTTACGCAGGGTGCGTATCCTGATTACAGCATTGACCGATGCGTCATACTTGGCGCCGGGGTTGGTTATGAGTTCTATGTTCCTGATATCGGCAGCACCCATCTGTATGAGCTCACGCTGGTCAACGACCTTACGGCCGTTCACATATACCAGGGGCTTGCCCTTGCCGAACACCTCATACTCATCGCCCTTCTTGACCACGCCGGGCACGTGCCTGAGCACGTCATCGGCCGATCCAAGTTTGCTGAGCGGGGTATTCTCCACGTTGGTCACCAGACCCTCCGAACCCATCTGGAACAGAGGCACCTGACCCTCTACGGTTACGCCGTCAATGGTATATCCGTCGGCACTCATGAATATGGTTCCCAGCTCCATGGAACTGCAGTATCTCCATACGGTCTCCAGTCCCACGAATGAGAAACGGGCCAGGACGGGCATCCTGTCACAGGGAATCACGAAATAGCCGTCCTCATTGGTCACGCCGCCGGCAACCATCACTGTATCACGGGGAGTGAACAGCACCACATTGGCATATGCCACCGGATTGTTGTCTGAATCAAGGACGCGGCCCTTGTACCGCATATCGGTCTTCTGGATGCACTCCACGAATATCTTGGTCAGCCCGGCATCCTTCTTTACGCTTACGCTGACAGGATAGAAACCTATTACCTGATTGACGGCCTCGGGGATGGTCTTGTCCACGATACGGGTCGATACGCGGAAGTCCTCCAGCTCGTCATACATAAATGATATCTTATACTCGCTGCTCAGTTCGTTAAGCTCCTTGAGAGCGTCTGAGAGAGATACTTCATCAAAACTGAGTGTATAGCTGTCTGAGGTCTCCTGTGTTTTCTGTGCAAACAAGTCAAGTGAAGCAAACAATACAAGAGACACTATTGAAAGAAATCTTTTCATGATCTGTTATTCTACGATTAATTTGTTGTTGTTCTTGGTGATATTCAATTTTGCAAACCTGTTGAGATCATCTATGACCTCCTCTATATCCGACTGCCGGTTCCATTCATAATAGAAACGCAGGGTGCGTGCATCGGAGTTTCCGTACTCTACCGTGACGCCGTAGAATTCCGACATGTCACTGAGTATCTGCTCGAGCGGTGCATTGCTGAACGTGACCGGTGCAAGATCGGTCATGGTCTCCATCTCGCTCTCGGAGCTACCTTTTACGGCCTCTGTAGCACTCACCTGTTCGGATTCATGCCTTTCATTGTAATGCCTTACCATGGTCACGGCGGCAAACGAGAGGCCTGACACGAACAGGAAACCTACGAATCCGGCTGCGATCTTCATCAATACGCTATGACGGCGAGTGCTGTAGTGAGCCTTCTCAAAACGTTTCCAGGCAGCGTCCACATCGACCGGGCGGTCATCCGTCTTGCGGCGGCTGGTGCGCTTTATGTCGACCATCATACGGTAGGTCTCACGGGTCTCTTCGTCACGGTCCATGATATCGCGGATCTCCTGCTCGGAGTATGCATCGGGATTGTCGAGCATCTCCAAGAGTTTGCGGATGTTGTCTTCTGAGTTATTCATTACCGTTGTTTTTTAATGTTTCACATCGGCGTTCATAAAGAACTGCCTGATCTGCTGAATGCACTGCATCAGATACTTGTAAGTGGTATTGGGATTCATCTCCAGACGTTTGGCAATCTCGCTCACCGTGAGGTCCAGGTCAAAACGCAGGTGGAATATGCTGCGGTGAGGTTCCTTGAGCCATTCGTCCACAAATGCCGCTATGCGGTCCAACCTGTCTGTCTGCTGCTCCACCGGCTGCATATCGAATTCAACATCTACGGGCATGAGCTCATGAACCTGTTCATGCAACCGTTTCTGCCTGATAAGATTGATGCAGCCGTATCGGACCGATGCATACAGATATGCCGGAGTAGGTTCCGAAGTGCCGGTCTCCATGACCCGCACGAAAACATCCTGTACCACATCCTCAGCCTCTCCGTCATCGCCCAGTATGGTCCTGGCCAGACGAATCATCCCACTGTAGTTCTGGCGGAAAAGTCTTTCAAGTAATCTTTTGTCTAGCATTTCAGTCGATTTCACATATAAGACAACTGAGCCACCATGTTTTTTTACGGAATCGGCACTTTTTTTTAATGGAAAGGCAAAATTTTTCTGTTTTGCCCCTAATAGAAGATATAACCTAGCCTTACAAGGTCATCGCGGGAGTGGATCTGATGGGTAAAACCGTCACGCAGCAGGAACAGGTCATCGGCCACCTTAAGGATCTCCTCGTATACATGATCGGTCACGATGATGCCCTTGTACTGTTTCTGTACGTTGATCAGGGCGCGTATCTTGTCGGCATATACCGGCGCTATATTGGCGAACGGCTCGTCCAGTATGCAGAACTCCGCATCGGACATGAGCACCAGATAGAGTTCGGCCAGACGCAGCTCTCCGCCCGACAGCATCTTGGCCTTTTGGTTACGGAAACAGTCAAACTGCTCCATCCAGGCCACCAGCCCCTCAAAATCCACTCCGTACAGTTCATAAGCCTTGGGCAGGGTCATACCACCCGGGATGAAATGGTCCTGCGGCATATACTTTACCCTGAGGCCGATATGCCCGTAGTCGGTCTTAGGCTCACTCCCCAGCCTTATATACTTGTTCTGAGGACGGATGCCACCCATGATACACTTGAATATGCACGACTTTCCCGTACCGTTCCTACCCAGCACACCGGTCACCTTGCCCTTGTAGGAAGTGACGTATGCGCTCTGGAGCACAGTATTCTGGCCAAAGCTGAGCTGAACGCTGTCAATCAGCAGTTTTCCTTCCTCATTCTCCTCCATCTGTTCCCAAAAGCGGCATAAAAAGTTTATAATAGTAAGGGAATACGAACAATAGTCCCCTGAATATCACGAGGTCTATTATAAAAGGTATCAAGTAATACTCGAGACGGCTTATCCCAAGATTAAGGTAGAAGTAGATCGTGCTCTTACGGTCAAGCTTGATGAACAGATAGATTATCATCAGGTCCGACAGCACCTTTACCGTCTTCCACCCGAACAGCAACTCCGGATGTATGGTTGCGCCGCGTGCCGCCACAAAGGAGACCACCGCCGCAGCGATCAGGAATTCTTTCCCGAACCTGAAGGACATGAGAATTTTGCCAAACAAGGTCATAATCAAAACTATCTTTCATGGCAAATATAGAAAAAATAGCGTATTGGGGTCAGACCCCTATTCGTAAAAAAACCAAAAGCGGCCCCTGAAGGAGCCGCTTTCGCTGACGGAAAGGGGTCTGACCCCAATACGTCATTATCCGCCAAAGTTATCGTACATGATTGATGCGGGATCTACACCCAGGTTGTCAAGCATACCGGTAACGGCCTTTGACATGGGGCCAGGTCCGCACATGTAGTACTCGATATCCTCGGGAGCCTCATGATCCTTGAGGTATGTCTCATACATAACGTTGTGAACGAATCCTGCAGTGTACTTGACGCCTGCTGCATCGGCAGCGGGATCCGGACGGTCCAGAGCCAGATGGAAGTGGAAGTTGGGGAACTCCTTCTCGATCTGGAGGAAGTCCTGCAGGTAGAATACCTCGTTCAGGGCACGTGCGCCGTAGAAGTAATGCATCTCACGGTCAGTGGTCTTGAGGGTCTTGGTCATATGCATGATCTGTGCACGCAGAGGAGCCATACCGGCACCACCGCCGACCCAGATCATCTCCTTCTTGGAGTCGAATATGGGATGGAACTCACCGTAAGGACCTGACATGATTACCTTGTCACCGGGTTTGAGGCTGAATATGTATGATGAAGCCACACCGGTGGGAACCTCCTGGAAACCAACCTCGGGTTTCGGCTTGAAAGGAGGAGTAGCGATACGTACTGTCAGCATGATGCGGTCACCCTCGGCAGGATAGTTAGCCATAGAGTAAGCACGGATGGTAGGCTCGGTAACTACTGACTTAAGGCCAAACAGACCGAACTTCTCCCATGCGGGCAGGTACTCAGGACCGATGAGGTCCTTGTCGATATCCTTGTCATAATCCATAGAGTATGCGGGGATCTTGATCTGAGCGTAGCTACCGGGCAGGAAGTCCATATGCTCGCCGGCGGGAAGCTGGACGATGAACTCCTTGATGAATGTAGCAACGTTCTTGTTCGATATAACCTCGCACTCCCACTCCTTGACACCGAGAACGCTCTCAGGTACCTTGATTGAGAGATCACCCTTGACCTTGCACTGGCAACCCAGACGCCAGTTGTCCTTGATCTGCTTACGGCTGAAATGACCCTTCTCTGAATCAAGGATCTCACCGCCGCCCTCAACGACCTGGCATTTGCACTGTCCGCAAGAACCCTTACCACCGCAGGCTGAAGGAAGGTAAACGCCGTTCTCAGCCAGGGTGCTCAGAAGGCTTGCGCCTGAATTCACCTCAAGTTCCTTATCACCGTTAATCTTGACCTTTACCTTGCCCGATGCGACCAGGTAGCTCTTTGCCACCAGCAGGATAACCACCAGCAGCAGGATTACGGCCAGGAACACTATAATACTTGATAAATAGATATTGTTCATAATGTACCTTCTTTAAATAGACAGACCTGAGAAACACATGAATGCCATAGCCATCAGGCCTACGGTGATGAATGTAATACCTACACCCTTCAGAGGCTTGGGTATGTCGCAGTACTCCATCTTCTCACGGATGGCAGCCAGACATACAATAGCCAGAGCCCAACCGATACCTGAACCCAGTGCAAAGGCGATTGAGTCACCGAAGCATGTGATAGCCTGGGTATTGTCGGGATCCATACCTATACGCTGCTGCATGAAGAGCGATCCACCCATGATGGCGCAGTTCACGGCGATCAGCGGAAGGAATATACCCAGTGAGTTGTAGAGTGAAGGTGAGAACTTCTCAACGATCATCTCAACCAGCTGGACGATACCGGCGATAACGGCGATGAACAGTATGAAGCTCAGGAACTCCAGCCCCATGGGAGCCAGGACCTTAGTCTGAAGCAGATAGTTTACAGGGAGTGTTATGAACTGTACAAAGATTACAGCTACACCCAGTCCCAAAGCGGTCTTCACATTCTTACTTACAGCCAGGAATGAGCACATTCCCAGGAAGAAAGCGAATACCATGTTGTCGACGAATATCGACCTTACGAATAAACTGAAGAAATGTTCCATAGTTCTATATCACGCTTTGAGATTAGTTTTCCTGTAAATCCTTGTTCTTGGCACGGTGATACCAGATAACGCAGCCTACCAGGATAAGGGCCATAGGAGGCATGATCATCAGACCGTTGTTCAGGTAACCAGCCTCGTACCAGCACTGGGGAACGATCTGGAAGCCGAACAGTGTACCGCTGCCGAACAACTCACGAATGAAAGCAACTATAACCAGGATGGCTGCGTAACCCAGACCGTTACCGATACCGTCCAGGAAAGAAGCCCAGGGACCGTTCTGCATGGCGAAAGCCTCAAGACGACCCATCAGGATACAGTTGGTAATGATAAGACCGATATAAACGGAGAGCTGAACGCTCACGTCATACGCAAAAGCCTTGAGAATCTCACTTACGATGGTTACAAGAGCTGCAACCACAACCAGCTGGATGATGATACGGATACGGTTAGGTATTGTATTGCGCAGGAGTGAGATGATCACGTTTGCCATAGCCACGATGATGGTAACTGAAAGTCCCATGACGATGGCCGGCTTGAGCTGGGCGGTTACGGCCAGCGCGGAGCAGATACCCAGAATCTGGACCAAAACAGGGTTGTTAACCCACATAGGCTGTTTGAAAGCCTCACTATTCTTGTTTGCCATATTCCTTCAATCAATCGTTAGATTCAACATTAAGCTCCTCGCTGCACTGCTTTGTCAGGAAAGGAATGTATGCTGAGAGCACCTTATTAATCATGGAGTTCACACCGGTTGAAGTGATGGTAGCACCTGTAACGCCGTCAACCTCGAACGGAGAGTTCTTATCGGCCTTTCCGAACTTGAGGACCTTGAGGGCAACCTCGCCGTTGTCAGCGACAGTCTTGCCGGGGAAACGGTTCTGGAACTTAAGGCTTGCAATCTCACCGCCAAGACCCGGAGTCTCGGATGAGTGAGAGAAATATACTCCGTAAACAGTCGAGCGGTCCTCATCAAGAGCTATATAACCCCAGATGGTACCCCAAAGTCCAAGACCGTTCATAGGAATGATGAACTTGGTCTGTCCGTCAACGCTGGCCTCGAATACGTGGAGGTTGCCGTTGTCGAACTCACTCTTGTAACTTGTATTGAACTCACCCTCATACTCAGCCAGCTCACCATCGGCCTTCATGAGATAGTCGGCCTTGATAACCTCGGCGTACTTGCCAGCTACATCGGGCAGGTCACGCAGGTTGAGAGCTGAAAGGATCTGCTGCTTGGTGTCGTTGATTACGTTGGCGGTCTGACGCTCCTTGAGAGTCTGTGAAACAAACACCAGGAGGAAAGCCACTACGATAACCATAACGGCAGCATAGAGGATCGTATATACGTTGCTGCTTGTATTGATTTTTTTCGTAGCCATAATCCTTATTTATTGATTCTGTTAGCACGTTTGTTTACGTTACGCTGTACAACGCAGTAGTCGATGAGCGGAGCAAAGCAGTTCATGAGCAGGATGGCGAGCATCATACCCTCAGGATAACCGGGGTTCATGACGCGGATTGTGATAGCCATCATACCGATGAGTAGACCGTAGATCCACTTACCTACCTCTGTGCGGGCCGATGTAACAGGATCAGTTGCCATGAATACGGCACCGAAGCAGAAACCGCCCAGGCAGAGATGCTCATACCAAGGCATCTGGGCCATTGCGTTGTCGGGACCCCACTGGTTGAATACCAGAGCCATCAGGATACCGCCTGCGAATACAGAGAGCATTGTCTTCCAGCTTGCTATTCCGGTGTAAAGCAGAAGCAGTGCACCGAGAGCGATTGCGATAACGCTGGTTTCACCGACTGATCCGGGAATGAAGCCCCAAACCATATCCATGGTGAAAGCGGGAGCGGCAGCTGTTGTGGCTGCAGTACCGAGGGCTGTAGCGGCGGTCATACCGTCAATGTCAGCACCCAGGCCGCAGATAGAGTGGTCAACCACCCATACGGTCTCACCGGTGATTACGGTAGGATAAGCAAAGAAGATGAATGCACGGGTTATCAGAGCTACGTTGAGGAAGTTCATACCGGTACCGCCGAATATCTCCTTGGCGAATATTACAGAGAATGCTACTGCAATGGCAAGGATCCAAAGCGGTGTGGTTGCAGGTACGATCAGGGGAATGATGAAACCTGATACCAGGTATCCCTCCTGAATCTCCTCGTGTTTCCACTGGGCGACAACGAACTCAATTGAAAGACCAACCACGTATGAAACGATCAGTCTGGGCAGGACAGCCAGGAAACCAAACCAGAACTTGTTCCAGAAGGTAGCCTGGTCAAGAAGACCGGCCAGAGCGAAATGCTGATAGCCTACATTGTACATACCGAACAGCAGTGCGGGGCAGAGAGCGATGACAACCATGATCATCATACGCTTGCTG
>CACZCX010000009.1 GCA_902779875.1 uncultured Bacteroidales bacterium | reverse complement strand
GCGTGGTCTGATGGCCAAGCCTCAGAAAGCCGGTGCCGAGGGTGCACAGATCATTGAGAACCCGATTCTTTCTAACTTTAAGGAGGGTCTGTCAGTGCTCGAGTACTTCATCTCAACACACGGTGCCCGTAAGGGTCTTGCCGATACCGCTCTTAAGACAGCCGATGCCGGTTATCTGACACGTCGTCTTGTTGACGTATCACATGACGTGATCATCACTGAGGAGGACTGCGGTACTCTGCGTGGTCTGGTTTGCACCGCCCTTAAGGAGAATGAAGAGGTCGTTGCTTCACTTTACGAACGTATCCTGGGCCGTGTATCGGTTCATGATGTCATACATCCCACTACCGGTGAGCTTCTGGTTGCCGACGGTGAGATGATTACCGAGGAGATTGCCAAGAAGATTGACGAGTCACCTATTGAGAGCGTTGAGATCCGTTCAGTGCTCACCTGCGAAAGCAAGCGTGGCGTCTGCGCCAAGTGCTACGGACGTAACCTGGCTACAGGCCGTCTGGTTGAGAAGGGTGAGGCCGTCGGCGTTATCGCTGCCCAGTCAATCGGTGAGCCTGGTACACAGCTGACACTTCGTACATTCCACGCCGGTGGTACTGCATCGAACATCGCAGCCAACTCAAGCCTGACAGCCAAGTACGACTGCCGCATTGAGCTCGAGGAGGTTCGTACCGTTGATGCTACCGGTGATGACGGAAACAAGGTTCAGGTAGTAGTAGGCCGTCTGGGTGAGGTCAAGTTCGTTGACGAGAACACAGGCATCGCACTCTCCAACCACAACCTGCCTTACGGTTCTAAACTCTTTGTCAAGAGCGGCGCTACAGTTAAGAAGGGTGACCTGATTGCTACATGGGATCCTTTCAACGCCCTCATCATCACTGAGGTTGCCGGTAAGGTCAAGCTGACTGACGTCATTGCAAACGTAACATATAAGATCGAGTCCGATGAGGCCACAGGTCTTGAGGAAATCATCATCATTGAGACCAAGGACCGTACCAAGATTCCTTCGGCCGATATCATCGGTCCCAAGGGCGAGGTGCTCCGTTCTTACAACCTGCCTGTAGGCGGTCACGTGGTTATCAAGGATGGTCAGGAACTCGCTGCAGGTGACATCCTCGTCAAGATTCCTCGTGTACAGGGTAAGGCTGGTGATATCACCGGTGGTCTGCCTCGTGTTACCGAGCTGTTCGAGGCACGTAACCCGTCTAACCCTGCTGTGGTATCTGAAATTGACGGTACCGTTCACATGGGTAAGATCAAGCGTGGTAACCGTGAGATCTCCGTTGTATCACGTACTGACGATGAGCGTAAGTATCTGGTTGCTCTCTCCAAGCAGATCCTGGTACAGGAGGGTGACTATGTACGCGCCGGAACACCGCTCTCAGACGGTGCCATCACACCGAGCGATATCCTTGCCATCAAGGGTCCCACAGCCGTTCAGGAGTATATCGTGAACGAGGTACAGGATGTATATCGTCTGCAGGGTGTAAAGATCAACGATAAGCACTTTGAGATCATCGTACGTCAGATGATGCGTAAGGTTGAGATAGATGAGCCGGGCGATACCCGCTTCCTGGCACAGCAGGTCGTAGACAAGCTGGAGTTCATGGAGGAGAACGACCGTATCTGGGGCAAGTATGTGGTTACCGATGCAGGTGATTCAGAGAACCTGTTCGCCGGTCAGATGGTAACAGCCCGCAAGCTCCGTGACGAGAATTCACAACTCAAGCGTAAGGACCTCAAGCTGGTTCAGGCTCAGGAGGCAAGACCTGCTACATCAACTCAGATCCTGCAGGGTATCACACGTGCCGCTCTGGCTACTCAGAGCTTCATGTCAGCCGCATCCTTCCAGGAGACGACCAAGGTTCTGAACGAGGCCGCTATCAACGGTAAGAGCGATAGCCTGCTGGGTATGAAGGAGAACGTTATCTGCGGTCACCTGATTCCTGCCGGTACCGGTCTTAGAGAGTTCGAGAAGATTATCGTAGGTGACAAGGAGGAGTATGAACGCCTCCAGGCATCACGCGGTAATTTCCTTGACATGGATCTCCCCACAAGAGAAAATTGATTATACTTGATAGTAAGAATGGGGTGATCGGCTGGTCCGGTCACCCCATTCTGTTTTTTGGGCCAAAATAGTTGCTCAATGGACGTATTTGGAGTATCTTGCCGTTCAGTAACTGTAAAGCCCGAAAGGCTGATGAAAACCTCTGCTATTTCAGAACGCGAACTGGCCGACGGCTGTGCCGCTTCGGACCGTGAGGCGCAAGGTGAACTGTACGCACGATATGCGGCCAGGCTCTATGCGCTCTGCTTCCGATATGTGGGTGAGAGGGAGGAGGCCCAGGATCTCATGCATGATGCCATGATCAAGGCCATGGACAGTTTCCGTTCATTCAGTTACACAGGTGAAGGATCGCTCTACGCCTGGCTGCGCCGACTCACGGTCAATGTGGCGATAGACCGCCTGCGTGAGCTCAGCCGCCTGCGTATGGTACCGCTCGATTCCACGGTGGAACCGGACATGACGGCCTCGGATGATGACGACGACTCGGTAAGTCTTATCCCGGCATCGGCTATGATGGATATGATAGCCCAACTGCCCTCTGTAAGACGTGCCGTATTCAATATGTATTGCATTGACGGATTCTCTCACAAGGAGATAGCCGCCGCTATGAACATAACTGAGAAAGGTTCGGCCGGCATTCTGGCCAAAGCCAGGACTCAACTCAGGAAATCAGTTAACGATTATCTCAAAAGGAGCGGGAAATGAAGGATTTTGATGACATATTCAAAGAACGTCTGGAAGATTTCGAGATGAAGCTCCCGGCAACTGACCGTAACGCTTTCCTTAAGCGTAAGGCTGCCCGTGAGCATGCCGCCAAGCGCCGCCGTTCCTATCTGAGTCTGGCAGTGGGAATACCCGCAGCAGCCGCTATCATCATGACTCTGTTCATGACTACCTATATGTTTACCACCTACGAGCCTTCGTTTGTCGATGAATTCGTAGTGGCCGAGGAGGATCTGGAGAACGGTGTAGTGTATGCAGCTGACCTGATGCCCGAATATCCCGGCGGACCGGTAGCCATGCAGGCCTATCTGGCCAAGGAGATGGTATATCCGGAATGGGCCGTCAAGGACAGTATCCAAGGCAGGGTACTGGTCTCCTTCATAGTTGAGAAGGATGGCTCCGTGACCGATCCCAAAGTGCTCAAGAAGGCCCACCCGTTACTTGACGAGGAAGCTCTCAGGGTGGTATCGGGCATGTCCGGTTGGAATCCCGGAATGTTGAACGGAGATACCTGCCGTGTAAGGATGACTATACCTGTGAATTTCCGCCTGTATTAATCGCGGCGGAACAGGTCGCGCGTGTAGACTTTATCCTGGACATCATCCAGGCAGGAGTCATAGCGGTTGGCTATGATGGCGTTGCAGCGGCTCTTGAACTCCTTGAGGTCGTTTACCACTTCACTTCCAAAGAATGTATCACCGTCCTTGAGCGTAGGCTCATAGATGATTACCTTGGCTCCTTTGGCCTTGACGCGTTTCATCACACCCTGGATGGAACTCTGACGGAAATTGTCGGAGTTGGATTTCATTGTCAGACGGTATACGCCTACCGTTATGACCTTTTCCGATGCCTCGTTCCAGGTGCTGTTGGCGGTGTAGTAACCGGCTTTCTCAAGCACGCGGTCAGCTATGAAATCCTTACGTGTGCGGTTGCTGTCCACGATAGCCTGTATAAGGTTCTCGGGAACGTCGTTGTAGTTGGCCAAGAGCTGTTTTGTGTCCTTGGGCAGGCAGTAGCCTCCGTAACCGAAAGAGGGGTTGTTGTAGTGGTTTCCTATGCGCGGGTCCAGACCTACGCCGTCTATGATGGCGCGGGTATCAAGCCCCTTCATCTCGGCATAGGTGTCAAGCTCGTTGAAGAAACTTACGCGCAGGGCCAGGTAGGTGTTGGCGAACAGCTTTACGGCCTCGGCCTCGGTCGTACCCATAAAGAGAGTATCTATATTCTCCTTGAGTGCTCCCTCCTGTAGAAGGCGTGCGAATGTATGTGCAGCTTCCTCAAGACGTTTTACCTTTTTGTCGAATCCAACGATGATTCTGGAAGGATAGAGGTTGTCGTAGAGGGCCTTGCTCTCACGCAGGAATTCGGGAGCGAATATGATGTTGGGAACCACCACCTTCATGGTGCCGTCGGCCGTACGCTCACGGTATGAGAACTTTTCACGTACGCTCTCCGTGTAGCCTACAGGTATTGTTGACTTGATTACCATGATGGCATCGGGATTGACCTTGAGGACCAGGTCTATCACCTCCTCCACATGGCTGGTGTCAAAGAAGTTCTTCTTGCTGTCATAGTTGGTGGGGGCGGCTATTACAACGAAATCTGCATCGGAATAGGCCTTTTCACCGTCTAAAGTAGCGGTCAGGTCCAGCTCCTTTTCAGCCAGATACTGTTCTATGTAATCATCCTGGATGGGTGACTTGCGGCTGTTTATGAGGTCAACCTTCTCCTTTACGACATCGACAGCCGTAACATGGTTCTTCTGTGCCAGAAGAGTGGCCAGAGAGAGTCCCACGTAACCTGTTCCTGCTACTGCGATCTTCATATGATTCTCCTTTTTATGTTAAACTGATTCGATATATGAGAGCGGCAACTCTATCCTGGCTGAACCAAGGATTCCAAGACTTGCCACAATGCATTTCCTGTTCTGTATCTCAACCAGGTCACACTCATGTCCCATAAGCGGGCCGCACTTGACCCGCACACGGTCACCCGGTACGAAACGTGAGCCGTCTATGGTTACGGTCTGGTCCTCGTAGTCGATCATGAGGCGGAACCTCTCCAGCTGGTCGGCGCGTATGACAGCTGCCAGATGGGTCTCATGATCCGCCATGAAGTGGGTTATGCTCGGGCATCGCTCAAGTATCTCCACCCTCTGGCTGTTCATGCATCGGATGAAAATATAGCGGGGCAGGAGTAATACCTGGGCCTTTTTGATTCGGTCGCTAAGTTTGCGTCTTACGGTCTGCTGAGCCAGGAAATATTCCACTCCCATCTGGTCAAGCATGCCGGCTGCCTTGTGCTCATGACAATACTTTGTCCTGCCTATGAACCATTGCGGTTTAGCGTAGTAATCAGGGATTTCCGTCCCCACAGGGAATAGTGGCATGCTCTCTTTTCAGATGTAATGACGCGGCAGGACCGCGTGACTGGTTTAACGCAAAGATAAGGCATTTGTGACAAAAATAGGTTACCTTTGCGGGAAAGAAAAGAATCAAAATGAAATACAAACTTATAGCACTTTTTCTGATGGCAGCAACAATCAACTCATGTGGAGCAGGATCTTCACAGAACGCCAAGGCTCAGTCCGCTGATGAGACCAAGGTACTTATCAAGACAACAGCCGGAGATATCACTATCAAACTCTACAATGAGACTCCCAAACACAGGGATAACTTCATCAAACTGGTTGAGGATCATTTCTATGACGGAATCCTGTTTCACCGTGTAATCCGTGATTTCATGGTGCAGGCCGGCGATCCCAACTCCAAGAATGCTGCCAAGGGCGATACTCTGGGCTCAGGCGGCCCCGGATACAGCATCCCCGCAGAGTTCGTATATCCCAAGTACTTCCACAAGCGCGGAGCTCTGAGCGCAGCACGTCTGCCGGACCAGGCCAACCCCATGCGTGAGTCATCAGGTTCACAGTTCTACATCGTGACCGGCAAGAGATACACCAAGAATGACCTGAGAGCTCTCCAGGAGCAGCTTGACAGCCAGCAGGGCCAGACCATATTCCAGCGTCTGTGCGGTGAGAACATGGATTCAATCATGAGCCTGCAGATGGCTAATGACAATGACGGACTTATGAAACTCCAGGACGAGCTCATTGCCAAGATGAACGAGATTCTCAAGGAGCAGGGCCACTTTGAATTCAATGACGAGCAGGTCGATGCCTATATCCATGAGGGTGGTGACCCCTTCCTTGACAACCAGTACACCGTGTTCGGTGAGGTTGTTGACGGCATGAAGGTGGTTGGCAAGATTGAGGCAGCCGGCACCGACATGAATGACCGTCCCCGCAAGGATATATCGATCATTTCGATGGAAATCATTAAATAAGAGCTAACCTATGAGAAAGAGAATTACACTGTTCCTGACCATGCTGCTTCTGGTCGTTGCGGCATCGGCCAAGAAGGGACCCAAGTATGTGTTCTATTTTATCGGTGACGGCATGGGCACCAACCAGGTAATGGGCGTACAGTACTACCTTCAGGATATTGAGGGCAAGTACGGTTTCAAGCCTCTCTGCTTTACCCAGTTCCCCTATGCCGGTCTGGTAGTGACCCACTCGGCTAACAGTGACGTGACTGACAGCGCAGCTGCCGGTACAGCTCTTGCATCGGGCCAGAAGACCGATAACAACGTACTCGGCTTGCTTCCCGATAAGGAGACTCCGGTCGAAACCATCGCTGAAATGGCGCATAAGAAGGGCGTGCGGGTGGCTATAGGAACATCATGTTCCGTTGACCACGCAACCCCGGGCAGTTTCTACGGACACCGTCCTCACCGTAACCAGTACCATCAGATAGGAGCCCAGCTGGCTGAGTCAGGCTTTGAGTTCTTTGGAGGTTCGCAGTTCCGCGCCCCCGACTCACGTGACAACAGCGACGAGGGCAACTATGCACAGGCTGAGAAGGCCGGCTATACCGTGGTACGTGGTTATGACGAGTATAAGGAGAAGGCTGCATCGACCGATAAAATCATACTTTTTGACAAGGAGCCCAAGAGTGACAACGCGCTTGCATATGCTATAGACCGTAAGGAGGGTGATTTGAGCCTGGCCCAGGTTACCGAGGCTGCCATAGATTATATGATGAAAGATCCCAAGAAGGGCTTCTTCATGATGATGGAGGGCGGTCGTATTGACAACGCCTGCCACGCCAACGATCCCGGAACATATATTCAGGAGATGCTTGACTTTGACGAGGCCATCAAGGTGGCTTATGAGTTCTACCTCAAGCACAAGAAGGAGACCCTGATCGTCATCACCGCCGATCATGAGACCGGTGGTCTGGGACTCACCGCCGGTGAATACCGTACAAACCTCAAGGTACTCCAGTACCAGAAGATGAGTAAGGACGCTTTCACCGCCCATCTGGAGAAAATGGGCCGCGAGATCGGCGATATCCTGACTTGGGAGGAGGTTGAGCAGGAGCTTAAGGAGAACTTTGGATTCTGGGATAAGATAGAGCTTACCGACAAGCAGACAGCCAGTCTCAAGAGTGCCTACGTGGAGACTTTCGGAATGGGTCCCGGCGCACTTGAGGAGGGTGAGTATTTCAAGGTGGACAAGATGTCCGATGAGGCCGCCCGCGTCATGACCCAGGTCGCAGAGATCAGCTGGGCCGCAGGTTGCCACTCAGGCAGTTTCGTTCCGGTGTTTGCCATAGGTGCCGGCGCAGAGCAGTTCACCGGTCAGATGAACAACACCGAGATTCCCATGAAGATAAAGAAGCTGGCTAAATACTGATCCTACCTGTAATCCAGATAAGGTTCAAGTCTTACAAGGTCCTTATCGGTGAACTCTTCCATGAAAGAGAGCTGGTCGGGACCTTTTATGTTGCCTCTCTCGCGGCGCATCTCTATTATTGCCCTTGCCTGATAGAAGTTTATGTAGGGGTGTGAGCGCAGCTGTGAGAGGGTGGCTGAGTTGACGCTTATCCTTACGGCACGGGCCGTATCGGTAATGACGAACCACCTGACGACCGAATCAGGTATTCCGTCTATCTCCAGTATCTGTGAGTTTGAGGTATATCCGCCCAGTTTCCTGCGGTAGGAGAGAATACGTGAGGCGTAGTAGGGTCCTATCCCCGGAAGAGTGACCAGCATGGTGCTGTCGGCTGTGTTGAGGTCAAGAGGAGAGGCAGGTGGTTGTTTCCTTGTATAACGCGGATATGTAATGCTGTCTCTCCTTACAACCGTGTCACGGCGGGCGGGACGGCGCTGTACGCTGTCTTTCCTGTATTTGGAACTGCTGTATCTTGCGGTGGAACGGGTATATTCCCGCATAGGTTCCGGTTGAGACGTAGGAGTGGCTGTCTGAACAGTCACGGTGTCGGGTTGCACTGTAGTTTCAGGGGGAACCCTACTGAACGGGATACGTGCCACTACGGCGATGAGAATCACGGAGAGCAGCACCAATGCCACTATGCGGTCGTTACGGCTGAAATAGAAATGGTCTTTAGACATGTCTTCACGGTTTATTAGTTATTTTTGTGTCATGATCAGATTTATCCGCAGATATCCGCTTTCACTGCTCGTCATTGCGGCCATATTGTTCCTGTCACTGTTCAATCCGCCCAAGACCAGGCTGGACAGCATCAGTTTTATCGACAAGATAGCCCACGTATGCATGTACGGCGGACTGGAGATAGTGATATGGTTTGAGTACCTGCGTCATCACACAGCTCTTAACCCTATCAGGATGGTTCTGTTGGGTATAATTGCCCCTATCGCTCTGGGTGGTGCCATGGAACTGGCTCAGGCTCTGCTAACGGAGAACCGAAGCGGTGACTGGATGGACCTTATAGCCGATGCAGTAGGGGTGATGGCCGGAGCGGCCGTAGGATATCTGGCCATCCGTCATTTCATTCTACCCAAAGAGTAGTCAATCCTTATTCCAGGTCTTGTAGGGGTTGGTGGCCAGATAAGCGTTGTAGTAACGGTGGTCACCTGTAACCTCCTTTCCTATGAAATCGGGCTTGGTAAAGGTCTCGCTTTCAGAGCCAAGTTCAACCTCGGCCATGACCAGACCCTCGTTTTCACCGTGGAATTCATCGACCTCAAATACGTGGGGACCGCTGTGTACCAGGTAACGGCGTTTCTCAATCGCTCCGGCCTGATGGAGTTCAAAGAGTTCACGGGCGTCATCCACGGGGATGAGATGGTTCCACTCGTAACGGGACATGCCCTTGTTGTCTGAGGGTCCTTTGATGGTAAGGATGGCCTCCTTGTTTGTAATACGCACACGTACAGAACGTCCGTTCTCATGGGCTATATAACCCTGGAGGATGTCGTAGTAGCTGAAAGCCTGGGTTCTGTAGGATGTTCCCTTTACAAGGAACTTGCGTTCAATCTCAATTGACATAGTATTAGTGATATTTGTTGTAATTGTTACGGCATCTGCTGTTCCTGAGACTCGGCAAATGACATAAGATAGGACTTGATGAATCCGTCAATATGGCCGTCCATGACTCCGTTTACATCGGAGGTCTGGAATCCGGTGCGGTGATCCTTGACGCGGCGGTCATCAAATACGTATGAACGTATCTGTGAACCCCACTCGATCTTTTTCTTGCCGGCCTCGATCTTTTCTTGTTCGGCCATGCGGTGCTGCAGCTCCTTGTCATACAGTATGGAACGCAGGTGCTGCAGGGCGCGTTCCTTGTTTTTGGGCTGGTCGCGTGTCTCGGTGTTCTCAATGAGAATCTCCTCCTCGACACCGGTATAGGGATCCTTGAACTGGTAGCGCAGACGTACGCCTGACTCAACCTTGTTCACGTTCTGACCGCCGGCACCGCCGCTTCGGAACGTATCCCAGCTCATGAGTGCGGGGTTTATGTCAACCTCGATGGAGTCATCGATAAGAGGTGTCACAAAGACGCTGGCGAATGATGTCATACGCTTGCCCTGTGCGTTGTAGGGGCTCACGCGGACCAGACGGTGTACGCCGTTCTCGCCCTTGAGATAACCGTAGGCGAACGGTCCTTCAATCTCCATGGTAACCTGTTTGATTCCGGCCTCATCACCCTCCTGAAGGTTGGCAACGGTGACCTTGTATTTGTTGTCTTCGCCCCAGCGCATATACATACGCATGAGCATGGATGCCCAGTCCTGACTCTCGGTGCCGCCTGCTCCGGAGTTGATCTTGAGCACGCAGTCCATCTGGTCAGCCTCCTCACGTAGCATGTTCTTGAGCTCCAGTGACTCTACAGCCTCCATAGCCTTGGCGTAGTTCTCGTCAACCTCCTGTTCGGTAACCAGCTCCTCCTTGTAGAAATCCATGGCCAGCTGCAGCTCATCGGCCAGGGCCTTGACCTGCTTGTAGCCGTCAATCCAGCTCTGAAGATCCTTGACTTTCTTCATCTGGGCCTCTGCCTTCTTGGGGTCATCCCAGAATCCGGGGGCCTGGGTGCGCAACTGCTCCTCCTCAACCTGAATGAGTTTGGAATCGATGTTCAGATAGCGTTTGAGAGCTTCTGTGCGGTCAAGTACGTCTTTGAGTTGGTCTGCTGTGATCATACGGATTGGTTTTGGACTGCGAAGGTACTGAATTTTTTGCAATTATCATCGTCTCAACCAATCCGAAGGATTGAGTCGGGCGCTCTCCTTGTGAAGCTGGAAGTGAAGTATGGGTGTGCCGTCCTCCGATGTCTGTATGTTTCCCACTATATCGGAGGTCTTGACCTTGTCTCCTTTCTTGAGTCGGGTCTCGCTAAGATTGCAGTAGACCGATATGTACGAACCGTGACGTATGAGCACGCCTATCTGACCCTTGCCCTGCTGGAATATTGACGAGACAGTACCGTCAAATACCGCACGGGCCTGCGCTCCGTCCTGTCCCTGTATGTCAATGCCCAGGTTGTTCTGCTTGACATCCTTCATTCCGGCCACGTTCTGCACGCCGTATTCACCGACCACGAGATAGGAACCGGTGATAGGAATGGGAAGTTTACCTTTGTTACTCTCAAAACTGCCGGAGAGCTTGATGTCCTCCTGCGGCTGGGCCTTGCCTTTGTTCTTGTTCTGCTCCTCCTTGATGGCGAGCTGTATCTGACGGTCAATCTCCTTGGAGAGATCCTTCATCTTTTTCTCCTTCTCGGCTATCTCCTTCTTGAGGCTGGTGCGCTTGTTCTTGAGCTGGTTTACGAGTGACTTCTGCTGTTTCTCCTCTTTGCGGGCCTCCTCCTCGTTCTTGAGCTGTACTTTCTGGAGTTCCACCTTCTCTACCCTTATAAGCTCTATCTGAGCCCTACGGTCCTCAAGGGTATCTTTCTTTTGCGTGATTTCATCGGCCATTTCACGCAGGGATGACGAGTACTCGCTTACGTAACGGGCTCTGCGGCTTATCTCACGGAATGACTCGGTGGCCAGGATGAAGGTGAGAGGATTGATGCTGGCGTTCTGGTGCTGATAGAAGCGGCAGGCATCGGCATATCGCTCCTTGCACTGCTCGTGTTCTTTCTCAAGTTGCTTGATCTCCTTCTCTATGCGGCTTGTTTCGCGGTCGAGAGAGCGTATCTCTTCACGTGTCTTGTCCAGGAGTTTGGTGCGCTGCTTGAGTTTGGCGGTTATGATGTTCAGGTTGCTTACCTGGCTGGAGATATCGGTCTCTGTCGTGGTAAGGATCTTTTCCTGGCGTGCTATCTGCTCCTCCATCTCGGCACGCTCGCGGCGCATCCTCTCGATGACGGCATTGGTCTGTGAGGATGCCGGAATTATGGCACCGAGCAGCAACAGTGAAACAATATATCTCTTCATCATAAGTCCAGATTATCCAAAAGTTCATCGAGCGAGACCTGTTTCATACGGCGTGTCACCGCGGTACGGTCCGACCAGGTCTTGCGTTCAGTTGAGATCGATGACAGTTTGACCTGTACGTCGACCACGGTTGTCGAGGCTTCCACATGTATGGAGAGCGTCTGTGGGTATTGCCATCCAGTGACTGGCGATCCGAAATCGGAATAGCCCATATTGAACTTATATCCGCCTCCGGATTTGCCCACGGCGCTGAGACGCCTTTTCTCATCGGTCTGGAACCGGTATCCGTATTCGGGCTCCGTGAATGAGATCAGTCCCTTTTCATCGGGATTTATTGCCGACAGACGGGAGCCTATGTCATGTGACTGGGGTGTGCCGGGCGAGAACAGGCGGTTCCAGAGCAGGGCCTGTACCATCTCGAAATCCACACCCAGCTCGTTGCGGTAGGGGATATCGGCATAATGGCATACGGAGTAGAGGTTATGCATGCGGTCCATCACGACTACCATGTCGGGCAGGAACTCTATGCGGGCCACCTCCACCAGGCCGAGCATGCTGGCGCTTATCTGAACGCTGTGTCCGCGGCGCATACGGAGCTGTCCGCTTACCCTGGTTCCGTTAAGGCTCATGGAGAGGCTGGCGGTGAGTTCCGATACGGGAGGCTCCTTGACCAGTTCTGCTATGAGAAGGTCGGTCTCCGGTGTCACCCTCTCCTTCTTCACGGTACGGGCGGAACGGCAGCCACCCAGAAGGATGACAGCCAGCAGGAGCGGCAATATGTTACGTAAACGGATCATTCCAGATATTTCTGCTGTTTGATTTTCTGCTCTATGGTGGTGGACTCGCTATGATACTGCAGGGCTTTGTGCCAACTGTCAACGGCTTTCTCCTTTTCACCGCACATATAGAGCACGTCACCGTAGTGTTCGTAGATCTCGGGGTTGTCCGAATCAAGGTAACGGAGCGCTTTCTCCATATAGCCAAGCGCCTCCTTGTATCGCTTCATCCTGAACAGTATCCAGGCGTAGGTATCCAGATAGGTGGCGTTCAGGGGTTCTGCCTCCAGGGTCCTGCCACTCATGCTGAGAGCCCTCTCCAGGTCGCGGTTATCGAGAGAGAGATAGTAGGCGTAGTTGTTGAGTACGGCTATGTTGTCCGGGTCGTACATGAGGGTGGAGTCATAGTCGGCGTACATGCGGTTCTTGTCGCGCAGCGTATGGTAGAAGTCACCGCGTATGTTGTAGAGAGTGGCCTTGCCCTTATCGGTCTTGACATTGCTCAGGCCTTTGGCGAGTATATCAAGCGACTTGTCGGTCTCTCCGAGCCAGAAATAGACCACTGACTTCTGGCTGTAAGGCGCCATAAGCTCAGGCTCGTATTTGGAGACTACGTCGCAGAAGTTCATGACTATATCCAGGGTGGAACGGCATTGAGCCCTCTCCATAGGGGTCTCGGCATGCTCAATCATGTCGCGGCTGGTTTTCATGAGCAGTTCTATCACCTCCGACGGGTTATCGGCCTCGTAATAGGCGGAGTCCATCTGTCCCATCTGCAGGTAGCAGAGGAACCGCTGGAACTTGAGCTCGTCATCCATATCCTCAAGACGGCCGTAGCGCTTGAGTACGCGCAGCTCATTCTCAAAGTCGTTTATGTCATTATAGAGACCGGCCAGGGTCATGAGGGCATCGGTCCGGCTGGGGAAACGTCGTACTATCTCCTCGTACTCCTTAATGGCCTCCTTGGGATTGTTGCGTCTCAGATAGCTCATGGCCAGCAGACGGCGGTACCAGTAGTTGTCGGGGTCCAGACGGACGGCCCTCTGCATGAGGGTGCGTGCCAGCGGTCCGTATTTGGCGACTACGGCCCTGTCGCTCATGGAGAGGTAGAACTGTGCCAGATGATAGCAGGTGGCGGCCGATGCGCTGTCATAGTCCAGGCTTTGTGACATGAGGTCGAGTGCGGCGTCATAACGACCCTCACTGTACATCCTCACGCCCTCCATGTAAAGATGGTTGGCCGCGAACCTGTCAGTCTCAGACTTGGAGAGAGGATCCTGAGGGGCATGACGCAGCGAACCGCATGACAGGAGCGCTGTCATGACTGCTGCTATCAGTGTAAATCTCAGGATATCCCTTTTCATCAGTCAAAAATATGGTCAGATACCGCTGTGGCCGAATCCTCCGGCTCCACGTTCTGTCTCGTCAAGAGTCTCTACGGGAATCCATTCAGCCTGCTCGTGACGGGCAATGACCATCTGGGCTATGCGCTCGCCGTCATTCACGGTGAATTCCTCCTGTGAGAGGTTTATGAGGATAACGCCTATCTCGCCGCGGTAATCGGCATCGATGGTACCGGGGGTGTTCAGTACGGTGATTCCCTTCTTGATTGCCAAGCCACTGCGCGGACGCACCTGAGCCTCCACACCGGCGGGCAGCGATATGAACAGACCCGTGGGGATGAGACGGCGCTCCATAGGTTTCATTACTACAGGCTCTTCCAGATTGGCTCTCAGATCCACACCCGCAGACTGCACTGTGGCATATTCGGGAAGGGGATGATGCGAACGGTTGATTATCTTTACCTTCATAGTGTGAGTGGTTTGGTTTTGCTCAGCGAAAATAACAAATATACAGCCAACATTAGTACAAATCCTGTGAAAAACCGCTAATTTTGAAACAATTCAAGACAGACACATACTATGGATTGGGAAAGACTCATATCAAGCAAAAGACTGGGCATGGAGAATTTTACCGCCCCTAACAAGGATGACCGTTCGGCATTCCTCAGGGACTATGACCGTCTTATATTCTCCGCTCCTTTCAGAAGGCTTCAGAACAAGACACAGGTATTCCCCCTGCCGGGAAGCGTTTTTGTGCACAACCGTCTTACCCACAGCCTTGAGGTGGCGTGCGTGGGCCGCTCGCTTGGAAACAACGTGTCGCGCGGCATACTTCAGGCTCATCCTGAACTCAAGGACACCAATCTGACTGAGATAGGCAACATAGTATCGGCCGCCTGCCTGGCACACGATATGGGCAACCCTCCGTTCGGTCACTCGGGCGAGAAAGCCATATCGGCCTATTTCACCGAAGGAAAGGGTCAGATTCTCGAGTCAGAGTTCGCCTCCAATCCCGGTCAGTGGACCGATATCATCAACTTTGAGGGTAACGCCAACGCTTTCCGCCTGCTCGCGCACCAGTTCATCGGTCGTCGTAAGGGTGGATTTGCCATGACCTATTCCACGCTTGCTTCGATAGTCAAATATCCCTATGCATCGATACTTGCCAACGGCAAGCATAAGTTCGGCTTTTTTGACAGCGAGGCTCCAATTTTTGCCCAAATAGCCGATGAATTGGGCATAATCCGCAAGTCTGCCCCCGGAGAGCCGCTCAGTTATGTACGCTATCCGCTGGTATTCCTGGTTGAGGCTGCCGATGACATCTGCTATCTGCTCATGGACCTGGAGGACGCCCACAAACTCAAGCTGCTGTCGACCGAGCAGACCATAGACCTTATGATGGCCTTCCTCAATCCGCAGGAGCAGGAGCATGCACGCGGTATCATCGGAATGCTGACCGATGTAAACGAGCAGGTGTCATATCTGCGTTCCAAACTGGTGGGAGTGCTTGTTGAAGAGTGTACCAAAGTGTTCCTCGAGAATGAGAAAGCCATTCTTGACGGCACTTTCAGCGGTGCCCTGATAAAACATATCAGTGATGTCCGTCGTGAAGCCTACCGTAGCTGCGCCGAGCTCTCGGTGAGCAAGATTTACCGTTCACATGACGTACTTGAGGTGGAACTGGCCGGTTTCCGCATAATAAGCACCCTGCTGGACCTTATGGTCGAGGCTGTGCTCAATCCTGACCGTGAATACTCCAAACTTCTTATAAACCGCGTGTCGAGCCAGTATGACATCAAGGCACCGGATATCTACAACAAACTGCTGGCCGTCCTGGACTACATTAGCGGCATGACCGATGTCTACGCTCTTGACATCTACCGCAAAATCAACGGCAACAGCCTGCCCGCAGTCTAAAACTTATGTGCCTCGTTGAAAAGGCGCAGACGCTCCTCGAGGATGGGGAACTGGTCTTCGCGTATGTTCGATGCGCAGCCGCGGATACCCTGACGGGTACTGCCGGTCGATGACAGAACGATTCCGCTTATTCCGTAGTAGAGCAGCTCATGCAGCAGCTGGCCTCCCTCCATGGGCGTGCCGTCGGGCAGGTCGTAACCGAATGTAAAGAAGAATCCGTTGCTTACAGGCTCCTCCAGGTCCTTGTCATAGGTGATGTTGAATCCGTTGCGCAGCAGGGCAGCCTTGATCTTCTCGGTGCGGCGTGCATATTCGCGGATATCCTCACGGAACTGGTACTCTCCGTCACAAGCGGCCTTGAGCATGGCAGCCATGGCGCACTGTACTGAGTGGGTTACGCCCGATGACATGGCATATAGCATATCATAGGCGTAAACAGCACCGAAACGGGATATGTTGTAACGTTTCTGCAGAGTCTCGAAATGACGCTCGTAGAGTTTGTCCGATATGCATGCTACGGCGATACGCTCGCCTGCGTAGCTGAATATCTTACTGCCGCTGAGCATCATTATGTAGTTATCGGTGTAGTGCGATACGCTCACCTGATAAGGCTCCTTGAACGGGATGCCCAGACCCTCGCGGCGGAAATCCATGGTCATATAGGCCAGGTCCTCAAGTATGATGGTGTCATACTTTGTGGCCAGTTCCCCGATGGTTTTGATCTCACTCTCGGTAAGACACATCCAGCTGGGGTTGTTGGGGTTGCTGTAGACTATGCAGCATATGTTGCCGTTCTTAAGGTAGCTCTCCAGTTTGGGTCCCAGTTTCTCGGCGCGGAAATCGGCCACGTCAAACTGGGCGGTCTTTACACCCATTACCTGAGCCTGCATCTTCTGTACGGGGAATCCGGGATCAACGTAAAGGATTGTATCCTTCTTGGGATCGATCTGTGAGCAGAGCAGGAATGCTGCAAACGTGCCCTGCATGGCTCCGCAGGTGGGAGTGCAGTGACCGGGCTCTATGTCGGTGTTGATGAATGCCTTTACAAAACGTGCAGCCTGCTCCTTAAGTTCGGGGATACCCTCGATATTGGGATACTTGGAAGCCACACCGCGGTCAAGCGCCTCTTTCTGGGCTTTTACGCCTACGGCCGATGGCGGTATGCCGGGAACACCCATCTCAAAATGGATGAACTCCTGACCGGTTACTTTCTCAGCGTTCAGCTCACATGCCAGCACCTGGCGGATGGATGCCTTGTTAAGGTCACGTACCTCTATTTTCTCAAGATAATCGTCAATGACGTTTGCAGGAATCAGCGTTTTCATCAGTGTTTCTTATTCACAGTTACGGCCAATCTCAAGGGCCTTTATGTTCATTTCAACTATTGCATCGCCTTTGGCACCGAAAATGGTGCGTACGCTCTGGCACAGCTTGTCAAAGCTGATGCTCTTAAGTGCCTTGGATGCAGCACCGAGAAGTATCATGTTGACAGCCTTGGGCATCTTGTGCTCCTTGCCCAGCTCGTCGGTGTCAATTAGGATTACGTTACCCAGTTCCTTGAGCTCGGCGATGATGGCATCCTTATCGGGATAATTACCGATGTTCACAAAGGGGTTGGATGAAGTGATTACCCAGCCGTCCTTGCTCAGGTACTGCTTGTAGCGCAGAGCCTCCATGGGCTCCATGGCTATGATGATATCGGCCTGGCCGAGAGCGATCAGGTCACTTGCTATGGGCTGGTCCGATATGCGCAGATTGGACTGAACGTCACCGCCGCGCTGGCTCATTCCGTGAACCTCGGCCTGCTTGATGTAGAGGTCCTCCTCAAGAGCGGCCTGACCTATTACTGTGGCGATGGAGAGGATACCTTGTCCTCCTACGCCTGCAAGAATTATATCTGTTTTCATTTCTGTGCGGCTTTAGCTTTTGCCTTACGGGCAAGTGTCTGTATGCATTCGCGGCGCGGTATGATTACCGACAGGCCACGGTATTCAATCTCCTCACGCAGGGTGCGTGTAATCTCCTCCATGTTCTGAGGCAGGGGAACAACCACCTTAAGGTGATCGGGATCCACGCCGATGCCACGGCATATGGCCTCGAACTTGTTGGTTCCAGCTGAGTCCTGTCCGCCGGTCATACCGGTGGTGAGGTTATCGGATATGATGACGGTGATGGGAGCGTTCTCGTTTACGGCATCCAGCAGACCGGTCATACCGGAGTGGGTGAAGGTGCTGTCACCGATGATGGCAACTGCGGGGAACACGCCTGCATCGGCGGCACCCTTAGCCATGGTGATGCTGGCGCCCATATCGACAGTGCTGTCCAGGGCCTGGAAGGGAGGCAGGGCGCCCAGAGTGTAGCAACCTATGTCACCGAACACCTTGGAGTCCTTGTAATCCTTGAGTACTATGTTGATGGCCTCATAAACGCTGCGGTGACCGCAACCCTGGCAGAGGGCGGGCGGACGTGCCACTACGTTCTTGGCAACCTCGGGATGCGGCAGCGGTGCCAGACCCAGGGCGGCCTTTACGATATCGGGGTTAAGCTCTCCCTGACGGGGCAGCTCACCGGTCAGACGACCTATGATCTTGCAGTCAGAGGGAAGTATACCTGCAACCTGCTCCTCAACGAACGGCTGTCCGTCCTCAATTACCATGATTGAGTCACACTGCTCGGCCATGGTACGGATGGTCTCGGAGGGTATGGGGTACTGTGAGATCTTGAGTACGGGGAAGGGAATGCCCTCAGGGTAGCACTCTGAGAGGTAGTTGTATGCGTTACCGCATGCAATGGCACCCATCTTGAAACGCTTGGCCTCAGCCTTGAAACTGTTGAACGGTGACTCTACCGACAGACGCATGATCTCAGGCTGGCGCTCCAGCAGTGAAGCGTAACGGCGCTTGGCGATAGCAGGCAGCAGAACCCAGTCACGAACTCCGCTTACGGGATTGAGAGCGTTCTGGTCACGCTTTTCCTTGAGTGTAACCACGGCACGTGAGTGGGCCAGACGTGTAACGGTACGCATCAGGATAGGGAGCTTGAGAGACTCAGAGAGGTCATAAGCGTATGACATCATATCGTAAGCCTCCTGCTGTGTTGACGGCTCCAGCACCGGAATGAGGGCGAACTTGCCGTAGAAACGGGTGTCCTGCTCGTCCTGTGACGAGTGCATTGAGGGGTCATCGGCCACAAGAACCACGATACCGCCATTAACGCCGGTGATCGATGAGTTCACGAACGGGTCGGCAGCCACGTTCATACCCACATGTTTCATGCACACGAGGGCGCGCTTGCCGGCAAATGACATACCCAGAGCAGCCTCCATGGCTGTCTTCTCGTTGGTGCACCAGCGGGAGTGGAGCTTCTCCTCAGGATTGCGCTTGCAATAGCCCTGAATGTATTCAGTGATTTCGGTTGAGGGTGTACCGGGGTAAGCGTAAACGCCGCTCAGTCCGGCATCGATAGCACCTTGTGCTATGGCCTCATCGCCAAGTAACAGTTTCTTTTTCATATTGTTCCTAGTAACTGGGGTGCAAATTTCCTAAAATAAAGCGACAATTGCAATTATAAAACAAAGAAAGACACCGCATACGGGTGTCTTCTTTGCTAAAGTTCAGGACTGTACGCTCAGGCTGCCTGCTGCTCCTCCTTGAGATTGTAATAGAATGCGCAAACAGAGGTCTGATAGTACGGGATTACCCATAACAGACCTATGCCCAGGGTGAGAAATGAGAGCAGAATCCATCCTAAGAAACTGAGTTGAAGTACGAACAGCCTCCATTTCATGCCTCTCATCATACGGCAGCTCCTGGCCATGGCCTCAACCACAGAGAGCTGGGGCTCATCAACAATCAGGAACGGGGTCAAAGCCAGCATGAGGGATATGATTATGATGAATACCAGGAATACTGTCATGCTTATAGCAGTCAAGATGAGTTTGGTAACCAGGGAAAGTATAAAGAATGCAGGTGAGAGGAACAATCCCATCAGCCCAAACGCAATGACCTCAGTCAGTACTACCATGAGCACAAAACGGAGGTAGTTCCTGCCGAAACCTATCTTGAACATGTTGTCAATGAGGTCATTGTCAGTGCCTTTGCTCTCAATAAGTTTCTTTGCTGCATTAGTGTAACCTCCACCCAACGGACCCAATACAAAAAGTGACGCCACTATAACAATTCCGGTAATCCCAAATAGTAACGGCGTGGATGGTACAGAAAGGGGATCGATTCTTGAAATCAGACTGTAAAAGGACGATGATTCCGATATGACCATAGTGGCTACCAGATAGATAAGGGTGGCAACGACTGTATTGCCCCAGTTTCCTTTGAGCGCCTGAAGAGCCTCATTCTTGAATTCGCTGCAACGTTTCATAAGCTATTGGTAAAAAGAACTCCCCAAATATAGGACATTGTTCCGATATTCGGGGAGTCAGGTTATGATTCTTTACTTCTTGTCGGCATCCATAAGTGAGGTCGATGCACGAACTGTCACCTCACGGTTGTAGCAAGCGAACATCTTGTCAACCTCCTCGTTGTTGGAATCCTTTGTAAAGAGACTTACTATAGGAACTATTACAAGGCCTGCAACCATAGCCAGAACACCGGCGTTGATGGGAGAGCTGAAGTAGGGGCTGATGAATGTGGTCTTGGTGAATGTGCCGTACATGCAGCCGCACATGATCACAACACCTACAATGAAGCTGGCCCATACCGAAGCCCTGGTGGTACGCTTCCAGTAGAGTCCGTAGAGGAAAGGAGCCAGGAAGGCACCTGCCAGAGCACCCCAGGATATACCCATGAGCTGAGCTATGAATGTAACAGAGCTCTTGGCCTGGATGATGGCCAGTACTGATGAAACAGCAATGAAGAATACCACGAGAAGACGTATGGAGAGAAGCTGTGACTTCTCACTCATGCTCTTGCCGCCCTTGGCCAGAGCCGGCTTGATGATATCGAGAGTAAGGGTGGAGCCCGATGTCAGCACCAGTGAAGAGAGGGTTGACATTGAGGCTGAGAGCACCAGGATGATAACCACGCCGATCATGAGGTCAGGCAGAGTCTGCAGCATGGAGGGAACGATGCTGTCATAGACGGGGTTACCGTTGGGTGCGAACTCGATCACGTTACCGTACAGACGTCCGAAACCGCCCAGGAAGTAGCAACCGCCAGCCACGATGATGGCAAAGAAGGTTGATATGAATGTACCCTTGCGGATAGCGGCCTCGTCACGGATGGCATAGAACTTGCCGACCATCTGGGGCAGTCCCCATGTGCCGAGTGATGTGAGCAGCACCACTCCCAGCAGGTAGATGGGCTGAGGTCCGAAGAACGATGCAAAGGCACCGTTGAGGGCGGGAGCCGCCTCGCTGGGAATCTGCGAGAGCTTATTGATGGCCTCGGTGAAACCGCCGTTTCCGTTCAGCACTGCCAGAATGACTGCAACTATACCCACGAGCATTATCAGACCCTGTATGAAGTCATTGATGGCAGTTGCCATATAACCGCCTACAAGCACGTAGATACCGGTAAGGATGGCCATACCGAGCACGCACCAGCTGTAGTCAATTCCGAATGACATTCCGAACAGACGTGACAGACCGTTGTAGAGTGATGCGGTATAAGGAACCAGGAATACGAATACTATGACCGATGCAGCCACCTTGAGGGCCTCGGAGTTGAAACGCTGTCCAAAGAAGTCAGGCATGGTGGCACTCTGCAGGTACTGTGTCATAAGACGTGTACGGCGACCCAGTATTCTCCAGGCCAGGAGTGAACCGATTATGGCGTTGCCAAGTCCGATCCATGTTGCGGAAAGACCGTATTTCCAACCGAACTGACCGGCGTAACCTACAAATATTACGGCTGAGAAATAGGATGTGCCGAATGCGAAAGCTGTAAGCCATGAGCCCACCTTACGGTCGCCCAGGACGAATCCCTGTACGTTGGCCGCGGTCTTGCGGCAGTAAATACCTACGCCAATCATTACGGCGAAGAACAGGATCAGAATAAGAATTTTCAGAAACATGGTTAATTATAAGTTAGGTATCAATTAAAAAAGAAGGGAATGAAAAGAATCATTCCCAACCCTGAATAAGCGTAAGACCTTTAGCCTGAGCTACACTCTCGGCCTTCTGGATATCGGCGGAACGGATAATAAGTACCAGCTTGCCGTCCTTGTGGAAGGTGTAGAGATAGCTGATGGAGCAACCACCCTGGGTAAGTGCGTCGATAGCGTCGGCGAATGCGGCGGTATCGGGCTCAACCTGTATGGCGAGCACCTCGTTAAGGTTTACCAGATGACCCTTCTCGGCCAGCAGTGCAGAGGCTTTCTTCTGGTCCGATGTGATGAGACGCAGAATGCCGTACTCTGTGGTGTCGGCCACTGATGCGGCCTGGATCTCGATATTCTGGTCCTTGAGGGCGGTCAGGATGTCGCTCAGCTTGCCGCTCTGGTTCTCAAGGAATATTGAAATCTGCTTGATAGTCTTCATAATACCTTATTATTAGTGGTTGTTACGCAAATCGTTCACTCTCTTGGCCTTGCCGTCGGTCTGCGGTATTACGCCCTTTCCTACCAGCTTAACCCTGGGAGTGAGAAGGATCTCATCCTTAAGACGGCGGGTAATCTCCTTGGTCAGGTTCTGGAGCATGGCGAAATCGTCGGTTGCCTGAGCGAGCTCGGCCTCTACGGTCATCTCGTCATTGTCACCTACGGTCTCGATGGTGATCAGGTAGTCACTTGCCAGCTCGGGGAACTGCATGAGTATCTTCTCGATCTGGATGGGGTAGATGTTCACACCCTTTACGATCATCATGTCATCGGAACGTCCCTGGAAACGGGCCAGACGTACGTGGGTACGGCCGCAGGGGCAGTCACCGGGCAGGATGCGTGTGAGGTCACGTGTACGGTAACGGAACAGAGGCATGGCCTCGCGGTTCAGTGTGGTGAGAACCAGCTCGCCGAGCTCACCCTCAGGAACGGGCTCCAGGGTGACGGGATCAAGTATCTCAACAATGTAGTTATCCTCCCATATATGCATGCCGTTCTGCTCCTGGCACTCGATGGCAACGCCGGGGCCGCACATCTCACTCATACCGAAGTTGTTGTAGGCCTTGGCTCCCCAAATCTCCTCGATACGCTTGCGCTGAGCCTCTGAGTGGGGCTCTGCACCTATGATGAGGGTCTTGACGGTGGTGTCACGGGGGTTGATACCCTCCTCCTCGAAGGCAGCAGCCAGACGTGTGGCGTATGAGGGAATGCAGTGGAGTGCGGTGGTGCCGAAGTCTGTGATGAACTTTACGTGGCGCTTGCTGTTGCCGGCTCCTGCGGGAACGGTCAGGGCTCCCAGGCGCTCAGCGGCATACTGGATGCCCAGACCTCCTGTGAACATACCGTAACCGGAGGTGTTCTGTATGATATCGGTATTACGCAGTCCGATGCAATACATGGAGCGTGCCATGGCATCGGCCCACTGATCGAGGTCTCTCTGGGTGTGCAGGATTACCGTGGGATTGCCGGTAGTACCGCTTGACGAGTGCAGACGGACAACCTTGTCCAGGGGAACTGACTTGATGCCGAAGGGGTATGTGGCACGAAGGTCATTCTTGGTTGTAAAGGGGAAACGCTTGATATCCTCTACTGACTTGATGCTTTCGGGTGTAATACCCAATTCCTTGAATTTGGGAGCGTAGAACTCGCTTCCCATGGCTATCTCGACGGTCTTCTTGAGACGCTCCACCTGAAACTGCTCCAGTTTCTTGCGGGGCATTGTTTCAATCTCCTCGTTCCAGTATTTGTTGTTCATTATTTATATAATTTATTGTCGTTTTTTTTCTTAGCGCGGCGAATTTACAAAATATTGGCAATTTTTTCAAGCAGATATTCCTCTCCTTTATCGCTTATGCCTATGTAATAGCGAAGGGGCTCGTTATCCGTGACTTTTTTGCCGGTCAGGACCTGCATGAAAGTATCGTCAACGGTTTTTTCATCGGACTGAGGCATTACTATAACCGCAGTAACTCCGTATGGGTATTTTATGGAGTATCCGTTCTTAATCTCCTTGACCTCTCCCACACCTGCGGTAGTAAGTCCGGCAACTACGTTCAGTGTGTCAAACTGGCCTGTGTAATAATCAATGACAGACATGAAGGGGATATCCTTGTACATGGTTATCTGCTTGTCAAGGGTCACGGCAACATCCTGTATGTTCCAGCTTTTGTATCCTATGTGGATTACCATCCTGTTTTCGGTGAGGTCAAGTATCTCAGCCTTATCAATACCGTTCTCAGGTTTGTATAAGCCAATCGTTCCCTTGGGACATGACGCTCCGTATCCAAGTCCCAGCTGATCGATAGGCATGTTGATGTTGCGGCCGTCCATGTAGGTCAGCTTTACCTTTAATGCGGGATTGTGATTCATATCTCCCTGGTAAGCGGTTCTGGGTGTTGAGAACTCGAGTATGTTGTTTTTCCATAAAACCTCATCTTTAGTCACCTTCAAACCAATCGTGATGTCGGCGCAGCCTGCAAGGATAATGGCTGCAGTAAGCAAAACAAGAATCTTTTTCATTTTTTCTGCGAATAGATCAGTGCATATGTTTTTATCTGTTTGACCATGGACAGGAGTCCGTTGCTGCGTGTGGGAGAGAGGTGCTGAGTGAGACCTATCCCGTCAATGAAATGCAGATCCGTATCCAGAATCTCCTGTGGTGTGTGGTCGGAAAGGACCCTTATGAGCAGGGCAATGAGCCCCTTGGTTATGATGGCATCGCTGTCTGCCTCAAAATGAAGCAGGCCGTTTCCGTATGAGGCATGAAGCCAAACACGGCTCTGGCAGCCGTCTATAAGGTTGTCCTCGGTCTTGTAGGCCGGGTCTAATGCGGGTTGTTCATTACCCAGGTCAATGATCATCTGATATTTGTCCATCCAGTCGTCAAACGCGCTGAATTCATCAATCACCTCCTGCTGAAGTTCTTCTATGGTCATGGTTTCTCGTTATAAATTACCTCCAGAAGTGTCTTGCCGACAGCCTCCAGAACTTTCCTGTCTATATTGTCAATATTGTCCGATGTGGTATGCCATGTGGGCCCGAATATGCTGGCCTGGCACTCCGGCAGATAGGGGACGATGTCTATCGCCGGTATCCTGGCTATGGTGTTTATGAAGTAGTGGTCGTCAGTGACAGCCCCTCCCTTGCGCGGAACAAAGATTGAACTGTAACCCAACCTGGCCGCTGCGTTCCAGACCTTATCGACAACCTGTTTTCCGAACCTCTCGGAATAATACTCACGGCTGAATGAGGCGCCCTTGCCTCCTACCATGTCAAGAAGGATGGCGTAGCGAGCCTTGTAACCCTCTACGTGCGGGTTCTTAGCCCAGTACTGTGTTCCCAGTCCCCAGTACTCTTCCAGATGCTGGCCCTTGTAATCATCACCGGGTCCCCAGTCCTCTGCATCCAGGAATATGCAGTCCACACCTATCTCGGGGGCTTGCTGCTGGAGCTGTCGTGCAATCTCCAGAATCACTCCTACGCCGCTGGCTCCGTCATTGGCGGCATCGACCGGAACCTTGTGCTTGGATGGGTCGGGGTCGTTGTCTGCCCAGGGACGGCTGTCCCAATGGGAACAGAGTATTATTCTGGTGGGACAATCCGGGTTGAAACTGCCTATTATGTTTACGCACTTGAGAGTGGTGTTATCAAACGTTTTTGTGTCAAAGTTCTGAAAGTGCACGATATGTGCTCCGAACTTGGCCAGCATGGCTGCCAGCCAGATTCCGCAGTCGTCATGAGCCTGAGTGTTGGGCACGCGCGGACCGAAATCTGTCTGTTTTCTGACGTAGTTGTAGGCGCTGTCGGCACAGAACACGGGTACAGCCTTCTCCACAGCATCCTGTATGGCTGGTGCCTGGGTCTGACGTCCTTTACAGGAGAGTACCACCAGGGAGAGGATCAGGGTATATACCAGCTTCTTCATTAACGGTTGAGTTTCCAGGTTGCGCCGTCCTTGGTATCCTTGATCTCGAATCCCAGGGCTGTGAGTTCGTTGCGGATCTTGTCGCTGGTGGCCCAGTCCTTGTTGGCCTTGGCTATGGCGCGCTGCTCGAGCAACATGTCCACAACTTTGCCGAATGCCTCCTCCCGGCCGCTTCCACCACCTTCTTCGGCCTTGATTCCCAGGATGTCAAAGAGGAATGTATCAAACAGTGACTTGAGCTCATCTATCTGATCTGCAGTCAGTGAGGCCTTACCGTCGGCTGCCTGGTTTATGACCTTGGCGGCATCAAACAGATGGCTTATCACAATCGGGGTATTCAGGTCGTCATCCATGGCCTCGTAGCACTTGTCGCGGAACTCGGCCACGCTTACGGTGCTCTCGGCGGAGGGCTGGATACGGCCTATGGCGCCGTAAGCCTCCATGAGTCGTGACATTGCCTTCTCGGCAGCCTGCAGTGCGTCGTTGCTGAAGTCTACGGTACCGCGGTAGTGGGCCATCAGGATGAAGAATCGGATGGTCATGGGGCTGTAGGCCTGCTGCAGGTTCTTGTTATCACCCGTAAAGAACTCGTTGAGGGTGATGAAGTTGCCCAGTGACTTACCCATCTTCTGGCCGTTGATGGTGATCATGTTGTTGTGCATCCAGTAGCGGACCATGTCATGTCCCTGGCTTGCGACAGCCTGTGCGATCTCGCACTCGTGGTGGGGGAATACCAGGTCCATGCCGCCTCCGTGGATATCGAAAGTCTCACCCAGGTACTTGCGGCCCATGGCGGTGCACTCGCAGTGCCAGCCGGGGAATCCGTCGCTCCAGGGTGAAGGCCAGCGCATTATATGCTCGGGCTGTGCCTTTTTCCAGAGTGCAAAGTCAGCGGGGTTGTGTTTCTCCTCCTGACCGTCAAGCTCACGTGTGGTATTGAGCACGTCATCCAGGTTGCGCCCGGAGAGTTTGCCGTAGTGATGGTCCTTATTGTATTTGTTCACATCAAAGTAGATGCTTCCCTCGCTCTCGTATGCATATCCGTTGTCCAGGATCTCCTTTACGAGCTGTATCTGTTCAATGATATGGCCCGATGCGTGCGGCTCAATGCTGGGGGGCAGTACGTTCAGAGCCTCCATGGCCTTGTGGTAACGCTGGGTGTAGTACTGGACAACCTCCATGGGCTCCAGCTGCTCCAGACGTGCCTTCTTGGCTATCTTGTCCTCGCCGGCATCGGCATCATGCTCCAGGTGGCCTACGTCGGTGATGTTACGGACATAGCGTACCTTGTATCCCAGATGCTTGAGGTAGCGGAACAGGATATCGAATGTGATGGCGGGACGAGCGTGACCCAGATGGGGATCGCCGTACACGGTGGGGCCGCACACGTACATGCCTACGTGGGGCGGGTTTATCGGTTCAAACAGCTCTTTCTTTCGTGTGAGAGTGTTGTAGATGCTCAGTTTGTGTTCCATAATTCTTGTTATAACGTGTTTTCTATTAGTTGGAGGAGGTGCTCAACGGCCTGCTCCTCAGGGATATTCTTCTCTATGCACTCCTTACCGCGGTAGAGGCTTATCCTGCCGCGGCCTGCGCCTACGTAGCCGAAATCGGCATCGGCCATCTCGCCCGGTCCGTTCACGATGCAGCCCATGATGGCTATCTTGACGCCTTTAAGATGACCTGTGGCGGCTTTGATGCGTGCTATTGTCTCTTCAAGATTGTAAAGTGTCCGTCCGCAGCCCGGACATGATATGTACTCGGGTTTGGTGAACCTTATACGGGCACCCTGCATGATGGCATCCTGGGTGGAACGGATCAGCTCATCGGGAATGTTGGGATCGGTGAGCCTGAGGTCGTGCGCCTTACCGTCTATGAGCAGTGCTCCTGCATCCATGGCGGCATGAAGTTGGAAATCCTCCAGTGACTCATCGGTGTAGGAGAGCGCGAGCACTCCGTTCTCTATGCGTGCCGATGCACGTACCTCGGCGCTGCGTGCAGCATAATCGACCAGCTTGCGGGCCACGGGAATCTCGCGCTCAGGTGCCTCGGAGAGCGATACGCGGATGGTATCACCTATGCCCTCGGCCAGCAGTGCGCCTATGCCTATGGCGCTCTTTATGCGACCGTCTTCACCCTCGCCGGCCTCGGTCACTCCCAGATGAATGGGGAATGCCATGCCCTCACGGTCCATCTCCTTGACAAGCAGACGTACGGTCTCAATCATAACCACGGTGTTGCTGGCCTTGATTGATATGACCACGTTCAAGAACTCCTGCTCCACGCATATGCGCAGGAACTCCATGCAGCTCTCCACCATGCCGGCGGGCGTATTGCCGTAACGGCTCATGATGCGGTCGGAGAGTGAGCCGTGGTTCACGCCTATGCGTATGGCGGTGCCGTGCTCGCGGCATATGTTCAGGAACGGGATAAAGCGGTCACGTATGCGCTGTATCTCCTGGGCATACTCCTGATCGGTGTATTCCAGATGTTTGAATGTGCGTGCAGGATCCACGTAGTTGCCGGGGTTGATGCGTACCTTCTCCACGTAGCGGGCGGCCACATCGGCCACGGCCGGGTTGAAATGTACATCGGCCACGAGCGGGGTGTCATAACCGCGGGCGGTCAGACCCTCGCGGATGAGGCGCATGTTCTCCGCCTCACGGGTGCCCTGGGTGGTCATGCGTACCAGCTCGCCGCCGGCCCTGATTATGCGTATGGCCTGTTCTATGCACCCCTCTGTATCCATGGTGGAGGTGGTGTTCATAGACTGCAGGCGTATGGGGTTGTCGCCGCCGATGGCGGTATTACCCACACGTACGCTGATGGTTTTCCTGCGGTTATAGAGAGTCATTCTCAGTTGGTCTTGAAGTTGTATTTTACCTGACTCAGTTCGGCGTTGGCCTTCTCAATCTTCTCCTTGAGACCCTCCTTGTGGGCTGCCAGACGTGCGGCGAGCTCCTTGTCGGCTACTGCCAGGATCTGGGCTGCCAGGATGGCTGCGTTCTGTGCGCCGTTCACACCTACGGTGGCTACGGGTATTCCGGGGGGCATCTGTATGATGGAGAGCATGGCGTCCAGACCGTCGAGCATACCCTTGATGGGCACGCCGATGACCGGTACGCAGGTGTTGGCTGCAATCACGCCGGGCAGGGCGGCTGCCATACCGGCAGCGGCTATGATGACCTTGATACCGCGGTCTGCGGCACCTTTGGCAAACTCCTCAACGGCCGCAGGTGTGCGGTGGGCTGAGAGGGCGTTCATCTCAAACGGAACCTGGATGCTGTCCAGGAAGGCTGCAGCCTTTTCCATGACGGGCAGGTCCGATGTGCTGCCCATGATAATACTTACAACTGCTTTCATATATTGCTTATTCAATTCTCACTTCTTCCTCATTCTCGCTACCGGAATCCCAATCTGTTCGCGGTACTTGGCAACGGTACGTCGTGCCACCTTGTAACCGCGACCGGCCAGCATCTCGGAGAGCTGCTCGTCAGTGAGCGGGTTGCTGTGGTCCTCGGCATCGGTAGCCTCACGCAGCAGGCGGTGTATCTCCTTGACCGATACCTCCTCACCACTCTCTGTCTTGACCCCGTCGGTAAAGAAGGACTTGAGGGAGAACGTGCCGAACCCCGTCTGCACGTACTTGCCGCTGGTCACTCTCGATATGGTCGATATGTCATAACCTGTCTTCTCGGCCACATCCTTGAGAATCATAGGCTTGAGCAGGGTCTCGTCACCCTCCAGAAAGAAGGGGCGCTGCAGGTCTATTATGGCCTGCATGGTGCGTGTCAGGGTCTGCTCGCGCTGTTTGAGAGCCTGGATGAAGCCCCGGGCCGAATCCAGTTTGCTCTTTATGTAGACGGCGGCGTCACGCTGGCTGCTGCTGCCGTTCTTTATCTGGTTCTCCAGCATGTCGGAGTACTCACGGCTCACGTGAAGCTGGGGAATGTTACCGTTGTTGAGGGTAAAATGTATCTCGCCGTCATAGCTGTCCAGAAGGAAATCGGGCACTATGTGCTGGCGGGTGTGTCCCTCCGTCTCGCCAAGTGAACTGCCCGGACGGGGGTTGAGCTTGGTAAGTTCGGCCATCACGGCATCGGTCTGCTCCCTGCTCAAATCCAGACGTGCGGCGATCTTGTCCCATCGCTTGTGCGTGAATTCATCGAACATGGTCCCGATGATCTGCTCCTGGAGGTCGCGTGACGGACCCTCGGGCTTGCGGCGTATCTGTATGAGCAGACACTCCTGCAGGTTGCGGGCACCTATGCCGGCGGGGTCGAACTCCTGTATCACCTTGAGCACCTCCTCAATCTCCTGAGTTGACGCATCGGTATCGTGGTAGAAGGCCAGGTCATCGGATATGGCCTGGAGGTCCTTGTCCAGTATGCCGTCATTATCGATCGAGCCTATGATGTAAAGCGCGATCTTCATCTGGCGCGGTGTGAGGTCCTGTTCACGCAGCTGCTCGTAGAGTATATCGTAGAACGAGCGGGTATCGGCCAGAGGTATCTCTGTCATGGGGCCCTGTGAGCCACCTCCCTGACGGTCGTACCAGTCATCGTCGTCATCGTCCTGCCAGTCGTCACGGACGGAATCGGAACCGTACTCCTCATCCTGACCGAACTCATCGGCATTATCGTCATTCTCCTGGGCCGATGTATCCTGCGGACCATCCTCCAGCGCGGGGTTGTCACCCAGCTCGGAGCGGACATGTTCCTCAAGTTCCAGGGTAGATAGGGCCAACAGGCGGGCCTCCAGCACCTGTTGGGGCGAGAGGGTCTGCACCTGTGTCTGAGACTGCGTCTGGACCTGGGTCTGTATGTTCCTGAAATCGGCCATTGTGGAATCAATAGTGGAAACTGCTGCCTCCTATGAACTCGCGTACCAGTGATGTGGGCGGCAGGTTCTGGCTCGGGATGGTCCTGAACAGTCCAAGGAAATCCTTGAGCTGCTGAGCCTTGGCATATTCGGGGCTGTTCTCAGGCACCTCGTCAAGCAGAGGCTTTACCATGTCCTTTATGACAGCAATCTCAAACATCATGGCCGAGTTGAACATGGCGTCGGCATTCTCCTGATAGGGGAATATCCACTTCTCCTCACCGGCGCGGACCGACGGCCAGCGGCTCAGGGTATCCACGGCTGAGTAGCTGCGGTACTTGTGGTCGCGGGTTATGCGGCGCAGCAGGCGGTTATCGGTGGTAGGAATGTAATTGTGCTCGTCAATGCGTATGCTTGTAAGGGCCGATACGTATATGAGGAAACGGCGGTCTGCGGGTATATCGGGCATGAGGTCCGGGTTGAGGGCGTGTATTCCCTCAATGAGCAGGATGTCGTTCTCGCCGAGAGTGATCTCGGGATCGGTGAACTCGCGTATGCCTCCCTTCTTGAAGTTGAATGTGGGCGGCTGTACGGTCTTGCCTGCCAGCAGGTCCTTGAGCTGGGCGTTGAAGTAGGGCAGGTCAATGGCGTAGAGTGACTCAAAGTCATGCTCGCCGTTCTCGTCAAGCGGGGTGTGGTCGCGGTCCAGGAAATAGTCGTCAAGCGATATGACCTTAGGCGTGAGACCCTGTGCCATGAGTTGTACCATAAGACGCTTGCTGAAGGTCGTCTTACCCGATGACGAGGGGCCCGATACCATAACCAGCTTGAGTCCCTTGCCTTCATTGCGGCGGGCTACTATCTGGTCGGCTATATGTACAATCTTCTGTGACTGGAGAGCCTCGGCCACGTTGATTATCATGTTGCTTCCGTTCTTGCGGATGGCCTCGTTGAGTTCACCCAGGGTGGAGAATCCCAGGATTCCCATCCAGTCATGATGCTCCTTGAACATCTCGAACATCTTGTCCTGACGTATCATGGGTTCCAGCTGCTCGGGGTTGTCGCGGTTGGGTACGCGTACCAGTACGCCGTCAGCCATGAGCTCCAGTCCGAACACCTTGAGGCTGCCTGTAGTCGAGGGCAGTGTGCCGAAGAACCAGTCGGGGGTGTCATCGAGAGTGTAGTAGGTGGAGTATATGGAACCTACGCTGCGCAGCAGACGTGCCGTATCCTCGCGGCCCGCACGTGACATGATATCGGCCACATCCTTGGTGTGGGCTATATGCTTTACGAACGGTATGTTGCGTCCTATGATGCTGCCCATGCGCTCGCTGATGGTGGTCACATCATCCTCGGTGACCTGACGGCCAATCTCGATGGGGCAGTAGAATCCTTTGGATACTGCATTCGACACCCTTATCCTGCCGCCGGGAAAGAGCTCCGATACGGCCTTGGCCAGGACAAAGACCAAACCTTGTGAATAGCTGCGCGCACCTATGCTGGTGGTCACATCCAGATATTCCACGTCACAATCCTCATACACCTTGGCCTGCAGGTCCATAACCTTGCCGTTGGCGGTGACGCAGATAGGGCAGCTCTTAAGTGACACACCCATAGCCTTGAACACCTCAATGAATGTCACACCCGGGTTGAAACTGTCCGATTTGTTGTTATTGATGCAGTATATCTCCATAATAAGGACTTTACTTATTTGAAATCTCAAAATTACTGCATTTTTCCCTAATGACCAAGTTCATGGTCCCGTTTGTAAAATATGCCTTTAAAGACAAACTTTCACTCCCCTTTGTCTTGTTGTAAAAATAAACTACATTTGCACCGCACAAACGATAACACGCTTATAAACAAATAACAGAAAAAATGAAAAAACTCGGTGTTTTGGTGGCTGTAATGGCCATTGCCGCACTCTCATCATGCGGAGCTCCCGGCGCAGGAAAAGTGACTATGAATGATGTTAAGGACACAATCTCATACTCAATCGGTATGGGCCGTGCAGTCCGCGTATATAAGGACCAGCTCCCCGGCAACATCTCAGACAACCCCGCAGCCCTCAAGGCTTTCGTAAAGGGTTTCATGGATGCAGCCCAGGATCCCGACGATGCTGAGAAGCTCGCATACGCTCTCGGTGTAGAATTCGGTGTACAGGAGATGAGCCAGGCTTTCGTAGGTCTCAGCGAGAACCTTCTCGGTGACGGCGAGAGAATGAACAAGAGCAACTACGTAAGCGGTTTCCGTGCAGGTATCCTTGACGAGTTCGGTGTAATGACCTTTGAGGAGGCCGATGCCAACGCCAACCGTCTCTATTCAATCCTGAGCGAGCAGCAGTACGAGAAGTCACGCAAGGAGGGTGAGGCTTTCCTTGAGGCCAAGGCCAAGGAGGAAGATGTAGTAAAGACTGCCAGCGGTCTGCTCTACAAGGTTATCAAGCTCGGTGAGGGTGGTGCCAAGCCTACCGCAACCAGCGATGTTCAGGTAATGTATAAGGGCTCTCTCATTGACGGTACCGTATTTGACGAGTCAGAAGAGCCTATCTCACTCAACCTTGGTCAGGTAATCAAGGGTTGGACCGAGGGCGTACAGCTCATGAGCGTAGGTGACAAGTACGAGTTCTACATTCCTTCAGAGCTCGGCTACGGTGCTCAGGGCAACCAGGGTATCAAGCCTAACTCAGTTCTCATATTCGAGGTTGAGCTTGTAAGCATCAAGTAATTGTAATTCACATATTGCAAAGAGAGGGGACGCCACGGCGTTCCCTCTCCTGTTTTTGTCATTTTGTAATGAAAAAGTAGACAATGGAATATTATTTTGCCTATTTTTGGTTCAAAATATCAATTGTTAATCAATTCAAGCTTACAATATGAGTGCTAAAAAGCCCGTTCAGTCAACAGAGAGGATGGATTCTCTTGACAGAAAAATTCTTGGTATCATATCACAGAATGCACGTATTCCGTTCCGTGACGTGGCTGCACAGTGCGGCGTGTCCCGTGCCGCCATCCATCAGCGTGTACAGAGGATGTTCGATGAGGGTATAATAACCGGTTCAGGTTATCATGTGAATCCCCGCAGTATAGGTTACAACACCTGTACCTATGTAGGTCTTACGCTTGAGAAAGGCTCCATGTATCATCAGGTAGTTGCAGAGCTGGACCAGATCCCCGAGGTTGTGGAGAGCCACTTCACCACCGGTCGCTATACCATGATGATCAAGCTTTTTGCCCGTGACAACTCACACCTCATGGAGCTGATCAACGGACATATCCAGGAGATCAAGGGCGTTACGGCCACAGAGACCCTTATCTCACTCGATGAGAGCATCAAGAAGGAGATTCCTATTTTTGAATAACCATGACCAAGGCTGAACAGCTTGAGTCCGGATTCCGCAAAATGGATTCCGGCATGGATGTATTGGGTTACCATGCTCCGGTTATAGGCATAAGCGGTAATTTCAGGAACGGAGACTGCACTCTCGCCGAGGGTTACTACCTCTCCGTAGTGGAAGCCGGCGGCACGCCTGTCGTGATTCCTCCTTATGATGATGAGAAGGCCCTGGTCTCATTACTTGACTCCCTTGACGGCATAATTCTTTCCGGAGGAGCCGATATCGACCCCGACTATCTTGGCGAAGAGCCTCTTGACTGTGTTTCGGTCAACCCCCGTCGTGATGCGCAGGAACTCATGCTCGTACGTCTGGCGGTGGAGCGTCAGATACCTATACTGGGTATTTGCCGCGGTATACAGGTTCTGGCGGCTGCCCTTGGCGGCAAACTGTATCAGGATATAAAGACCCAGCATGACAGGGAGTGTATAGAACACAGCCAGACCATTGCCCGCGGTCTTGCTTCGCATCAGGTCAAGGTTGAAAAAGGCACACTGCTGCATTCCCTGTTCGGCAAGGAGACTCTTGCTGTAAATTCTTTTCACCATCAGGGCGTTAAGGAAGTGCCCGCAGGATTCCGTGTCACGGCATTGGCTCCCGATGGTATAATTGAGGGTATGGAGTCCGTCGCATTCCGTCCAATCATGGGTGTTCAGTGGCATCCGGAATGTTTCATACTGGAGAACGACCGTTCCATGATGCCTGTTTTCTTTTGGCTTACAGGTGAGGCGACCCGGTTCCGTCATGCCAAGCAGCTCCATGACCGTACAGTAATACTTGACAGCCATTGCGACAGCCCTATGTTCTTTGACAAGGGGGCGCATTTTTATGAGCACAACCCCGGAGTGGAGGTTGAATACGCCTATGTGGGAGAGGACTCACCCGACGGCAGCCCCACTTTCCGTTACAACCCTCTGGTAGACCTGCATAAGATGACTACAGGTCGTCTGGACGCCAGTTTCATGGTTGCATACCTTCACCAGTACGAGCGAGACAGCGAGTCTCTTAAAACGGCCATTGCCAAGGCGGACCGTCTGCTAACTCTTATTGACCAGCGTATTGGTGAGTGCAATGGTCATGCTGCCATCGCCCTCACTCCCGATGATATAGTAAGCAACAAGCTCAAGGGTATAAAGTCTGTTGTCAAGGGTATTGAGAATGCATATGCCGTGGGCCTGGATATAGACAATGTAGACCGTTTCCGCAGCCGTGGCGTGGCATATATGACTCTCTGCCATAACGGTGACAATGATGTGTGTGACTCGCACAAGGGCAACCATGAGCATAACGGACTCTCCGAGTTCGGCCGCCGCGTTGTTGAGCGCATGAACAGGGTCGGTATGATGGTTGACCTGTCGCATGCATCGGAAAAGAGTTTCTGGGATGCCCTGGAGTGCAGCTCCAAGCCTATCATATGCTCGCACTCGTCAAGCCGCGCGTTGTGTGACCATACACGTAACCTTACCGATGACCAGATGCGCGCCCTCGCCTCAGCCGGTGGAGTGGCCCAGGTATGCATGTATTCCGGATTCCTTAAGAAAGGCGGTAATGCCACTGTACTGGATGCCGTACGTCACATCATGCACATGATAGACGTGATGGGCGTGGAACATGTGGGAATAGGTTCTGATTTTGACGGTGGCGGCGGACTGCCGGGACTGGAGGATGCCTCCTGGTTCATATCGCTCACTGAGCGGCTTATTGCCGAGGGTCTGACCGATGAGCAGCTGTCACTCGTTTGGGGTCGTAACTTCCTCAACGTCTGGAGAGTTAACTGCGGTATCTGACGACTCCTGTATTACGGGATCCTCTATAACAGCCTCCGAATTCTCTTTGGAGGCTTTTTTCATCTCCTTCTGAGCCCTCTTTACAGCTTTTACGCGGGCTCTTATGGCATCGTATTTCTCCTTGTTCTTGCGGCGGCGCTCCTGACGCTCCAGGCGCTGGCGCTCCTTTTTCTTCTTCTCGGCCTCTATCTGGCTGGCCTTCTTCTGGATGCGTTCAAGGTTCTTCTTGTGCACATCGATGGTCTTCTTGGCAGACTTCTCCTTGATCAGTTCGGCCGGTTTCTGGTCGTAGACGGGAGTCTCATGTACGCTCCAGGGCTCAGTCTCGTGAACCCAGTCCTGCTTGAGGCTCCATACTCTCTTTATGAACCATACCTCTTCAGGCTGACGTTTCTCATCATAGTCACCGGTATCCCATTTGCCGTTGCCGTTCCTGTCATAGAACATGGATACGTAATAGTTGCCGGGATCCAGCATATAGAAGTCGGCACTGCCGTTCTCTACGGCGGCTGTCCTCTTGACATTTCCCTTACTGTCCAGAAGGTTTACCGTATATCCTGGTTTGGGATCCCATACATTCACTATCAGACGGCTGTAGCGGCTCAGTTCATTGAACTTGAGCGTGCTCTCAATCCTGTTGTTGTGCAGTCCGTAGATACCCTGTATGGAGGCTGAATCTATCTCGATCTTATAGGTCTCCTCCGGTTTCCATTCTCCGTAAATCCTGTAACGGAGTATGTTGATGGTGTCATGCTCAATCTCGAATGGAATGGGAACCAGGATGGTATCCACTTTCTGATATACGTGAATGGCCGTGTCGGAGAGAAATGTCACCGGCTCGGGAACGTCAAGTGTAATCTGTTTCCATATACTCAGCGAGCCGCCCGATGTAACCTTGACATCCAGGAACTCCATCTTGGGCTTGAGCAGGTTGAGTATGGCTACGGTATCGCCGGTACGTTCCAGACGGCGTATCTGTCTGTCCAGTTCCTTCTTGTCATTCTCAGCCTTGCGCTGCGCGTCCTTTATGATCTTGGCGCGGCTTACCTTGGGCACCAGTTTGAGCGTGTCCGTTATAGGAACCAACTGCATGAGTGTGTCAGTGGCGGGATATGTGACACTTATCTCCAGGGTATCCATGTAATAGACGGTGGTATCCTTCATCCAGAAGGTGAGGGTGTCATATCTGATGCTGTGCTGCAGCACGTATGCATCGTTTTCATCAAAATTGAGTCCCTTTATTACCGGCATGGAGTCTACCGGAAGAGCGAATCTCAATGTGAATTGTCCGTGGGAGGGGCGTTCGTAACCGCTCATGTACTGAATAACCGGATCCGGCGTGAAAGCCAGGAGCGTTATGTTATCGGGCATGAAACGTGTGAACGGAACGATCGCGGTGGTATCGACAGTGAGGTCAGGGTTGAATATGGTGTCCTCACGGAAGTTGAGTTCTGTTGTGGGTACTATGATGGTGTCCAGCCAGGCTATCTTCTCATTACGCTGAGAGTAGCTGAAAGTCTGGTCCATATCCATCACGGCATAAATCCTGTATTTTCCGGGAGCTATGCCTCTTACCGTAAAGTGACCGCTGCCGTCGGTACGTGATACCCTCTCGAACGGTTTGGTCATGAAGGCGGAGTCGGACAGGTCGCTGTGCAGACCCACCGTTATGCCTTTTACGGGTTCCAGGTCAGAGGCGTTGAGGACATAACCCGATACCTCGAGCGTGTCTATGTCCTGGCCGGTACTGAATCTGAAACAATAATCACCGAGCGGATTGCCTTCATTGTTATCGACAATACCGTCGGCAAAATCAATGGAATAGGTGGTGTTTTCCCTGAGCGAGTCAAACAGCTCCACCTGGATCTTCTTGCCTACGACCTTGATCTCGGGCTGCTCTATCTGTGGAGGAGAGAACACAACCTTCTCGCTTGCGTTCTCCAGTTTGATGAACTCGTCGAATTCAATGGTAATCTTCTTGTTCCTGACGTTGGTGGCGCCGTTCTTGGGGGTGCTGCCGGTTATGACAGGGGGTGTCTCGTCATAGGCTCCGCCGTCAGGATTGCTAATAGCCGCACAACCTGACAATGCGGCAATGGTCATAAGAGCCAATGCCGCATTGTGTATTGTACGGGTTATGTCGCTTGAGCGATGCTTCAATCCTTGAACTTTTTGAAGATGACGCAGGAGTTGTGGCCACCGAATCCGAATGTGTTGGAAAGTCCGGCGCGCACCTCTCTTTTCTGAGCTTTATTAAAGGTAAAGTTCATGCGATAGTCTATCTGCTCATCCTCGTCACCATCTTCATGGTTGATTGTGGGCGGTATGATGTCGTTCTTGACGGCAAGCACAGTGGCAATGGCCTCAATAACTCCGGCACCGCCGAGCAGATGACCGGTCATGGATTTGGTAGAACTCAGGTTCATGTCGTATACATGCTCACCGAACACGTTCTTGATAGCCTTGCACTCGGCAACGTCACCAAGAGGTGTTGATGTTCCGTGCATGTTGATATAGTCAACATCCTCGGGTTTCATGCCGGCATCCTCAAGAGCCTCCTGCATGACACGTGTAGCTCCTGTTCCGTCGGGATCGGGTGCTGTCATGTGGTATGCATCGGCCGTAGCTCCCCATCCTGCAACCTCGGCATAGATTTTGGCGCCGCGTGCAACGGCATGCTCATACTCCTCAAGTATGAGAATACCGCCTCCCTCTCCGAGTACGAATCCGTCACGGCTTGCGCTCATGGGGCGTGAAGCAGTTTCGGGTGATTCGTTACGGGTGGAGAGAGCGTGCATAACGCTGAATCCTACTATACCGCAGTCACCGAGTGCAGCCTCGGCACCGCCTGTGACAATGACGTTGGCCTTGCCGAGACGGATCATGTTCACGGCATCAATGATGGCGTGAGTGCTCGATGCGCATGCCGATGATGTGGCATAGTTGGGTCCCTTGAGCTTGTACATGATTGATATCTGTCCAGCTGCGATAGAACCCAGAATACGGGGTACGAAGAACGGAGTTACCTTGAGTTCCTGACCAAGTTTCTTCTGTTCATGGATGGTATCTATACCCTCCTCGAAGGAGTCCACTCCGCCGATACCGAAACCAAGGATTACACCTATACGGTTCAGGTTCTCCTTTTCAAGATCGAGACCTGAATCCTTTATGGCCTGGACTGCCGATGCCACTGCAAACTGGCTGTACTTGTCAAGCTTGCGTGCCTCCTTGCGGTCCATGTATTCGTTGATGTCAAAGTTCTTGACCTGACATCCGAACTTGACCTTGGTCAGTACGGTTTCTGTGTCAAAATTGGTAATGGGACCGGCTCCGCTAACACCTGATACGGCATTGTCCCAGAATTCCTGGATGCTGTTGCCGATAGGGTTGACGGTACCCAGTCCGGTTACTACAACTCTCTTTAGATCCATCGTATAATGTAAGATTACAGGCTTACTTCTGTGCGGCCTGGCTGATGAGCTCGATAGCCTCACCTACGGTTGTGATCTTCTCGGCCTGATCATCGGGAATTGAAATGCCGAACTCCTTCTCGAACTCCATGATGAGCTCAACGGTATCCAGTGAATCTGCACCCAGATCAGCTGCGAAGCTAGCCTCAGGAGTAACCTCTGATGCCTCTACACCAAGTTTGTCAACGATGATAGCCTGAACTCTCTCTGCAATCTGTGAATCTGCCATAATTGTAAATTTTAGTTTAAAGAAATGATTTTGGCTGCAAAGAAACCCATTTTTGAGAATCACGGCAAATAATGAAAAGCCAAAACCATACGCGCGTGCACAAACACTATCAATGTGTGTAATGGTATTTGGGTACCAATGGTTGTCTATTCGGAAAAATACCGCTACTTTTGCACCATCTATCAGAACAGTTTGTTAACATGACATTCAGCCAGGAAAGTTTTGGGATATTTGAGCGTGCCATCGCTGACTATCACAAGACAGACAATGTAGACACTCCTATACAGAATCCGTACAAGGAGAAAAGCATAGAGTACTATCTCTATCTCAAGAATTGGATTGACACAGTTCAGTGGCATCTGGAGGATATTATCCGTGATCCCCAGATTAATCCCGTGGAAGCACTGGCCATCAAGCGCCGCATTGACCATTCCAACCAGGACCGTACAGACCTGGTGGAGCTCATAGACAGCTATTTCCTTGATAAGTTTGGCAAGGTGCAGGTTCTGCCCGATGCCACCATCAATACAGAGAGTCCGGCCTGGGCCGTTGACCGTCTCTCGATTCTGGCTCTCAAGATCTATCACATGAAGATAGAGGCTGAGCGTACTGACACTCCCGCTGCACAGCAGGAGCGCTGCCGTGAGAAACTGGCGGTTCTCCTGGAGCAGAGGAAGGATCTCTCAAGTGCCATCGATATGCTGCTTGACGACATGGCTGCAGGACGCAAGTTCATGAAGGTCTACAAGCAGATGAAGATGTACAACGATCCCACTCTCAACCCTGTTCTTTACGGACAGAATGGATCCAAGTAATCCCAAATACAGGAACGTACTACTTATCCGCTTCTCCGCAATAGGAGACGTGGCTATGACTGTTCCCGTAATCCAGTCATTGGCCGAAACCTATCCGGGAACGCGTTTTACGGTTCTCTCAAACCGTAAGTTCGCACCTTTCTATGCCCATATGCCTGAGAACGTATCGTTCCTGGGTGTGGACCTCAAGAAAGACTATCACGGACCGGGTGCCATGCTCAAGCTGTTCATGCGTCTGCGCCGTCACCGTTTTGATGCGGTTGCTGACCTGCACGGAGTACTGCGCACCACCGCCCTCTCCATATTTTTCCGTATGTTCTTTACACGAGTGTGCCGCATTGACAAGGACCGCCGTTCCCGCAAGCGCCTGACCCGTCTTAAGGATAAGGACCTCACGCCGCGTCTCACCTCATTCGAGCGCTACCGTAAGGTGTTGCAGGATCTGGGATTCAGTTTTGACGTAAAGTTCCGTTCCATCTTCGGAGAGGGTAAGGGTGACCTCAAGTCCATAGATTACATAGGCCAAAAGGACTGCCCCTGGATAGGAATAGCTCCCTTTGCAGCACATAAGGGCAAGATTTATCCTCTCTATCTCATGGAAGAGGTGGTCTCACAGCTTGATTCAGCCGGAATATGCCGTCAGTTCGTGTTCGCCTACGGCAGAGAACTGGCTCAGGTCAAGGAGTGGGCCGATAAGTACCGCTCGGTTGAGATGATTGACACCCGTCTGGGTATGGAGGGCGAGCTCATACTTATGAGTCATATGGACGTGATGCTGGCCATGGATTCATCGAACATGCATCTGGCATCGCTTACAGGCACACCCGTAGTCTCTGTCTGGGGTGCCACACACCCGGCAGCCGGTTTCCTGGGTTACGGACAGAAGGCCGATGACTGCATACAGCTGGATCTGCCGTGCCGTCCCTGCTCCATCTACGGAAAGAAGGAGTGCATTTACCATGACTACCGCTGCATGACCGGCATCGATCCCGATGCTGTATTCTCCAAAGTAAAAAAATACCTCTAAAAGCCAGAGGGGCACAAAGGGGACGGTTCTATCTGTGCCCTAAAAAAAGGGCACAGATAGAACCGTCCCCTTTGTGCCCCTTCAAAGGAAGAGGGGGAATTCGGGTCCCATGTTGAAGAGGAGGTCAACTGCGCTCAGACCGCCTGTGAATCCGTATTTTGTTGCAAATACCTGCCAGTAAGGATGGTTGGCTCCCGACTGCTCCTGACCGGGGTCGATGAGGTTGCGGAGGTCTTTTATGCTTGCGGCGTCGCGCATGTACGCATCGGTCCTTGCAATATCTTTCTTTATTCCGGCAAGGTTCAGGATAACTTCTGTAAGCTCCATGTTGAAGTCCATGAGGAACTCGTACCTCTTTTCATAGAAGGGGCGGAAATCATCCTGGTAATACATAAAGAAGGGGCTGTTCATGTAGGCCGATTCCAGCGCGTTCCAGTGCTGGCGGCGCCAATCGCCGTGGTCGCTTATACGGACATCCTTCATGAGTTGCTTGGGGGTATCGGACTTTACCACCGGTATGGTGAGTGTCTGAACTCCTCCGGCTGTGGCAATCCTGCAGCGGTTGCGGTAGGTCTGCTTGCAATAGTTGTCATACTGCTCAAAAAGCACATCACCGCCACTGTTCATGGCGGTGAAGAAACTTACGGGCGGCAGGTATGCCGATGAGAGCAGTACGGTCTCCATCAGTTGTAGTTTTTGACAGCGCGGAACAGGCGGTTCCAGCGAATCTTGCCTTTCTGTCCCCAGCTCTTGTCCTTGTTGAGTGAGAGCCAGATGAATACCGGTCGACCTACGACATGGTCCTCGGGTACGAAACCCCAGTAACGTGAGTCGGCGCTGTTATGACGGTTGTCACCCATCATCCAGTAGTAATCCATTTGGAATGTGTAGCTGGTTGCCACCTCTCCGTTTATCAGGATGGTGCCGTCACGCTCAACCTTGAGGTCATTACCCTCATACACCTTTATTATACGCTCGTATATGGGCAGATTGGCAATGTCAAGGTCGATGGTAGCTCCCTTGGCGGGAATCCATATGGGACCGTAGTTGTCAATGGTCCACTGCTTGTACATGTTGAGGGGGAACAGGTAGAATGAATCCTGGGGATCCATCTGCCAGGGTATGATGGTGTCAATGAGATTGTCCTGGCTTTGCAGGTACTCCTTGGCCTTGGCGGTAAGCGGTATGGGAACCACTGCGCCCGCGTGGTTGTATCGGGCGGGAAGTCCGTCTGAACTCAGGTCAATCTTCTCTCTGACAGACTCGGGGATGGGGCGTTTGAGCTGTACCCAGTAGTTGGCCTGTACCGCCTCGGGCTGCTTTTGCGCCGAGCCGTCCAGGTATACTATGCCATCCTTAATCTCCAGTGTCTGACCGGGAAGTCCCACGCAACGTTTCACGTAGTTCTCACGACGGTCCACAGGTCTGGTCTGCTTTTCACCGTACACCCTCTCATTCTGTGCTATGATGGAGCTTCCGGCCTTATAGTAGATGTCAAAGACACGACGCTGTTCCAAGACTGTCATGGTGTCAAGGCTTACAGGCTTGAAATGTTTCCTTCCCTCGGAATAGACTATGGAGTAGTAGTCTATGAACTCAGGATTGGTAACTATGGTATCGCCTGCAGGGTAGTTGAACACTACTATATCACCCAGCTTGATCTTTCCGAATCCTTTGACACGCTCGTAGGGCCACTGGGGCTTCTCTATGTAGCTCTTGGCGCCGCCGGGGAAAGTGTTCTGGGTGAGAGGCATGGTGAGCGGGGTCATGGGCTTGCGCGGACCGTACGCCACCTTGCTTACATAGAGATGGTCACCGATAAGAAGGGACTTTTCAAGGGAGGACGTGGGTATGGCGTAGTTCTGGAACAGGAATATGTTCACGAAATAGACAGCCACCAGTGCCGATACTATGGCATCGACCCAACTGGCAATCTCTTTAAGAGACTTGTTCCTGACCTCCTTGTACCAGTTCCACTTTATGATACGTGTGGTACAGGCGTCAATTATGAAAGGTATCAGAATGATACCCAACCAGCTTTTTACCCAAATGAGGAACAGAATATACAAGGCAAGAATTATTCCTGCCTTGATCCACTGTTTCACGGTTACCTCCCCGAATTTCTTCATGTCAGTCCGAATTCAATATTATGAGAGTGAGTCCATGAGGTCATCCATACGTAGGAATCCCTTCTTGTCTGCGGTATACTCTGCAGCAAGGACTGCTCCCAGTGCCAGACCGCTGCGGTCCTTGGCAAAATGGATTATCTTGATGAAGTCAGCGCTTGAGTCATAGGTGATCTCATGTATGCCGGCAATCTCTCCTTCACGGATTGAATCAACACGTATATCGGAGGGGGCATACTCTGAACTACCGCTTATGGTTCCGTCAGCGTTGAGCACCGTGCCCTTGCACCAACCGGTCTTGCGGTCCAGCTGGCTTACTATATCCTCGGCCAGTGTGATGGCGGTTCCGCTCGGAGCGTCGAGCTTGTGGATATGGTGAGTCTCGGACATGCGTACCTCATACATGGGGTAGCCGTTCATGAGTTTGGCAAGATACTTGTTCACCTTGGCAAAGAGAGCTACGCCGATACTGAAGTTACTTGACCAGAACAGAGTGTTGGCGCCGTCCTTGCAGAGGTCCTGCATCTCCTGGCTGTGTTCGCCCATCCATCCTGTGCTGCCGCTTACCACCTTCACTCCGTTCCTGAAACATTTCATGATGTTGGAGTAAGCCTGAGTGGGAGCTGTGAACTCGATGGCCACATCGGCAGATTTGAACTCGGGGCTGTCAAAGTCCTGCGGATTGTCAATATCAATCTTGCATACAACCTCATGACCGCGTGACAGAGCTATCTTCTCTATCTCGTGGCCCATCTTTCCATATCCTATAAGTGCAATCTTCATTTTATTTCTGAATTAGAATCGGCTCTGAGTATTCTCCTGTACGTGCTGGAGAATGCTGCTGAACTTGTTGTCAAGAGTTGTGCCGGGCATCTCTTTCCATAATGCGTACTGCTCATCCTGGAGAGCTTTCTTGTATCGCTTATCGAACTTGGCTATGATCTGGTCATAGGTCTTCTTGGCCTCGGCAGTGTTAAACTGAACATTGGTGTTCGGTGCGGCCTGCATGCCACGGTTAAAACCGCCGTTTGCCATCATCTGGTATTCCCTGACAGACATCTGGAGGTTACGGCACAGCTCCTCGAACTCCTGTGCATAGAGTTTTACGATCTTGTCATACTGTTTCTCGGTGAGATCCAGACGACCGGCTACATCCTGTATGCGTGCGTTTGCAATGGAATCGGATTCCATCTCGTAAAAAGGCTTCTGCATACCTCCCATGGCACCCATAGGAGCTCTGCCACCACCCATCGGACGGCCTCCGCCCATCGGACGACCCATAGGCTGGGCCGATGCAACAACCGCCATAAAACATGCGGCAATAGTAAAAATCAGTTTCTTCATAGTTGGTGTTGTTTTCGGTATATTTGGTTAGAAAGCAAAGATACTCTTTCCAGTTATGCGCCGGAAAGAGTATCTCTATATATGTCTAAGCTGAATATTAGAGCTTGGGACCGGCAGCGACGAGAGCCTTACCAGCCTCGTTGCCCTCATACTTCTTGAAGTTCTTGATGAAGCGGCCAGCCAGATCCTTAGCCTTCTCCTCCCACTCTGAAGCGTTAGCGTAAGT
>CACZCX010000008.1 GCA_902779875.1 uncultured Bacteroidales bacterium | reverse complement strand
GCTACGGTATCCGGTTGGCAGTCACTGATGGATATGAGTTTGCGACCGGCATCACCTCGGCGGGCGGGATCCAGATAGATGAGGTCAAGGGAATCCGGCTCCAGATGTGAGATGAAATCCTCTGCGGTACTGCAACTTATCTCAATCTCCGGCCGTCCCAGAGCCTTGAAGTTTGCACGGGCGCAGTCGCAGAGTTCGGCCGACATTTCATTGTAGTAAACCTGTGATGCAGAACGGGAAATAAAGAAACAATCTACACCCATTCCACCGGTGATATCGGCCATCTTGAATCCGGAGCCAAGACGGTTCTCTATGAATGATGCCTTATACTGAGCTATATACTGTGATGTACACTGCTCAAGCGACAGATGACGTGGATAGACAATACCCTCAGTGGCAGCCCAAAGCGGTACCTTCAAGCGTGCTGCCTGCCATCCTGATATCTGAGTGAGGGCATATTGCATGTCCACTCCGTCGGGATGGGCGGACAGGGCCAGGGTGCGGACATCGGCCTTAAGATGCTCACGGATGAACTGCTCGGTCAGGTTATTTGCCATAATAACTTCAAAAGTAGAAAGTTTTTAGTATTTTCACGTCATTAAACTAAAGTGCTTTATGAAGAAACTGTTTTTTGCTTTGGCCGGCATGCTGGCTCTTGTGGCATGCGGCACTCAGGACGGCGGCCCCGTGCTTACCATTGAGGGTGGACAGATACAGGGTGTTCCTGCCGATATCAAGGGAGTAACCGTTTACCGCGGCATTCCTTTTGCAGCACCTCCTATCGGTCAGAACCGTTGGAAGGCTCCGCAGCCCGTGATTCCATGGGAGGGTGTAAGACTCTGTGACAAGTTCGGCCATCCGCCATTCCAGGCGGCCCATTATCCCGGCGGCTACACTACCGAGTGGGGCTACGGCGATGAGACTGCTTACAGCGAGGATTGCCTCTATCTGAATGTATGGACCAAGAAACCGGGTCAGACCGATGCCAAGCTGCCCGTTGCCATCTGGATATTCGGTGGCGGCATGCGCGAGGGCTGGGGCTCGGAGCCTGAGTTTGACGGTCAGGAGTGGGCTAACAAGGACGTAGTGCTGGTATCATTCAACTACCGCGTAGGCCCGTTCGGATTCTTTGCACATCCCGAACTCTCGGCCGAGGATCCTGAGCACGCAACCGGCAACTGGGGTACTCTGGACCAGATCGAGGCCATGAAGTGGGTTAAGAAGAACATCGCCCAGTTTGGCGGTGATCCCGATAACGTGATGATATTCGGACAGAGCGCAGGCTCACGCAGCGTCAAGTTCCTGAGCGCATCACCCCTGACCAAGGGCCTGTTCAACAAGGCCGTGATTATGAGCGGAAGCGGACTGGTCAAGCCCCGTCCTCAGACTGCTGCAGCACCCTCAGGACGTGGAATGGGAATGCCCCAGCAGGGTATGACCACACTGGCCGAGGCCGAGGCATCGACCAAGGAGGTATGCGACTGGGCTAACCTGACTACACTGCGTCAGCTGCGCGGTGCCAGCACCGAGACCATATTCGCCCTGGGCGGCCTCTACACCAACGTAACCGGAAAGCGCAGCATACTGACAGCATCACCCATATCACCTTATATTGACGGATATGTGCTGACCGAGTCATTCGATGACGCCTGTCTGGACGGTTCATTGGCACAGGTTCCTTACCTTATTGGCTACACGCTGAACGATGCCGGCAATATGGGTACACAGATTGTGGATTTCTGTCTTAACCGTGAGGAGATGGGTGGCAAGGCATACGCCTATCAGTTTGCCCGTCCGCTGCCCGATGACGGCAACCACCCGGAGGTTACACAGCGCCTGCGTGGTGCGTTCCACTCATCGGACCTGTGGTTTGTGTTCAAGTCACTCAAGCACTGCTGGCGTCCCTGGACCCAGGGCGACTGGGACTTGTCCGAGAAGATGCTCACCGCATGGTCCAACTTTGCCAAGTACGGTGACCCCTGCGGTCCTGACGGCGGCGATTGGAAACCGCTCACCAAGGACAACCAGCAGTTCATGATATTCAAACTGGATGAGAATGATGTAGAGGCATCAGAGCTGGGTAATCCTCTGGCCAGGTAAAGATTAAATACGGACTGGCCCTGTCCAGTCAGATGGGGATTTGCCGGTGATGTTCCTGAAGTTTCGGCGGAAGGATTCCTCGCTGGCAAATCCTGTCATTTCGGCTACCTGGGCAACGGATAGTTTTCCGTCTTTTTCCATTATTTTCTTGGCGTATTCCACCCTGTAGGTGTTGACGAACAGGGCAAATGACTTACCGCTGTGAGCGTTGATGCTGGCCGATACGTAAGTGCGGTTACTGCCTACGGCTTTGGCCAGGTCCACTACCGACAGGCCGGGCTGCAGGAAAATCCTTTCGTCCTTCATCTTTTCCTGTATGATATTGAAAAGTGTAGAGTCTTCACTTTCCTTTCCGGCAGGAAGGATTTCCTCCTTAAGATCGCTCTCCATCTGATATGCTCCAAAGCGATATCGGAACCCCACATAGGCGATTGCGTATATGACGCTCGCAAACAGGACCGATGGAATCGCCAGTATGGTCTTTCCGCTAAAGAAACGCGCTCCCAATATGGTCAGTACCACGGTGCAGAGTGCTGCAGTGAACTGTAAGACAACCAGGATAATGATGGGTTTGGTGGTCTTTCCCTCAACCTCCGAGTAGGAGTCATAGACACTGCGGTCAAACGCAGTGAGTTTTATCAGGCTGATTACGCACACCGAGACGGTCTGGATAGGGCGGACAATACTGATGAAGGTGTCTGTGAATTGTTGTGCGAATCCAAATTTGAGTGTCAGTATGCTTGATGCCATGGCAATTAGACCGGGAGTGAACAGCAGCGCAATTTCATACTTGTCCGGATTATGATAATCCGTTATAGCCTTGATGTAGAGGTAATATAACGGATAAGTACTCAGTGTTGACCATGAGTACAGAACTGTCAAGACTTTATGGTCACTGGCTACAAAACTTGTGGTGTAATAGACGGCATGGTAGAGAAACAGTAACATGGAAACCGAAAGGAACAGTCCAAGGTAGCGTTGTGCCTTGTTCAATTCCTTGTAACTGATGCCGGCATGGATTGTCCAGAACAGACAGACCATGAAGGGAAGGATAGGACTGATATTCTCTAAAATAGCCATTGTCGGATGCAAAGATATTGTTTTGTACGATATGACCGATTTATTTCTTTTTTGAATGGTTAATCAATTACAAAAAGTCCCATTTTAGCGGAAAATTCTATAAATTAAAGGAAAATGAAAAAAATCTTGTTTTATGCAATTGCAGCAGCTGTAATGGGCTTGAGCTTTACATCATGTGATAATGAGGAGAATGAGGATGACTCAAAGGCCAAGGTTTCACTTGACGGACGTTGGGACGGTAGCCGTAAGGGAGGTGGTCATGGACATCAGGATATGACCCTTATATTTAATGGTAATAAAGTTGATGTCTATATCATTGCATGGGGAGACCATTTGCAGGGAACTTACACCTATGAGAATGACATGCTGTCTTTCTCATTCAATAATGACAATGCCTATGATGCCCTTATCATAGAGGATACCTATAAGGGTTGGAATATGTCTGACGGAGCATTCAATCCCGAGACATTGGAACTTACCTACACCGAGGAGCTTCCATATCGCTGGTACAAGATGGACGAGGAACAGTTTGAAATGGATGTGGATTTCCTGAGTTCCTTTGAATTCCATTTGATAGATGGAAAGACTGCCGTAGGTAGCCAGATGCAACTTGAATTCACAAAGCGCTAAGAATAACTGAACTGTCTGACTTGCCTTACGACCTGCCGCACAGTTGACTGAAGTCACAGTTGCGGCAGGTCTCTTTTTGGTCCGTGGCAGCAAAGGGGATATCGGGATTGAATATCTCGGATACCAGTCCAATCAGTTTCTCCTCAAACTCCTGGCCGCATTGGGCGTTGAAATCGGTCAGAACATCCTTTCCTATATGGTAGTAGATGTCATCGGCCGTAGGTTTGGACGATGAACGGGTGTAGAGCAGGGTGGGAGCCAGACGGAACTTGCTGAACTGCGGCTGCATGCTCATGATATAGGCGTAGTAGAATATCTGGAAGGCCTGGCTCTTGCGTTTCTTGCTTTCGGTGGGCGGAAACAGCTGATCTATCGTGTCAGGTGTGCCCTTGTCAGATCCGGTCTTGTAATCCACAATGCGCAGTATGCCGTCCTTGCTGTCCAGACGGTCAATGATACCCTTAAGGCGTATCTGTTTCATTGCCCCGGCATTCAACGGGTCCGGAACCTCTATGACATGCTGGTAACCCTTATCCTCGCTACCCACGTAACTGAACGGGGCGTACAACTCCATATCCATGCGCAAAATCTGGCGCAGGTATTTGAGTATCACGTCAAAGTTTATTGACTGGATACCGCTGTAATCGGCCTTATCAACGGCCTTACGGGCAAAATAATCGTCGTTGAACGCCTGCTGCACGAATCCTTCCAGACGCTTGCTGTCCTTGAGCAGTGAGTCAATGGCGGCTGCGGTTATGGCCTGACCAGCCGATGATAGATAATTGTATGCCAGCTCTGCACTTTTGTGGAACAATGTTCCGAACATGGCGTAGTCTATCTCGGTGTCTGTGTCATCGGGTTTCTTAAGGCCCGCTATTTGGGCAAGATAGAACTGGAGCGGGCAGTTCATGTATTTGTTCAGGGCCGATGGCGACAGATATGTCCTGGGGTTAGCGTAGTCATACATGCGGCACAACTCCTCCAGAACGGCCGGTGTCTTGGCTACGCTAAACGGTTCTACGCCAGTTTCCTGGCGGTCTGTCTTGAGCGTGATGCGGCTAATGTCGGCACCGCTTGCTATGAGTTGCAGCAGGTAACGTGATATCTGGCCCTTGCCTATGCCTTTGGCATCGGCATTGCCGTTGTAGACCATCGTCACGTTCTGCGCGCGCTGTATCAGATGGTGGAAATTGTACGATGAAACGGCACTTTTGTCCTGCATGGTGGTCAGTCCGAATGCCAGGCGGATGTTATACGGTATGAACGATGCGTTCTGGCTGGATTTGGGCAGCGTACCCTCCTGGGCCGATAGCAGCAGCACGTTCTGAAAGTCCAGGTTACGGGTCTCAATAAGTCCCATAATCTGCATTCCAATAGCAGGCTCGCCGTGAAATGGAACGGTGGTCGATGACAGGATGGAGCGTATCAGACGGCACAGAGTCTCGGTCTGCAGTTTGAGATTGCCTTGCTCCATAAGGGAGTAAAGGCGGTTTATCTGCGTGTAGATGCGGTAAAGCGCCTCCTGGTTAAGCGGCTGGAACAGGGTGTCATCAGTGCGCTCGCGGATTACGGGAACCAGCGCCCTGAGTACCGTAAGCAGGTATTGCAGCAGTTGCAGGTTATCGGTCGCCGGGGTAAAGAACACCGCCAGTTGCGGGTTGGCCAAAAGAGCCTGTGTGTCGGGAAACATACGGCGTGAGCGGCGCAGTTCCTCAAGGAGGAGCGGGGCATCGGGAGACAGTGCTGCGGTCATGGGGTTGCCAAGCACGCGGCCAAGAGTCTGAATGTTGTAACGACCCTTGTCTCGGGTTGCCAGACGCTGCATATCAATCAGGGCCGATACCAGACTGAACAGTGATGTTTCGGTCAGGCTATAGCCCATGGTTATGTTCACGTTGTTGATCTTGTCCTGCGGGATGCTGTGCAGAACGGGTTGCAGCAGGGATTCATCGGCCAGGACGATGGCGGTCTCGCGTCCGGCTTTGACGCCCTGACATGTGACTGCGAGCCACTGCGGTATGTATCGGGCCTGAGCGTTATCGGTCGATGTCTCGACGATGGTGAGTTTGGCCTTGGGCAGGTTGTCAAAAGCCGTGCGGGGCAGCTCGCCGGGGAACTCGCGCATGTTGTCACGCAGGAACCGGCCGGCCTCATGCTGCAGGCTGCTCTCGGTGTAGGCGGGGTCGTAATCCCAGTAGAACATGGCCTTGCCGGTGCGCTGGATGGCGCGGAACAGCTCCTTCTCGGCGCGGTCCAGGCTGTTGAATCCCACGAACACGTACTTGCGTGACGTGAATTTGGACTCGTCCAGGCCGGTCACCACGCGGCGCTGAATCATGCCGTTGTAGCCTATGCCCTTGTCGAGCAACTCCTTGACGAACTGGTCGTAGATCTGACCCAGCACGCTCCATACGGTCTGGTATCGGGCGCGGAGTTCGGTGGGACGGCTCTGGCGCATCTCGCCGAAAAACTGCTCCAGGGCTTTGACCTGCTCGGGGGTGAGGAATGATGTGTCGGTCATCTCACGCTGCTCGCGCAACAGGCTGAACAGCTGGTCGGTGGGCGCCAGGTTACGGTCCACGTCATCAAAATCGGCAATCATAAGTTCGCCCCAGGACCAGAAACTGTCGAGTGACTCATCGGACCGGAGTTGGCTGCAGTAAATGCGGTGGAGCATGGTGACCATTTCTATGCGGTCGGCGGCCCGGAGGTCGGACTGGGACTGGAAGAGTTCCTCAATGGTGGTGTACTGCGGCGACCAGATGGGTGAACTGCTGCAGGCCGATATGCTGTCGTCAAAGAACAGGCGCGCACGACGGTTCGGGAACACCACTGTGATGTCCGACAACCCCGTCTGAGCGCTGTTGCACTTGGCGTACAGGTCCTGGGCTACAAGATTGAGGAAAGTCTCCATGATTCTAACTGCGAATATAATAAAAGGTGCCAAAGGGGCCAAAGGGGACGGTTCTATTTGGCCCCTTTTTTAGGAAGGGAGCCAAATAGAACCGTCCCCTTTGGCTCCTTCTCAGAGTTTCTCAACCAGAGGCTGAAGGGTATCGAAGTTTACAAAATCCACGGATTGGCCGTAGGTCTCTTTGATGGCTTTGGCCTCGGCCGTGAGCTGGTCATCGGGAGTCTTCATTGCCTGGGAGTACATCAATTTCATCAGGATCCTATGCCCCAGGCCCAGCTTGGCGTAATCGATGGCGCCACGCAGGTGGAATATCCTGTCATCGTTACAGATATCGGCCGATACAAACTGCCTGATAGCTTTCCTGATGTTGCTCACGAATACGGGGTCGGTGGGATCGGTCATACCGACAGTGGCGATAAAAACCTCCTGGCCGTTCCTGAACCCCTGAGCCGTCTTCTTAAGGCCCATAACTCCGCCGGCGTAGATGGCGCCCACGTAAATGATGCGCTCAAACTGCGCAATATCCTTGACCTCCTTGAAGCTCTTGGCCTCAATGCCCGTAATCTGAGCCAGCCGCTCGGCATAACGTTCGGCGGCCCCGTGAAGGCTTGCGTATATAATGATCTGTTTCATATATTCTTAGAACGCAGCAGCAATCCTGGGGATTTTCTTCAAGCGTTCAAAAAATGATTTGTTGCGTTTGGCCGATAAGATGTTATACTTTACCTGAAGTGAGAGTAGGGGCTCAGCATCAATGCCAAGAGCTTGCTCTATCATAAGAGCCATTTCGGCGTTAAGAGAGCGTTTCGCATTCAGGACCTCATTCAACTGGCTTACGGGAATACCGATTTCCGCAGCTAAGCGTCGCTGGCTTATTCCGCGAAACTCCAACTCTTCCTTAATAACCTCACCGGGATGAGTCAGATAATGTGGCTCCAAGTTGTTTGCAACCATTTCTTTGTTTGTCTCTTCTGTCTGTGCCATAACGCTATCATTTGTAATGGTTCGATAATTCTGTAATACTAACTACTTCTGCAATAGTTTTATCACCTTCAAGAATCTCCCTGAACTCTATTCGATATTGATTATTTACCCTGACCGATGAAAGACCTTCCTTATCCCCATGAAGATGTTCGTAATGTAGTCCTCCATATTTAGTCAATCCCATCACATTTTTCAGTTCAATCATCAAATCTACAATCATTGTGTATTTCTTGATAATTGGCGGCTGAAACCGGTGCTTTTTATCGCTCGCCTGTCCATTCTCATAGAGTTCTTTTAGGTATTTTTCCTGGAAAGTGACAATCATATGTATTTCAATTATTGTGTGACAAAGATAAGAATTAGTTTCAATGTTCACAAATTTGAGAACATTTTTGGTGAAACCGTACAAAAAATGAAGCCAAAAGGGGCCAAACAGAACCGTCTCCTTTGGCTCCTTTTGGCTCAATTTGTAGCGCGGATGGCGCCAAGGCAGTGGATCTTTACCACTCTGTTGGGGTCAGTATCGGCTGTTTTTTGCAACAGTTCCAGATATTGCCTGACAAAATCCGGCCTGCGTTTGCCCAGCACACGGAATATCTCAGGAGCCTCCATTCTGACCTTGTCAACACTATCATGAAGTAGCTCCGCAAATATCGGCATATACTCCTTATATGGGTCAGGGGTGTTTGTGGCAATGTTTTCCGATGCCCATATGAACGCCAATCTGACACCAGCCTCCTCATCATGCGCAAATCGGAACAAATCCTGCCAATATGGCTCAGTTGTCTCATAGCATCCGCGTCCAATGCGCCCGATGGCGTTCACGGCACGCTCTCGCAGAAGCGAGTCAGTGTCGGATAAAAACGATGCAACCTGCGGAACAAACTCCCTGATGACGTCAGGAAACGCCAGTCCCATTTCAGCAAGCATCCAAAGCGCTTTTGCCTTAATCTTAACGGAATCGGATGAAAGTAGTGACGCAACGTAGGGGATGTTTTCCTCCCACCTGTCTTTGCTTTTGGTCAGTTCACCCAGCTTTTTGTACAACTCAGAATCAGTCATACTGCAAAAGTACTCAAAAAGGAGCCAAAGGGGACGGTTCTATTTGGCTCCTTTTTCAAGAAGGGGGCCAAATAGAACCGTCCCCTTTGGCTCTGGAAGGCCTGCCCAGCACCCGCGCCGCCGTAGAGCGCTTCATCAGCTTCGCCCGACAGCACCCGGAACTCACCTTCCTGGTCTCCCCCATTGGCTGCGGAATTGCAGGGTATAGGGCCGATGAAACTCACCAGCCAATAACGTTTCTTTTTTCAGGTTTATTCAATCTTTATCACTGCACGGTTCCTGGGTTCAATGGACCATTGAACTTGCCATACATCGCCATCAATCTGATCCAATAGCAAGTAATTCCACTTGTTTTCTGTAGGTGTAAGGGTGAATCTGCCGTTAATCTTATCTTTGCCAATAGCCAGATTTAAGATGTTCAGATCAAACTCACCTCTATCAACATCATCATTGACAGAGTATTGTACAAGCTTCATTCTTCCCGTCTGAGTATTGAGCTTGATAAAGATCCACATGTTCTGAGTCTTGTAGAGCTTGTACGTTGGAGCAACTCCAACAGTTTCAACATTTGTGCTATCTGCTGCAGTCTGTGAAAAAGCAGTCATTGTTGACAGTGTCAACGCTAATAGAAAGATAATCCTTTTCATACTTAATAGATTTTAGTTCTACAAATATAGTGTAATATGATTAGCAATAATCATCTATTACATCACCGCCAGTCCATTCCTGTCCCATAGCTTCTGTAAAGTATTTAAGACCTCCTTTTTCTTCAAAGAATGTGCCTTGGCTCTCATGGACAAAAACATCCTTATATATGAATATCTTACATAATGCCCAGTGCTTGCCAAAAGTATTTTCCTCATTATCATAAGTCAGCACGTATAACGCTTCCTCCATTTTATTATAACCGGCATTGAGGACCGTTTGGTTGGTTGAATATTCATTACGCAAAAACAGTTTGCCTCCTTTAAGGTTGTTGTAGTAGTCCAATAAAGAATAATCAGTAGCATTACCTGGACATAACAGGAATTCTGTAGGCGTGCGCCATTTTAACTGTTTTGCACCAGAAGTAAGAGAATCTAATAAATAGTCCTCCAATTTAGGCTTTAGATTGATCTCTTCAGGGGTGCGTAGCGCCGGTTTCTTGTCTACACCAAAGTAGCCGGTTGCCATTTCATCCATAATCTTTCTGTCGTAATCAGCCTGGCTCATTTCTATTGGCCTCTCGGCTGGATTATCTGAGTGTGGTGCGGACTGAGAATTGAACTTCTGTTCGCCAAATATCCAATCTCCCATACCTTCACCTTTAGGAGTCATCACTCTATCCTGGGCAGCCCATCTAGTTAAGTTCGAAAGGCATTTACTGGCTTCCGCTTTGGTGACAGTACGCATCCAAGTAAAGTTTGGCTCACTTGCATTGTCTCTCAGCATGGAGGGATTCTTCAGAAAATTCTCAATGCTTCCACAGAAAAGAATGATTTTTCTTCTCGTTATTGAGTTGTTTAAGGCATTCTCCAAACGTGTTACCCATCTAAGGTTCTCAGGGCGGTTGTTGCATCTATTTGTATCTATATGATCAACTATCATATCATCGTCTGGTGCTGGTCCATGAAAAGCGGTACATACAACTTGATGTACACGTATGGCGCTCGTAAACATCATGTATCCTGTGCTTTCATTCTTTGTGCCGAAGGTCCATTTGTTATCATTAAAGTTTGACTCATGTCCTTCTTTGGCAAATCGTAATATGGAGCCGTTATTTCGTACAGCAAACCTTCGTCCTTTGTATTCGCACTGCTTTTCGCAGTCGTATTTATTAATTAGATCCTTTTCCATATCAATATTTCAGTTAGACATTATCACCTATTAACCTGGTTGTAATCTCATTTATTACTGCCATTACACATAAGACTCCCATAATAGTATTGTAATGGAGACAAAGGTATATATGCGTTGTACCATTACTCGGTACAACAGAGTTTTTTCGTTAAATCTCTATATAAAGGTTCAAGGCATCCTTTAATCGTTGTTGTATCTTTTCCGCCAGCCTTTTTGGCTCCAAGACTCTTATTTTTGTGCTCTTAGAGAGTAGGTACTCAATGAAATCTTCGGCCGGGCGGAGTCTCAATTCAAAGTCTGTATATTCTTTTGTTTCCTTTATTACCTTCTGGGAGTGGTGCATGGGCAGGTCCCTGAGGTAATAGGGCTCCAGCCCGTAGGCTCTCAATACAATACGCTCAGACTTCTTGCTGTCATCAACCATAATGCCCAAACAATCACTAAAGAATGTAGCAGCATCAAAGTTCTTATCGACGGTGAACTTGGTCTGTAATAGCTCAATACTCTCAATCCTATCGAGTGAAAAGATGAACAGGTCACCCTTCTTGCCGGTATCATCGGCGGCGGTGGGTGCATCGGCCTTCTTTACAAGCATGTACCATCTCCTGTTGTAGAGTTTCAGGCAATAAGGCTCCAGCGTGTATGACTTGGACTGTGAGCTGGAATATTTATGATACTGGATTCTGATGCGCCTGTTGTCACGCATGGCATCAATGATCTGGCGCAACTTGTCGTCTCCGCTGGGGATGCTTTCCAGCAGGATCCTGCTCTGCAGGCCTGCATTCCCCTCCAGCATATTGCTTACGCTCAGGGTGGAGAACATCCAGTTCTGTATGCTGTTCTCACGGAGCACCTCCTCATTCTCTATATAATACCGATACCCGTCCCTGCGGTCGCACTCTATAATCACGCCAAAGCTATCCAGGATTGAATCTCTGTGCCGATTAAAAGTGGTGCGTGACAGCTCCTGCCCGTCAGTTTCCTCCTGATGACGCCAAAGCTCACTTATCTCAGCCAGAGTCATTCGGCCGTTCCTTCTTATGGTCTCAATCAGCCAGATGTACTCCTTAAATAGAGATGGAATCTTCATAATCTATACGTAATTAGGTCACATTGTTTGGCAAATATATGTAAGTTGTATCAAGTTTTGGTACAACTGCCTTGTATTTTTGCTCCAGAAACCTTTAAAGAATTGGACTATGTTGTTGATTTACATTGGAGCTTTTTTCTGGATTTGTGGTGAGGTGCTACGTTACTTTAGGAAAGGGTAACTAGTATTTTGCTGTAATCTGATAGAAATAGATTGTGGGCCGATGTCCGGCTCCTGCAACTGGAAACAAAACCTCGTGTCTTTTATTTTCCATAGATATAGCGAAGATAGTGGTTCTTAGTTCATCGTGTTATTCATTTTTAGTTTTCTTCTTTTTCCCAATAATCCTTATCTTTGGAAAGCACAAAACAACCTCCAAATATAGATGATTGCATATGAGTGATCTTGAAGAACTTCGTAGAGCAGTAGTTGCGTTCACACAAGAGCGTGATTGGGATCAGTTTCATAATGGGAAGGACTTGGCTCTGGCTTTATCGATTGAAGCAGCCGAGTTGAATGAGGCTTTCTTATGGAAAAAGCCGGAGGATGTCAATCCTGAGAAGGTTAAGGAGGAGTTGGCTGATATTGTGAACTATGCTATTCTTATTGCCGATAAATACGATCTTGATATCAAGCAAATTGTATTGGATAAGATTAAACGGAATGCTGAGAAGTATCCGGTGAGCAAGGCATACGGAAGCGCTAAGAAATACAACGAGCTATGATTATCTACAAGGCAACCAAGAAGCAGTTCGTTGATGATGTCTTCAACGATGTCATTGCCGATAATATAGATATTGCGTTCTATGAACACTTAGGTCGACATACATCACGCAATGAGGTTCGTTCATGGAAGAACTCCATGCAATACATGTATCGGGTGGTTAATACATCGACATTGCCGGATGATGTGGGGATAGCTATTGAATATCAGGTACCACTCACATCTATGCGAGTTGACTTTATTGTATCGGGCATTGATGATCAGAACCACTCTCATTTGGTGGTGGTAGAACTCAAACAATGGGATTCAGCATTGCCTACATCCAAGCCAGGTATAGTAGTGACCCGTTTTCAGGAAGGACCAGCCGAAACTGTTCATCCGTCATATCAGGCGTGGACATATGCCTATATGCTGTCTAACTACAATCTTACTGTTCAGAGTGAGGGTGTAGAAATATCTCCGTGCGCTTATTTGCACAATTATGTGCCGGACGGTATTATTGATGGAGCCGAATATGCTGATTATACAGCTTTGGCGCCTGTTTTTCTAAAGAACGATGCTGCACGTCTTCAGGAGTTTATACTTCATCATATCAAGAAGTCATCAAAGGAAGATATAATCTGGAATATTGATCAAGGCCGTTTGTGTCCGTCCAAGCAGTTGGCTGATTCTTTAGCTTCCATGCTTCAGGGTAATGAGGAGTTCAAGATGATTGATGACCAGAAGGTGGTGTATGAGAATGCTGTCTATTTGGCAAACAAAGCGCAGAACGGTAAGAAACATGTCCTGATTGTTGAGGGCGGTCCCGGAACAGGCAAAAGTGTTCTGGCTGTGAACCTATTGGTTAAACTTACAAATGAAGGGATAGCAACGCAATATGTTACCAAAAATCAGGCTCCACGTGATGTGTACAGCGTAAAGTTGTCCGGGTCATTTAAGAAGACGTATATCAACAACCTATTTGTCGGAAGTGGTCAGTTTACAGAAGCTCCAAAGGATTCTATTGGAGCACTTGTTGTGGACGAGGCTCACAGACTCAATCTCAAAAGTGGGCTCTATGCCAACCGCGGTGAGAACCAAATCAAGGAGATAATCAATACTGCACGTTTTTCAATATTCTTTGTTGATGATTATCAGCGCATCCACATGAAGGATATAGGTAGTGTACAGTCAATAAAGGATTGTGCCCAAGAACTTGGGGCAGTCGTGCATCTGGAGCATCTGAGCTCACAGTTCCGTTGTAACGGTTCTGACGGTTATTTAAGTTGGATTGACAATGCTATTCAGATACGTGAAACAGCAAATATCATTTTGACAGATGAGGATTTTGATTTCCGTGTCTATGATACACCGGTTGAGCTGTTTAATGTTATTCGCAGTAAGAATGAGGTTAACAACAAGAGTCGTGTGGTTGCAGGCTATTGCTGGGATTGGGTGAGCAGGCAGGATAAGAATGCATATGATATTTGTTTCCCAGAGTTTTCATTCCGCAAGAAATGGAATTTCCGTGATGGTGAACCTTGGCTGATAGGAAGCGAGTCAATTGAGCAGATTGGTTGTATCCACACTTGCCAAGGTTTGGAAATGGACTATGTAGGTGTAATCATTGGTCCAGATATGGCATTTAGAGATGGACACATTGTTACAGACGGTTTCAATCGTTCCGGTACTGACAAGTCTATAGCTGGGTTCAAGCAGTTGTTTAAACAGAATCCCGACAAAGCCAGGCAGGAAGCGGATAAAATCATCAAGAATACATACCGCACTCTTATGACTCGTGGCATGAAGGGCTGCTATGTTTATTGCTGTGATGCAGCTCTTGCGGAACATTTCCGACAGTTGTTATCTACTGATGTCCATGAAGAGGTTGCTACCCGCATTGAGCCTGCTGTAAATGATGATGTCAAATATATTGACTTCTTGCCGGTATACTCATTAAGAGCCGCCTGCGGCTATTTTGGTGAAGGTGAAGAGGTCGAGGAATCCGGTTGGGTGCAAGTGGAAGGAATGGGCCGGTTAAACCGTAATATGTTTGTTGTTAGAGCATCGGGTAGTTCCATGGAGCCTAGAATTCACGACGGAGATTTATGTGTCTTCCGGGCAAATCCTGCTGGTAGTCGTGAGGGAAAGATATTGCTTGTTCAGAACCATACACCTTATGATCCTGAGTACGGCGGAAGCTATGCCATCAAACAATATACAAGTGAAAAATCTATTTCTGATGACGGCTCTTGGTATCATTCTTCAATAACGCTCAAACCTCTGAATCCGGATTATAACCCCATTATTATAAATGAAGATGAAGCCGATGATTTTAGAGTAATAGGGGAATTCTTGGGAACAATATAGGACTGCATTTTTGATTACGACTGCAATTGAGGCACTGTTCGGCTGTCCCAATTGGTCATTTATACGTTGGGAAGAGATGCTTATTAAAGGAAATGCGCACCCATTGCTCTACTACATCAAAAAAACTAAACCCGTATGTTTGATTGCTCAGGGACACACGGGACTCCGATGCAAATATACAAATAGTATTGAAGTTTGCCAAATATACGACGGATTGGGGTCTGCCCCCGTTGCGTCACTTTTTGAAATCGGTGGCTTGATATCTTTTGAACGGAATCACGGTTTTGCCGGTTTTGTCAATGTATCCGTAGCGTCGGCCTTTCTTTACTTTGGCCAGGCCGTTTGAGAATGATTCTGCTTCGCGGTATTTGAATGGAATTACCACATTGCCGTTGATGTCCAGATATCCGGCTTTGCGGCGTTTTACGGCTACGACCAGTCCCTCGGAGAACCATCCTATGTATTTGTAATTCATGGAGGTGAGTTCGTGATTGTAGTTGTCTTTCAGACCGTAACGTAATTTTTCTATTTCCCTTATGCGATGCTTATAGAGTTGTCTCATGTAACCTTTTGGGATCATAACGACAAATGTATCGCCTAGATGGTCCTCTATGGTTCTGCAGGTGAGATTGGCGATTGTATCACCGTTTTTGTCCAATACAAAGGCAGTATCGTCCAAACGGTTGACATATGTTACGGAATCGTAGGTCCTATAAGTGATTAATCTGTCGGTTTTGGGGTTGTCTTTATATATCGAGGCGGATTGTACTTGTGCTGTAAGGAACTGCACAAGTAATGCTAAGGCTATTATGTGATTCTTTTTCATATCAGGCCTTTTTGCACAAATGTAAGGCCGATAACCAACCACCTCAAGAATTTGGTGTTGCATTGTCGTTGCAAGTGACGGATTGGGGTCTGCCCCCTTTGCGTCCGGCGGTGGAGATTCTGGCGTTCAGGGGGGATGTATCGGTCCGTATCAGCGGGTGCGCCCGGTTTGTGGATGATGCGGATACGCAGGAGCGGATTTACCGCGGCAATGAGATTCTGCAGCGGCTTTACAGCAGGGCTCAGGATCTGGCTTATTTCAGTGTGGAGATTGAGAATCTGGATTACTATGACCTGGCTACCAATCCGCCTACTTTCAGGCACTATGATGGGGCATCGGGCGGGTTCCGGGTGCTTGATCCGTTTGGTAGGCACTGAGGGATTCTCTAATTTCGCCCAAAATCACTCCAGCCGGACTGCATCTTGCCGTTGTGGCAATCCTGGATGAATTTCTGCAGGGTCTTCTCAGCGTATTCGGGGCGGTTGGTGTGTTGGTAGTGCTGGATTCGGTCTACTTTGATGCGGCGGTAGTTGTCGGGGCAGGAGTTGTAGAAACTCCATGCTTGGGCATCGGCCTTAATGGCGTTTATAACCCAGTCCTCATAGACAAAGAGGTCGGGGTTGAGGTCCGGGGCTACGGCTAGGCCGGCGGGTGTCATCTCACCGGTTTGGATGAGGCGGCGGCAACGGACCAGGTTCTGCTCACACCAGTTGCTGCGCTTGCGGCGCGGGGTGAAGTGCTGGATGGGTTTGCCGTCATCGATGCGTTTCTGGGTGCTGTCAATCCAGCCAAAACAGAGCGCCACCTCTACGGCATCGACATAGCGCACTACGCCGGGGCAGTCAGCATCGGCGCGGTTTATGCGCAGCCAGAAATCGGGCACCTTGTCGTGGTTGTCCAGGTACCACTGGTAGAGCTCCTGGCGGGTGTGGATGTCTAGGAGGTTGGTTACTTGCATTATTGGTTTTTGAGCTGCTCAAGGGCGCGGCAGAGCTGGTCGGGGCAGGAGGTGCCTTTGCCGCCGCAGTCTATGCCGTTGAGGCGGGCTATCACATCGTCTATCTTTTGGCCGGCTACCAGGCGGCTTATACCCTGGAGGTTGCCGTTGCAGCCGCCCAGGAACGCTACCTGCTGGATTACATCGTCATCACTGGCCACTACGTCTATCATTAGTGAGCAGGTTCCTTTTGTCCTGTATTGGATGTGTTTCATTTCTGATATACTCTTACGTAGTCGACTTCCATGGTGACGGGGAGGGCGCTCTCATTGACACCTTCCTGGCCGCCCCAGTCGCCGCCCCAGGCCAGGTTCAGGATGATGTGGAAGGGGTAGTGGAAGGGCCACTGGTCGTGGCTGTCGCCCAGCACGGATTTCTCAAGGTGCAGCTGCTCCTTGCCGTCTACGTAGGTTATTATCTCATCGTCGGTCCAGAGCAGACCGTATACGTGGAATTCGCCCTCGGCCTTCTTGATGGTCATGGCGTGGGTCTTGTGGGTGCCTTTGGTGTGGTTGTAGTCCTGGGTGTGGATGGACGATGATACCTCATTGGGCGTGAATCCGACCTCTTCCATGATATCGATCTCGCCGCAGCGGGGCCAGCCGTTATTGGGCATGCGGTTGGCGGCGGGCATCATCCAGAATGCGGGCCAGGTGCCTTTGCCCTTGGGCAGTTTGATGCGGGCCTCAAAATAGCCGTACTGCCAGCCGGTGCGGGCGTTGCCGTTCAGGCGGCCGGAGTAGACCTTATCGTTCTCCTTGAAGCAGTTTATGCGCAGAGTGCCGTCCTTGATCTCGGTCACGGGTGTGCCATCGGGCGTAAGATGATTCACGTAGTTCTGGAGCTCGTGGTTGACCATGCCCTGACGCATGACCACGTGGGTCCACTTGGCGGCATCGGGCTCTGTGCCCTCATTGAACTCGTCCTGCCACACCAGCTCATAGCCTTTAGGTGCGTAACTCTTGGCGCGTTTACACTGGGCCGATGCCATGGGCAGGCAGGCGATTGCTGCTATCAAAAGGATTTTTTTCATTTGAGGTAGTATTTGATTATGTACATGTTTGATTCCAGGGTGCGGCGCTTGAGGATTTCCTTGCTGGGCTCGTCAAGCAGGTCCATGTCGATGATGTGGTCCACATGTTCCATCTCGCGGTTCTCAAAGAGGGTGTATAGGGCCTCGTCGTCAAGATAGTCTATCATGAACAGCTCCTTGCCGTCTTTCATCCGGGAGTTTATGAGCCTTTGCTCGCCGGTCTGGAGCGAGTAGAATGACAGATGCAGGGACTTGTCGCCATAGCGGTCACGCAGATTCATACGGCCCAGGACGGCCAGCATGAACTTGTTGTTCAGGTGGACTGCCCATACGGAGTTGTAGGTGCTCAGGAGTTTTTCTATTTCCTCGTCATATTTAGGACCTAGTGGCGCGATTATCTTTGCATCCTCCTCTTTTATGATATTCCTGCCCAGGTCGTATCGGTAGGCCTCATAAATGGTGTTATTCCGGAGATCGAGCCTGTAGATTGAGTAGTCGCCTTCCTGGCAGGTCCGATACAGAACCTGGCTGTCATTGGCAAATGATGAGTTCAGCCTGTAGTGCAGTGCAAACGGTATGGGATGGATGTCCTTGCATGGGGTGATGGCTGTTCCGATGGTGTCATGCCGTGAGAGTGAGTAATATATCACTTTCAGGCTGTCCCGGGGGCTGTCAAAGAACGCTACGATGTCATCGGTCATACGTATCAGGCCGGTACGCATGAGTGATTCGTCGCGGGCTACGGCTTGTAGTGACGAGTCATATCTGAAAAAGCCTTTTGTGGCGCTGTAGATGTCTATGCATCCGTCATTGCAGACATTGAAACCTCCTAAATACTGGTATTCGTTATGACCGTTTCCGATTCTTTTTTGAGTGTTGTACAGGAACCGGCCGTCGGAGTCAAATACGCAGATGGTCTCTGTGTAGCGGTTGTCCAGGTAGTACTTGCCGTCAACTATGCGGAACCAGCGCGGGCCGTCGACATAGGACTCAAGTCCTTCCTCCAGCTCTATGATTTCAATCCGGGAGATTATGTCTTTCATTGAGACTGTCTCCGATTTGTTCAGGTTGGCGGTTATGACCGTGACGTTACTGTCGGCCACATTCGTGTTGGTGCCCTGGCAGGCTGTCAGAGCGATCAGGGCTAGTGCAAACAAAGATTTTGAATTACTCATAAGCTTAAGCGTTTTTGCAAAGATAGCTAAGTGAGTCAAAAGGGGGCCAAAGGGGACGGTTCTTTTTGGCTCCTTTTTCAAAATAAGAAACAGCGACCTGTTTTGTAAGTCGCTGTCCTTTTAGCAGTTCGGTAAAAAAGGAGCCAAAAAGAACCGTCCCCTTTGGCCCCCTCCCTCAGCAGTCTGTTATCTTATTGGAATAGACATACCATATATGCCCTTCGACCTGTTGGTAGCCCATCTTGCGGAGCAGGTCCATATACTCCTGGACCTGATGCATGTACTCCTCGCGCTCACGGCCGAACTTGAAGTCTATGACCACGGCGCGGCCGTCAGGGCCGATGATCACGCGGTCGGGGCGGCGGTTCTGCAGCACTCCTCCGTCACGGAATATGATGGAGGACTCGTTGAACAGGGTGTAATTGCCGTTGAACCACTCGCTGGCGCCGGGTGTGGCGGCTATGTGGGAGCGTATCTGACGTTTCAGGCTGTCGGCCTTGGAGCGGGACTCGAACAGTCCGTCGCTGAGCATCCTGTCCACGGCGGCGTCTATATCGGCCTCGGTACGTATGGTGGCAAAGAGGCTGTGGAGCAGACTGCCGGTCTTGATGTACTCCTCGCGGCGCTCTTCCTGGTCGTCATCGGAGTGGACGAACCGGGCGGAGTCACCTGACTGGCGGAACCGGGCGTTGATGGGGTAGCTCCTCAGTGTGAGGTCCTGGGGCGTGGGCTTGCAGTCGAACGGATTTTCGCTGCTTTCAACGGCTTTTTCAGTATGCGGGCAGATATCGCCTGTCTCGTATATGATGCCGTCATTGTCAATGTTGCAGCCCTCCATGAAGGCGAGTGAGGCCTGCAGGATATTGAACATGGAGGAGGTGTTTTTGGGGGCGCTCAGTATGATGAGGTTCTTGACGGCGCGCGTGAGGGCTACGTAGAGCAGGTTGAGGTTGTCAACGGTCTGCAGGCCGGCCTCTTCCATGTAATCGGACTGGAATGCGGAGTCCTTGAGCTTGGATTCAAACTTTATGGGCAGGAACGGCATGCGGGCAAACGGCTCCTCGGCGGGTGTGACCCAGAGACGCTCCTCATGGCTGCTGTTGCCTGAGTCAATGACTGACCAGTTGCAGAACGGCACTATGACGGTGTGGTACTCCAGTCCTTTGGATTTGTGTATGGTGAGCAGGCGTATTCCGTCTATGTCGGGCGCGGGGATGGAGGTCTTGTACAGTTTCTCGTCCCAGGCGGTGATGAACTGCTGTATGTCGGCGGGGTTGCGGGTGAGCCATTGGCTCAGGGTGTCCATGAAGGCCATGACATACTGGTCCTGACCCTCTATTCCGCTGAGTTCCAGCATGCTGAACAGTTTCTCGGTGAGCTCGTAGAGGGGTAGGTTACGCAGGGACTGGGCATCGGACATGAGTGAGGCGGGCAGATGCTGCTCCAGATTGGTGGCTACCTGGTCAAAAGCGGCCTTTTCACCGTATAATATCCGCTCGCGATCCCAGGCTACGTTGGTCAGGGCTATACGGTCGGTGCTGTCAGCCAGCCATTTGAGTGAGTTCACTATCATCCTTACCGAGACCGATGAGTCCAGCTGGAAGGCCTCGCCCGATATCATGCGGTATTCTGGGCGGTTCAGGGCGAACCAGTTGGCTATCCGGGCTATCTCCTTGCTGTAACGGAGCAGTATGGCTATGTCAGTCTGCCTCACTCCGGCGTCGGTGAGGCGGTCCAGATGCTCGGCTATAATGGGGCAGATGACGTCGGTGAGTTCATCGGCTTTGTATTTCTGGTTGATGATCCGGGCGTAGACGTATCCCTCGTCACGGTCTTTGCTGCAGAGCTGGTCTACACTCTCGTAGGCTTTCTCCAGCTTGGGATAGGTGAGTCCGGTGGTTTGCATGTAGAAGTCCGACGCAGCCTGGACGGCCATCGGGAACAGGGCGTTGTTGAAGGCTATCACGCGGCTGGCGCTGCGGAAGTTGGTGTCCATGGGCTCCACTGTGGGGTTGTAGACGGACATCTCCTGCTCCAGGCCGGTGTTGAGTATGTTCCAGTCGCTGTTACGCCAGCGGTAGATGGACTGTTTGACATCGCCTACCACCAGGCAGTCCTGACCGCTGGCCAGGCATTCCCTGAGCAGCAGGCGCAGGTTGCTCCACTGCAGGCGTGAGGTGTCCTGGAACTCATCGATCATGAGGTGGCTTATAAAACTGCCGGTCTTCTCGTAGACGAATGACGTGTCGGAGCCCTCGAGCTTGAGTTTGTCAAGCAGCATGGGGGTGTCGGCCAGGATGAAACGCTGCTGTTCCTGGCTCTGTCGGTCTATCTCGTGACGTATGCTCAGCAGGAGGCTGAGCTCGTGGAGGTAGTTGAGAGCGGCCTCGTAGGAGTGGCTCAGGTGGGTGTATCGGCCGTAGAGGTCGCGGACCCTGGCGAACAGGGGGGAGAACCGGTCCTCAACCAGGCTTACCAGCGCGGGGTTCTTGCGGCGGACATCGGCCTTGAAGAATACGTCGGGCTGGTCTATGCACTTGTTGAAGGTGGCGGTGAGGTCTTTTTCCAGGATGGCTCCGGTCCTGACCTTGTTTATCTCGTTGCCTATGTTCCGGCCTAACATGTCGGGGGTGATGCCGGCAGCGCTCACTCCGCTCTCTATCTCTGCGCCTATGTTCATGACCTCCTGCTCCATGGGGGGGAGGGCGTTGTCACGGGCGGTTATGAGGTTGTCCTGGTAGTCCTTGACGGCGTCTTTGTTCTGAAGGATCTCGCGCAGCCGGTCGCCGCTCTCCATGAATATCTCGCGGAACAGCTCCTTGGAGAATTTCTTGAGGGTCCGGTCAATGGACCAGTTGCGGTCGTTGTCTATGTTGTCCTCGACAAACCGCATCACATTGCGTTTGTCATCGGAATTTTGGTCTATGGAGGCCAGGAAGGAGTCCACGGCCTGGTCTATGACCGATTCGGTGTCGAGTTCCAGGGAGAGTCCGGCTCCTATGTTGAGCTCGCGGGCCAGGCTGCGCAGCACCGACTGGAAGAAACTGTCTATGGTCTCCACGCGGAACCGGCCATAGTCCTGCAGTATGCTGTCAAGTGCCAGGATGGCCTGATGACGGATGGTGCGCTCATCGGCCCTGACAGATTTTTTTACCTCCTGGAAATAGCTCTCGGAGCTTTTAAGGCCGTGTCCGATGCCGTACAGCTGCGATAATATGCGCTGTTTCATCTCGGCGGTGGCCTTGTTTGTAAAGGTTACTGCAAGTATGCTGCGGTAGTTCTCGGGGTTGTTCACGAGCATGGTGATATAACGCACCGCGAGCCGGAAGGTCTTGCCCGATCCGGCCGATGCCTTATACACAGTCAGGTTGGAATTGTTACCCATAGGAGTTTAAACTATTCAAAAGTAGTGATAACTCTTGATATTAGTGCTAACTTTGCGGTCCAATTAAAACTTTCAGTCGTTATGGGATATATTACAGAAGACAAGCGTAAGGTTACCACACATCGTCTCAAGGAGATGAAGCAGCGTGGCGAGAAGATTGCAATGCTCACGGCTTATGACTATACCATGGCCAAGATGGTGGACGGAGCGGGTATTGATGTGATTCTTGTGGGTGATTCCGCATCGAACGTGATGGCAGGAAACCAGACTACGCTTCCCATTACCCTGGATCAGATGATCTATCACGCCAAGTCTGTGGTTCGCGGCGTCCAGCGCGCCCTGGTGGTGGTCGATATGCCGTTCGGTACTTATCAGATCAATGATTCAGAGGCTGTTACCAACGCAATCAAAATCATGAAGGTCTCTCATGCCGATGCCCTCAAGCTGGAGGGTGGCGAGGAGATTCTGCCTCAGGTGCGTCATATTATTGAAGTAGGTATACCCGTTATGGGACATCTGGGCCTGACACCCCAATCCATCAATAAATTCGGAACATACGCCGTTCGCGCCAAGGAGGAGGCCGAGGCCGAAAAACTCATTTCCGATGCCCACAAGCTTGAGGAGGCTGGTTGTTTCTCAATCACACTGGAGAAAATCCCCGCCAAGCTGGCCGAGCGCGTAGCCAAGGAGGTATCAATTCCTATTATAGGCATCGGTGCAGGAAATGGCGTTGACGGTCAGGTCCTGGTATGCGCCGATGTCGCTACGCCAATCTGTACGAGACCATCACCAGCGCAGTAGGTCACTACGTTGAAGACGTCAAGAACTGCGACTTCCCCAACGACAAAGAACAATACTGATTCAATTGAGAATTGAGAATTGAGAATTGAGAATGGGGCACCTGCGTGGGGCTTGAATTGAGAATTGAGAATTGAGAATTGAGAATTGAGAATTGAGAATTACGTAACTGCGTATCTCAGTTCTCTTTTTTCTTCAGGCTCTTGATTATTGAGATTAATAAGCTTATCAATTCCTGGCAGTCATTGTTTAGGGAGTCAAACAGATTGTCATCCAGATAGTCTGAAGAGTGTAAAAGTTCTAGCCAATAAGCTGTTTCATCGGCCTCTTTTAAAGCTATATTCAATTTACTGGTAAAGTCGGAACGGCTTTGAGCGTTTCGGCTTTCTATAATATTCGCTCCTACACTGGTTCCACAGCGTATCAGTTGCTTAGACATGATATGTTCATGTTTATGCTCATTCAAGTATTTGTAACACTTGATAATCCTAACAGCAAATTTTTTGCTCTTAAATAAAACAACATTATCCATCTGCAAACAAGTTTATTCTTTCGGTATTCTAACCTAACGCCGGTCCAAACGCAGGTTCTTAGATTTAATTCTCAATTCTCAATTCTCAATTCTCAATTCTTCTTGCTTTTCCTAAAAAACTTTCTTTTCCCCTTGTGGTTGCTCTTGGAACGTTGATCTTTGTACTCCGGAGATTCGCCGAGTTCGGCAGGAATCGGGACTTTGTAGACGTCTTTGCCCAGGAAGCGCTCTATCTGACGGAACTTGGGCTGGTCATCCAGGCTTACGAATGTGATGGCGCAGCCTTCGGCGCCGGCGCGGGCGGTTCGGCCTATGCGGTGCACGTAGTCTTCGGGGTCGTGGGGGACATCGAAATTGATGACCAGATCTATATCATCTATATCTATTCCGCGTGATACGATATCGGTCGCAACAAGTACGTTGATGTGGCCGTTGCGGAACTTGTGCATTATGTCGTCACGCTCGGACTGAGCCAGGTCTGAGTGCATCTCGCCTACGTTCAGGCCCAGACGACGCAGCGACTTGGTGATCTCCTTTACCTTGAGTTTGGACGATGCAAAGGCGATGACGCGCTTGGGCTGGTTGTTCTCAAAGAGGCTCTGTATGATGGGCAGCTTCTGGGCTTCATAACATACATATGCGGCCTGCAGTATCTTGTCGGCGGGTTTGGAGACGGCCAGTTTGACCTCCTTGGGGTCGTGCAGTATTGTGCGGGCCATGCGCTGAATCTCGGCGGGCATGGTGGCGGAGAACAGCATGTTCTGACGTTTGGCGGGCAGTTTCTTGACGATTTGCATAATGTCGTCGTAGAATCCCATGTCGAGCATGCGGTCGGCCTCATCGAGAATAAAGAACGATACCTTGCTCAAATCTATGTTGCCCAGGCTGATATGGCTTATAAGACGGCCGGGAGTGGCTACGACGATATCGGTACCCATGGCAAAGCCGCGTTTCTCCTGCTCAAAGCGGATGCCGTCATTGCCTCCGTAGACGGCGGTGCCGGATATGTTGGTAAAGTAGGAGAATCCTTCAATCTGCTGGTCAATCTGCTGAGCCAGTTCACGGGTGGGCACCATAATGAGGCAATTCACCGCGTTTTCCGGGTAGCCGCCCTCGGACAGCTTGTCAAGTACGGGGAGCAGGTAGGCGGCGGTCTTGCCGGTTCCGGTCTGCGCTATTCCTATAAGGTCATGTCCTTCTAAAAGTATGGGGATGGCTTTCTCCTGGATGGGGGTGCACTCCTCAAAATTCATTGAATCTATCGCGTCCAGCAGCGCCGGCTGGAAATCTAATTCGTCAAATCTCACGGTGAAATGGTTATTTAGGTGCTTTTATATACAAGAATATGGCTATGGGCAGGAATACCAGGTTGGGGAGCCACTCGGCCCAGAAGGCTGACATGGTGCCTGTTATGGCAAAGTTCGATGAAACCGTCTGGAACAGTATGTAACCAAAGCTCAGGCCTAGTCCGATTCCCAGATGGAGTCCCATACCGCCCTTACGCTTGCGGCTGGAGAGCGACACTCCTATTATGGTGAGTATGAATGCCGCGAACGACATGGCGAACCGCTTGTGGTACTCGATCTCAAAGTCCTGTACGTTACCCATGCCGCGCTCTTTCTGACGTCCGATATACTTGCTGAGCTCACCGGTGGACATGGTCTCATGCTGTCCGTTCTGGACAAGGAAATCGGCGGGCTCAAAATGTATTATGGTGTCGAGCTCGGTACCCTGTGATATGGACTCGATATTGCCGGAGAGGTCACGTATCATGTAGTTGCGGGCTATCCAGTGGTACTTTTCGGCAGCCAGGGTGTCATAAAAGACGCTGCGGGCGGTCATGTGTGACACCAGTTTCTTGCCCTCGAACTTATCGAGCGCAAAGCGGTAACCGGTATTGGTCATGACCTGGAAGCTCTCCATGTAGGCTATGACGCCCTCATCGACCACAAGCTGTATGTTGTAGGTGCCCGATTCGGTGTCGCGGTTGTAGTGGCGCAGGTCGTATTCCTTCTCAAAGGCCAGTCGTTTTATGCTGCCCTTGGGTATGACTTCGGAACCCAGATAGAGGGTGAATGCGGCAATAAGCGCTGCCGAAAGCATGTAGGGTATCATCATACGCTTAAAGCTCATGCCGGTGGAGAACATGGCTATGATCTCGGAGTTCTCGGCCAGTTTGGAGGTGAAGAATATGATGGCTATGAATACGAACAGCGGGCTGAAAAGGTTGATGAAATAGGGGATGAAATTGAGGTAATAGTCAAACACTATCTCTTTCAGGGAGGCCTTGACCAGGTCGTCAATATGCTCGTTGAAATCAAAGACGACCATTATGATGATGACCAGCGCGATGGTGAACACGTAGGTTCCCAGGAACTTCCTTATGATGTACCAGTCAAGCCTCTTGAGCAGTCTATGTCTGAATTTTAAGTTCATGGGTCAGAGTCTTTGCATTACACGTTTTACCATTACATCCTTCCAGGCGTGGTAGTCATCGGCCATGATATGCTTGCGCGCCTCACCAACGAGCCACAGGTAGAACGCCAGGTTGTGGACCGATGCAATCTGAAGCGCCAGATACTCTTGTGCCTTGAAGAGGTGGTGCAGGTATGCCTTGGTGTAGAGGGTGTCCACGCGCGATGCTCCATCGGGTTCGATGGGCTCGAACACATCCTCCCATTTCTTGTTGCGTATGTTTATGATGCCGTCCTTGGTGAACAGCATGGCGTTTCGGCCGTTGCGGGTGGGCATGACGCAGTCGAACATATCGACTCCCAGGGATATGGCTTCAAGTATGTTGGCGGGGGTGCCTACGCCCATCAGGTAGCGGGGCTTGTCCTTGGGCAGTATGTCATGTACCAGGTCTATCATCTCATACATGACCTCGGTGGGCTCGCCTACGGCAAGACCGCCTATGGCGTTACCCTCGGCTCCTTTCGATGCTATGAACTCGGCCGACCGGGAGCGCAGGTCCTTATACACGCAGCCCTGGACGATGGGGAACAGGGCCTGATGATAGCCGTACTTGGGCTCGGTCTCGTTGAAACGGTTTATGCATCGGTCCAGCCAGCGGTGGGTGCGCTCCATGGACTGTTTGGCGTAGTTGTAGTCGGCATTGCCGGGGCAGCACTCGTCGAAAGCCATCATGATATCGGCACCGATGGTACGTTCTATGTCCATGACGCGCTCGGGGGTGAACAGGTGGCGCGATCCGTCTATGTGTGACTGGAAGGTCACGCCCTCCTCCTTCATCTTGCGCAGGCCGGTGAGCGAGAATACCTGGAAGCCGCCGCTGTCAGTGAGCATGGGGCGGTCGAATCCGTTGAATTTGTGCAATCCACCGGTTTTTTCAAGTATGTCGAGTCCCGGGCGCAGGTAGAGATGGTAGGTGTTGCCCAGTATGATCTGCGCCTTTACGTCATCCTTGAGCTCCGTCATATGCACGGCCTTGACAGAACCTACGGTGCCTACGGGCATGAATATGGGGGTCTCAATCACTCCGTGGCCGGTGGTGATCCTTCCGGCCCTGGCATGACTGGTGGCGTCAGTGTGCTGAAGTTCGAATTCCAATCCTTTCAAAACGGTGTTACTTTTCCGGTTGCTGAATAGGTATTATCTCCTGCGCATCCTGCACCTTCTCCTTGAGCAGGGCTATATCCCAGACCTCGCTGATCTTGTTTACGTAGTGGAACTCCACGCCGCTCAGGTACTCGGCGGGTATCTCCTCTATGTCGCGACGGTTCTCGGCGCAAAGGACTATATCGGTTATGCCGGCACGCTTGGCGGCCAGTATCTTCTCTCTGATTCCACCCACGGGCAGCACCTTGCCGCGCAGCGTGATCTCACCGGTCATGGCCAGGTTGGCCCTGACTTTACGCTGTGTAAAGGCCGATGCAATCGACGTGGCCATGGTTATTCCGGCCGAGGGACCGTCCTTGGGGATGGCACCCTCAGGCACGTGGATATGCACGTTCCATGAGTTGAATACGGCGGGGTCGAGCGAGAGCAGCTTGGCATGTGAGCGTATGTACTCCATGGCCAGCATGGCTGACTCTTTCATCACGTCGCCCAGGTTACCGGTCAGGGTGAGCTTGCCTTCACGGCCGCGGCTCAGGCTGGTCTCCACGAACAGGATCTCGCCGCCTACGGCAGTCCAGGCCAGACCGGTCACCACGCCGGCATAGTCATTACCCTGGTATTTGTCACGTGAGTAGGGTTTGGTACCCAGCAGCTCCTTGAGATCGGCCGGTTTCACCGTCATTTTGCCGAACTCGGGGTCATCGGCATAACGGCAGGCGGCCTTGCGGCAGACCTTGCCTATCTTTTTCTCGAGCTCGCGGACGCCCGACTCACGGGTGTAGTTTTCGATGATGGCCTCGATGGCGGGCTTGGTTATGTTCAGGCTGCCTTTCTTGAGTCCGTTGGCCTCCATCTCCTTGGGTATGAGGTGGCGGCGTGCTATCTCTGTCTTCTCCTCGGTTATGTAGCCGCTCACCTCAATGAGCTCCATACGGTCCAGGAGCGGACCGGGTATGTTGTTGATATTGTTAGCGGTAGCTATGAACATGACCTTGGACAGGTCGTAGTCTATATCCAGGTAGTTGTCATGGAAGGCGCTGTTCTGTTCGGGGTCGAGCACCTCAAGCAGGGCCGATGAGGGATCACCCTGGTTGGTCATCTGGCTCACTTTGTCGATTTCATCGAGTATAAAGACGGGGTTCGATGAACCGGCCTTGGCCAGTCCCTTGATGATACGGCCGGGCATGGCGCCTATGTAGGTCTTGCGGTGGCCGCGGATCTCGGCCTCGTCATGCAGGCCGCCCAGCGACACGCGTACGTATTTGCGTTTCAGTGCGTTGGCTATGGAGAGTCCGAGCGATGTCTTACCCACTCCGGGAGGGCCGTAGAGGCAGAGTATGGGTGACTTGAAGTCACCGCGCAGCTTCATCACGGCCAGGTGTTCCAGGATGCGCTCCTTGACTTTCTCCAAGGTAGGAGAGCTGTACGTTGTAGTCAGGTGACTGCGAGTTGGTGCGCTCCAACTTGAGGAGCTCCTTGTCAAAGGTCTTGCGGACGTCATCGGTCCATTTCTTCTGGCCAGCTTTGAGGCGCATCTCCTCTATGTCCTGGTCCTGGACGCTGCCGCCCAGCTCGTCCTGTATGTTCTTGAGCTCCTGTTGCAGGAAGTACTCTTTCTGCTGTTTGTCTATGTCCTCATGGGTGCGGCGCTGGATGCTCATCTTGAGCTCGGCCAGCTGGATCTCGCGGTTCAGGAGTGAGAGCAGGCTCAGGGCGCGGCTTGAGCAGGTGCCTTCACGCAGCAGACGTGCCTTGTCCTTGATGTCGAAAGGCAGGTTGGCGCATATGAAGTTTATCAGGAACAGCCCGTTGGAGATGTTCTTGAGGGCGAATGCGGCATCGGGCTGGGCGTTATCGGACAGCTTGGTGTACTTGATGGCGGCGTCCTTGCAGGAGTCTACGATTGCCTTGAACTCCTTGCTGCGGGTGGGAGGCAGTACCTCGGGGAACAGCTCGGCCGAGCCTATCAGGTAGGGCTGGTTGTTTATGATGCTCTTGAGCTTGATGCGCTGAAGACCCTGCAGCACCACCGTGGTGGTCTGGTCGGGCATATCGAACACTCTTATGATCTTGGCCAGCACGCCTACCGAGTAGAGGTCGTTCAGACCGGGGTTTTCCACGTCGGGATCCTTCTGGCAGAATACGGCTATCTGTTTGCCGTCGGCCGATGCGCTCTGGACCAGCTTGAGTGATGACTTGCGGCCAACGGTGACCGGCATCACTACGGTGGGGAACAGCACCATGTTCCTGAGCGGAAGCACGGGGAGCACGTCGTCGAGAGTTGAATCAAACAGTCCGCTTTCATTGCCGTCAAAGTCAGCAATCATGGAGAATGCGGGGTTTGACTCGTCAAAAGTTTCCTCAGATCTTTTCTTTCCGAACATATATCTTTCTGCAAATAATCTGCAAATTTAATGCATTGCGCGCATGTAACCGCGACTTGAGGCGTCAAATAAAACAAAAAAAGTACTTTTGCAGACGGTTTTGACCATTGTACCAGTTATGTCGAACTCTTATTTTGAATTCAAACGGTTCCGGATTGAGCAGCAGGGATGCTCCATGAAGGTGGGAACGGACGGCGTACTGCTGGGCGCATGGTTCCGGCTGGAGCCCGGCATGAGCGTGCTCGACATAGGCACGGGTACGGGTCTGGTGGCCATCATGGCGGCTCAGCGGGGTGCCGGGAGCGTGACGGCCGTGGAGATCGATGAGAGCGCCGCAGCCCAGGCTTCAGCGAATGCCGCCGCGAGCGAGTGGGGCGCTGTCATTCAGGTGGTTAACGCCGATGTTTCAACGTTCCGACCGGGCCTGAAGTTTGACCGTATAGTCTGTAATCCTCCCTATTTCAGGGATTCGTTACGCTGTCCCGATGCAGGGCGCAACACCGCCCGACACAACGACTCGCTCAGCTTTGAAACACTGATGGAATGCGCCGCTTTGATGCTGGCTCCCGCCGGCAGGCTGTCGGTGGTGATTCCTGCAGATGCTGTTGAAACATTGCTCAAATGTGCTGCTGTCCAAGGACTTGGATTGAGTCGCAGGACCGATGTTGTTACAGTGGCGGGAAAGACTCCCAAACGGTCACTTGTGGAGCTGTCTATGGATGGCGGCTTGGATGCCGGACATGATATCCTGTGTATGTTCGGAGCAGACGGCAAGGCTACCGCTGAATATGCGGCGCTTGTAAGGGATTTTTACCTCAAATTCTAAAAATTTACAGGAAGGTTTTTCAGATTCCGCGGCGCTTGTCGGGGAGCAGGACCTTGATGCCTTTGGGCACCAGGTTAATGTGTATCTCCTTGCCCAGGTTCATAGGTTCGCCGTCAAAATGGGCGGGGCCGTCCGAGTTGCGGGTTATGGTCAGTCGGTTGCATCGGCGCACACTTACGTTGGGGTTCCTGTCAATCTGGCGGTTGAACAGCTGGAAGGCTATGAGCGGGGCGTCGACCACAGTGAAGGGATGGGCGGCAATCACGTCCAGGAGACCGTCCTGCAGTGATGCGGTGGGTGCTATGAAGGCGTTGTTTCCCCACTGGGCGGCATTGGCACAGGTTATGAAAAAGGCCTCGAACTGCTCGCTGGAGTTATCGAAAGAGAGTTTGTACCGGTCGTTCTGATAGGTGGCGATCTCCTTCATTATGCTCTCCAGGTAGGTGAGCACGCCGCGGGTGCGGGCCTTGGAGAACGCATCGCTTACGGCTGCATCGAACCCAACGCCGCAGGTGCAGAAGAACGGCTGGTCCTCAATCATTCCGTAGTCTATGTCGGTAAAGATGGATTTGTCAAGCCATTTTACTGCCTTGAAGGGGTCGATGGGGATGCCCAGATGACGCGCAAGTCCGTTGCCGGAGCCGCAGGGTATGATGCCCAGGGCTGTGCCGGTGCCTATGAGTCCGCAACCCACCTCGTTCACGGTTCCGTCACCTCCTACGGCGAGTACCGCATCGAACTTTCTGGCGGCATATTCGCGTGCGAGCTCGGTGGCGTGACCCTTGTGGGTGGTGTGGATGATCTCATAGTCGTAGAGGTCACGGTTTATGAACCGCTCTATGATGGGCAGTACGGGGATGATGCGGCGACCTCCTGAGATCGGGTTGTAAACAAACAGAATCTTGCGTTTCATTATCCTCTTTCGATAAACCTCACGCGAAGATAGGGAAAAAGATTGCACCATCCGGCAATTTGACTAATTTTGCGCCGTTATGAGTAAACTTAGCGAAAGATGCGCACTATACACGCTTCCTCAGGAAGGTAAGGCGCAGGGCATTTATCCGTATCACAGATGCCTGTCAACCATGCAGGATACGGAGGTTACCATGGAGGGACGGAGAGTTCTCATGTTCGGTTCCAATTCCTATCTGGGTCTGACCAATCATCCTAAAGTAATCGAGGCTGCCGTCGAGGCGGTCAAGAAATACGGCACGGGTTGCGCCGGTTCACGTTATCTGAACGGTACTTTGGACCTGCATCAGCAGTTCGAGGCTGAGCTGGCTGAGTTCGTGGGTAAGGAGGACGCCATGATATTCTCAACCGGTTTCCAGAGCAACCTTGGTACCATCTCATGCCTGATGGGCCGCGATGATTATGTCATTTGCGATGACCTGGATCATGCATCGATCGTGGACGGCCGACGTCTCTCGTTTGCCAAGCCGCTCAAGTTCAAGCATAACGACATGGAGTCGCTCGAGAAGACCCTCAAGCGCTGTGAGCCCGATTCGCTCAAGCTGATCGTGGTGGACGGCGTGTTCAGCATGGAGGGTGACCTGGCTGACCTGCCGGGCATCGTGGCTCTCAAGGACAAGTACAACTGCAGCATCATGGTCGATGAGGCTCACGGACTGGGTGTGATGGGTGACCACGGCCGCGGCGTGTGCAACCACTTCGGCCTGACTGACCAGGTTGACATCGTGATGGGTACGTTCAGCAAGTCGCTGGCTGCCATCGGCGGTTTCATTGCGGCCGATAAGAACATCATCAACTGGGTCCGTCACCACTCCAGAGCGTATATATTCAGCGCCAGCAACACTCCTGCAGCTACTGCAGCAGCGCGTGCCGCCCTGCAGATCATGAAGAACGAGCCGGAGCGCATTGCCCACCTGTGGGACCTGACGAATTACGCCCTGAACAACTTCCGTCAGCTCGGATTTGAGATCGGTAAGACATCGACCCCCATCATTCCGCTTTACATAAGGGATTTCTACAAGACTTTCTACATTACCAAGATGCTGTTTGAGGAGGGCGTGTTCGTGAATCCGGTCATCCCGCCGGCCTGCGCGCCTGAGGATACGCTGATCCGTTTCTCGCTTATGGCAACCCACACCAAGGAGCAGATCGATATAGCCACCGAGAAGCTCGTCAAGTGCTTCAAGGCCTACGAGATTCTGAAGTAGAAGGTATAACGTATTGGGGCGAGCGAGGTGACGAACGAGACCGCGGACCCGGAGGACCGCCAAGCGAAATGGAGCGCTTTTACGTAGCAAAATAAAAGGAGTCCTTGAATCCTTTTACACGATAAAGGGGAGGCAATCAAGCCTCCCCTTTGTCGGGATGAAAGGATTCGAACCTTCGACCACCTGGTCCCAAACCAGGCATTCTAACCGGACTGAACTACATCCCGAAAGCTTCTCTTCCTGAAAAGCGGTGCAAAGATAATTGATTTTTTAAAAACTGCAACATTAGGGACGGTTCCTAATGTTGCAGTTTTGCGGGAAAACTAACACATTAGGGACGGTTGACTTTCCCCTTCGGGCCGTCGAGCTAAACCTTCCTAATGTTGCAGTTTTTTTTTATAAAAAGGTTTGGGGGTAATAAAAAAGGTGTACCTTTGCAGTCAGGAAAGCAGAATGGATTGAATCAGAGTTTTCCTATTATTGAGTTGTGCGCATAACGCACATTGTGTACGGTAACGTACCCTTTTTTTTGAGTTGGTTACTTTATAACCGATGGTTGTCAACAACCGCCCGACTTGGAAAACGGTCAATAAGAAGAGTAGTAAAAGTATTTGTTTACTATATAGACTCTGATTTAAGGCAATGCTTGAGGGGAGGATTCCCCGTATGGCAGACGTAAACAAGAAAGGTTTTATTGTTTATGTCTTTTTTTTGTCCCCTGTCAGAAGGGGCGGGAAAAAGGCTGGATGGTTGAACTTTAAAAACATTTTGCAGTAGATGGATCAGCGAAAAGCTCCCGTTTATGAAGCCCTTCAGGAGTTCCGCAGGAACAGAGTGGTACCTTTCGATGTACCCGGTCACAAAAGAGGTAGGGGAAACCCCGAACTGGTTTCACTGCTCGGTAAGCAGTGCGTTGAGTTGGATGTCAACTCGATGAAACCCCTGGATAATCTCTGTCATCCCATTTCAGTAATCAAGGAGGCCGAAGAACTGGCCGCCGAGGCATTCGGCGCCGCACATGCATTCCTCATGGTGGGCGGTACCACATCGGCCGTACAGACTATGGTGCTTACCGCCTGCAAGAGCGGTGAGAAAATCATCCTGCCGCGTAACGTGCACCGCAGCGTCATCAACGCCCTGGTTGTGAACGGCGCGACTCCCATCTACGTGAATCCCGATACGGATAACCGCCTGGGTATAGCCCTGGGCATGAAGATATCGCAGGTGGAGCGTGCCATCGAGGAGAACCCCGAGGCAAAGGCCATCCTGGTGAACAACCCCACATACTACGGAATCTGCTCAAATCTCAAGAAAATCGTTGAGATTGCCCATGAGCACGGCATGATGGTGTTGGTCGATGAGGCTCACGGCACACATTTCTACTTTGGTGAGAACATGCCTGTGACCGCAATGGCGGCAGGGGCCGATATGTCATCGGTCTCGATGCACAAGTCCGGCGGCAGCCTGACCCAGAGTTCGTTCCTGCTCACCGGTCCTAACGTGAGTGCCGGTTATGTGCGTCAGGTGATTAACCTCACTCAGACCACGAGCGCATCGTACCTGCTTATTTCAAGTCTTGACATATCACGCCGCAACCTGGCCCTGCGCGGCAGGGAGCTGTTCGCCGAGGTTATGCGTATTGCCGATTACGCCCGCACCGAGATCAACAAGATAGGCGGCTACTACGCCTACGGCAAGGAGCTGATCAACGGTGACAGCGTGTATGATTTTGACCCCACCAAACTGACCGTCTACACCTTGGACATCGGTCTTGCCGGCATTGAGGTTTATGACTTGCTACGTGACGAGTATGATATCCAGCTGGAGTTGGGTGATATGGGTAACGTGTTGGCTTACATATCGATAGGTGACCGCATGCGTGAGGTGGAGCGACTGGTGAGCGCCCTTGTCGACGTGAAGCGCCGATACAGCAAGGACCGTTCAGGTCTGTTTGACCATGAGTACATCAACCCGTCGGTGGTCATGACTCCGCAGGAGGCTTTCTACGCGCCCAAGGAGGAGATGATTCCCATCCGCGAGACCAACGGACGTATATGTACGGAGTTCGTCATGTGCTATCCTCCCGGAATTCCTATCCTGGCGCCGGGTGAGCGCATTACGCAGGAGATCATCGACTATATCCTCTACGCCAAGGAGAAGGGATGCCAGCTCACAGGCCCTGAGGATGAGAAGGTTGAGCGTCTGAATGTGATTAAGGAAAGTACAACATATTGATTCTGTTTGCCCATGGAATTCTGGTTTACTGAGCTTCATACTCCCAATGTAAAGTTCTCCGTAAAGGTTGACAAGCATCTTTATTCGGCCGAGAACGACCTTGGTAGGGTCGATATATTCGAGTCACCCGAGTTCGGACGTTTCCTGGCTGTGGACGGCTACATCATATTCACACAGCGTGACGAGTTCATTTATGATGAGATGCTGTCACACGTACCTATGGCCGTGAATCCTGCAATAGAACGTATACTGGTGTTCGGTTCCGGTGACGGAGGCGTGGTTCGCGAGCTGCTCAAATACAAGACGGTCAAAACCATCGACCTTATTGAGATAAACGAGGGCGTGGTACAGGCCTGCCGCGAGTATTTCCCCGAGATGGCCGAGTCACTCGATGACCCGCGCGTGACCATCTACACCGAGAACGCGCTGCGATTCATCCGCCATATTGAGAACGAGTACGACCTTATAATAGTTGACTCGGCCGGTTTCTACGGACCTGGCGAGAGTCTGCTCACCCGTGAGTTCTACGGCAGCTGCTACAAGGCACTCAAGGCCGATGGAATCATGGTGAACCAGCATCAGAGTCCCTTCTACGAGGAGGACCGCATAGAGACCCAGAAGGCTCACAAGCGTATCGTGAACAGCTTCCCCATAAGCCGCGTGTATCAGGCTCATATTCCTACATACCCGTCGGGTTACTGGCTGTTCGGATTCGCATCCAAGAAGTTCCGTCCGGTGATCGACCTCGATGCCGAGGCCTGGAACCAGCTTGGAATCAAGACCGATTATTACACTACGAACCTGCACAAAGGCTGTTTCGCGCTGCCCGCCTACGTGGAGCGCATGCTGGCCGATGTGGAGCGCATATACGATTAAGTCATGTTGCAGAGGAACGTTGAGACATTCATAGGCTGTGATGCCGATTATACCGATGCGCGCATAGTGCTGTTCGGTGCGCCGTTTGACTCCACCACGTCATTCCGCCCCGGCACAAGGTTTGCGCCGCATGCCATCCGCTCCGAGTCATTCGGACTGGAGACCTACAGCCCCTGGCAGGACCGCGACCTGGAGGACATCAGCGTGTTTGACAGCGGTGACATAGAACTCTGCATAGGCAGTGCCGATAAGGCATTGGACCAGATATCGGAGCGTACATCGGTGATACTTGCCGACGGTAAGATCCCGTTCATGATAGGAGGTGAGCACCTGGTAACCCTGGGAGCCTTCCGTGAGGTATTCAGGAAATACCCCGACGTTCACATAATCCACTTTGACGCCCACACAGACCTGCGTGACGACTACCTCGACGTAAAGCTCTCGCATGCCTGCGTGATCCGCCGCTGCCACGACCTGACAGGCGACGGCCGCATCCACCAGTTCGGAATCCGCTCCGGCGAGCGTGCCGAGTGGCGTTGGGCCCGCGCCGGTCACACCGACCTGCACCCCTTCAGCTTTGACGGCCTGAAGGAAACCGTTGCCGCCTTAGGTCAGGTACCCGTCTACTTCACCATCGACCTGGACGTAATGGACCCCTCAGTATTCCCCGGCACCGGCACCCCCGAGTACGGCGGCGTCACCTTCATGCAATTGTACGATGCATTAATAACCGTCTGCGGAGGTTGCAACATAGTGGGTTTGGATGTGAACGAATTGTGCCCTCCATACGACCAGACAGGGGCGTCTACAGCAGCCGCCTGCAAAATAATTAGAGAATTGCTCTTAGCTCTCAAGTCATGATTAGCAAATTTTATAGATAGGGTTGCAGGACCGTCGCCACCCTCGGCGCGTTAGAGGGAGGGGCCCGCGCCCATAGGGCGTGGGAGGGATAGGCCCCAAAGGGGCCGTAGTCCGGCAACCCTATCTATAGAATTTGCGGAGTAAGAATTAGTTGATAACACATATAAAAATGGGAAAGGTTTTAGTAATAGGCTGCGGAGGAGTAGCCCAGGTAGCAATCCAGAAATGCGCCCAGAACGACGCAGTGTTCAACGAGATTTGCATTGCCAGCCGTACGGTAAGCAAGTGTGACGACCTTAAGAGAAAGATCGAGGCCCAGGGAAAGAGCCGCTCCAAGATCACTACAGCTAAGGTGAACGCCGACAGCGTGGACGAGCTGATAGCCCTGATCAAGAGCGTAAAGCCCGACGTAGTACTGAACCTGGCCCTGCCGTATCAGGACCTCACCATCATGGACGCCTGCCTGGCATGCGGCGTACATTACGTAGACTCCGCCAACTACGAGCCCGAGGACACCGAGGATCCCGAGTGGCGCAAGATCTACGAGAAGCGCTGCAAGGAGCAGGGCTTCACCGCCTACTTTGACTACTCATGGCAGTGGGCCTATCAGAAGCGATTCCAGGACGCCGGCATCATGGGAATACTGGGAACCGGATTCGATCCCGGCGTGACCAGCGTATTCACAGCATATGCCCTCAAACACTATTTTGACCAGATCGATACCATCGACATACTGGACTGCAACGGCGGTGACCACGGTTATCCCTTTGCCACCAACTTCAACCCCGAGATCAACCTCAGGGAGGTATCGGCCAACGGTTCATATTGGGAGAACGGCCATTGGGTAGAGACCAAGCCCATGGAGATAAAGCGCGAGTACAACTTTGAGCAGGTAGGCATGAAAGATATGTATCTGCTTCATCATGAGGAGATTGAGTCACTCGCCAAGAACATACCCGGCGTAAAGAGAATCCGTTTCTTCATGACATTCGGACAGAGCTACCTCACACACATGAAGTGTCTTGAGAACGTAGGCATGCTCCGCACCGATCCCGTCATGTTTGAGGGTCGCGAGATTGTTCCTATCCAGTTCCTCAAGGCTCTGCTGCCCGATCCCGCATCGCTGGGTCCGCGCACAGTGGGCAAGACCAACATAGGTTGCATATACACCGGCACCAAGGACGGCAAGAAGCGCAGCATAAAGATATACAACGTGTGCGACCATCAGGAGTGCTACAAGGAGCTGGGCTCACAGGCCATCTCATACACCACCGGCGTTCCCGCTATGATCGGAACCGCAATGGTCATGACCGGTACTTGGAAGGGTGCAGGCGTGTTCAACGTTGAGGAGTTCGATCCCGATCCCTACATGGAGGGCCTGAACAAGTGGGGCCTGCCCTGGGTTGTTGATGAGAATCCTGTACTTGTAGACTGATTTTTAGGCCGATGAACGCAGAGCAACTGCATACGCCGTGTTACGTGATTGACCGCGACCGCCTTGTGGAGAACCTCAAGGTGCTTCGCAGCGTGATGGACCGTACCGGATGCCGCATCCTGCTGGCTCAGAAGGCGTTCAGCTGCTATGCTGTATATCCGCTTGTATCGGACTATCTCTGCGGTGCTACAGCTAGCGGGCTGTTTGAGGCCCGACTGTGCCACGAGGAGATGCCCGGGCGCGAGAATCACATTTTCTCTCCGGCGTTCCGTGAGGAGGATATGCCGGAGATCCTCTCTATCTGCGACCATATCGTTTTCAATTCCATACGTCAGCTGTCGCTGTTTGGCTTAAGGGCTAAGGAGGCTGGGCTGCAGGTGGGCCTGCGTATCAATCCGCAGATCTCAACTCAGCCCGCAGAGCATGCAATCTATGACCCGTGCGCCAAGGGAAGCCGTCTGGGTGTTACGCTTGATGAATTCCGCGATGGAATGGGACAGAACCCTGCACTGTTGGAACTGCTTGACGGTCTGCATTTCCATACTCTCTGCGAGCAGAATTCTGATGACCTGGAGACCACGCTGGACGGCTTTGAGGAGCAGTTCCGTGAGTGGCTCCCCAAGATGAAATGGGTGAATTTCGGCGGCGGGCACCATATTACCCGCGCTGATTACGATATTCCGCGTCTGGAGCGCTGCATCAACCGCATGAAGGATGGTTACGGCGTTACGGTCTATCTGGAGCCGGGTGAGGCGATCGCCCTCAATGCCGGTTATCTGCATACCGAGGTACTCGAGGTGCAGCATCACGCAGGTGCCATGGATATCGCCATCCTGGATACATCGGCCGCATGTCATATGCCCGATGTGCTGGAGATGCCTTATCGGCCCCCTTTGCGTGACAGCGGACAGCCGGGCGAGAAAGCTTATACATACCGACTCGGCGGCCCGACCTGCTTATCGGGCGATATAATAGGGGAGTACTCTTTTGACAGCCCGCTTAAGGAGGGTCAGGTCCTGGTTTTTGAGGATATGGCCATCTACTCCATGGTCAAGAACAATACCTTCAACGGCATGCCCCTGCCGTCAATCTACCTCAAGCAGGGCTCCGACTACACCCTTCTGAAATCTTTCGGCTACACCGACTTCAAGTCGAGGCTTTAGAGGCGTGGGGTGCGGATTATGTAGAGGATGTTGTTGATTATGTAGGCGACGGCGGCCAGTATGATGAGGGCAGCCATTGCCCTGAAGTCATCACAGAAAACAGTTTGTACGTGTAAGTCACCTCCCCTATAGGGCTGTTCCTGTAGCCTTATAGTGAATGAGAGGACCTGGACCGATAAGGACGTCAGGAATATGGCTTCGGTCAGTTTGCCTATCAGCCTGATCCTGTAGGGGGCTTTCCATGCGGCGGCTATGGTTGCCAGTATGATGATTACGAACGCGATTGCATCGAAAGTGGATATCGAGGATAAGAAAAACCTGAACATAATGTTTGCCTTTTAGTTTCTGGTTGTCTGGATTGCGATGATTATCCTTGAGATAAGGAACACAATCATGCCCAGCGTTATTACGAATAATGAGATTTTGAAGCCTGCGTACCATACATTAGGTGATACGGCACCGGCCAACTTTACATCGTACAGGGCGGTCATGATTCTCCATGTCCATGGGATGAAAGAGAATGCGAGTGCGATTGATCCTAACGGCCTTACCCATCTTGGGGCTTTCCAGCCGCAGAACAGTATTGCTACGAGCAGGATGATGAATATACTCAGGATCCATGACGGAACGATCTGTAATAAAACGGTCAGTGGTCCGGGTATAAAAACCTTTTCGACTACTTCTTCTATCAATTCTTCTTCCATAAAGCATTTGTTTTTGGTCTGATGCAAAGATATGGTATTTGGAATGGGCCATCCAATTTTTTTTGGTGTCATATCCCTCTGTCTGCATATTCGGTTTATGTCAAATCCTGCTGAAGGGCTTATAATCCCTTTTGAGGGGGATTTGACGGAGGTTTTTTTAGCAGATTGTATTTCTATTCACTAACTTCGTGAGCATAAATACAATGTTCCGTTTATGCTTATGAGAAGAAACGTTTTGATTGCGTATTGGATAGTATCGGTACTTATAGTAGCATTGATAATAATGATGCTCGTTAAGGACCTGTCTGTGTCAAGAGCGTTGTTCGTGGCTACGATGTTCCTGCCCGGAGCACTTGCCGCTCAATACATGCTGCCCAAGATCTCTTTTAAAAGGAAGGCCGAGGGCATACGCAATACCGTTTATCTTGTTCTTGCTATCATTTTACTGGAATATCTGCTGCTTGTATGGACATTATGTTTTCAGTCATTCAGCTATACAAGATATATACAAGGTGCTAATTATAGTTTCCCGTTCGAATTCCCCGAGGATACGGGCGTATTCAATCCGCTGTTCATATCGGTCGTGATTTCAGGTCTGGCCATAGGAGGGTCTCTGATTGACCGATGGCTCATGCGTAACCATCCGGAGATGGAGAACCCTATTACATTCTGTTCTGACCGTAAGCGGGTCTCGCTGCTGCCCAGTCAGATTCTGTATGTGGAGTCTTGCGATACCGAGGTCTTTATTCATACTTCCGATGGGCGCAAACTGCGTAACAAGACCGGCATCTCGCAGTGGGAATCGGCGCTTGGGTATCCGTTCGTGCGGATTCACCGTTCGTTCCTGGTTAACGGCAACTACATGACCCAGGTTGACTCCGATTCCGTCCTCGTAGGAGAGGAATCCCTCCCGGTCTCCCGCAAATACCAAAAACTGCAACATTAGGGACGGTTCTTAATGTTGCAGTTTTCCCGCAAAACTAACACATTAGGGACGGTTGACTTTCCCCTTCGGGCCGTCGAGCTAAACCTTCCTAATGTTTAAATTCGGGGAGTGCGGATGATGTAGAGCAGGCGGGAGAGCATGTAGAGGATGGAACTCCAGAACATGATGGCGCATGATTTGCAAAGAGGAGAGATGATGTGAGGCCAAATGCTGTCTGCCGATGCAAGATCCTGCTTGGTTATAAGCTCGCCGGCAACCATTTTCCTGGATACAAGTCCCTGATAGTCAAATGGCGGATACTTTTGGAATGCATCGAACACGTTTGTGAATGAAACGGCAAAACAGAGCAGTCCGAATACAATGGTTATGGTGCCGATTGAATGCAGTCTGGCGGGATGCTTGACTGCTGTATAGACGGTCGCAATCATCAGCAGCGCCAGCGATATGGCCGTAAACGGGGTTGTGTACTGGAGTATGAATTTAAATAACATGATTTTCCTGTTTTAAGATTAATGACTGGGCTTCTGGATGAAGCTGATTATGTGCGAAACAAGGTAAATGAACAGTCCGTAAATGACGGAGAAGTTCATGAGTTTTAATCCGCCGGCAAGGATGTATGGGCTTATATCGCCTGCCTTGTAGATGTCAGAACAAGCTGCCAGCTTGCTGTAAAAAAAGAAAAAGGTGCAGAATCCCAATGCGATGGAGCCGATGGGACGTACCCAGCGCGGCGCTTTCCATGCAGAGAGCAGTATGAGCACCAGCAGAATTGTAAGGATGGCCAGATAGCCACCGGGTTGTTGTGCGATCAGTTGTTGCATATCGGTTTTGGTTTTAAGGTTCACTGCAAAGTTAAGGGCCGATACCCGATCCCTCCCCACATATCGGCCTTCAAATCCCAACGGTTGGAGTTTAGTCCGATGTCAAATCCCACGTTTTAGCCCCAAATCGGTAATATCGGTCTTTTGGATACGGTTTTGTTGGAAAAATCGGGAGGGATTGCATATCTTCGTGAATGATATGAGAACCCTTGTGACCATACTCTATTGGATGCTGTCGGTAGTGATAGCGGCGTTGGTCGTATCGAGCGCCGGATATACGTTCCAGGAGTCTGTGCTGATGGGTACCATGTTCCTGCCGGGGGCGCTCGGGGCCAAATATCTGCTGCCCAAAGTGTCGTTCCAGAAACGCAGCGAGGGTATTCAGGGCGTGATTTACATAGTGCTGGCCATACTGGTGCTCGAGTATCTGCTCATTTACGCCACGAACCTGTTCATTCAGGACCAGCGCCATATTATGGAGGTGGGGAGCCGGTATTCATACAATCGTTCGGGTGAGTTGGCGCCGCTCCCTGCCATGCTGTTCAATCCGCTTTTCATATCGATACTGATCTCAATCCTGGCTATCGGCGGTTCCCTTATTGACCGATGGATGACCGTAAGGCATCCCGAGATTGAGACGCCGGTGACGTTCTGCTCCATGCACCGTAAGGTGACGCTGCTTCCTAGCGAGATTGTCTACGTGGAGTCGTGTGACACGGAGGTGATAGTTCATGCGTCCGATGGCCGCGAACTGCACAACCGCACGGGGATATCGCAGTGGGAGTCGTTGCTGGGAGAGCCGTTCGTCCGTATTCACCGTTCATTCCTGGTCAACAGACGGTACGTGACGGTATTCGGTTCAGACTCCGTCCGACTAATGGGTGACATTACGCTCCCCATTTCCCGCAAATACCAAAAACTGCAACATTAAGAACCGTCCCTAATGTTGCAGTTTGTAGTGGGCGATGATGAGGATGGGGTTCTCGCGATCCTTGGCCTTGCGGAATAATTCAATGACGTCGGGGCTGTAGGTGACCTCGGAATCGTTGTCGTCAATCAACTCGAGTACGTTGCGAATTCGATAGGGCTCCACTGCGTATATGATATCGTTCCCGTAAAGCGTATTATTACCATAGGATGGTATTGATTGTCTGGTTGCATCGCCTTTCATCCGGTACATCCTGAAGGTCGTTTTGTCCAAGACATACTCGGTCCGGTCATTATACCTCAGGCGAAGATAGTCCCTGTACTCTTCAATAAAGGCAAGATCGCCGCCGTCATGAAACGTATCATAAAACAGATTGTTTTTCTTCTTGTCGGGAATCGGGGGCAGGCAACTCAGGTCAGCAATGCTGTCGTATCGGTTACTCTGCAGGCTATAGATGCGGCTGTCCAGCTTAGGCATCAGTACAGTGGTATCGGACAGGACATTATAACTGGCCTCACGAACGGATATTCCGCACCAGTCACCAGCCTTGACGAGATTGTCATTAAACAGTTCCATATCATTGTCATTGAGATTCATGTGATTGCTGTTCAGTCCCATTGGAGCGCTGAAAGTGCCGTCCGGACATATGTAGAAGTATTCGTATACAGGTGTTATGCCAAGGTTGTTCTCAATGAGGATACTGCCGTCGGACGTACATTTTATGACTTGACCGATATGATACTCGTCGGTCAGCTCCTGAGTTTCTGATTGGCCGATGTAATGTCCCTGATAATCATATCGTTTGATAGTTATGGTCCCGTAATATCCGTTGCGGTTCAGTAGTATGACCTGATTGCGGTAGGGGTCGATGGTCCATTCGTCGATATACAGAAACTCATAACGTGCTCGCCCGGTCTGACAGATGTCGTTCAGATAGTGCCCCGTGCTGTCAAACACCTTAATGGAGCTGTTTCTGGCGGTCGTGCTCTCTATGAAATAGAGGCCGTCATCATACAGGACCTTGTAGGGGCTGCCCAGTATCCCGTCCAGATTCTCATCATCCAGCATGATATAGTCCCAGCTCTCCAGGAAGTTGTCATAGAAAGAACCCTCAAGTGAAATCACATCATTTTTTGTGATTTGCGGGATGCCATCGGTCCTGACATCGGTCTTGCATGAAAAGATAAGGAGGGCCGATAATACCGCGGCCGAAAAGGAAATTCTCTGTCTCATAATACTCTCCGGAAAAGGATTACACCGCGTAAAGAAAGATAATTATTTTGGCAAAAACAAGGTTTTTTCATCGTTCCGATGAGGTCGCTCGCATGATTATCAGTTTAATCTGAAATTGATAGGAACGGTGAATCTTACCCGGCAGGGCTTACCGTCAATCTTGCCGGGTTTCCATTTTGGCATTGAGGAAATGATGCGGACAGCCTCGGCGTCAAGTGACGGACATACATTTTTTACGACCTTGGGGTTGGTTATGGAGCCGTCCTCCTCGATTATGAACTGTACCAGTACCCGTCCCTGAATTCCTTTTCTTCTGGCATCGTCGGGGTAAATCTGTGTGCGCCTCATATAATCAAGAAGTGCATTTGTACCTTCAGGATATTCCGGACCTTCGGGAACGGCCAGATAAACTCCGTCTTCATCCTGTAATATTTCAAGTGGTTCTCCGTAATCATCATCTCCATCTATGCAAACCAGTATATCAGCTTCGTCCTCATATACGTATAATGTTCTTGAGGTTCCTTCCAATGTGTATATTGTCAGTGCGTTGTCTTCTATCAATGCATGATAGTTACCTCCCACGTTGTTATCGTGCATGACAAGAAGGTTTCCATTACGCTCCCATTTACCTTGAGATAGCAGGAATCCACCGTATTTCATCTCATAGGTGTTGTCTTGATTTACATCGATGGAGAAATTCCGGAATTCCTCCAGAGTGGTTTTGTATCTGGTTTTTCTTAATGGTAGTTCCTTAACAGACTTGTTCAGTTCTTGCCATTTGGTTTCTGTCATAGCATTTGACATATCCAGAAATGTATGGGAATCTTTACTGAGACCTGAAAAGACACGGTCATTCATGAATGGTAATCCTTTGACAGTTATCAGATTGCCATTGGAACTGATAAAGTCAAATGTAGAATTGGTAATTGCGTCTTTACAATACAACTTGTCACCATCCCAATAATATCGGCCGATAGAAACGTGAAGTGTTACAGCTTCTTCAACAAGGCTGATTTGGGCATTATAAAAATATTCCCACCAGCTTTCAAGTTCAATGGTGTATGTCCCGTCATCGTATAGCCATAGGAAACAGTCTTCAGATAAGCACTTCCATACGGGATTCCAGTTTTGGATATTGGAATTTAATTTTAAAGAGTTGACTGTTCCTTTCTTTATCTCCTTCTGACCGAAGGCCGGAATTGCAAACAATGTCGCTAACACGAGTGGGATGAATCTTTTCATATGCCAATCTTTCAATTATTCACATACAAAACGTGAATAAGTGCAGAATACGTCTGAGGGGGCCAAAGGGAACCGTCCCCGATGTTGCAGTAACCTATATATCTTTTTTAGATATTAATCATTACATTTGTCGAAACAACCTCAATAATCCTACTTGTTGTTTTTATGAGAAAAATTCTTTTGTTTGCAGTTTTATCTGTTGTTTCTGTCATTGCATGGGGGCAGAATGTAATACGCGGAACGGTTGTTGACGATCAGACACAGGAACCATTATCATCGGCTACTGTTTATGTAAACGGTACGACTCAAGGCACAACCACTGATAATGATGGGCATTTTGAATTGAAAGACGTATCATTCCCTGCTACGGTAATATTCAGTTTTGTAGGTTATGAGCCTCAGGCTCTTGATCTGTTACGTAATCCGGGTGAATTGCTAATCAGACTAAATGCCAACAGTGAGTTGCCTGAGGTTGAGGTGTCAGGCGAATCCGGAAGGGATTTTAAAAAGGACCTGAATTACTTTAAAAGTATGTTCTTGGGCGATGACCGATGGGGGAGGCATGCAACCATAAAAAATGCGAATACCCTGATTTTCAATACATCAGATGAGACTTCATATGAAATACGACGTATATATAGGAATAAGTACAGCAAACGCACCGTCAATTCAGATATAGTGGAAAGACATGATGAATTTTATGATACAGTAAAAGTGAATAAGAGCATATTCAGTGCGTGGGCCACAGAACCTCTGATTATAGACTTGCCGTTATTGGGATATGAACTGTATGTGGATCTGGTAAAATTCACTGTAGAAAAAAACAAGACACAGACTCATTGTGATATGCTGGGCTACTTTTATTACAAGCCATATGACAATGTGACAAAACGTAAGGCCGATAGTTTTGAGGCAAACCGCAAGAGAGCATATTACGGTTCAAGCCAGCATTTCCTAAGGTCTTTCTCTGAAAATCGGTTGACAGAGAACGGATACATACTGACAACAACTGAAAAAGTCAGAAAAGAAAAGAAAGTGATATGGACCGAAATACCTGTTGATATAAGGAAACATTCTGCCGATGTAGGAGAAAACATCATGCTGGTACATGACCTTAAGGACAAGGTCCTGGAAATCAAATACTATTACAGAGAGGACGGCTCTCCATTTATTGCCGGAGAAAAAGGCGCCCGTTTCTATTCTGAGTCAGGGATGACATTCATTGAAGATACCTGCTTTTTCTTTAAAGACGGAACCGTAATGGATAACAACATAATATTTACAGGGGAACTGTCAAAGAAAAAAGTTGCCGCATGTCTGCCTGATGATTACTTTCCGCCAAAAGATACGTGCAAAATCAATGTAGGCGGTTCTGCCGATTATGCCAGTGAACTCATTAAGTTTGCTGAAAACATCCAAGAGTTCAACAATCTGTTTCCGCAGGAAAAGGTCTATCTGGAATTTGACAATACGGCATACTTTCAGGGAGAGAATATATGGTTCAAAGCCTTTGTGACACATGCCACTTCATTGGAACGTGCACCCAGCGGTGTGTTGTATGTGGATTTTCTGGCACCTACCGGTCAACTTATCCTGCAACAGAAACTTAAGATTGTGGCAGGACAGACCGATGGAGTCATTCCGCTAGTTGATGCCGGTACGCAGCAGACACGTGAGAAACAGGGCATAGTGGCGTACCCCAGTGGTTTCTATGAGATAAGGGCATATACGCAGAATATGCTTGATTTCAGTCCCGAAGCGATATTCTCTCGCGTCATACCCGTTTACACGCAACCCAAGTATGGAGAGTATGACAAGTCACGCGTTGAAAACAATCAGGATAATCCTCTTGTAGAAAAAAAACGTGGCAAGACCATAGAGCAGAAACGTAATGTCAAAGTCTCATTCTACCCTGAAGGAGGTGACATGGTAAATGGTCTTCCATGCAGGGTCGCATTCAAAGCCACAGGCAGTGACGGATTCGGTACCGATGGAGTAATTGTTCTTTCGGGCGTTAGAAATCCATTTGAAACGGGAAATAGAATATCATATATGGCAACTCGTACCATGCAGGACTCTATACCTACCGCACATGACGGAATGGGATCATTCATAATCACATCTGACGGATTAGAAACAGCTCATTTCATCACCTCTGATGGCGAGATAATCCGTTGCCGTTGGCCTAAGGTTGTAGATAGTGGTTACTCCATGATTGCCGATATGCTTTCAGACTCCTGTATGCAGGTGAATATCTGGCGAACCGATGACCGACTTGGCGAGCTTACGGCTCTCGCTGTAACCTGCCGCGGTGATGTGGTCCATTTTGAGGAGATAAATGATATGGACAACAGTCAGTTAGAGATAGACTGTTCAGAATGGCCGGCAGGTGTGTGCCGATTAACCTTATATAATAAGGATGGCAATATATTATCATCACGAAGCATATTCCACGGCGGTCCGGAATTGTCAGGTCCCTCCATCACGGTCAATACAGACAGTATGTTGCGTCAGTCATGCAGCAAGGAGGTTATAGAGTTCAAACTTACAGATGGGCATGGAAGACCGTTCCGTGACCGTTTCTGCCTGTCGGTTCGTGATGCGACCGACTACGGCGGCGGCCGTACTGACAACCTGAAGACCAACCTGCTGCTCTCATCAGATTTGAGAGGATACATACATGATCCTGCATGGTACCTGGAAAGTGATGACGATGAACACCGTGAAGCGCTTAACCTGCTGACCATGGTTCAGGGCTGGGAACGTTATGAATGGCTGTATATGACCGGCCTTAAGGAGTTTGAGGAGAAACACCGTATAGAGGAAAGTCTCACCATGAACGGGTGGATATTGTCATACGGCAAGCGTCAACCCGTATCAGACATAGGTGTGTATGCATCGGTAATACCAGATGATGACAAGACGCTGTTCGAGAGTTTTGACTACCAGACAGACTCTACGGGTTACTTTGGCTTTGATATGCCAGACTTTTACGGAAATGGCAAGTTTACCGTCAATCTGATGTCAAGGAATAAGGATGGCGAATCAAAATTTGAAAAGAGCAAGCGCATCAGGTTTGAACGTGCAGACAGACCTGATCCCAGACCATATCTGATTCAGGAGACAGACCTGAGCCACAACGATCATCGTATATATGACTATAAGGTTGATTATACTGATTTTGACCTGACTCCCGACCAACGCCGCAAGTTGGGACGTATGATAGATGATGTTGATATAGAGGAGAAGAGTGAAAAGAGACGGTTCATTGATTATGACACCTTCACTTCATTTGAGGCCGAAGAGGATGCCGAGTTGGAACTTGATCAGGGCGAATACACTACTGACCTGTTCGGCTATTTTCTGGAACGGGGCATCAGACTGGAACCTGGGCAATCGGATCCATTATTCAGTTCATCTGAAGGATCTGCAAATGTTGAGGCGAGTTCATCAAAGGCGGGATTTGTCCGTCCGGTCTATTATGTGCATAATATGGAGAAACTGCTGACGCATAAGCCGTTTGACGATCCTGAACGGATTGATATGATTGATGTCAAGAGCATTATTGTATATGACAATCCTATGTATCCCAGGGATATGAAAAATCTTATTCCTCTGATGCTTGAGTGGGCCAAGAGACATGGGGGGAGTGTTCCTCCGTATGTGCCTACCCAAGACAATGAAATCTGTATTTTAGCTGGTGGTGATTTTTGGTGTTGGCTAGATCACAGTTGGAATAGGTATACCCTTGTAGACATACAGATCAAGCAAGACAGAGAACTGCTCTTTTACAATGAAATCCGTAATCTTGGCCGCCGCACCACTACCGTAAAAGGTTTTACCAAGCCCGTACAGTTTTATTCACCAGAGTATCCTGACGGTCCGGTAGAAGGCAATGTTGATTCGCGCCGGACTATCTATTGGAACCCCAATGTCATAACTGATGAAGAGGGCCGTGCCCGTGTGGAATTCTACAACAACAGTTTTACCCGCAAGTTTACTATCAACGCCGCTGGTATCACCGCTTCAGGTATTCCATACATTCTGAATCAGAATTGGTGAATGACACAGAAAGAACGTTTCCCTATGTCATTTCAATAGATAAATCTGGTTATTAGGGTGGCCACGATCGTGCTGGTGATCACGCTCACCAGGCCGGGCATCATGAACGAGTGGTTGAGCAGATACTTGCCGATACGGGTGGTGCCGGATCGGTCAAAGGTGACCGTGGCGATATCGGACGGATAGTTGGGTATGAAGAAATATCCATAGACCGATGGCAGAACACCCAGAAGCACCGGACCGGGAATGCCCAGCGAGTAGGCCAGAGGCAGCATGGCCACTACCACGGCTCCCTGGCTGTTGACCAGGACGGATACCGCAAAGAATGCCAGCGCTATGGCCCACGGATATTTGCTTACGATGCCCTGCAGACCGTCCTGCATCATAGGCAGGTAGTTGCTGAAGTATGTATCGGCCAACCATGCAATTCCGTAAATGGCTATTACGGCTACCATTCCTGACTGCCATACGTTGCCTATGATTGCCTGGCGCGGATTGGCCTTGGCTATTATGATCATCAACGCTGCGGCTGTAATCATCACGATCTGGATGATGATGTTCATGCCGATGGGTTTTCCGGCCACCTTGGGACGGATATCGCAGCCGATTATCTGGAAGAATGAGTAGAGGGTGATGACCAGAAGCGCGCCCAGGAATATGTAGACCGACATTCTTGCGCTTTTGGTGACCTCCTTGTCAAGCAGCGATGCGGTCTCGCCGTACATGTACTTGTACATCTTGGGGTTGGCCTTGCGCTCCTGGAATACGGGGTCCTTGTCAAGGTCCTTGCCGCGTTTGTAAGAGCAGAGGGCGGCAGCCATCAGTCCGCACACACATGCGGGAATGGTGACTGCAATGACCTGAAGGTTGTTTATGTCAAATCCGTTGTCGTTGCTTATTATTACGAACGATGCCACCGCCGCGGCAATGGGTGAGCAGGTGATACCCACCTGTGATGCGACTGATGCCACACCGCAGGGACGCTCGGGACGTATGCCTTTTTTCAGGGAGATATCACAGATGATAGGCATCAGCGTGTAGACCACATGACCGGTTCCCACCAGGACGGTCAGGAAGAACGTGCACAGCGGAGCCAGGAATGTGATATGCTCGGGGTGCTTGCGCAACAGTTTCTCCGCCAGCTGGATAAGCCAGTCCATACCTCCGGCAGCCTGCATGATTCCTGCGCAGGTGACGGCGGCGATTATGATGTAGATGACATCGGTGGGCGGATTGCCCGGTTTCATGCCGAAACCCAGGACCAGGATGGCCAGACCTATACCCGATATGGCACCTAATGCAAGACTACCGTAGCGTGAACCCACATAAAGCGCTGCCAATACAATGAGCAGCTGGAGAATCATGACAAAACTCATAAGCTGAAAATCAATGTTCGTTCAATAATATAGAATGGAAAAGAGGACGGATGGGAGGGACAGGCTGGCCCATCATTTTCTCCACGCAGAGTATGCGCAGAAGGGTGTACGGGAGAATCTGTTTGTTGAACTCCTCGACGTTTATATCGGCCCCGTAATAGGCCTTTACAAAGAGGTCCCAGAATCTGACCGATACATCTTTGGTTATGTGGTAGAGTTCCATTTCCACCTCGTTTGGGATGAAACAGCACTGCAGATAGATTATGCCCATATCAAAAAGGGGACTGCCGGTGCTGAACTCGCTCAGGTCTATCAGGTATTGCCGGCCGCTTTCGTCAAATATCACGTTGCCTATGTGCAGGTCGCCGTGAACGGCGGTATTTGCATCGGGCAGGTTGCTGATGTACTTTATTATGCCGCTGCGCTCCTGGTCGGTCAGGAAGGGATTCTCCTTTATGTAATCGGTGAACTGGTCCTTGATGGTTGGGAACAGGCCGGCCGGTGGTACGGTGGAGTGCAGTTTCTTACAAAGCTCGGCAAACTCTACTGCGTACTGCTCCATAAGTTCAGGATGGTAACTGAGGGCGCGCGCGTATGACAGCTTGCCGTGAATTCGCTTGTACAGGATTCCCAGACGGCCGTCAGTGGTGCGTACCTGCTCTCCCGGCTCGGGGCAGGGAAGTCCCAGATTGTATACTTTGGTTGCCCTTTCATATTCGTCAAGGCCCATTTTCTCCAGCTGTGTGGAGTAGAGCTTCAGAAGGATGTCGGGATTATCCTTCTTAATATAGCTCTCGCCCAGCTTCCCGCCTCCGGAGAGCTCATAGTCCTCTAAAACTATCTGTTTCATCATTCAGCAAATATAATACTTTACATTAAGAACCGTCCCTAATGTTGCAGTTTTCCCGCAAAACTAACACATTAGGAACCGTCCCTAATGTTACAGTTTTTGGATGAAATCCTGGGGTTTGATGTTCCAGGCGGGGGCGATGAGGAGGGAGCGGGGAGATTCGGAGACGAACCGGTCGTAGAATAGGTCTTTGCGGGCTCTCTTCATGAAGTCGCGGACCACGGCAGCGTATTCCTGCGGGGTCTCGAACAGTCTGATGCTGCCGGGATCCTGCTCATACATGCGCGCCAGGGCGGTGCCGCGGACCACCTGCAGCTGATGCAGTTTGAGCGTCTTTACGGGTAGGGCCGATACGCGATCGGCATGTGTCATGAAATCCTGATGCGTCTCACCCGGCAGTCCTAATATAAGGTGAGCGCCGGTGTCGATGCCACGCTCGGCAAGGTCTGTGATGCACTCCTGGGCATCACGGAATGTGTGACGGCGGTTGATAAGTTCCAGGGTGCGGTCAATGGTGGACTCGATGCCGATCTCAACCAGCAGATGCGGATGTTCCTGAGGCGCTTTCCGGCCGAATCGCTGCTCAAACCAGTCCCTGAGGTCGGGCCTGATGCTGTCGGGGCGGGTGGCTATGACCAGCCCCTTCACACCCGGGAACCGGAGCGCCTCCTCATAAAGGCCGATGAGCCGTTCCGTATCGCCATGGGTGTTGGTATATGACTGGAAATATGCAATATAACCGATGCAATCGCCCTTGCGTGAGTTGAACCGCACGCCATCCTCAAGTTGACGGGTGATGCTTGCGGTTGCATCGGACGCGGCATAGGAGGGGTTGAACGTGAGGTTGTTACAGTATATGCAGCCGTCACGTCCCACGGTGCCGTCGCGGTTGGGGCAACCAAGCCCTGCGTTGACGGCAATCTTGATTACGCGTCCGTGGAAAATGCCACGCAGGTAATCGGTCATCGGTCTGTAATCTTGCATCCCGATTCCTGTTTGAGTGTTGTCAGCGTATGAAACTCATCATCTGCCAGGGTTCGCTGCCGCGGCCCGGAGCGGGTTTGCCGTCGGTGGACTTGAGCAGCCAGGCCATGTTGCGGGCCAGGGTGCGCAGAGTCTGCATGCCCTCCTGGTCGAGCGCTGCCTGTCCCGGCTCGCGACCGTAGACGATGTTCCAGTACTGCGAGGTGACGATGGGCATGTTCATCATCATGAACGGCATGTTGAGTGTGTCAAATGAGGCCGATGCGCCACCTCTGCGGCATACTGCCACGGCTGCTGCGGGCTTGCCGGCTATCGCGGCGCCGTTGGAGTAGAACGAGCGCTGTATGATGGAGAGCAGCGCGCCGTTGGGCTGGCCGTAGTAGACGGGGGAGCCCACGATGAGGGCATCGGACTCGGAAAACTTGCTGCTGATGGTGTTGCAGACGTCGTCGTTGAACGTGCAGGCGCCGGTTTTCTCGCGGCATTTGTTGCAGACTATGCAGCCGCGCACGGGCTTGTTGCCGATCCATACGATTTCACTTTTGATGCCTTCCTCCTGCAGAGCCTTGGCTATCTCGGCCAGGGCGACGGAGGTGTTGCCGTTTTGGCGGGGGCTTCCGTTTACCAGTAGTACTTTCATGATGATTCTCCTGTTTGTTTATGCAAAAGTAGAAAAAACTGCAACATTGGGGACGGTTCCTAATGTGTTAGTTTTCCCGCAAAACTGTAACATTAGGAACCGTCCCCAATGTTGCAGTTTTTGTATTTTTGCGGAGATGGAGAATTATTTTGTTGAGAGAGGGGCGGGAGAGCCTCTGATACTGCTTCACGGGAACGGTGAGGACTGCAGCTACTTTGAGCATCAGATGGATGCGCTGGCAGCCGCTTATCACGTGTTTGCGATCGATACGCGCGGCCACGGCAGGAGTCCCCGCGGGGATGCGCCGTTCACGATCCGCCAGTTTGCCGATGACCTGAGGGACTTCATGGACAGCCACAGTCTGGAGCGAGCTCATATCCTGGGCTTCTCGGACGGCGCGAACATTGCCATGATATTCGCCCTCAAGTACCCTGAACGCGTGCTCAGACTCATCCTGAACGGCGGCAACCTGGATGCCAAAGGGATAAAAAGGAGCGTTCAGTGGCCCATAGAACTGGGGTACGCGATTGCCCGCATGTTCGCCGCCAAGAGCCCCGAAGCCAAGGCCAACGCCGAGATGCTGGGCCTGATGGTGAACGACCCCGACATAGAGCCCTCCCTGTTGGCCCGGATCCAGGCCCCCACGCTCGTGATAGCAGGCCGGAACGATATGGTCAAGGAGTCCCACACCAAACTCATAGCCCGCAGCATCCCAAACTCAACGCTCTGTTTCATAGACGGCGACCATTTCATTGCCCACAGAAACCCCGAGCCGTTCAACAAAGCGGTGCTGGAGTTTCTCAAGGCCGATGACCGGGCCGATGAATACGACAACTGGTACATCCCCGCCAGCGCCAAAGGAACAAAGCCTCTGCTCCTGCTCCTTCCCGGCCTGGGCGTCTCATACCGGATTTTCCTGCCCCTGATAGCCCTCCTGGAGAATGATTTCCGCGTAATGGCCTTCCAGACCGATGGGTTCACCCTGGGCCGTGAGACCCGATTCACGACTATCGATGATCAGGCACGCCGCGTAATAGATTTCATTCGCACCCGATGCGATGGCCACGTGGACTGTCTCTACGGCCTCTCGCTGGGCGGCAAGATAGTGTCACGCGTGCTTGAACGTAACGAGGTTCGGATAGACCACGCCATCATGGATGCAGCGCCGCTCCTGCCGCTTCCGCGCTGGCTGGAGGGCCCGCTCCGTTACTATCAGAGCTTCAACGTCTGGACCTGCTACCGTTGGACAGGGTTCTGGCGTTTTGTGTTCCATTCGCACTATTTCGATGTGCTGCTTGAAGAATGCCGCCAGACATTCCCGTTCGGCGGCCGACAGGCGGTTCTTGACGGATAAAAGTCCGTCTATACGAACAAACTTGAGTCAATTTCAGGTCCCGACATACATTTCTGGTACGGCACAAAGGAGTCGTTCGTAGCCAAACCGCAGGCTGATTATCTGCTCTCCATATGCCCTGACGTGCATATTGAGGTGTTCAAGGGGATGAATCACGGACAGCTTCTGGTGGACCATCCGGAGGAGGTTGCCAAACGAATTAAAGGTATGAATTCTTTGCAGGAACCAAAGGGGATTTGTAACTTTGCAACTGCAAACAAGGAAGATGTCTAATACCATGATTAACACTTTCTTCCGTGTCCCCACATCAATAGAAATACCCGATTTCCCCGACAGGCATATCAGAATCCCGATTTCGGGATTTGTAAGTAATAATTAATTCCCGCCGTTCCAGAATTCATCGACCTCGTATACGTGGCTCATGCCGAACGTAGCGGTGTAGGTGCTGCCGTCATCGGCCCTTCGCAGAGCCTCCCAGTCCATTAGTCCGTTGCTTATGTCCTGTATCTCCCACATCTCGCGGTGGTCAATGCTGTCGGCTGCCTCGGCCCAGCGTGTGCAGAGCAGGTTGCCGTCCACGAAATAGTAGTTGTAGATGTTGCTGCTCAGGTTCCAGTTGCCGTCTTTGTCAAGGGTGTAGTAGCGGTAGGTGCCGTCATCGAGGTACTGCCAGCGGTGCGGATGTCCTTCGTCATAGACCGACTGGTCGCTGGTGCGACGGCCGTCCCAGATTCCCACTATGTCGGCGCTGTAATCGGCCTTGACCTTTTTCCAGAGGTAGTCATGCTGTTTGCCGTCTTTACTGATGCCGGTGAGCATCTCCTTGTCGTTGATGCTGCGCATGGTCATGCTGAGGACCTGTATGGTGTCGCCGTTTAAGACCGATGCAAACGTAACGGCGCCGTCTTGAATCATCACGTCCACAGGGCTGTGGAACGTCCAGGACTGAGCGTCCGGAAAGAGGGTCATTAAGGCCTTGGAGTCCGATTCAAAGGTGATGACGGCCTTCTCGTCGGTAGGAACGGCCTTACCGTCGCATCCGGATATCATCCATTTGCCGGTAATCCTTCTTTCAATGGTCTGTTTGCTTACGTCGGCGGTGTTTTCTTTCTCGTCAAAACATGATGTAAGGCCGCTCAGGCCTATCGAGGCAATGGTTACCGCAGCCAGTGTGCGGGAAATGATTCTCTGCATGTATTAAGGTGTCTATTTTAAAAGACTCCAAATTTCGTAAAAAAAGTTGAATGATGCAATCATTTCTCCTCCTCATCGGCATCCTTTTTCATTTTGCGGAGCTCGTCCAGATAGCTGGCGGTGATGACACCCGACGGCAGAGCGATGATAGCCACGCCGAACAGTGACGAGAGCATGCTTATGCATCGGCCCAGATCGGTCACGGGAATCATGTCGCCGTAACCCACGGTGGTCAGGGTCACGGTAGCCCAGTAGAGCGCGTCAAAGAAGGTGGCAAAGGTCGATGCACCCGTCTCGGGATCCACATGCGGTTCCGCGTTGAACATGATAAGCGCGGTCAGGAATACGTAGAAGACCGATATTCCCAGCACCGACAGCAGCACGCCCTTCTCCTTGCGTATCACATGGCCGAGCACCTGGATCTTATCGGCATAACGTATGAACTTGAACAGACGCATGATCTTTAGAAGACGGGTCACACGGAAGATGGTGAATCCGCGGCCCAGCACGCTCAGACCCGGCAGTATGGAGAGCAGGTCGATGATGGCCCAGGCGGTGAAGGGGTAGAGCAGGTAGGACCATGCGCCTTTGCCCAGCTTGCAGTCGGCGGTGAACCAGCGCAGAAGGTAATCGATTATGAATATGACGACTGTGATGTGTTCTATTTTGATGAACAGGTCACAGTCATATGCGAACATGAGGGGGATGATGCTGGCCGCGATGGTTATGAGCATGAACACGTCGTAGACGTAACTCCAGTTGTTTTTCTCCCTGGACTGCTCGATGATGGCGAATAGTTTCTCTTTCATTTGAATAAACATAGAAAAGGTGTTCTGATTTGCAAAAATATCAAAATGCGCCGATGGATGGTCACCACATCCGTTTTTTTGAGTACCTTTGCGGCGAGTTACAGCGAAGTGTGCTGTGGCAAGTGTGCTTGGAACCACTATAAAAACAAGTAAACATGACTGAAAAAACAAATTCTGCAGGACAGCAGGGGCTGTCCGTTACGTTCGTAGTCCTGGCAGTGACTTTCTGCGTCTGCCTTATCACTTCAAATCTTTTTGTGCCAAGACTTTGGCGGGTAGGTAACACCTGGATGCAACTCTCGGGTGCCGTTGTGATATTCCCGATATCGTACATCATAAATGACCTGCTGACCGAGGTCTACGGATACCGCAAAGCCATGAAGGTTATCTGGATGGGTTTTGCCATGAGCGCGTTCGTGGCTCTGGCTGCCGGTCTGGTAAGCATCCTGCCGGCTCCCATATATGAGGACAGCCAGGAGATTGCCGAGAGCTTCAACAGCCTGTTCGGACTGATTCCGCGTACCACGGCTGCATCGCTGGTGGCTTTCATATTGGGCTCTCACATGAACGCATGGGTGCTGTCAACCATGAAGATCGCCACCAAGGGTAAGGGATTCGGCTGGCGTGCCATAGTATCTAGCCTTGTGGGTGAACTCTCCGATTCAGTGATATTCTATCCGCTGGCTTTCCTGGGAACGATGCCCGTCAAGACCATCCTGTCAATAGTAGTGACCCAGGTGACTGTCAAGACACTCTACGAGGTGGTAATACTGCCTGTCACCGCTGTCATCTCAAACAAACTCAAGGCAAAGGAGGGTATCGATACCTTTGACTATGATGTCAAATACAACCCCTTCAAGGTTGGCAAGTAATTATTAATCCGTAACCTATGTCACAAGATAGAAAAGACGAAGGCCTCCAGAGTCTGGGCCACCAAACCGAATACAGCAACACCTACAAGCCTGAGGTGCTTGAGGCGTTTGAGAACCTGAACCGCGAGAACGACTACTGGGTACGTTTCAACTGCCCGGAGTTCACGGCGCTCTGTCCTATTACCGGTCAGCCTGATTTTGCCGAGATACGCATAAGCTACATCCCGGACCTCAAGATGGTGGAGAGCAAGTCACTCAAGCTCTATCTGCACAGCTACCGTAACCACGGCAGTTTCCATGAGGATTGCGTGAACCGCATCATGAAGGACCTGATTAAGCTCATGGACCCCAAGTACATTGAGGTTACCGGTTTATTTGTGCCGCGCGGCGGAATATCCATCTATCCGTACGCCAACTACGGCCGTCCGGGTACCAAGTATGAGAAGCTGGCCGAGCAGCGCCTGTTCTCACACGAGTAATCCTTGCGGTTTAAATCCGATAAATCTTATTCAACGGCCTTGCCAGGATTCATCTCCCATCCGGTGATGGTGGAGAAGTAGGGGATCAGGGCATAGGCCAGTTTGATATGAGCCTTCCAGTTGGGATGCCAGTCGGCGCCCAGCTCCTGGTCGTTGTCCAGATGTACGGCCTGGAACATGCCGTCGTAGTAGACGTTGCTGTAGCCGCACTCCTCAACGCATTCGCGTACAAAATCAAAAAGCAGCTTGTCAACCTTGGTCGATACGCACAGAATGGGGTGATCCTCACCGTAGTAGTCCTTGATCTCCTTGATGAGGCGCTTGTAGTTGCGCTTGAACGGGTCACGCATGGGCATACGCTCGGTCGAGAAGTCGTTCTGACCTAGGTAGATCATGGTGATATCGGGCTTGACATCGGTCGGGGTCCACTTGGGCTCGCGCGCCATGTCGAAAGTGCAGGTGTATCGGTCCGGCATATACCATCGGGCCTGCTTGTCGCTGTCGTCATAGTTGCGGCTTATGCCCTGGCCGGAGTGTGACACGGTTATGAAATCGGCGTCGAAATAGCGGGCCAGCAGGGCGCAGTAGGTCTTGGAGGTGTTCTGGGTCTCGGGGGTGTAGCGGTTGCGCGAGATGCTGTTCTCTATGCCGTAGCCGCAGGTGTAGGAGTCACCTATGAACTCTATGAGGCGCTCTGTGGGCGCGGGGGCCTGGAGCAGGGTGCCGTCGGTCTCAAAGCCGATGAACGTGGCGCGGCCCTGCTGAGCCTCGGTGCGTTTCTGTATGATCACGGTGTGGGGACGGTTCCTGCGGCCTTTACGCAGGTCGTTTGCATCGAACAATACAAGAAGGGAGTCGCGTGAGCTGAGCGAGAGGACCTTGTCGGCATCGGCGCTCATGTCGCGGTCAATCCAGACGTTGAAATAGTCCTTGCCGGAGTCCGATGCACGCACGGCCAGGTAGTCGCCCTGGAACGAGATGCGGGCGTAGGTGGAGCTCCAGTCAAAGCTTACAGAGCCGTCCTGCTGCAGGGTGCGGCCAATGTATGTTATCCTGCTGTCCGATGCCTGGACGCTGGTTCTGGCGGCGGCGGGGGCGGTGAGCAGGGAGATGGCGATCAGTGGGAAAAAGAGTCTTTTCATATCAGGTTATTGTATTTGGTTCAATAGGGTGGCGCGGCGCTGAAGCTGGTAGCGCGTGGGCTTGGAGGGGTTCATGCGCAGGGGGTTGGGCAGACAGATGGCTATGGCGATGGCCTGCTCGCGGGTGAGCTTGGAGGCGCTGCAGTTGTAGTAATGCTGGGCGGCGGCTTCGGCCCCGTAGATGCCCGGACCCATCTCGATGATGTTCAGGTAGACCTCCATGATACGGTCCTTGCTCCACATCTTCTCTATGAGGTAGGTCCAGTAGGCCTCCCAGACCTTGCGGGCCCAGGTGGAGGATCCGAATGTGAAGAGGTTCTTGGCGGTCTGCTGCGAGATGGTGCTGCAGCCGCGCAGCTTGGCCAGGCCTTTGGTGTGCTGGTCCCACATTTTCTGCATCTCCTCCCAGTCAAAGCCGTTGTGGGTGTAGAATTTCTGGTCTTCGGTCAGGACTACGGCGTTGACCATATGCTTGGATATGTCATCGAGCTTGACCCATTTCTTTGTGGTGTGGAACGTGTCGTCCTTGCGGTATTCGATGGCGCGTTTGAGCATGAGGGGGGTGTAGGCCACGGGGACCCATTTGAACAGCAGCACAAGCCCTACGCTGACTGTTATGAAGAGCAGCGGCAGCATTACGAACAGCTTGAATGTCCACTTGCGTTTTTTCATCTGATGCGGGGCGGTGATCGGCTTTCAGTTTGCGGTTTCCTCTTTGCGGTTTCCGATGCAAAAATAATAATTTTCAGATATCTTTGTCGTCGCTATGACAAAGACCGAATTCGTACTCAAGTGGCTTGATGAGCATGACATTGCATTCGATGTCCATTACCATCCGCCACTCCCCACAATAGAGGAGGCATTGGCCTATTGGAAGACCATCGACTCCGTTCACTGCAAGAACCTGTTCTTCAGGAACCATAAGGGTAACCGCCACTATATGGCCAGTTTTGAATGCCACAAGAACCTGGATATCCACGGTCTGGAGCATATCGTGCGTCAGGGCAAGCTCAGTTTTGCAAGTCCTGAGCGCATGGAGCGTTGCATCGGCGTAACACCCGGATCGGTGTGTGCGTTCGGACTCATTCATGACATGAACCTGTGCGAGCATGCCGCCGTGCTGCAGCCCGATGGCTCACGTGACTTTGGGCAGCTTGCCGAGGGAGTGAACCCCAAGGAGCTGTTTGACAACGGCCATCGCGTCAAGTATTTCCTTGACGCAGACCTGCAGAATGCCGATAAGGTCTCTTTCCATCCCTGCGAGAATACCGCCAGCGTGGTCATAACCCATGACGGATTCATGCGTTTCCTCTCCCTCTGGGGCGGCGAAACCGAGTGGCTCCAAATCTAAAACTGCAACATTAGGAACCGTCCCTAATGTTGCAGTTTTCCCGGAAAACTAACACATTAGGAACCGTCCCTACTGTAAAAATATTAATTTTGCAGAGAGATGAATGAAGTGGAATTACTGTCGGCGGACCTTACGCATACGCTTAGCCTTCCGTTTGCAAACGGAGGCATAAGAGCGGGATTCCCAAGCCCGGCGCAAGACTATCTGGAGGAGGCTCTTGACCTGAACAAGGAGCTGATATCGAACCCTATGGCCACATTCTACGGCCGTGTAAAGGGTGACTCCATGATCGATGCGGGCGTGGAGAACGGCGACATACTGGTTATTGACCGCTCCATAGAGGCACAGAGCGGTGACATGATCGTGGGCTACCTGGACGGTGAGTTCACGCTCAAATACGTGGATCTGTCACTCAAGGACACAGGCGTGATATGGCTCGTGCCCGCCAACGAGAGCTACCCGCGCATCAAGATCACCCCCGAGAGCGATTTCCGCATCTGGGGTGTGGTGAGCTACACCATCAAGAAGAGGGTGAGCCACATCTGAACATCTGACTGTTTTAAAAAAGGATTCCCCATGTACGCCCTTATTGACTGCGATAACTGTTTCGTGAGCTGCGAACGCGTTTTCAGGCCTGACCTGGAAGGCAAGCCGGTGGTCGTGCTGAGCAACAACGACGGATGCGTGGTGGCCCGCAGCAACGAGGCCAAGGCGCTCGGCATCAAGGAGGGAGTGCCGTTTTATCAGCTTGCAGAACAGTTTCCGGGCGTGAAAATAGAGGCGCTCTCAAGCAACTACACGCTCTACGGCGATATGTCGGCCCGCATCATGGCCATAGTACGCATGTACGCCCCGCGTGTGGAGGTCTATTCGATCGATGAGTGTTTCTGCGATCTTGAAGGAATGGAGCAGACATTCGACCTCAAGCGGTGGGGTGAGGAGCTGGCCGCCCGCATCAGGCAGTGGGTGGGCATGCCCGTGAGCATCGGAATAGGGCAGACCCGTACGCTGGCCAAGGTGGCGAGCCGTTACGCCAAGACCTACGCCGGCTACAACAAGTGCTGCGTGATTGACAGCGACGAGAAACGCCGCAAAGCGCTGGCCGGATTCCCGCTGAACAAGGTCTGGGGCATCGGCCGTGCTTTCGATGCCAAACTCGCCTCACTCGGCGTGCGTAACACTTTGGAACTGGCCGATAAGCCCGAGGGGTGGATCCGCATGCTGTTCCCGCTGCCGTTTGAGAACACCTGGCGTGAGCTGAACGGCGTGAGCTGCATCGACACCACCGAGGTGCATGAAAAGAAGAGCATCTGCACCAGCCGCAGTTTTCCGGGCATGATAACGAGCCGCGAAGAGCTGCGTACCCACATATCGAACTATGCCAGTCGCTGCGCCGAGAAGCTGCGTCGGCAACACAGCGTGTGCAATATTCTTACCGTATTCATAATGACCAACTGGTTCCGCAAGGACCTGGAGTGGTACTCCGGCATGATGAATGTGACGCTGCATACCGCATCGGCCAATACGACCGAGCTCGTGGCGGCGGCATCGGCCGTGACAGACAGGATATTCCGTCCGGGGCTCAGCTACAAACGCGCGGGCGTGATTGTATCGGGCATAACCCCTGACAGCGCAATCCAGCTCGATATGTTTGAGTCCGATGTAGACAAGCGCAAGCGTCTGGATGCCATCTCGGGCACGGTCGATTCGATAAACCGGCGGATGGGGACCGAGACGGTGGTGCTCGCGGCCCAGCAGTACCCGGCCGACCCCAAGACAGGAAAGGCACCCCATTTCAAGGATGCCATTCTCCATAATCTCAGGACTCCCTGCTATACGACCAATCTGCAGGATATAATCCCGGTAAAATAGGAATAGCCCCAATCCGTGCGCCCCGAAAACAAAATAGAGGTCAAACCTGACCTCTATTCTTTTGTTTGGGGTATTGGGGCGAAGCGAGTATGCGAGCGAGAGCGGTCGGAGGCCGCCAAGCGACTGAAAGGAGCGCGTTTGCGATAGCAAACTAAAAAGAGGAGCCCAAAAACGGGCGCCCCGAAAACAAAATAGAGGTCAAACCTGACCTCTATTTTGTTTTTGGGGTGCCCGGTGGGACTCGAACCCACGACATTCAGAACCACAATCTGACGCTCTAACCAACTGAACTACGGGCACCATGTACCGCTTTCCTTGAAAAGCGGTGCAAAGATAGTGAATTTTCGAGATAACACAATACTTGAGCGGCATTTTTATTGACTTTTAATTAAGTTGAACCGCGAACCGATGTTTTATGTAAATTTGGCGCAAAACCTACGGATATGAAAAAGTCTGGAATAATATTGGCGGTAGCAGCCGTTTCAGTCCTGGCCGCCTGCACACCCAAGGCTGACAAGTACGCTTTTCAGTATGTCACTTTCAAGGAGACTATCCCTTACACCCAGGGCCAGGAGCATCCCTCGTGCACTTTTGACCTTAACGTCCTCAAGGCACACGGTGCCGATACGGTTTTGGCCGATGCCTTTAACGTGGATATATCGGACTTTCTGTTCTCACGCCGTACGACCGATGTCAAAGGCGCCATGATAAGCTATGTGGATTCCGTCATCAAGGTGTTCAAGGAGGATAACAGGGAGCAGATAGAGTATGCGCGCGAGGGTGGTTTCGAGCCGCTCAAGATGGATTACGAGTTCGTGATCAACACCGAGGTGCACTATGGGAACCACCGCGATATCATCGGCCACTTTATAAATATGTATCAGTATACCGGCGGCGCGCACGGCGGGACCTTTATAACCTGCCGCAACTACCGTCTTGAGGATGGCAGTCTGATCACTCTCGATGACTATTTCAAGCCCGGTTACGAGAAGGTGCTCATTCCGGAGCTGGAGCGTAAGCTGCTTGAATACGCTGAATGCAGCAGCCGTGAGGAGCTTGACGAGCACGGCTATTTCAGCAACGAGCCCATGTATGTGTCGGACAATTTTGAGATCAGGGAGGACAGCATCGACTTCATCTACAACCAGTACGAGATAGCTCCGTATTCGACCGGCATCACCACGCTCACGGTCGCCGAATCCGACATCCGCGATATCATCCGCTAAAAACTGCAACATTAGGAACCGTCCCTAATGTTGCAGTTTTCCCGGAAAACTAACACATTAGGAACCGTCCCTAATGTGTTAGTTTTCGGTTATGTGGGTGAATTTGCTCCAGAAGGGAGAGGCCTGGTAGCGGGCTTTGCTGCCTTTGGGAACGCGCAGCGTAATCGCTGAGGCATTGATTCCGATATTGGTGGTCGATCCGTGATACGACGGGGGAATGGAGTCATTCAGCCTGATGGCAGTAAGGTGGTCGCACCCCCAGAACGCATCGGTCTCAAGGCTGTCTACGGTGGACGGCAGCGAGATTGAGGTGAGCTTGCGGCAGTTCTTGAATGTGAGGGAGTCAATCAGCGTAAGTCCGTAATTGAGTGCAACGGTATCCATATTTATGCAGTCGGCAAAGGCGCCCTTACCCAGTTTCGTCACACTCTTGGGCAGCGCTATACGGAGCAGGCTGTCGCATCCCTGAAACGCATAATCACCTATATAAGCAGCCTTGGCAATCACAACCTTCTTAAGACCGATACAACCGGCAAAGGCCTTGCTTGCGAGTGTGTCCAAGCCGCCCGGTGTCTGAATGGAATCAAGTCCGATGCAACCGGCAAAAGCACTCTCTCCGATCTTCTTGATGTCGCTCTTGAACTCTACTGTCTCAAGCGCCACGCAGCCCTCAAACGCGCCCTTGCCGATATTGGCCGATGCACCGCTCACAAACCTGATTGAGGTGAGCTGTCTGCAGTCACGGAACGCGCCGTCCCCGATGACTGAGGTCTTCTTGGGGAACACAAAGCCGGTGAGATTGCTGCAACCCATGAACGAGGAGTCGGAGAATACCTTCACGTAACCGGTTGTCTTGACCTCCCTGAGGCTGTCATTGCCGTAGAATGCATTATTGTAAAAGCCGATGCAGGTGTACGCGGTGTCATTGATCATGACATGTGTGGGGGTGGTGACCTGCGTCCGGCCGGGTCCTGTGCCGCTTATGCACACCTCGCGCGGGGAGGTGGAGGTGATGACGTAATAGAGCGTTCCGTCATAGTATCCCTGCGGCTTGAGGTCCGATTCGTTCAGTCTGATGGGAAACAGTTCCCTGGGCTCCTCTTTCTGCATACAGGAGGCCCCTACAGCGAGTATTGTAAGTGCAAACAGCAACCTTTTCATCTGTTACGGATATTTGTTGCCGCAAATATATCTCTTTTCTGTTACTTGTCGTGGAATCGGGCGTAGAACTTCATTCCCTTGTTCAGTGTGGACAGGTGGGATTTGGAGACGTAGGTGATTCGTGTGTAACCGTCTCTCTCCAGCATGAACTCAAGGTTACGGCTGAACAGGACCTTGCGTGAGGTGACAGTGACCTCTTCAAGCTTGTCCTGGCTGGGGACGGCGAATACCAGGCATCCTCGCCTCTTGACCGTCGTGCCGCGCGGCTCCTTGCTCTGCTTGAACAGCTCCTCAACTGCATCGACCGCATCGGTCAGGTTATCACCCAGAGGGAGGAACAGCTCGAATGCGGGATCGATCTGGATCTGCACTATCTTGTTACCCACGCCCAGATTGCCCACAGAGAGCCAATAATGGTTCTGGCCGTTTTCCGGGAGGTTGATTACATTGAGCACGGTATTGCCGTCACCGTCCTCAACCTGTGCTATCTCATCGACTTGCGAGAGGATTGTATTCTGTGCCGATGCCATGAAGGGCATGAGCAGCAGAGACAGGATAAACAGTACTTTTTTCATAGTCCTATTTGTTTGGTTGATACTGATTTTAGGCCAAAGATATGAATTTTTGCCAATTATCAGTTTACTTTGCAGCCCAATGGAAAATATCGTCAGCGTAATCAATAAAGTTGTATGGAACCCGGGGCTTGTGGTCTTGCTTCTGCTCGCCGGGCTCTATTTTTCTGTCCGTACCCGTATGGTGCAGGTGCGCAGGCTGGGTCTCATGTTCCGCTCCCTGTTCGGCAAGAAGCGCGGCAAGGACGGCATATCATCGTTCGAGGCTTTCTGCATAGCCCTGTCCGGTCGCGTGGGCACGGGTAATATAGTAGGTGTGGCAACGGCCATCGCGTTCGGCGGCCCCGGCGCCGTGTTCTGGATGTGGGTGGTGGCATTCCTGGGTGCATCGACGGCATTCGTGGAGTCAACTCTGTCACAGGTCTACCGGTTCAAGCATGAGAGCGGCTATCGCGGAGGTCCTTTCTCCATCATTTCCGATGGGCTCGGACTCCGTTGGCTGGGTGTGGTTTATGCCGTGATCACCATCATAAGCTGCGGATTCTGTCTTACCATGGTGCAGTCCAACGGAGTCTCCATGACCATGCAGAACGCATTCCCGGTCCCCACGTGGGTGTCGGGCGTAGTGCTGGCAGCGGTGCTCGGCGTGGTTATCGTGGGTGGTGTGAGACGCATTGCCAAGGTGGCATCGGTCATAACCCCTTTCATGGCGTTCGGATACATAATTCTCTCTCTCGTGGTGGTCTCATACCATCTTGAGCAGGTGCCCGCAGTGCTTGCAGGCATAGTCAAGGGCGCGTTCGGAATCAACCCGTTTTGCGGCGGTATTATCGGCACCACGATAGCCATGGGCGTGAAGCGCGGCATATTCTCCAATGAGGCAGGGCAGGGTACCGGTGCCATTGTGTCGGCCGCTGCCGATGTCCCGCATCCCGCTCAGCAGGGTCTGGCGCAGTCTTTCTCGGTTTATGTCGATACGCTGTTCGTCTGCACGGCGACAGCCATCATGATACTCACCTCCGGAACGTATAACGTGATCGATGCCGATACAGGCGAACTCATCCTGGCCAATGCACCCGAGCTGGGCAACAACTACGCCGGATTTACGCAGAGCGCAGTCGATTCCGTATTTACCGGATTCGGCAGCAAGTTCGTATCGGTGGCCATGGTATTCTTTGCGTTCAGCACCATCATGGCTTATTACTTCTATGCCGAGACCAGCATTTTCTATCTGTTCAGGGGTCGTAACTCCCGCAGGGAGAAACTTATGCTGCGCATATTCCAGGTCGTAATCCTGTTTTCAGTGATATACGGCGCCATACGTGAGGCCGATACGGTCTGGCAGCTCGGTGACATAGGCGTGGGCCTGATGGCATGGGGCACGGTGATTCCCATCCTGATTCTCTGCAAGCGGGCCATCCGCGAGCTCAAGGATTTTGAAAAACTAAACAATAGGGACGGTTCCTAATGTTACAGTTTTTGCAGAAATCAAAATAAAAATAGGTCGGATTTTTTCCGACCTATTTTTTTGAAACGGTATCAAAACTGCAACATTAGGAACCGTCCCTATTGTTCAGTTTTGTAGCCTCCGGCGAGGATGGGATAGACTACTGACGGGAAGCAGAGACTCTGGTAGATGGTGTACTCGTTGTTCTGGTAGTTGTCAAGTATGTCTATGTACGCACGCTCGCGGGGAGTTGAGTTGCGTGATATTACCGGATAGCTGGGATAGTTGCGGACGTAGTTGCCGGGACCGAACACCAGGATGCCGGGACGCGGACCCCAGCCCTGCTCTATGGTATAGGCGCTCTCGCGGTCATGCGGCCAGTGAACCTGGTTGTAACCCAGGGTGGTCATGAAACACTTGCCCAGAGGATTGAGTCCCAGGGCGTAGTCCATCATCTGGCTAACCACGTCAATATACTCCTGCTTGCCGGTGAGCTTCCACATGAGCACGATAGGATAGGTGTACTGTCCCTGAGCCACATTGCTGCCCCACCAGGTCACGTTCATAGGTGTGCCGTTGGGGTAGGCGTTCTCAAGGAAGGCGGCCATCTGCTTGTCGACGGTAGCCTGCAGGGCATCCTTGAAGGCCTTGACGGTGGCTGCATCGGTCTTGCTCTCGGGAGCCAGTATGTAACTGAAGAAATATGAGGTGAGCCAGCCGCGCTCGGCGAATATCTCGGAACCCTGGTTGTAGGTGTCGACAATCTGCATGGCATCGGCAGCATGGGCCTTGACGTACTCGTGGCACTCGGCATCGCCGGTCATGAGGTATTTCTCCACATTATAATACATGCGGAAGGTGGCGGGCATCTCGCGGTTACGCTCGGCATAAGTACGGACCGATGCGTTATAAGCCAGGTCTGCACGTGCGGCGTACTCGGCGCTCTTGGCCTCATCGAACGGCTTTATGATGCGCGCAAAGTGATAGAACAGGCCCGATGCCCAAGCCGATGTGCGGGGATCGAGTGTCTCGGAACCGAACAGATGGTCCTCAAAGTCATAGGTGGTGAAAGGTGAATAACCGTTGGTCTCGGTACCCCAGGGTATCTGACCGTCCTCCTCCTGGAAGTACTTCCAGAACATGGTGCCCCATTCAGCCTCGTCAAGGATATCGGGTATGCCGTTGCCCTTGCCCAGTATGTTGAACTGCTCGTCAAAGATGTCAGGTATGTTGAACTGGTTATCAGTGAACAGCTCGGGGAATGCCTCATAGGTGGTGAGCAGGGTGCTGGGCACGTCCATATGATAGGTACGGCGGTCAGCATCGCCGGCATCGTGGTAGCCACCCCATGCCTGGATGGTGGGCTCGGTGCCCTTTACGACCAGACGGGCCTCGGCTATACGGTCATAGGTCTGATAGATGGTCTCGTGGCAGCGCTTGGTGCGGTAGCTGAAATCGGAGTAGGGCTCTATTATCTGTATGCCGCAACGCTGGTTGAACAGCGAACGGAAACTTACGTAAGCCAGTTTCTGTGAGAAATCGGATCCTACGCCAAAGGGATATGACGAACCGTAACCGTCAACTACTATCTTATAGAGTCCGCCCTCGGGAACCTCAGACAGGTCAATTCTGTATACAAAATCGCCCGATGAACGGTCCTGGCCGATCTCCTTTACCTGGCCGGAGCAGATCTTCTTGCCTACCTTGCCTGATTTCTTGAGTTTATATACGGTGTAGCCGGGCAGGGCTCCCTCAATCTGGCGTGTGCCGCCGTCGCCCAGATAGATGGCCATGTTGGCAAAACGTTTGGTTGAGAGGGCGCTGTATGCCACCTGGTTGGTCTTGATGGCCTCGCAGAATACCTCCTTGTCATTGAACTTGAACTTATAGGAGCCGTAGGGGGTGTCAATAGTGTACTTTTTGCCGTTCTCAAGGGTGGGGACGGTAAGATAGATAAAGTTGTCACACTGGTCGGCAGCGGCGGCAACGCGGTTCACAGCAAGGGCAGGCTGTCCGTTGACTTTCCACTGGGCGGGATCGGAGATATCGACCTCATTGACATCAAGGGTGTCGCTCACATAGAAAAGTTCGATCACATTGTCCGCGGCTGTGCGGATCTCCCTGAAAGTAAGTTTGGCACTGGCCGAAAAGGTAAGAAACAGGCCAAAGATGGCGGCTAGTATTGTTCTCATAAAGATTTTGGTTGTTTAGTGGCCGCAAATTACAGAAAAAATGTGTACGTTTGACAATCTAATCATAACTATGTTTGCAAATGGTCCTCTTTAAAGAAGTAAGGTGCTTGAAGAAAGCATTGCTAACCGTGTTCATTGCCTTCCTGAGCTGTCAGGTCAACGCACAAATCTTTAACAACAAATCTGATTCCAAGTGGGATGTGATGAGCTCCCGTAACTATGATGTAATCTATCCGGAAGGTGCTGACTCAATGGCATTCAAATTCGCCTCCTTATTTGAGAGATACCGTTCCGATGTAAGCCTGTCATCAGGATTGCTGCCCAACCAAAAGGGAGAAAGGAAATTCCCGATTGTGCTCATGAACCATTATGCCGGTCCTACGGGCGTTGTCATGGCTGCCCCGTCGGAGTCTCATCTGTCTACCTATCTTTCACCCGGCATTCTGTTCGTACCTCTCAGAACCGACGTCCTTGACGCGATTCATGAGAACCGTCATATCTCACAGATTGAGGCAGGACGTACGGGTGACTGGAGATGGACGCCTTATCTGTTGGGTGATATGGGTCCCGCGCTGGCCTTTAATTTATATTCCAATAAGGCATTGACCGAGGGTGATGCGGTCGTCATGGAGACTGCTCTCACCAACTCCGGACGAGGCCGTACAGCCGACTTCCTGGAGTATTACAGGATGGCGTTTGACAACGGCGAGTACCGCAACTGGTATCGTTGGAGATACGGTTCACAGAGACTGTATACCCCTGATTACTATAAAGTGGGTTATATGACGGTTGCAGGTTTAAGGACACATGCAGGATATGATGACTATTACGCTCCTACGTTCATGGAGAACTATCTGAAGAACGTGTCCAACATCTTCTGTTTCCGCGCATTCTCCAAGAGTGTCCGTTCTGTTACAGGCAAGTCCGTGAATGAGATGTGGGGCGATGTGTCGACTGATTTTGAATGGATTTGGAGGGAGGATGACCGTAAACGCGGCCCGTTCCAGGAGCTGCTGCCCGTGCTCCGGGATGACTCCAGGTATTTCTACGAATACGGGAATGCTTTGCAGGCAGGTAACGGTGACATCATAGCTACGCGCAAGAGTATGGATGAGACTCCGTCCATAGTCCGTATAAATCCCGACGGAAAAATCAGTAACCTTATACGTCTTGAGACTGACTGGATAAAGATGACCTATTCCAAATACACGGATTGCATTTATTGGACAGAACCCGGGCATGACCGCTCCTTCAGTGGCATCCTGTCAGGCAATCTCAGAATGATGAGTCTGTCGGATCCTTCCAATAAGAAGTTTCTGACCCGTGGCTCCATATATCATTCACCCATGGTGTCAAATGACGGAAAGAGACTTGCCGTAGTAGAATCACTTGAAGACGGCAGCTATCGGATAGTGCTTATGGATGCGGTGAACGGAAAGGAACTCAGGTATATAAGCCTGGACGGTGAGGTTCAGGTGTTGGATCTTGCTTTCTCGGCCGATGACCGTTTCGTGGTATTCAGCGGAATTGATTATGAGGGTGTCGGGTTGTTCATTACTGATTTTACCGATGTGAACAGGCTCGAGGGACCGGTTCCGTTTTCTGTGGTCGATATGAAATCCGAGAACGGGATGATCTATATGACGTCCGATAAGAACGGTACGAAGGAAATCTATTCCTATCGTCTTGAGCCGGCCGGTGGAGACGCGATGCCCCGTCATGGAGTGATGACTCAGCTTACCAATACCAAATACGGCGTTTCATATCCGTTCGTCAAGGATGGAGAGATATGTTTCTCTGCTCTGACGCCCCAGGGACGTATACTGTCAAGGGCCGCCGAGTCATATTCCAGAGAGGTGGAGTTTGACGAATTCGTTTCAAACCCCATTGCCGACAAGCTCACCAAGCAGGAAAAAGAGTTGCAGGGAGAGAGGGATATGTACTACAAGAATGAACTGTCTGATGACAGGATAGTTCACAGCAACTATAATAAAGGGTTGCATTTCCTGCGTATCCACTCCTGGATGCCGTTCTTCTCAAACCAGGGTTTCTTTAATTCTTCAGTGGCAGGATTCGACTATGAACGGCTGTCACTGGGAGCTACGGCATTATTCCAGAACCATTTAGGAACCCTGACCGGTGCCATGGCTGTATCGGCTCATCCCGATCCTTTTGACAGGGAGAGTGTCAAGCCGTGGAAGCTCGGATTCCATATGAATACGACCTATCTGGGAATGGTTCCCAAGTTCGAGTTCACCTTGGATGTGGGTGACAGGAGTGCCTTGAGGGCAGTGTCGGGCTTTTGGAATGATACTATCATCCATGTGAGTAACGAGTTCATGGACCGCAACGGCAAGACCAGGATGTCGGTAGCGGGATCGGCCTATGTATTTTTGCCGCTTGACCTTACCGGCAACGGCTGGATAAAAAAAGTACAAGTGGGAACTGGTGTGGCCGGCAGTAACGACCAGCTTGCTGCCGGAGCCCGTAACATAATCCTTAAGCGTGACGGAAGTCTGACGTCATTTGATACCGATGATCCCTTTACCAGGGACTTTTATGATAACGTAAGGTTCCTGGCCGATGCCCAATTCGAGATAGTCCTTCCTGTTCCTAATTCACGAATTACCCCTAAGTGGGGAGTGGGAGGTCTTGCACGGTATACAAGGAGCAAACATCTTGGTACTGTAGGATTCGACCTCTATGGTTATACACCCGGACTGTCAACGGTTGACGGACTGCGTCTGGAATTGGTTGGCCAACATAAGATATATGACGCTTTTGATGAGTTGAAGGATGCCTGGGGAATGGGTGTGATGGATGTCCGTCCCAGAGGTTTCACTACATTCGTATCGGAAGCGTTCCTTTTAAGAAGCAACACATCGGCGCGTGTATCGGTCGACTATTTTACTCCTTTTGCACCCGTGGACCTTGCACTGGGTCAGGTGGCATATCTTAGGAACCTGGAGCTCAACCCGTTCGTGGACTACACCATGTGCTCATCGGACCATGGCATGAAGGATCTCTATTCGGCAGGTGTGAACCTTATGTTCAGGTTTGAGAAACTGATTCTGCCCAATACGTACAAGATAGGTGTACAGTATGCACGTAACGGCGGAACCTTGATTGAAAATCACTGGAACACCAAGGCAAACAGTATAAGTATTGTGGGAGGTATCAGTTTCTGATATCACCGCGGAACGACCTGAAATTGCGGCCTGACGGTAGTGTTGGGGTGCAAACTGTAATCAAACAGGAATGTGTACCAGTCATTCTTGACCAGGTGCAACGTAACTGCCAGCCCCTGATATGTATTGGGGGCTGACATGTTTGATATGTAGTTGCCCAGCGACCAGACGGTGAGGTGTCTGATGGGACGGTACCTGTAATCGGGCAGGGTGCGTACGGGCTGTACTACATGCGGATGACCGCCTATGATATGGTCCACGCCGTGGCGGTAGAGCCAGTCTTCAAGTCTTTTCTGCGAGTTGTCAGGTTCCAGGCGGTACTCCGTGCCCCAATGCATGCAGGCTATTATGCAGTCGGCTTTGAGGGCCCTGGCTTTCTGCAGGTCCTCCTTTATGACGGTGGTGTCTATGTAGTTGACTATGCAGGGCGGGTCTACAGGTATGCCGTTGGTATCGTACGTGTAGTTGAGCAGGGCTATTCTTACTCCGCCATGCTCCACGATATAGGGGTAGAGGGAGTCGCGCTCAGCCTGATTGCGGTAAGTACCCAGATGGGCTATGCCCAGACTGTCCAGGCGGTCCAGCGTGCTTATGAGTCCGCGGTTACGTCGGTCCAGGCAGTGGTTGTTGGCGGTCAGGAATATGTCGAATCCGGCGTCACGGACGGCTGCGGCCAGCTCCACGGGCGAGCTGAACTGCGGATAGCCGGTAAACGGGGTGCCGCCCAGCGTGGTCTCAAAGTTGCAGACAGCAATATCGGCTGCCTCAATCTCAGGGATTACCTGAGTGAAACAGCCGCTATAGTCATATGTTCCGGCATCGGTCCACGCCTCTTCAAGCTGGGCCTTGTGCTGCATTATGTCACCTGCAAAATATAAGGCTACGTTCTGGGCCGATAAACTCAGAGTGCTGCAGGCAAGCAGCAGTGCGCTTATGCGAACCGGCCAGACCATAATCCGGGATTTACTGATAGATGCTCTTCTGGCCAGCCAGGAGGGTGTTCTTCATAAGCGAGCATATGGTCATGGGACCTACGCCGCCGGGAACAGGGGTGATGTAGCTGCACTTGGGAGCTACCTCGTCAAACTGGACATCGCCGCTCAGACGGAATCCGCTCTTCTTGGTGGCATCGGGCACGCGGGTGGTGCCTACGTCTATGATGACGGCGCCCTCCTTGACCATATCGGCCTTTACGAATCCGGGCTGTCCCAGAGCTGCTACGATGATATCGGCCTGGAGGCACTCCTCCTTGATGTTGGCGGTGTGGCTGTGGCAGATGGTTACGGTGCAGTCACCGGGGTTGGATTTCTGCATCAGAAGGCTGGCCATGGGCTTGCCTACTATGTTGCTGCGGCCCAGTACGACGGCCTTCTTGCCGCGGGTCTCGATGTTGTAGCGCTTGAGCAGCTCCATGATGCCGTTAGGTGTAGCTGAGATGAAGCAGGGCAGACCTATGCTCATGCGGCCTACGTTGATGGGATGGAAACCGTCCACGTCCTTGCGGTAGTCGATGGCCTCGATCACATGCTGCTCGTTGATATGCTTGGGCAGGGGGAGCTGTACTATGAATCCGTCCACGTCGGGGTCGTTGTTGAGCTCGGCAACCTTGGCCAGAAGTACATCCTCGGTTATGTCGCTCTCAAAACGGATCAGGGTTGACTTGAATCCGCATACCTCGCATGCCTTGACCTTGGCTGCTACGTATGTCTCACTTCCGCCGTCATGGCCTACCAGAATAGCGGCCAGATGGGGGCGTTTCTCACCTCTCTCTACCATTGCGGCCACCTGGGCTGCAATCTCCTGTTTTACTTGTTCGGCTACTGCCTTTCCGTCAATTAACTGCATATGTTTTCGGTATTTATCTTCTCATCATCATTGAACCCAGACCCGGCAGCTTGGCACCTGCCACGTTCTTCATCATCTTGCGGGTCTGCTCGAACTGCTTGATCATGCGGCTCACCTCCTGCAGGGACTGGCCACTGCCCTTGGCAATGCGGTTCTTGCGTGACTGGCTCTTGTCCAGGAGTTCGGGGTTGCTGCGCTCCTGCGGGGTCATGGAGTATATCATGGCCTCTATGCCCTTGAACGCGTCATCGTTTATGTCTATATCCTTGAGGGCCTTGCCTACGCCGGGAATCATACCCATGAGGTCCTTTACGTTACCCATCTTCTTGATCTGTCCGATCTGCTCCAGGAAGTCGTTGTAGTCAAACTTGCCCTTGCCCATCTTTTTCTGCAGACGCTTGGCCTGTTCGGCATCGAACTGCTCCTGGGCACGCTCCACGAACGATACGATATCGCCCATACCGAGTATGCGGTCGGCCATACGCTCGGGGTGGAAGACATCGAACGCATCCATCTTCTCGCCGGTTCCCACGAACTTGATGGGTTTGTTTACGACGGTGCGGATAGAGAGGGCGGCACCACCGCGGGTGTCACCGTCAAGCTTGGTCAGTATCACGCCGCTGAAATCCAGACGCTCGTTGAACTCACGTGCGGTGTTCACGGCATCCTGACCGGTCATGGCATCGACCACAAAGAGTATCTCGTTGGGGTTGACAGCCTCCTTGATGGCGGTGATCTCCTGCATCATCATCTCGTCGATGGCCAGACGGCCGGCGGTATCGATGATGACTACGTCATAACCCTTGGCGCGGGCCTCACGGATGGCGTTCTCAGCTATCTCTACGGGCTTGTTGTTGCCCTCCTCGGTATATACGGTTACGCCTATCTGCTCACCCAGGACCTTAAGCTGGTCGATGGCGGCGGGACGGTACACGTCGCAGGCTACGAGCAGGGGCTTCTTGGCACGCTTGGTCTTGAGCAGGTTAGCCAGTTTGGAACTGAATGTGGTCTTACCGGAACCCTGCAGACCGGCCATGAGAACTACGGCGGGATGTCCCTTTATATCGATATCCACGGCCTGGCCGCCCATGAGGGTCGCGAGCTCGTCATGAACCAGCTTGACCATGAGCTGTCCGGGACGGACCGATGTGAGCACGTTCATGCCCAGGGCCTTCTCCTTGACGGTATCGGTGAACTGCTTGGCTACCTTGTAGTTGACATCGGCATCAAGCAATGCCTTGCGTACGTCCTTGAGGGTTTCGGCTACGTTGACCTCAGTGATCTTGCCTTCACCCTTGAGTATCTTGAGTGACCTTTCAAGTCTTTCGGATAGATTTTCAAACATGCGATCTTGATTTGAGACTGCAAAATTAGCAAAAAGTCTGCAATTTGCAGCAAATCCAGGGGCACAAAGGGGACGGTTCTATCTGTGCCCTTGTGAAAATGTTCCCAAAAGTTCTCCTGGAAAAAGGGCACAGATAGAACCGTCCCCTTTGTGCCCCTGGATTAGCGGCCGGAGAGGTAGAGCATCTGGCGGATCTCTTCGTTGAATTTGCGGGCGGTGCAGAGCTTTTCCAGGGTCAGATGCATGCGGTAGCGCCAGTAGTTGTCGGAATCGGCCGGAACGTTGATGCGCTCCGATGCAGGGTCCTTGGCCCTGAGAGAGTTGCTGAGTGAGAGCCAGTCCTGCAGCGGGAATATGGCCAGCATGGAGGGTGATGCCAGATGGGCCGATATCACGCTGGCGCAGGCGGCCACTGTGGCTTTCTTGCTCGATATCACGCTGTTGGGCTCCATCTCGTCCTCAATCCAGGCACGCAGCACGCTCATGTCGTGCGTCGATGTGGTGCAGACCGACATGTAGGGGTAGGTGGCCGGGTCCGATACGCTCACACCCATGTTCTTGGGCATGCGCTGAACCTCGAGGCTGAGTATGCGCAGACGGTCCATGATCTCCGGTACACACGATGGTATCATGCCCAGGTCCTCACCGCAGACGATCATATCGGTGGCCTCAATGAGGGCGGGGAGCTTGGCCATGGCCGACCGGCTCCAGAACTCGTTGTTGCGGTTGTAGTAGAAGTCATCATGCAGATAGCGGAATGCGGCCTTCTCCTGCTCTCCGAGCGCCTGGAACATGGGTGTGTCAAATGCGTTTATGCGGGGATGGTAGGTGCCGGGACGGTGGGCGTCCTCAAGGAACAGGACGTTGGTCTCAGGGGTGCCGGCAGGTGCTGTGGCATGGAGAGCGGGGTTGAACGGGAATCCCTTGTCCCATATCTCCTGCGGGGTGTAGGAGATGGCGGGATTGAAACGTCCCATAAGTCCGCTGCTGTACTGGAGAGGCACCTCCCAGATGCGGAAGAATCCCAACAGATGGTCTATACGGTAAGCGTCAAAATAATCGGCCATCTTACGGAAACGGGCTATGAACCAGGCATAGCCGTCACGTGCCATGTTATCCCAGTTGTAGGTGGGCATTCCCCATTTCTGACCGTCTACGGCAAAGGCATCGGGCGGCGCTCCTGCCTGACAGTCAGTGTGGAACAGCTCAGGGTGAATCCATACGTCACAGCTGTTGCGGTTCACGCCTATGGGTATGTCACCCTTGAGTAGGATACCCTTGCGGTTGGCGTATCTCTTGACATCGGTGAGCTGTCGGTGAAGATGGAACTGTATGAAATAATGCTTACGTATCTCGCGGAAATGACTATTGCCCGATGCACAGAAGCGGTCCAGCAGGGCAGGGCTGTATTCCGACTCTTTCCACTGGCTGAAATCGGCTGTGCCGTAGCGGTCACACAGGTATCGGTAGAGGGCGTAGGGCTCGAGCCAGGAGCGGTTGGCGCTGAAGAAGTTACGGAACTCCTTGCTGCGTATGCACTCGTCGCCGAACTCCTGGTAGAGCAGGTTCAGATAGTCGGTCTTGAGTTTGTACACCTTCTCGTAATCAATCTGGGGCAGGGCGTTGAGAGCCTTGCGCTCCTTCTGTGCCGTTTTGAGAAATTTCTTGTCAGAGAGCTCGCCTACCAGTTCCAGGTCTATATAGATGGGATTGAGCGCGAACGATGAGTTGGCGCTATAGGGGTAGGAGTCTCTCCAGGTGCAGGTCAGGGTGGTGTCATTGACCGGCAGGGTCTGAATGACGCTCTGTCCCGTGGCGGCGGCCCAGTCCGCGAGCAGCTTGAGGTCAGTGAACTGGCCGATGCCGAAGTCGCGCTCGCTGCGGAGCGAGAAGACCGGTATGGCTGTGCCTGCGCCTTTCCAGCGCGGGCGGTTGTTCAGGTGTACGTAGGGCAGGGCTATGGTGCGCTGCTCCATTCCGCCGTCAGGGTACTCCTTCCAGCGGTCCGACAGTACCAGACGCGGGGCCCTGGTATAGGGTATGGCATGCAGGGATCCCTCTTCACGACGGGTTATGATACCGTCGGTCTGCACCATATAGCTGTAGGTTATGTCATTACCGGAGAGTTCGTCATCATTGAACTCATAGTCGGTGAACCAGGTACCGGCACCGTTGTTGCTCATGTCAAGGCAAAGCTGGGTGCCGTCGGACATATTGAGGCATAGGTAGAGATTCTCGCCCCAACGGGTGTTGTACTCTATCTGGAAATGAATTTTCATGACCCTGAACTTTATATTGAGACAAATATAGTCAAAAATCGGAAACTGCGCTACAAGGTGTCTCTACTTGATATGAAAAAGGGTTTTCAACCGGTTGGGGAAAGTTTTCAACAATTATAAAATTAGCGCGCTATTTTTTTTCTTGTAAATGCGTGCGAGGTTACTTTTGTTGACACTGGACAACATTCATAAACTTATTATAACCAAAACAGTTAATAATCATGGAATTAAAGCAGGAAGGCATCTATGATGCCGCGTCCCTTGGAAAGGGAAAGATGCTGGTGCTCGGCTTCCAGCATATGTTTGCCATGTTCGGTGCAACGGTGCTCGTACCGCTTCTGGCCGGTCTCTCTGTCTCCGCAACTCTGCTTTTTGCAGGTATCGGTACTCTGGTCTTTCACTTCATCACCAAGTTTAAGGTGCCCGCATTCCTGGGATCGTCATTCGCATTCCTGGGTGGTTATGCCGCAGTAGTGGAACTCGGTGCCGCTGAGTCGATGTCACAGGCTGAGGCTCTTACCTATGCCTGCGTAGGTGTGTTCTGCGCCGGTCTACTTTACTTTGTTCTGGCCGCCCTGTTCAAGTTCTACGGTGTACGCCGCACCATGCGTTTCTTCCCGCCAGTAGTAACAGGTCCTATCATCATATCCATCGGTCTTATCCTCTCATCAAGTGCCATCAACAACTGCCAGAACAACTGGTGGATTGCACTTCTTGCCATCGCAATCATCGTTATATGCAACATATTCGGTAAGGGCATGATCAAGATCATTCCCATTATTCTGGGTGTTATAGGTTCATACATCGTAGCCGCTTGCTTCGGTCAGGTGGATTTCACGGCAGTTGCCGAGGCTAAATGGTTCGGTTTCCCCATTGAGTGGAGCAATACCGGTCTGAGTACTGTGATTAATAAGCCCGATGGTGCATTCATGACTACAGCCATCATCACTATCATGCCTATTGCCATTGCAACTATGATTGAGCATATAGGTGATGTAGCTGCCATCTCATCAACCTGCAACCGCAACTTTATTGCAGATCCCGGTCTGCACCGCACTCTTATGGGTGACGGTCTGGCAACAGCCCTGGCTGCCATGTTCGGAGCTCCCGCCAACACCACATACGGTGAGAACACTGGCGTGCTCAACCTGACCAAGGTGTTCGATCCCAAGGTAGTACGTATTGCAGCATTGCTTGCTATAATATTCTCGTTCTGCCCCAAGTTCGCCCAGATAATCTACGCAATGCCTGTGGCAACGGTCGGTGGCGTATCACTGGTGCTCTACGGTATGATTTCGGCAGTAGGTGTACGTAACCTGGTTGAGAACAAGGTTGACTTTACAAATAACCGTAACGTGCTTATCGCAGCACTGATCCTGGTACTTGCCATAGGTATCAACTTCGGTCCCGGCAGCGTATCATTCGGTAAGATTTCACTGTCAGGTCTGGCTGTTGCCGCTCTGGTAGGTATCATCCTGAACGCAATACTGCCCGGTAACGACTTCCACTTTACTGGTGAATACACAAGCGGTAAGCGTGCCACAGCCGAGGGCCAGGCAACGGATAAATTTTATTATTCAACAATATTCTTATTAACTCTAAAAGTTTTGATATGAAAAAAATTGTAGCTTTTGCAGGATTCAGCCTGCTCGCAGTAGGTGCTTTCGCACAGACTAACTTACAGGTGTTCTACGATCTTGGTAAGGATCGCAAGCTGGTTACCACTACTCTTGAAATGTTCAAGGGTGATGACTGGGGTAGCACATTCTTCTTTGTAGATTATGACTACACTACAAAGGATCAGCGTGATGCCAAGATTTATGGAACACAGAGCACTTATATGGAGATTGAGCGCGCCCTGAACTTCTGGCAGGATACACAGCTTGGTGCCCTGAGCGCACATGTTGAGTTCCAGGCTGGCAGATTCGGAGGTTTCTCTGCACGTAACTGGCTGTTCGGTGCCGAGTATTTCCTGCATAATGCCGATTTCTCAAATACATTCACTCTTGCCCTGCTGTACAAGACTTACACTGACAAGAACGCATCTGATCTTCCTCTTCAGTTCTCAGGCGTATGGGGCATGAACAACCTCTTTGGCGTTGAGGGTCTGAGATTCTCCGGCTTCCTGGATGTATGGGGTGAGAATGCAGACTGGAATATTGCTGACCCTGATGACGACACATCATTCAAGTTCCTGTCTGAGCCTCAGCTCTGGTACAAGGTAGGTCAGTTCTTTGACTGCCCCAACCTGAATGTAGGTGGTGAGGTTGAGCTTTCATACAACTTCCGTGACAAGGGCTTTGTATGCAATCCTTGCCTTGGTGTCAAGTGGGAGTTCTAATCATAGAATATAAGGTATAACTTAATCATCAGGATTATGTCTTTCCTTAAGATATTCGGGTTTGATCCCGCCAAGCATAGCGTCAAGACAGAGATCGTGGCCGGTCTGACCACATTCCTGACTATGGCCTATATCCTGTCACTGAACCCTGACATTTTCAGTGCACTGGAGTCGGCAGGTATGCCCAAGGGTGCTGTGTTCACAGCGACCGCTCTCGCCTCAGTTGTAGGTACTCTGGTTATGGCTATCTATGCCAAGAAACCTTATGCCCTGGCTCCCGGTCTGGGTCTGAACGCCTTCTTTGTATACACTGTATGCCTGACCCTGGGTTACTCATGGCAGTTCGCTCTTACAGCTGTATTGATTGAGGGTATCATATTCATCATCCTTACCGTGACCAACATCCGCGAAGCTATCATCAACGCCATCCCGGCTTCGATGAAGAACGCAGTGAGCGTAGGTATCGGCCTGTTCATCGCATTCATCGGCCTTAACAACGCCGGTATTATTGTTGACGACGGCGGTACAATCATCGCTTTGGGCGATATCACCAGCGGTACAGCCCTGCTGGCTATCGTAGGTCTCATCATCACCTCCGTTATGCTTATCATGAAGGTGCCCGGCGCTATGCTGATCGGTATCCTCCTGACTGCTATCATAGGTGTTCCGTTCGGAATCACAAAGTTCAACGGACTGGTTGACGTACCCCCTTCGATCTCTGATATCGCTCTTAAGTTCGAGTGGGACAAGATCCTCTCCCTGGATATGATTGCCATAGTATTCACATTCCTCTTTGTTGATATGTTCGATACCATCGGTACCGTGATTGGCGTATCAAAGAAGGCCGGTATGGTGAATCCCGACGGCTCAATTCCCGGTGTTAAGAAGGTTCTTATGGCCGATGCCATTGCCACCGTTTTCGGCGCAGCTGTAGGTACCAGCACCACTACCACTTATGTAGAGAGTGCATCGGGCGTGGCCAGCGGCGGACGTACAGGTCTGACAGCATTCACCACAGCAATCTGCTTTGCTGTTTCGCTGCTGTTTGCTCCTTTGTTCACTGCTATCCCCAGCGCTGCTACAGCTCCCGCACTGATTCTGGTCGGTGTTATGATGATGGCTCCTGTAAGAGAGATTGACTTTGATGACTTTACCGAGGCAATCCCCGCTTACATCACCATGATCATGATGCCTCTGGCATACAGCATCTCTGACGGTATCATGCTTGGCGTGATCTCTTATGTCCTGCTGAACGCTCTGGGCGGCAAGACCAGAAAGATCTCAGGTATGATGTGGGCTCTCGCAATACTATTCATATTGCGTTATCTGTTCCTTGTAGAACACTGATGCCTTAGGGAATAAAAAGTCAGGGCGGCTTCCGCGTGGGAGCCGCCCTGATTGTTTTATCTCATGTCTGTCTTATTCGTTTATTCCCTTTATGTTACCGGTGGTGGTATCGAACGTGATCTTGGTATCGGCGTTCTTGCCCATGATGGTGGTCGATACAACCTCGACCTTGCCGAACTGTGCTATCTGGATCTCGTCCTCAAAAAGGGTCAGACGGTTGTTGTATATCCTCACACTTGCGCGTCCGGGTATGCGGTAGTAGAGGAATGCGTTAGGCTTGGATGGCTGCTTTTTGGTGTCCTCACCGTAGCCGGCGGTCATCTGGCGGTCCGTGATGTCTATCCATACAGGCTCACCGGCCAGATTGTCAACCGGAAGTATGCCCAGCTTGGATGAGAATCGGAGCAGTATCTGCTTGGCTACGGGGCTGTCGGGAGTGACATTGACGGTGAATGTGATGTGCTCAGTCTCTTCTGTGCCGTTGAACAGGGTGAGCAGGGCGTTCTCCTGTGTGGTGAGTGACTCGAGCATGAACTTGAGCGACTCGCCGTCGGTAGGAACAAAGTCTGCCTGGCCGCGGGTGATGGCGTTGCGGCTCTCACGTATGTTGTATATCTCCTTGGCGGTGAGCTCGGCCATCTTGGCGGTGGAACCGGCCATGAGTATCTCCTCTGTCATGTACTCCTGGGGGTTGACCTTACGCCCCGCCTTCTGGGAGGGGGCGAGTGACTGACGGATGGCGGGTTTCTCTATGTGTACGTTGACGGCCTGTATGATACCGTCATCGGTGAGTTCCATATAGGGACGGTTGCCCTTGGAGGGGAAGGTGAGGGTGTAGAGCTGCTCCTTGTCAGGGGTGCCCTTGGGCGTTATGTCCACGCTCTCTATGCTCCATACCTCTTCGGCCTTGTCTCGTACGTTGTTGAGACGCAGGTAACGCTCGGCGTAGCGTGAGAACTCGCCTGGCTTGAAAGTCTGTTTCTGTGCCTTTACGGTTACCGTGAGTGTGGTCTTGGGCAGCCAGTATGAGACTGCGTCCTTAGTCACGCCCGGCTCATAGGGGGCCGATGTCCCCTGAGCGGATACCATCATCACTGATACGAGCAGCCCTGCTGTGAGGGCGGTTTTCCTTATATTCATATTCATGATTTTTCCATTTGTAACCAGGCATCCGGCAGCGATAGGGCTATATCGGCCGATGTCATGGCGGTCATGCTGTATTTCTGTGCGGCAATATCGCCTGCAAGACCGTGCATGAAGACCGCGATATAGGCAGCCTGGTCATGACGGTAACCCTGGGCAAGCATGGCCAGGACTATTCCTGTAAGGACATCACCTGAACCGGCTGTGGCCATGCCGGGGTTGCCGGTGCTGTTCACGTAGAGCGTTCCATCAGGCGTCACCGTTACGGTGGGCGCTCCCTTGACGACTACGGTGATGCCGCATTCACTGGCCAGCTGAGCAGCCTTTCGGACCATATCGGGGTAGCCGCTGCACTCGCCGATGAGACGTTTGAGCTCTCCGGGATGGGGCGTGATGACCGAACCTACGGGCACATATTCGAGCAGATAGCGGCTCGTGGAAATGATGTTCAGGGCATCGGCATCAAGAACCATGGGGTAGGAGGCTCTTTTGAGCAGTTTCTCCAGTATGGCGGTCTGTGACTCTCCCTTGCCCAGGCCGGGTCCGGCTCCTACGGCGTTATAGCGGCTCAGGTCGGTATCGGCATAAAGGTCATCGGAATGGATTACCATGGCTTCGGGGACCGATATCTGGAGAATGTCATTGTTGAAGGAGGGTGTGCAGACGGTGAGCAGTCCTACGCCTGAGCGCATGCAGGCCCTGGCTGAGAGGACGGCGGCACCGGCCATTCCGGGGCTTCCGGCATAGAGCAGGGCATGTCCCAGATCGCCTTTGTGGGCCTGGGCCGGGCGGCTTCGGAGCACGCTGCGGACCGTGTCGGGGCCGACTGTAACGATGCTCTTGCAGATACCTGCAGGGCGCAGCTCACTGATGCATTTTTCTATGAGATTTTTATCCATAGTTTGGCAATTGCACTTGACAAAAGTACATTTATTTTGTTAAAAAAGGGCCATTCTTCTTTTTGCGGCAAACAAAATTGAAATGAATACTCATCAAGACGCTTGATTTTGAGTATTTTTGCATAATAAATCTGACAACAATGGCAACCATTAAGGTAAAGGACAGAGAGTTCGATATTTTTCTCAAGGAGGAGGATATCCAGAAAGAAATAAAGAGGGTCGCAGATGAGATTAACCGTGACTATCCCGATAAGGAACCCCTGTTCCTGTGCATCCTGAACGGCTCGTTCATGTTTGCCGCTGACCTGCTCAAGAACGTAAGCGTGCCCTGTAACGTATCGTTCGTAAAGGTTGCTTCATACCAGGGTACCGATACCACCGGTAAGGTCAAGGAACTCATGGGCCTGCAGGAGGATGTCGAGGGCCGTCATATCATCATCGTTGAGGATATAGTGGATACCGGCTACACCATGCGTGACATCCTGGAGTCCCTGTCCGAGAAGAAGGCTGCATCGGTCGAGATCTGCGCACTCCTGTGCAAACCTGACAAACTGAAAGTTGATTTGAAACTCAAATATCTTGCCCTGAACATTCCTAACGGCTTTATAGTAGGATACGGACTTGATTATGACGGTTTCGGACGCAACTCACGTGATATTTATAAGATTGTAAAGTAATTGATTTTTATAGATGGACAACATTGTTATTTTCGGCGCTCCTGGTTCCGGAAAGGGAACGTATAGCGCCGCTCTAGTCGAGAAATTCGGATACAACCACATCTCGACAGGCGATGTACTCAGGGCTGAGATAAAAGCCGGCACTGAGCTTGGTAATATTGCTGAAGGATATATCGAGAAGGGTCAGCTCATACCTGATGACCTTATTATAGATATGCTTGCAAGTGTCTATGACACCATGCGTGACGGTGAAGGCGTGATATTTGACGGTTTCCCGCGTACCATCGTGCAGGCCAAGGCTCTCAAGGAGATGCTCGCTGAGCGCGGTGAAAAGATATCGGTCACACTGAACCTTATCGTTGACGAGAAGGTGCTTATGGAGCGTCTGCTCAAGCGTGCCCAGATAGAGGGCCGGTCCGATGACAACGAGGAGACCATCCGAAAGCGCTTCAACGTCTATTACACCCAGACCCATCCGCTCATTGAGTGGTTCCGTCAGGAGGGTGTGCTCTCCGAGTTTACCTTCAAGGGTGACAAGGACCGTATGATTAATGAAATTATTGAGAAGGTGGAGTCCCTGTGATTCCGCTTTGAACTGATATATGGCAGAATCCAATTTTGTAGATTACGTTAAGATATTCTGCCGCTCAGGCAAGGGCGGCAGGGGTTCGGCGCATCTGCGTCATGACAAGTATATCCCTAACGGTGGCCCCGACGGCGGTGACGGCGGTAAGGGCGGCAGCGTTATACTCAAGGGTAACCGCAACTATTGGACCCTGCTGCATCTGCGTTACGAGCGTCATGCATTTGCTGAGAACGGCGGCAACGGCGGCAGCAACAAATGCTTTGGCAAGGACGGCAAGGATGTCATAATAGAGGTGCCGTGCGGCACTGTGGCATATGATGCCGAGACCGGTGAATACCTGTGCGACATTACCGATGACGGACAGGAGGTGGTTCTGCTCAAGGGCGGCCGCGGCGGTCTGGGTAACTGGCATTTCCGCACAGCCACACGTCAGGCGCCCCGATTCGCCCAACCCGGTGAGCCTGCTCAGGAGCAGATGGTCGTACTGGAGCTCAAACTCCTGGCCGATGTAGGTCTGGTGGGATTCCCCAACGCAGGCAAATCCACACTGCTGTCGGCAATATCGGCCGCAAAACCCAAGATTGCGAACTATCCGTTCACTACGCTGGAGCCTAACCTGGGTATTGTTTCATACCGTGACGGCAAGTCGTTCGTCATGGCCGATATACCCGGTATCATAGAGGGTGCCAGTGAGGGTAAGGGTCTGGGACTCAGGTTCCTGCGTCATATAGAGCGTAACTCGCTGCTTCTGTTCATGGTTCCTTCCGATACCGATGACATACGCCGCGAATATGAGATACTGCTCAACGAGCTGGCACAGTTCAATCCCGAGATGCTTGACAAGGAGCGTGTGCTGGCCATCACCAAGTGTGACCTCATTGACGAGGAGCTTATGGCTATGCTTGAGGAGAGCCTGCCCAAGGACCTTCCGCACGTGTTCATATCGGGAGTAAGCGGCCTGGGACTCCAGCAGTTAAAGGATGTGCTCTGGAAGGAGCTCAACAGCGAGAGCAACAAGCTTGACGCTACCTGGAAGACCTTGCATATAGTTCACCGCTCCAAGGATGCGGGTGAACTGCACTCCGAACTCGTGGCTGCCGGCGCCGACTTTGAGTTTGACTTTGACGACCTGCCGGCCGATGACGATGACCTGGACGACCTGGAGGAGGTAGAGGTGGAACTGGACTGATTTCTGTATCACCTTACATATATGAGACGGACCTTTGGGGCCCGTCTTTTTTTTATTGAATTTTTTTCAAAAATTATTGTCTCCGATTTAACTTTCATATTTACGCCTTATATGATTATTGTATGAATTTGTATTGAATTCACCTTTTACTAATAATTAATAACTTATTAAAACAAACTAGCAATGAAAAAGATGTTTATGGCAGCTGCCCTCATGGCAGTAGTTTCTCTGGCAAATGCTCAGGCTCCCGCTAACGCACCTTACGGTGTTAAGTCAGGTGTTATCACCATGTCTATGGATATGATGGGTAACGAGATGATTACAGAGACCTATTTCGATGACTACGGCCTCAAGACCGCTCAGGTTTCAGAAGGTGGTTTCATGGGTGGCGAAGGCAAGACCCGCACTATCACAGATAAGGATGGCGCTCAGATCCGCATCAACGATGCTGAGAAGACCGCTACCAAGTTCCCCGCTGGTGGTTTCGGTATGGGATTCGGCGGTGGCCGTGCCCAGATCAACTGGAACAATCTGACTGATCAGGTTAAGAAGGATAACAACATCAAGGAGCTTGGTAAGGAGACCATCGCCGGTAAGGAGTGCACCAAGTACTCTATGACTACTGAGGGTTTCCAGGGTCCCCAGGAGCAGACTGTATGGATCTACAAAGGCATCCAGCTCAAGAACGAGATGAGCTCAGATTTCGGCACATTCGGCCAGACCTGCAAGAAGTTCGAGGAGAAGGCAGTTGACGCTTCAATGTTCGAGATTCCTGCCGGTGTAAAGGTTGAGGACTTTGATCCTTCAGCAATGGGCTTCGGCGGTTTCTAAACCAGCCTGAAAACAAAAAAAGGTCGCCAAACGGCGGCCTTTTTTTGTTTTCAGACTGGTTAGAAACATAATACCTTTTTCAATACGCTCGAACCTGCGTTAGCCAGGTGAGGGTAAGGACGTGCGATGGTATTGGAGCGAGTGAGTATGCGAACGAGACCGCGGTCCCGGAGGGCCGCCAAGCGAACGGAGTGAGCGCGTTTACGGAGTAAACTAAAATAAGGTCCCTGTTTCCCTGTTGGACGAGGGTTCGACTCCCTCCAGCTCCATAAAAAAAGCCCCCAATCGGGGGCATTTTGTGGAGCTGGAGGGAGTCGAACCCTCGTCCAAACAGGGAAACAATAGGCTTTCTACAGGCTTATCTCTACTTGGATTGTCGGGCCATGACTTGGATAGAGCTACCGGGCCATGACCGTATCTTCTAAGATTTCATTCCCGATGCGAAGCCATCGGAAACTATCCCCGATTTGACTGCACCACCGTATCGACGAGCTTCGGAGCAAGAGCTTCCGGGTGATGTCCTGTCACAGCACCTTGTGCCGTGATTAAGCAGATCTACTGTACTTCGATCAAGCAGCAAGAGCAAAGTTTGTGTTGCCAGATAATTGTTGACGTTCTTTTTATAGTGCGGACCGACAGAGCACTGCCTGCTTACATATCATTCCTGCCCGCTGTCAAAGCCAAACAGCCCCAGGTATATATGTGCGGAATCGCTATTCCTGCTGCAAAGATAGGAAAAGATTGATTAATTTTGGGAACCTAATCAGCGCTTTATGGATAAAGAGCTCCAAGAGTACATAGAAAACCGCATAATCCCCATGTATGACGGGTTTGACGCAGGTCACGGCCGTGACCATGCACGCTCGGTAATAGACGAGGCCCTGCGGCTGGCCGGGTTCTATGATGTGAACCCTGATATGGTGTATGCCGCTGCGGCTTATCATGATACGGGGCTCTCAGTGGACCGCAAGACCCATCATATGGAGTCGGGGCGTATAATACGTGAGGACAGGGAACTCAGACGCTGGTTCTCAGAGCCGCAGATTGAGGTCATAGCCCAGGCAGCCGAGGACCACAGGGCCTCATCGGACCATGAGCCCAGGAGCATTTACGGAAAGATTGTTGCCGAGGCTGACCGTCAGATCATTCCTGAGTCCATAATATTGCGTACGGTTCAGTACGGATTCAAGCACTATCCAGAGCTCGACAAGGAGGGTCATTGGAGGCGTACCTGCGAGCATATGGCTGAGAAATATGATGTGGGCGGGTATCTCAAACTCTGGATTCCGGAGTCCCGTAACGCAGAGGGACTGTCACGTCTTAGGGAGATAATTCATGACAGGGACCGTTTCAGGGCCTGTTTTGAGAGCGCTTATATGTCCTGTCAGGGACGGTAATAGAACTTGTGCCCGTCCTTTATGTAGAGCTGACCGGGCTGCATCTCCAGCACCGCACGGCCGGTCAGGTCAAACACAGATCCGTTGCTTTTCTGAACATTCACCGTCTTGACGGCGGTTATGAACTTTTTGTACTCCTTGTCATAGGTCTGCATGTAATTGCGCTTACCTATGGTGGGGCTGTTCATCACGTATGATGTGCGGGCTCCGTCAGGGTAGAGTCCTACGCTCTGGTAGGGCAAATGCTCTACATAGGTGAGTGTATCGGCCCATGAGAGGTCTGCGGCGGTGAGTACCACCTGGCAGGTGTCCTTGTTCTCGAGTTTGAACGATGCATGCAACTGCTCTCCGCTTTCCTTGTCACACCAGACTACCAGATAGCCCTGGGCGGGAATTACTGTACCGTTGGGAATCCTGTATTTCTGGGGCTTGGCGGGGTTGTCGCTCAGATACATGCCGCCGGCGTCATAATCCTCAAGGGTGGTGTTGAACAGCTCGAGCCAGTCATGTCTCTTATAGTTGTCATCCATGAATACGTCATTGCCTGCGCTCACCTCATTGATGCGGATGGGACGTCTGAACTCGTCATCGGGGATGAATGTGGCCACAAGCGTCTCATCGGCCAGTTTGAATTTATGGGTGGTGTTGGCGTCAACCACACGGCCCAGACTGTTGCACCAGCCTTTAAAGCGGTAGCCGTCGGGAATTTCGACCGATACACTTGCGGGATAGATAACCTTACCGTAGAAATAGTTGCCCGGTACGGTTATGCCGTTAATCGATATACGTGCCGACGGCAGGATGGGGTTGGTGGTTATGGTCTTGGTGTTGGGCGTGGTCGATGATACCTTGGCGTATTTCCAGGCCCTGAGCTCGTCAATCCTGCTGGAGACATAGCTGTAACCGATGGAACGCAACATGCTTATGTCATCGGCGGGACTCTCGGATTTGTATGCCATCTCGCGGGTGGCTATCTCACCCAGCTCGTCTATGATGGCGGAGCACCGTTTCTGATCGAACACCGAACCGGCCAGTACGCAGAAACAGTCTGTGAACAGTTTGCGGAATGTCTTGTTTTCCAACATGTTGTGGAATAGCGGGACAAGAATGGACCGGTCCTCCTGGCTGTCAAAGTTGGTGAAGGCGTTTTTTCCATCGGGCATGGAGTTCCCCAGTATGTTGTCAAGGTCGAACACTATGAAACGGAACCTACCGTCGGACGTGCGGCGGAATCCCTTTACGTTATTGCGGGGCCAGTCGGAGTTCATGATAAAGAACTCAAGTGCCATGTAAGTGGCGAACTCCTGAATATCGACAATCTCGCATATGCGGTTGTAGGAGTCGTCATCGGCTGCGGTCTTGGCCAGACGGACCCACTCATCCCATGCATCGGAACTGCCTCGCATCTGTACGTAACCCATGCCGTGCTCGCTCATGCCGAAGTTGTGGTCTATCTTAAAGAAGTCAATCTCATCCTCGTCAATGCCGTAATTGGCGTAACCGTAACCCTTGTTGTTGGGCTCGCGCAGGTTTATGACTCCCTTGTACGTTCCGTTTACATAATGCTGTACCGGCTGGTAGTCCTGGCAGTCCAGGTCTATGCCTGACAGGAGTACGATCTTCTGTACTGCGGCATCCCTGAAACGGGCCTTGTAGGAGTTTCCGCCGTTACGTATCTTGAGCTCGTTGTATTTGTTGTAGGGCTTGTCCTTGAACGGGGTGAACGGAAAGAAGTTGTCATAGCCGTATTTGCTCTTGGCCTCCATCTTGAAGGAGTGGGGGTCATAGGCGCGGCTCCATCGGCCTGAGTTGCTTATCTCTACCTCCTGGTTTATGATCATCTCGTTCTCAGGGCTTATGAACTCTACGTTGGCGGGGCGCTCCCAGTCACGGTTCCAGTTGCAGGGTGAACTCTGTCCGTTGCCTGCAATGCCGTTGATACCCTTTACCCATATGCCGTATTCATCGCTGTAGAGATTGTCGGGCGCGGTCACGACTGAGAGTACGGGTATGCTGTACTGGTTGGTGGTGCAGATGTAGGAGCGGGTCACCACCGGGCTGGGCAGCATGCCGGGCTTGTACAGACGGAACCTGTAGACCTTGGTTGACTCCGATGAGTGCGATCCGCTGCTCACCTTGACTTGGGGGTTGTCAGGTGTGGGCAGGGAACCGTCCTTGGTATAGTAGAGGGTTGCTCCCTCAGGTATATCGACCGAGAAATAGAGGGTACCGGTAAATATCCTGGAGTCCTCACTCACCTGCGGGGCCTCCAGCTGGAGTGACGAGTACTCACAACTGTTGTTCGATGTGCCCGGGGTGGGTGTCCCGGTATAGCCCCACTGTTCAGAGCCGTCGGTCTTGCGGGCGTATGATATGCGGGCGGGAACGAAAGGATATTCCTTCTCTATCTGTAAGTTGCCCAGGCTGTCGGTGAGCAGGAGGGTGGAGCGTTTGCTGTGGTCCTTGTAGTTGTTCTCGAGCTTGAACTCCACCTGAAGCGGGCAGTATGTGTCCAGGTTGCCGAACCAGAGGGTCAGGAATCCTTTGGCCGGGACAATGCGGTGACGCGGTCCGAGCGGACACTGAGTCCTGTTGAGCGGGTCATTGCTTATGTACCAGCCGCATAGGTCTATATCCTTGTCCGAAGGATTATAGAGCTCTATCCAGCTTCCGTAGTTGAATGACGGGTCAATGAACATGTCTATATTGGCCGGCATTATTTCATTAACGACCAAAGCCGACTCTGGGGTTGAGCCGGCTTTAACCGTTGTCTGGGACAATACTGCTGTTGCAAGTAGCAGCAGTTTATACAAACTCCTGCAGTTCATGCGTTTGCCTGTTTTGTTATCCTTATCGTGCGTAGTTTACGGCACGTGTCTCACGTATTACAGTGATCTTGACCTGACCGGGATATGTCATCTCGTTCTGGATCTTCTGAGCTATCTCGGCTGAGAGCTGCTCGGTCTGCTTGTCGTCGATCTTATCGGCACCTACAATGACGCGGAGTTCGCGACCGGCCTGGATAGCGTAGGTCTTGGTTACGCCGGGATAGGAGAGGGCAATCTTCTCAAGGTCGTTCAGGCGCTTGATGTATGCCTCTACGATCTCACGGCGGGCACCGGGACGTGCACCTGAGATGGCGTCACATATCTGTACGATGGGAGCTATAAGGCTCGTCATCTCAATCTCCTCGTGGTGAGCACCGATGGCGTTGCAGATATCGGGCTTCTCCTTGTACTTCTCGGCCAGATGCATACCGTACTCGGCGTGTGCCATCTCTGTCTCCTCATCGGGCACCTTACCTATATCATGCAACAGACCGGCACGCTTGGCCTTCTTGGGGTTGAGTCCCAGCTCTGCAGCCATCACGGCGCACAGGTTGGCGGTCTCACGTGCATGCTGCAGCAGGTTCTGGCCGTATGATGAACGGTATTTCATCTTACCGATAAGGCGTATGAGCTCAGGATGCAGACCGTGTATGCCCAGGTCGATGGTGGTGCGCTTACCGGTCTCGATTATCTCATCCTCAACCTGCTTCTGTACCTTGGCTACAACCTCCTCGATGCGGGCGGGGTGGATACGGCCGTCGGCAACCAGCTGATGCAGGGCCAGACGGGCAATCTCACGGCGAACGGGGTCAAAGGCTGATATCACGATGGCCTCGGGGGTGTCATCGACCACGATCTCAACGCCGCAGGCGGCCTCGATGGCACGGATGTTACGGCCTTCACGACCGATGATACGGCCCTTCATCTCGTCATTCTCAATGTGGAATACGGTTACCGAGTTCTCGATGGCGGTCTCGGTGCCGATTCTCTGTATGGTCTGGATGACAATCTTCTTGGCCTCCTTGCTGGCGGTCATCTTGGCGTCATCCATAATCTCGTTGATATATGAAGCAGCCTCGGTCTTGGCCTCCTCCTTGAGTGATTCGACGAGTCGGTTCTTGGCCTCCTCGGCTGACAGGCCGCTTATGACTTCAAGTTTCTCACGCTCCTGCATCTGCAGACGCTCGAGCTCCTCTTTCTTGTCTTCAATCACTGACATCTGGGCCTCGAGGTTCTCACGAACGGCATCGGCCTCCTGATGCTTGCGCTGCAGGTCTCCCTGGCGCTGGTTAAGCTGCATCTCTTTCTGGTGCAGGCGATTCTCATTCTGCTGGAGTTTCTGGTCGCGTATCTGGACCTCTTTCTCAAGTTCAGCCTTCTTGTTGAGGAACTTCTCCTTTACTTCAAGCAGCTTGTCACGCTTGATTGTCTCTGCCTGTTTCTCAGCCTCCTCAAGACGAAGCTGTACTTTCTTATTCAATTTGCTGTTCGAAAGGATGTAGGCTACAACTGCTCCTACAACCAGTCCAATGGTTAGAAATAAGTATTCCATAACTGTCCTCCCTTTTATATGTATATATAATACGCACTGCCCTGCTACCGAAGAGATTGGGAGACCATCTCTCTGACAGGAAAGTGCGCGTAAACTGCTAGATTTGTGGGGAATTACTCTGCTCCGGTCTCTATTCCGGCATCCAGGATGGAGTCGAGCTCCCTGTCCAGCTGCCTGATCTTTTCTTTATACGGAGCCGTATCATTGAAGTCCTCCAGCATGACGTTCACCATTGCAATGTGCACGGCGGCCATCACGTAGTATTTCTCCTCGCTCAACTGCGGGTAACGGGTGCGGTACCTGTTGAGCTTATCGTTGATACGTCTGGCAGCTTCACGATACAGCCTCTCATCCTTTCTGGGGATGGTCAGAGGGTAGTATGTTCCGCCTACCATCAGTTTAATTTCAAACAAATCATCCATTGCCTTTTCTTCCATAATCATCAGACTGTGAGTAGTTTAATGCAATGGTCTATCTCGCGCACCAATCCTTGTACCCGACGTTTGGTGTCATCAATGTCGTGACCCGAAACCTCAAGTACTTTAGACTGTTTAAGATACTGGTAGGATTCCTTCATGGCGTCCAGTTCATCCTTCAACTGCCGGATTTCCTGATCCTTGGCCTCAAGTTGGCTGCGGAGCTCGGAATTGGTGCATTTGACGGTTTCATAAAGGTCCGCAAGTTTACGGATCTTACCTTCGAACTGCTCAATCAGTCTGGAATCGTCTTCAGTCATGGCTAATGACTATGCTACTGTATCTATTCGAAGTACAAATATAACTTAAAAAATGATAACCAGCCAAAGTGCAGGCTCCATTTTTTTTATCTGTTCTTAAGCATTTCCCTGGCGGCCTCGAGATCCTCTTTCCTGCGGGGCTCCTTCTTGGCCAGGAGCAGGGTGTTGAATGCATATTCGCTCATCCAGTTCTCGCTGAATCCCAGGTGCTGCTGGTACTGACGTATGCTGAATACCGTCTTGTAGCTGGCCTCGTCCTTCCATGAGTTGCTGGTCATGATCTTGTGGACGGCATCCTCGGTCATGGTGCGGAGGGCGCTACGCATAAAGCTGGGAACGCGGAACTTCCACTTGAGTATGGTGCCGACCTGCATCATCAGGTCAGAGCTGAAACCCTGGAACTGGAACATGAATGCCTGCAGTGAGTTCACTGTACGGCAGTTCTTGCGTATGCATGCATCGATTTCCTTGAAGAATCCGTCGGATATGCCGTACATCTGACCCATCATCTTCTTGCAGCGGGCCTTCTCGGCTACGCCGAGCTTGTTGCCCTGGGTCTGTATCTTGAGACCTCTCTTGAAAGTGGCCAGGTCAGGAAGCATGTTGATATTGGTAATACCCAGGTTTCCTGCTATTTCGGCCTGCAGATAAACGCGGATGAGAGTCATAAAGTCCTCCATTCCACCGACGTTTTCCACCTCTTCTTTCTTCTTTGAGAAAATGTTCTTTAAAAAGCCCATATTCTTATACCTATTTTATCTTAAACTTTTTTATCCTTATTACTTTCGTAATTTTGCGCGAAAGTAAAAAGAAATTCTTAATTTTGCGCCGTTTTTAGAGAGAAAGAGAATCGCAATATATTAAACAACCTAAAACAAACACAATGATCAAACTCGGTATTAACGGTTTTGGCCGTATCGGTCGCATGGTTTTCCGTGCTGCTGTTGAGAACTTCGCTGGCGACATCAAGGTCGTAGGTATCAATGATCTTCTGGATCCCGACTATCTGGCTTACATGCTGAAGTATGATTCAGTTCATGGTCAGTTCAATCACGACATCAAGGTTGAGGGTAACTACCTGATCGTTGACGGCAACAAGATTCAGGTTTTCGCTGAGTTGACGTAGTTGTTGAGTCAACCGGTTTCTTCCTGACCGCTGAGCTCGCTGAGGCTCACATCAAGGCTGGTGCCAAGAAGGTTATCATGTCAGCTCCTTCAAAGGATGCTACTCCTATGTTCGTATATGGTGTTAACGACAAGACATACGCTGGTCAGACCATCATTTCAAACGCTTCTTGCACAACTAACTGTCTTGCTCCTATCAGCAAGGTTCTGAACGACAAGTTCGGTATCAAGCGTGGTCTTATGACTACTGTTCACGCTGCTACTGCTACTCAGAAGACTGTTGACGGTCCTTCAAAGAAGGATTGGCGCGGTGGTCGTGGCATCCTGGAGAACATCATTCCTTCTTCAACCGGTGCTGCTAAGGCTGTAGGTAAGGTTCTTCCCGTTCTGAACGGCCGTCTGACTGGTATGTCACTCCGTGTTCCCACTTCTGACGTATCATTCGTTGACCTGACTGCTGAGCTCGAGAAGCCCTGCACATATGAGGAGATCTGCGCTGCTATGAAGGAGGCTTCAGAGGGCGAGCTCAAGGGTATCCTTGGCTACACCGACGAGGCTGTTGTTTCAACTGACTTCCGCAACGACTCACACACCTCAATCTTTGACGTTAAGGCCGGTATCCAGCTCGATCCTACCTTCGTTAAGGTTTGCGCATGGTATGACAACGAGTGGGGTTACAGCAACAAGGTTTGCGAAATGGCCCGCGTTATCACAAAGTAAAATGCAAGCCGAGAGTAGAAGCAAGTTTACTTGTTTATACCGAGGCGAAGCTTTTACTCAAGGCCGTAGGCCTTAAGTGATTATACCTTAAATAAAAGAATCCTCGCAGCAATGCGGGGATTTTTTTTATTTCTATACGGTCTTATGCCATTTTTTTGTAGCTGTTATTTGAAAACTTAACATTTATGTCCATTTTTGCCTTTAGAACCTTTTATTATCCTTCCTTGACCAATAATGATTATGAAAAGACTGTTGTTTGCTTTGCTCTCTTTTCTTCCAGCCATTCTGTTCGGACAGAACACAGTTTCAGGATATGTCGTTGACAGTAAAACCGGAGAACCTCTTCCTTATGCGACGGTTTACATCAATGGTACGACTAAAGGAACCGTTACCGGTAATGACGGCCGTTTTGAACTCAAGAACATATCTTTCCCGTCCACGATAGTATTCAGTTTCGTGGGATACAAGACTCAGGCCCGTGACCTTATGAGTGCTCCAGGTAAAATGAAGGTAACTCTTGAGACTAACGACGAACTGCCCGAGGTGGTGATATCGGGCAAGGTCAAGAAAAAAGACCTGAGCTATTTCAAGCGTATGTTTCTGGGTGATGACCGATGGGGACGGAATGCTGTCATAAGGAATGAACAGGCCATCATGTTTGACAGGTCCGAATCTGTAATGAAAACTGTGATTGTAGATAATTATACAGGGGAAGTGGTGGATTCCGCCTACAGGCCCAATATGGCAAAAGCAGATGAAATAAGGACAATATTCACGGCATGGGCCAGTGAACCCATTATAATCGATATGCCGTTATTGGGATATGAACTTTATGTGGATCTGGTCCGATTTACAGCTGAAAATGTCAGAAGCCACAATTACAGTGCAGCTGGTGAATTCGATGTGGATATCAGTACACAGTGTAATGTACTGGGCTATTTCTATTATAAACCCTATGAGAACTTAAAGAAACGTCAGGCGGAGAGGATTGAAGAGAACCGCCGGCAGGCATATTACAATTCCAGCCAGCATTTCCTGAGGTCTTTCTATGAGGACCGGTTGGAGGAAAACGGATACTCTTTATCCATGACCAAGTTTATAAAAGCAGTAGTCGATGGAGATTCTGTAATAATGCCGATGGCTTTTCCTGTGGTTATAAAGGAACAATCGGCTTTCCTGGGGGAAAACATGATGCAGATTTATGGCTTAAAGGGTACGCCACTTACCATAAGGTACTATCATCAACGTGACGGTTCACCGCTGAATCTGAAAGAGAACAGAGGAGTGATATACCTTGAGGAAGAAGAGCATTTTATAGGGGGATTGTCAACGAAAATGGAATATGATACATTCTCCAAGTCAGGAATGACTCTCTGGGAGGATACCTGTACATTCCTTAAAGAGGGTATTTCCTTTGACAATAACATTCAGTTTGGGGGAGTAATAGGAGAAAAGAAAGTCGGAGCCTGTTTGCCCGATGACTACACACCTTTCGTAGATGAAACGATAAACATAAAAGATAGAGTCAAATATGAGCTGGCAGTAAAGGATTCATCGGACTATACGAAAGAGCTCATGAAGTTTGCCGGCAATATCCGACAGTTCAACGACCTTTATCCGCAGGAGAAAGTCTATCTGGAGTTTGACAACACGGCCTATTTCCAGGGTGAGAATATCTGGTATAAGGCTTTTGTCACTCATGCGACAACATTGGAGCATGCTCCAAGCGGAGTACTCTATGTGGATTTCCTGGCACCTACCGGGCAGTTGCTGCGGCAGCAGAAACTTGAAATTGTTAACGGTCAGGCAAACGGCTCCGTTTCACTGTTGGATGAAGGTACGGCGCAGTCACGTGAGAAACGAGGCATTATGGCATATCCCAGCGGTTTCTATGAGATACGCGCCTATACCCAGAATATGCTTGACTTCAGCCCGGAGGCCATATTCTCACGGGTTATACCCGTATATACCCAGCCCAAATATGTAGGAGAGTATGACAAATCGCACGTGGTAAGCTATCAGGACAATCCCCTTATAGAGGATGTACGTGATAAATCCGATGCACAGAAAGGACAGAACAGCAATGTAAACGTAACATTCTACCCCGAGGGCGGCGACCTTATTAACGGACTGCCGTGCAGGGTGGCATTCAAGGCTACCGGCGCCGATGCTTTCGGAATGGAAGGAACTATGGTCATGCCGGGTCTGGAGGATTCTGTCCTTACGGTTCATGATGGTATGGGTTCATTCATAATCACTCCCAAGGGGACAGTGACAGCCCGGTTCATTGCAAAGGATGGCAAGACCGGCCGTTCCAGTTTACCCAGGCCTGTAAGGAGCGGATACTCAATGATATCCGATGTGCGTTCGGATTCGTTGTTACAGGTGAATATCCGGAGGACTCTGGACCGTAAGGGTGAACCTGTGGCTTTGGCTGTGACCTGTCGTGGCGATATTATCCACTTTGAGGAGATAAAGGACAGTATGGAATCCAGGTTGAATATTGACTGTTCGACCTGGCCATTAGGTGTCTGCAGGATGACCTTGTATGACAGGAATGGTATGATTCTCTCATCACGCAGCATTTTCCATAACAACGATGAATTCGTGAGTCCTGCAATTACGGTTAACACCGACAGTATGTCGCGTCAGGCTTTCAGCAGGGAGGTTCTTGAGTTCACCCTTAATGACAGGGATGGCAATCCGCTGCGTGACCGTTTCTGCCTGTCTGTCCGGGATGCCGCTGACTACGGAGGCGGACGTACGGAAAACCTGCAGACCAACCTGCTGCTGTCATCGGACCTTAAGGGGTACATCCATGATCCGGCCTGGTATCTTGAGGCAAATGACGATGAGCACCGCGAGGCCCTCAACCTTCTGACCTTGGTTCAAGGCTGGGAACGCTACGAATGGCAGACTATGACCGGCCTTACGGAGTTTGAGGAGAGACACCGTATCGAGGATGGCCTGACCATGAACGGATGGATACTGTCATACCGCAAACGTGAGCCCGTGGCCGATATAGACATCTTTGCTGTACTTGTGCCCGACAACAGACAGTTCTGGAGCATAGATAAATTCAAGTATCGTACCGATTCGACCGGCTATTTCGGATTCAATCTGTCTGATTTTTATGGTGAAGGCAAGTTCTCATTCAACCTGACCTCGACAAAACGGAACGGACAGACCAGGTATGAGAGGAATAAACGTATCAGACTGGAACGGTCGGAGAGACCATCGGCCAGGGCTTTCCTGAAGCAGGAAACGGACCTTGACCATAATAAGCTCCGTATGGTCAATCAGTCTGTTCCTTTGGATGATGACCAGCCTCTGTTGATTAACATGGATCAGGGGATTGTCCTTGACGCTGTTGATATCGAGGCTGAATCCGGAAAACGTCAGTTCATTGATTATGATACCTTTACATCTTTCAATGCGGAGGCGGATGCAGAGGATGAACTGGATATGGGAGAATATACCACTAATGTCGAGGGGTATTTCCTGGAACGTGGCATAAGATTCGCTGACGGGTCAATCGAAGGGGGAAATGGCGATGACATACACATTGAGAGCGGGGTAAAGCCGTTGTTTTATGTGCATAACCAGAAGAAACTGCTCGACAAGAAGCCGTTTGACAATCCCATGCAGATAGATATGATTGATGTCAAGAGCATCATTGTTTATGACGAGCCTATGACTCTGCATGAACTTACCAAACTGACTCCGCTGCTAAATGACTATCATATGAAACACCTGGATACGGAATGGTTCCAAGAGGTTGAATTGAGTTGGGACAGGTATTATCTGATTGATATTCAGATTAAGGAAGACAAGAATCTCCTGTTCTATGGCGAGATCCGTGACATGGGACGTAGGGTTACAAAGGTTCAGGGCTACTCAATACCTGTCAGTTTCTATTCACCCAAGTATCCTGAAGGTCCTGTATCGGGTACTGTCGACTCGCGCCGTACGTTATATTGGGATCCCAATGTGATAACTGACAATGAGGGCCGTGCCCGTGTGGAGTTCTACAACAACGGCTTTACCCGTAAGTTCTCGATTAACGCTTCGGGTATTACCTCATCGGGAATTCCTTACATTCTGAATCAGAATTGGTGATAGCATAAAGTCAGAATCCTCGCAGCAATGCGGGGATTTTTTTTTAACTTCGCACTTGTATGGCTAAATATGACCTTATAACAGTGCTCGGTCCCACGGCCTGCGGCAAGACTCGTCTGGCTGTGGCGCTGGCTGACCGTGTGGGCGGCGAGATACTGAGCGCCGACAGCCGTCAGGTCTACCGCGGCATGGATATCGGCACAGGCAAGGACCTGGCTGATTATGAGATTAACGGTCATAGTATTCCGTACCACCTTATTGATATCGCTGAGCCCGGCAGCAAATACAATGTCTACGAGTTTCAGGGTGACTTCCTCAAGGCATACCGTGGGGTGGTGGAGCGTGGAGCCGTGCCGATCATGTGCGGCGGAACGGGCCTCTATCTGGAGTCGGTGCTTCGCGGTTACAGGCTCATACCGGTTCCGGAGAATCCTGCACTGCGTAAGTCGCTTGAGGGAAAGACGCTTTCGGAACTCACCGAGATTCTCAAAGGCTACAAGACACTCCACAATACGACCGATGTCGATACTACCAAGCGCGCTATACGTGCCATAGAGATTGAGGAGTGCTACCGTAACACTCCCGTTGAGGCGGGTGCCTTCCCCGGTCTGAAGAGCCTGAACATAGGTATTGACATAAGCCGTGACATGAGGCGCGAGCTTATAAGCAGCCGCCTTGAGAAACGATTGCAGGAGGGTATGATCGATGAGATCAAAGGCCTGCTTGACAAGGGCATATCGGCCGAAGACCTTATTTACTACGGGCTGGAGTATAAGTATGTCACTCTCTATGTTACGGGACAGCTGGAGTATAAATACCTGCTGCAGGAGCTGGAGGTGGCCATACATCAGTTCGCCAAACGTCAGATGACCTGGTTCCGCGGTATGGAACGCCGTGGCATACATATTGAGTGGATTCCTTTTGAATGGTCCATGGACGATAAGGTGAACCGCATTGTTGAACTAATGGAGAAAGAATCTGTATGATGGATGAAGACAGATGGGGAATAGTCTACGTACCCCGTGCCGGTGTTAGCAACACCCTCAAGAGATGGGAGCAGATAAGAGAGTACCTGGAGTTCCGCAAGGTTAAGTATGACGTGGTGCAGTCGGAGGGCGAGGGCTCTATAGAACGCATCACCCGCATGCTTATTGACAGCGGCCATCAGACCATCGTAGTGGTGGGAGGTGACGAGGCCCTGAACGATGCCATCAACGCCATCATGTTCTCTCCCCGTGAGATACGTCAGAACCTCACCCTGGGTATCGTGCCGAACGGTATCGGCAATGACTTTGCAAGTTTCTGGGGTCTGGAGGTTGACAACTACAAGAAAGCCATACATGCCATCATAGAGCACAGGACCAAGAAGATTGATGTGGGATACTGCTCATTCCAGGAGGACGGCAGCGAGAAGGTACGTTATTTCCTTATGTCGGTTAACGTAGGTCTGGGCGCCCAGGCTATTCGTCTGTCGGATATATGCAAGCGGTTCGGTAAGAAGAATCCCGCTTACCTGGTTGCCATATTCAGCCTGTTCAAGGAGCGCAAGCAGTACAAGATGCGCATCAAGGTCAACAGCGAGGAGATCAATGACAAGATCATGACCATATGTATAGGTAACTCCCGCGGTTACGGTATGACCCCGAGCGCCGTACCCTACAACGGATGGCTGGACCTGTCAGTGGTTTACAGACCCAAGTTCTGGCAGACTATACGCGGTCTCTACATGATCCTGCATAACCAGTTCCTGAACCACGAGCAGGTTCGTCCCTACAGGACCAAACAGATAGAGATAATGCAGGCTGACGGCACTCTCACATGCATTGACGGCCGTACCCTGTCACATACGTTCCCCCTCAAGGTATCACTTGAGCCGGCTGTAATAAACTTTATAATTCCCTGATAAAATGGCACTTTTTGAAAACTCCAAGAATTTCTTCCTGCTGGCAGGTCCTTGCGTGATTGAAGGCGAGGAGATGGCTATGCGCATTGCAGAGAAGTGTGTGGATATCACGTCACGTCTGGGCATTCCCTATGCATTCAAAGGCTCGTTCAAGAAGGCCAACCGTTCACGTATAGATTCATTCACCGGAATCGGCGATGAAAAGGCATTAAAAGTGCTTGCCAAGGTCAAAAAGGAGTTCGGTGTTCCGGTAGTTACCGACATTCACCGCGAGGAGGATGCCGTGATGGCTGCCGAGTATGTTGACATACTGCAGATTCCGGCTTTCCTGTGCCGTCAGACCGACCTTCTGGTAGCTGCGGCCCGTACCGGCAAGACCGTGAACATAAAGAAAGGACAGTTCCTTGCTCCCGATGCCATGCAGTTCGCCGCCCAGAAGGTGGCCGATGCAGGCAACCGCAATATCATGCTCACCGAGCGCGGCACCACATTCGGTTATCAGGACCTGGTGGTTGATTTCCGCGGCATCCCTGAGATGCAGAAATTCGGATATCCCGTCGTGGTGGACTGCACACACTCCCTGCAGCGTCCCAACCAGACAAGCGGTGTGACTGGAGGTCAGCCTGAGCTTATAGAGACAATCTCCAAGGCTGCCGTGGCAGTAGGGGCTGACGGCCTCTTTATGGAGACACATGAGAATCCTGCGCAGGCCAAGAGCGACGGAGCCAACATGCTTCCGCTTGATCTGCTCGAGGGTCTGCTTACCAAGCTTGTACGCCTGCGCGCTGCACTCTGATCAGTTATTTCCTAAGTTCTTTGCGGACGGTGCCATCGGGCATCCTGACAAGTATTATGCCCTTGTAATCGGGGCCGGCAGGGCGTCCGTCAAGGGTGAACTCCGTTGTCGCAGCATTTGAGAGTCCAATGCCGTTAACGGCGGCGACGTCATACTCCTCTATATTCTCGAACAGATTCCATCCATCGGTACTTTCATAGATGGATTTGGTGCCGGCGGGTACCATGAGCTTGGTGTTCTTGTAGTTGTAGTCAGCGCCAAGTGTCAGGTTCGTAGGAGGAATATAGTAGTTGGTAAAGGTGTTGGCCGGTATGGCAGAGGGGTTCAGGTCCTCCATGTAGATGGTGTTTATAAAAGGACAGCTGCCGAATGCAAGTTCGCCCATATCCTCAATATGACCTTTGATGCAGAGGGTGTGGAACCTGTTGGTCACGGAGTTGCGGAAAGCGTTCGTGCCTATCTTGGTGACCGATGCGGGGATTATTACGGTCTCAGTAGGATCGGCATTGGCAAAAGCGTTGGCCTTGACCTCGGTTATGCCGTCAGGGATAGAGAGAACCCTGTTTCCTTCATGAACGTAATTCCCGTTTACAAGCAGCCAGGTGAATGCGCGGTATGTTATATAATCCTGGAAAGGATTGCTGTCAAGCGATGCGAACTCAATCCCGCAATAGTCCCGGATAGAGGTTACATCGGCTATCATAAGATTTATGCAATCCTGGAATGCATTGGGCCCTACATACTTGAGAGTGGACGGCAGTGAGACCTTGGTGAGGCTCTTGAGATTGATGAAAGCGCAACTGCCTATTGAATCGACACCCTCGGGAATGGTGAGCTCGGTTATGGAACTGCCTCCTATGTAAAGGTTTTCCGAATAGAATACGGGATTGGAGAGATTCAGCGGATTCCCGGTGTTGAGAATCGTAGTGGGGCCGAAGTGTATTCCGCACCATGACGCAATGTCATCGCCCGATACCTTGGTGATTGATGTGCAGCCCATGAATGCGTTATAGCCGATGGAGTCAACGCATGCGGGAATATGTACGGATGTTATGCCTTTGAATCCGCAGAATACGTAAGGCTTGATTGTCTTTACGCCCTCAGGGATGACAAGGTCGGTGAGCGGCTTGTCATTGAGATAAACTGTGCCGTCGGTAAGGAGGATACCTTCCATCTCAATATCGCACCATGCGGCCAGATCGGTTATGGTAAGCTTCTTGAAGTTGTCGCTGAAAGTGCAGAACGCATTCATTCCTATCTCCTGAACGGAGGCCGGGATGGTCAACTCCTGCAGGTTGTCACAGGACTGGAATGCAAAGCGGCCGATTTTCTTAAGCGATGAGGGGAGAGTGACGCGGGTCAGGCTTGAACAGTCTGAGAATCCGGCCTCGGCAATCTCTTCAAGGGTGTTAGGCAAACTTATGCCTGTAAGTTCCGAGCAACCGTAAAGGTCAACCTTGGTTACGGTATATGTCTTGTTGTCAATTACGACCGATGGGGGAATGGATAATTGGCCCTTGTAGTCATGCCTTATCATGGTGGAACTCTGACTGTCCCACTTCTGGTCAACTACCACTGACACATGTGAGTCATCTAACTTGTAATAACATATGCCATTGACAACCTGGCCTTTGGCTGTGATGGTCAGGATTGTACATAGTAATGCGAGTAAAGCTTTTTTCATAATGACTTGAAATGTTGGTCGCCTCAAAGATATGTAAAAAAAGGCCCACTGTCAAGTGAGCCTCTTTTTTAATCAATCATTTCAAATCCCGTGTAAGGAACCAGCGCCTTGGGAATCCTTATTCCCTTATCGGTCTGGTTATTTTCCAGGATGGCCGCCACTATTCGGGGCAGTGCCAGAGCAGAACCGTTCAGCGTGTGGCAGAGCTCGGCTTTCTTCTCGCCGGTCTTGCGGTAACGGCACTTGAGGCGGTTGGCCTGGTATGTGTCAAAGTTCGATACCGATGAAACCTCAAGCCAGCGGCCCTGTGCTTCGGAGTAAACCTCAAAGTCATAACAGATAGCCGATGTAAAGCTCTGGTCGCCGCCGCACAGACGCAGTATGCGGTAGGGGAGTTCCAGCTTCTGGAGCAGGCCCTCTACGTGGGCAAGCATCTCCTTGTGGCTTTCGGCAGAGTGCTCGGGTGTATCGATACGTACTATCTCAATCTTGGAGAATTCATGCAGACGGTTCAGACCGCGTACATCCTTGCCGTATGAACCGGCCTCACGACGGAAACACTGTGTGTAAGCGCAGTTCTTGATGGGGAGCTGCTTCTCGTCCAGGATTACGTCACGGTAGATGTTGGTTACGGGAACCTCGGCGGTGGGGATGAGGTAAAGGTCATCGACCTCGCAGTGGTACATCTGTCCTTCCTTGTCAGGGAGCTGGCCTGTACCGTAACCCGATGCCTGGTTAACGACGGTGGGAGGCATGATCTCCGTGTAGCCGGCCTTGTTGGCCTCGGCCAGGAAGAAGTTGATGAGTGCGCGCTGCAGCTGAGCACCTTTTCCAATATATACGGGGAATCCGGCGCCTGTAATCTTGACACCCAGGTCAAAGTCAATCAGGTTGTACTTCTTGGCGAGCTCCCAGTGGGGAACCTTAGCCTCACCATTCTGGGGGTTGCAGGTCCAGTTGCCTACGGTATCCTGTCCTATCACACACTCCTTGAGGTTTGACTTGACTACCCAGTTGTCCTCGGCGCAGGTGCCCTCGGGAACCTCAGGGTAGGGTATGTTGGGAATTGTGCAGAGCAGTGCGGTCAGATCATTCTCAGCCTGCTCCTTCTTGGCCTCAAGCTCGGCAGCTGCAACCTTGAGCTCAGCAACACGGGCCTTGGCCTGCTCGGCCTCCTCCTTGTTGCCAGCCTTCATGGCCTGTCCGATCTTGGCGGCAAGTGTCTTGCCCTCGGCAAGATTGTTATCCAACTGTGCCTGGGCCTTCTTTCTGTTGTCGTTCAACTCGATGGCCTGGGCAATAGCCTCCTCTGCATTCTTGAAATGCTTCTTCTTAAGACCTGCAATGACTGTATCGGTCTGTTCTGTGATCTGTTTGAGTGTGAGCATCGGATTTTAATCTTTAAATAAAAAAGGCCCACGGAATAAGTGAGCCTCTTTTAAGTTGTTTGGTTTATCAGGCCTCAGCTTTCTCCTCAACGGGGATAACTGATACATAACTTCTGTCCTTGCGGCCCTTCTTGAACTCTACGGTTCCGTCAACCAGTGCGATGTTACCTGCTTTTGCATACTGTCCACCCCAAATCTTAACGCCCAGACGCTTGCTGGCAGACTCACGGCCGTTCTTAGAACTACCTACACCTTTTTTATGTGCCATATCTTTCTAATGTTTTTAGGGTTATGCTACTACTTCCTTTACCAGAAGCTCTGTGAACTGCTGGCGGTGACCGTTGAGCTTACGGTAACCTTTTCTTCTTCTCTTGTGGAATACAAGAACCTTGTCACCCTTAACGAGTGCGCTCTTGACCTCACATACTACCTTTGCGCCCTTGATGGTAGGAGCACCTACAGTGACCTTACCGTCCTTGTCGGCGAGAAGGATCTTCTCGAACTCAATGCTTGCACCAGCCTCAACGTCCTGAATGTGGTGCACGAACAGCTTCATTCCCTCTTCAATCTTGAACTGCTGTCCCTGAATTTCAGCAATAACGTACATTAAAACTTGCTTTTATTCGTTTCTCCGTAAGGTGGTCCGCCCACTGTGGCCGACACTTCTCCAACCTCCACGGCACTAATCGGGCGCAAAGGTACTATTTTATACTGTCACAGCAAAATAATTTTTTGCTTTTTTTCGGCGGATTGGGGTCAGACCCCTTTCCTTCACTTTCTTGCCAAAGTGTCCCACGCGCACCCCTCTCACAACGCTTGTAGGGCCGATGGGCGCGGGACACCCCAGCAAAATAAGCCAGTGTCCCGCACTCACCCCGGCGAGAATAGGTTCTCGCAGGGGTAGGTGTGGGACACTCTGGCAAACGAGGAAGATTTGGTTTATTGTATATCGTTCGGTTTTTAGCGTTTCGATGCAAATGTAGGGCTGCAGAGGTGCTCCGGCAACAAAAAAGCGTTGCAAAAGTGTTGCATCGGCCGATGATACCTCTGCCTCCTGATCACCGTTCATGGTTTGCTCCGGGCTTGGATCCTAAGACTCTTGAGCCCTATGCCGGGTATGAGTGGTATGACATGACCAGTCTTGATGAATGGACATCGCAGAGCTTCAATGAAGAAAAGAACAGGTTCAGCGAGGCAACATTCGTTCTCGCCAGTGACAGAGACGGTTATGGAACTTTAGGTCTTCCTGGATTTATCAGGAAGCACTGAATAACTGCATATTGATAAAAAGGGCACAGAGGGAACCGTCCCTTCTGTGCCCTTTTTTATCTGAGTTTGTGCGATTCAAAGTGGCTGCGGATGGAGGTGAAGTAGAACAGGATACCGAATACGTTGACCAGGACGGCAGTCCAGAAGGCGCTGTGATAGCCCCAGTATTCGCTGAACAGTCCGCCCAGGAGTACTCCCAGTCCCACACCGGCATCCCAGGAGGTAAGGATCGACGAGTTGGCGGTACCACGCTGCGAGTTCTCGGCCAGGTTGATGAACATGGTCTGGAAAGCAGGGTACATGTGGCCGTTTCCGAGTCCGATGACCAATGCTGCGCCATAGTACCCTATGGGGTTGTGCAGGGCGGCGAACATGAGATAGCCGAATACCGATACGCACATGCCCATGGAGGCGTTGCGTGATACCTTGTTCTGACGCAGCGCGCGTGCCCCGGTGAGTCTGGACAGTATCAGACCTACGGCACAGAGACCAAAGAAAAGTCCCGTTCCACCGGTGATTCCAAGCTCCTCCTTGCCGTAGATGGCCACATAGGTGGAGAGCACTCCGTAGCTGAAGGCGAAACATGCTATGCCGATGGCTTCACGCCATCCGTCAAGCAGGAAGAACCGGTCAAGCGAGAGTACGCTTTTCTTAGGCGTGAAATCACGGTTGGGTGTCCTGATGGATATCTCCAGCAGGAGTCCTATGAACGATGCAGCCAGTGAGACGCAGAACAGGGCCTTGTAGTTGCCGCTGAATGCCTCAAGCAATACGATGGCAAGAGCCGGTCCCAGGGCCATGGCCAGGTTGTTGCTAAGTCCGTAGTAACCGATGGCCTCACCGCGGCGGGACGATGGCACTACATCGATGGCTACGGTGCTGGCTGCTACGGTGGTGGCACCGAAAGGTGCGCCGTGCAGGGTGCGGAATATGGCGAAGGCAGCCAGCGAACCTGCTGCCAGATAACCTATGAATATGCTGAAAAAGAGCGCTCCGCATATGACCAGGACCGTCTTTCGGGGAAAACTGTCAACCAGGAATCCGCTGAACGGCCTTATGGTGAGTGCCATCAGGGCATATCCGGTGAGCACCATTCCTATGGTGTCCTTGGTGGCGCCGAATGTCTCGTTGAGGTAGAGGGGCAGAAGCGGAACGATGAGCATAAAAGAGAAATGGACCAGAAAATTCACGGTCCATATCTTTACGTAGTTCGCGTTCCAGAGTTTTTCCCTCATTATTTCACACCACAGATATCTTGCATGAGATGTGCTGTCTCCAACGCATCCTTAGAGTAGTAGGTGGCGCCTATGGCGCTGGCAATATCAGGGGTCATGACGGCACCGCCCACAACGATGGGGCAGGTGATGCCGTTAGCTCTCAGAAACTCGATGGTCTCCTTCATCGAATCTACGGTGGTGGTCATGAGCGCGCTCAGACCTACGGCATTGGGATTCTCGTTTTGGGCGGCCTCAAGGACAGCCTCTTTGGGTACATCCTTGCCAAGGTCTGTCACGGTAAATCCATGGCTCTGGACCACTACCTTGACAATATTCTTTCCTATATCGTGGACATCGCCCTTGACGGTGGCGATTATCATGTGTCCCTTTGAAGGCTCGTCATCTCCCTTGGCGCTGAACTGCTCGGATATGATGGCGAAAGCCTGTTTGGCGGCTTCGGCTGACCTTATCAGCTGAGGCATGAATACCTCGTTGCGTGCGAATTTGGCGCCTACATCACCCAGCGCGGGTATGAGGACCTCATTTATGATACGGTCCTTGCCCAACTCGGGCATCTCACGTTCCAGACACTCCTTAACCCTGTCCTTAAGACCTTGCGATACCGCGTTGAACAGATTGTCAGCCACCTGCTCATCCTGTGCCTGGGTGTTGAAATAAATGAATCCTGCACAGCCGGGGTCATTGCCGGTAAGTGCCATGCTGGCACGTACTGTTGCAACCGTATCGTGGTCAAGCGGGTTCATGATGGGCATGTCAAGTCCGCCCATCAACGCCATGGCCAGGAAGTTGCGGTTGAGCGTGCCGCGGTCAGGCAGACCGAACGATACGTTTGACAGACCGACCGTAGTGAGCACACCCAGTTTCTTGAGTTCCGTGAGTGTGTTGATGGTTATCCTGGCGTACTGCTGGTTTGATGAGATGGCCATGACCAGTCCGTCAAACACCAACAGGCGACGGTCGATGCCCATACTCTCGGCACGTTTGATAATGCCTTGGGCAATTTCTATACGTGATTCAGTGGTCTCGGGAACTCCGCGCTCATCAAGAGGCAGTGTTACGGAGGGGCACTGGTAGCGGGCTATGATAGGCAGCAGGCGTGACATGGATTCCTCACCTCCGTTCACGGAGTTGATCATGGGCACACCGTTGTAGAGACGTATGGCGGCCTGTATGGCATCGGGGTTGGAGGAGTCGAGCTGCAGGGGCAGGTCGCACACCTCCTGTACCTTGCGTACAGCCTGGCAGAGAAGGGACTTCTCGTCAGAGTTGGGTACGCCGCAGTTCAGGTCCAGGAAATCGGCTCCGGCATCTTTCTGTGCCAGCGCCTCGTGCTGCAGGTATTCAAAGTTACCCTCGGCGAGAGCGGCCTTGAGCTTTTTCTTGCCGGTGGGGTTGAGTCGCTCACCGCATATGAGGCCCTTGTCGAGCTTGAGCATTACGGTCGATGAGCATATGTAGGTGCCGTCGGGCTTGGAAATCTCTGGGGCGGGAAGTCCCTTGTATTTGGAGATGGCCTTGATGGTTGAGGGTGATGAACCGCAGCAGCCACCCAGTATGGAGGCACCGGCCTCAATCAGGTCCTTGGCGGCAGCGGCAAACTGCTCATCGGTCCAGTTGTAGACCACCTCACCGTCACGCATCTCGGGCAGACCCTTGTTAGGCTGTGCCAGGATGGGGCAGTTCGCATAGGGTTTCATGCGACGTACCACATCAATTACGCCGGCGGGATTGGTGGAGCAGTTCACGCCCAGCACATCGACACCGAGTGACGAGAGGGTGAGTGACACTATCTCAGGGGTCGAGCCGGTGAGGGTACGTGCCTGGTCATCGAAGGTCATGGTGGCGAATATGGGCTTGTCACATACGTCACGTATGGCCAGTATGGCGGCGCGAAGCTCGTAGAGGTCACTGAAAGTCTCCAGAAGATAGCCGTCCACGCGCTCGTGTGTGTACAGGGCTACCTGACGGAAGTTGTCATAGGCCTGCTCAAAGGTGAACGGACCTACGGGCTCCATGAGCTGGCCCGATGTGGAGACATCGAACATGACCATGGCGCGGTTACCGACAGCGGTGCGTGCATTCTCAATGGCTGCATCGGCTATCTCCTGCCATGTATATTCGGGGGACTGCCACTTGACGGGGTTGAGTTCGAATGAGTTGCAGGTTATGTATTGGGCGCCGGCCTCAAGGTAGTCGGTGTGCATCTTCTGCACACGGGCAGGGTTGGTGAGGTTGAGTACGGCCACACCGTTATGCTTGGGCTTGCCGTCGTCGCCGTCCTTGGGATGGGCATCGGCCAGGACAGTACCCTGAGCTCCGTCAAATATCTGGATCTTGTCTATTTTCATGATACCGTTTTACAGTTCTTATTTGAAGAAATCCGATGCGACATAGCCTATGTTGTCCATAAGCTTGCTTATGAATCCGCTCTTGTTCATGGAGTAGATGTGGATTCCGTCAACGTCATTGGCCATGAGGTCAAGGATCTGATAGCTTGTGAATATGAGTCCTATCTCCTCGATGGCAGCCTTGTCGTCCTTGTAGCGGTCAAACTGGTTGAGCAGTCTGTTGGGCACCTTGCAGCCTGATACCTGTATCATGCGGTCAATCTGTGCATAGCTGGTAACAGGCATGATGCCCGGTATGATGGGTGCGGTAATGCCTGCCTTGCGGGCCTTGAGCAGGAAGTGGTAGAACACCTCGTTGTCAAAGAACAGCTGGCTGTCAAAGAACTCCATGCCGCAATCCTGCTTGAACTTCATGAATTCTATGTCTGATGCCAGACTGTCGGCCTCAGGATGTTTCTCGGGGTAGCATGCGCCGGCCAGACCAAAACTGCCGTTCCATTTGTCCTTAATGTATGTAGCCAGATCACTGGCATGCTTGAAATCGGAGAATATGGGTGTTGTAGTGTCCTTGGGTATGTCACCGCGCAGAGTGAGTATGTTTTCTACACCATAGCTTTTAAGCTCGGAGCATACGCTGTCAACCTTGTCACGGGTGGATGCCACGCAGGTGAGGTGTGCCAGAGGGAGGGCGTTCGTGTTCTCCTTGATTGTCTTGGCTATCATGGCGCTGTTGGAGAGGGTGTTGCCCAGTGCTCCGTAGGTGACGCTCATATAATCGGGAGCGTAGCTTGCCAGCTTCTTGATAGTGGTATCAATAAGGGTAAATGTGTCTTCCTCTCTTTTGGGAGGGAAAATCTCGAACGATAAGGTCTTCTTCTTGGCCAGAATCTCTGAAATCTTCATTCTTTCCTGTCATAGATAATGGACAGGTTGGGGGTACCGGTCCGTGGGTTTAACAAATTGCTTTTTTCTGGTCGGGTGCAAAGGTAATACATTTTTGCTTACAACGTAACCAAACAACTACTTGTTGAGGTATCTTTCGGCCTCCATGGCTGCCTTGCAGCCGCTGGCTGCGGCACAGATGGCCTGACGGTAATTGGGATCAGCTACATCACCTGCGGCAAATACACCGGGTACGTTGGTGAGCGGGCGGGCTCCATCGGTCTTGATATAACCGTTTTCATCGGTCTCAATCCAGGGCTTGAATACATCTGAGTTGGGCTTATGTCCGATGGCAAGGAAGAAACCGTCAATCTCGCGCTCGTAGTGCTCCTCGGAGGGGAGTCCCAGGTCCTTGACGAGCTTGACGCCCTGAACCTTGCTCTCACCGGTCAGTCCCTCGGCGTTATGACCGAACAGAACCTCTATCTTGGGGTTTTCAAGTACCCGTTTCTGCATTATGTCACTGGCGCGCAGGTAGTTCTTGCGTACTATCAGGTATACCTTGCTGGCCAGGGTGGAGAGGTAGGCGGCCTCCTCGCAGGCGGTGTCACCGCCGCCGACCACTGCGACTACTTTCTTACGGTAGAAAAATCCGTCACAGGTGGCGCAAGCGCTTACTCCGCGGCCGGCATATTTCTTTTCATCCTCAAGTCCCAGATATTTGGCGGTGGCGCCGGTCGATATGATCACGGTGTCGGCCTGAAGCTGTGTACCGTCATCAACGGTGACGGTGTAGGGGGCCTGGCTGAAATCCACGGCGGTGATGATTCCCATGCGTATGGTGGCACCGAACCGGGCTGCCTGGGCGCGCATATCCTCCATCATGTCATAGCCGCTCACACCCTCGGGGTATCCGGGGAAATTCTCGACTACCGTGGTGGTTATGAGCTGGCCGCCTGACTGCGGTCCCTCATAGAGTACTGGTGCAAGGTTGGCACGTGAAGCATAGATCGCTGCGGTGAATCCGGCGGGCCCGGATCCGATAATGAGGCATTTTACTCTTTCCATATGTCGTTTCGTGTTATCTCAAATCAATGATTTCGGCATCCTTGTACTCCTTGACGGGGCAGGTAAAGGTGCTCTTGTCAAAATCCTGTCCGGGCTTGTAGCCGGTAACCTTAAGTGAGGCCGATACGTCACCAAGCTCCTCCGAGAACTCAATCTGCAGGGACTTGGGTACGTATGTGTTGGGGTCTACCTGGACGGTGACCTTGCGGATGCCCTCCACGCTGCGCTCCTGATTGGAGGCGGTGAGTATGAAAGTGTCGGCGCCGCCCGAGCTCACGCTGAATCCCTGATGCTTGCCAAGCAGTCCGATGACATCATAACGGGCTTTCTCCTCAGGAGTGGGCTCGGTTATGTATATCTCCTCGATTCCATCGCCGAAATCATTGCCGCGCCACATGGTCTTGCCGTCGAACCACATGGTGGTCTCATCCTGACTGGCGTAGAAACTGGTGCCGGAGAGCTTGAGCAGCAGGTCGAACGCATCGGTCCCGCCGTCAATCTTTACGCGGGCGTCGATAGTCATGGTTATGCCGCCGTCTTTCTGGAGTTTGGAGACGGTTTTCCTGAGCAGCTGGTCAGCGCTCTGCGCGGAGACTGTGAATACCGTGAAGAGGGTGAGTATGAGGGTGAAAAGTCTTTTCATCTCAGAGCAGGTTATAGGTTTCAAGTATGCGGTCAAGCTGAACCTCATCGGCCACAAGGACGGGACGGGGCTTGCTGCCGTCGGCCCTGCCTACGATACCGGTGGCCTCGAGCTGGTCCATGAGACGGCCGGCGCGGTTGTATCCGATGGAGAACTTGCGCTGTATGAGTGATGTGGAACCTGACTGGTTGACAACCACCAGACGTGCGGCCTCGGCGAACATGGGGTCGAACTTGCCCATATCTACGCCTCCTTCAATGGCTCCGCCCTCGTTTTCATCGACATACTCAGGCAGCGGGTAGGCCTCGGTGTAGCCCTGCTGACGGCTTATGTACTGGCAGATGGCGTTGACCTCGGGGGTATCCACGAACGCGCACTGTACACGCACAGGGTCGCTGCCCGACAGGAACAGCAGGTCGCCGCGTCCTATAAGCTGGTTGGCGCCGGGACGGTCCAGGATGGTGCGGGAGTCTATCATGGAGCTCACGCGGAAGGCCATACGGGCCGGGAAGTTGGCCTTGATGGTACCGGTTATGATGTTGGTGGTAGGACGCTGTGTGGCTATGATCATATGCATACCTACGGCGCGCGCCTTCTGGGCGATTCGTGCAATAGGCATCTCTATGTCCTTACCGGCGGTCATGATAAGGTCGCCGAACTCATCGATCACGACTACTATGTAGGGCAGGTAGCGGTGGCCCTTCTCGGGGTTGAGCTTGCGGTCCTTGAACAGGTTGTTGTACTCAATCACAGAACGTACGTTGGCGTTCTTGAGCAGCTCGTAACGGCTGTCCATCTCTATGCAGAGTGACTTGAGGGTGTGGATGACCTTGGTGGTATCGGTTATGATGGCCTCGGAGTCATCGACATCGGGCATCTTGGCAAGGAAGTGCCTTATTATGGGGGCGTAGATGCTGAACTCAACCATCTTGGGGTCAACCATGACGAGCTTGAGCTCTGCCGGGTGTTTCTTGTAGAGCAGTGAGGTGATCACGGCGTTCAGACCTACTGACTTACCCTGACCGGTGGCGCCGGCTACCAGCAGGTGAGGCATCTTGGCCAGGTCAAACATGAACACCTCATTGGTGATGGTGCGGCCCAGGGCTACAGGAAGCTCCATCTTGCTCTCCGCGAACTTGCGGCTGTTCAGAATGGACTCCATGGATACCATGACGGGCTTGGCATTAGGTACCTCGATTCCGATGGTGCCCTTGCCGGGTATAGGCGCGATGATACGTATGCCCAGGGCGGCCAGGCTCAATGCTATGTCGGCCTCCAGGTTACGTATTTTCGATATGCGCACACCTGCGGCGGGGGTTATCTCGTAGAGGGTGATGGTGGGGCCTACGGTGGCGTTGATGGTGTCGATCTCTATGCCGAAGTCCTGAAGGACCTTGATGATGCGGTGCTTGTTGGCCTCCTGCTCGTCCTTGTCAATGGCGGGAGAGTCGTTGTCATAGTGCTTGAGCAGGTCCAGGGTGGGGAACTTGTAGTGTGACAGGTCCAGACGGGGGTCGTATGGCTCCTGTATGTTACCCTCGGCTTTCTGCTCCTGAGTGCCTGTGGAGATGGTCATCTCGATGGCCGATTCATCCTTGGGCGCATCGGCGGCGGGTTCCGCGGCTGCCTTGCGGGGTCTGCCCTCGGGTATCTCGTCATCGATATCCTCCTGAACGGGGTCTTTTACAGGCTCCGGTTCCGGCTCCGGCTCGGGTTCGGGCTCGAACGGCTCGGGCCTGTATGTGAAGCCGTCGTCATCGGCCGGATTCTGTATGTCATCGGCCGGGGTTTCATCGGTCCCGGTTTCATCGGCCTTTTCCATATGGCGTACGCCGCGCTTTATGCCCTCGGCTCCGTCACGTATCACCTGGATGGTACGGCGTGTCAGGTAGACGCAGTAGATGAGCATGGTGACAATCTGTATGAGGATAAGGCCCGGAATGCCTACGTAGGTGACAAAGAAACTGTTCAGGTTCACGCCGTGGCTGCCGCCAGGAACTATGAACGAGCTGCTCATGACCGATGAGAGTACGAGCTGGAGGAATGACGAGCACCAGACCATGAGGAACGCGCAGCTTACGAACCAGCGGAATACGCGGAAGTGGGTTATGCGCATCATGTTGAGGCCGCATACGGTCAGGAATACGGGAATCAGGATGGAGGGGATTCCGAACCATCTGTTCACGAAATTGTCCGATACGCGCGCGCCGAGCAGTCCCGTGCTGTTCTCTATCTCCTGAGCCACGCCGTTGGCTATGGCACTCTGGTCGGTACCTCCGTTGAACAGGAACGAGATGTATGCTATGATGAAAAATATGGCTATGATGGTGATGACTGCTCCGCTCACAAAGAGGAAGGTGTCATTGCGCAGTGCGTTTGAAACGGTGCTGAGATTGAACTTGAATTCCGGCTTCTGCGTGCCGGTGCGGGGTTTATTGTCGTTCTTTTTAAGTCCCATATCAGAGTAATGCTATTATGAGATACAAAGATAATAGAATAAAAAGACAAAACGGGCGGCTTATCGCGGAAAAAGGGTTAATTTCGCAGCCGAAAACAAAAACAGATTCTAAAATGGAATCATCAGCGGCTTTTGACAAGAATACGGTTGAATTCGTGACCGTGGCAGCCGAGTACTGCGCATATCTGGAGCAGCTCTATGACAAGGAGCCCGCCAAGGTTGTGGATGTGCTCTCCAAACTCCTTCCACTGGTCTATCTGAAGGCCTCCATGCTTCCCAGGGTGGAGCCCGAGGGACTCTATCTGGAGGAGTTCGTGACGGAGCAGGACTATGAGGAGCTTCGAATGCAACTGCAGCGTTTGCTCGGTGAAAACGATGATTATCTTGAGGTATTTGTGGAGGACATGAAGTACAGCGATACACCCGTACGCAAATGCATATCCGAGGATCTGGCCGATATATACCAGGCTCTGAGGAACTTTGTGCAGTCTTACCGCAGCGGACTTGACGAGGTCATGACCGAGGCGGTGGCGGTTTGCGCCGAAGGGTTCCGTACCTACTGGGGACAGACCCTGACCAACACCCTGCGCGCCGTCCACAACGTACGTTATGAGAGCGCTGATATGGATGACCTTTCAAGCGATGAAACCGCATTTTATGATTGAACTGCCGGATAAAATAGACAAGTCGGAACTTGCCGACAAACCCAGGGTGGTGTTTGACGGGATAATCGAGGAGATTGATACCGAGGAGAAGGCCGAGAAGGCTATCGCGATACTTTCCAGGGAGAAGATTGTGGGCTTTGACACGGAGACCAGACCCTCGTTCACGAGAGGCGTGGCTCACAAGATAGCCCTGCTGCAACTTGCTACTGACAAGTTCGGCTATCTGTTCAGACTCAACAAGATAGGTATCCCGGACTGCGTTACGGCGTTCCTGTCCGATCCCAAGATAATAAAGGTGGGACTCTCCGTGAAGGATGATTTCCATCAGATGGCGAGCCGCCGCAAATTCACTCCCGCGGGATTCGTGGAACTCCAGGATTTGTGCGGTGAAATGGGCATTGGGGAGAAGGGGCTGCAGAGACTCTACTGCCTGTTGTTCCATGAGCGTATCTCCAAGAACCAGCAGCTCAGCAACTGGGAGACCGAGACCCTTACCGAAAGCCAGAGGCAGTATGCCGCCATCGACGCATGGGCCTGTCTCAGGATTTATGACTATCTTTCGGAACTCAAAGCATCAGGCGAGTACAGAATAATAAAGAAATATGCAGAAGAGAGTAATATTGAAGAGGGGTAAGGAGGAGTCTTTGCTCCGTTTCCATCCATGGATTTTCTCAGGAGCCATAGCTGAGATAGAAGGAGCTCCCGAGGAGGGCGATGTCGTTGACGTATATACCCATGAGGGCAAGTGGATTGCCGTGGGACATATACAGGTGGGCAGCATCGCGGTCCGCGTACTCTCTTTTACACAGGAACCTATTGACGCGGCTTTCTGGCTCAAGCGCCTTACGGTAGCTTTCGAGCTGCGCCGTTCACTCGGACTCACTGACCGTAAGGACCATAACATATACCGTCTGGTGCATGGCGAGGGAGACAACCTTCCCGGCCTGGTGATCGATGTATACGGCCACACGGCTGTGGTCCAGGCTCATTCCGTAGGTATGCACTGCAACCGCATGGATATAGCCGAGGCTCTCAAGAAGGTCATGGGTGACCGTCTCAACGGCATATACTACAAATCAGAGACAACACTTCCGTTCAAGGCCGATATAGACCGCGGCAACGGATATATAATGGGAGGTCCCTCCGATGACACCCCGCTGGAATACGGCATGAAGATGCCCGTGGACTGGATAGCCGGTCAGAAAACCGGCCTGTTCATAGACCAGCGCGAGAACCGCGCCCTGCTGGAGAGATACTCCAAGGGACGTTCCGTACTGAACATGTTCTGCTATACCGGCGGATTCTCACTGGCAGCCCTGAGAGGCGGAGCCAAGCTGGTACATTCGGTCGACAGTTCGGCACGCGCCATTGAACTGACATCGGGCGGAGTGGAGGATAATTTCCCCGGCGATACACGTCATGCGGCTTTTGCGGAGGACGCTTTCAAGTTCCTGGACCGCATGGATTCCATATATGACCTTATTATATTGGACCCTCCCGCATTCGCCAAACACAAGGACGCACTCAAACATGCTCTTATAGGATACCGCCGCCTCAACCAGAAGGCAATGGAGAAAATCCAGCCTGGAGGTATCCTGTTCACATTCTCATGCTCTCAGGTGGTCAACAAGGAGCAGTTCCGTACTGCGGTGTTCACAGCTGCCGCCCAGGCCGGCCGCAGTGTGAAGATTCTTTATCAGCTCCATCAGCCTGCCGATCACCCGATTAACATTTTCCACCCCGAAGGGGAGTATCTTAAGGGGCTTGTGCTCTCGGTAGAGTAGTGTGAAATAATGTTAAATGTAGAGATTTTTTATGTGAATAAGAGTTGAATATAATTTAAAAGCATATCTTTGTAATGTGTTTTTCATGGTATTAGATTTAATTTGAAACCGAGTTGTCGTGATGACAACTCGGTTTCTGCTTTTCTTGGCATTGGCCAAGAAAAGCAGAAACCGAGTAATTATTACCTTTAATGTGTTATCTTTGCGGTGGTATGGAAGGAAAGAGGAAAATTGAGCTTATTGTGGGGGAGATACTGAACCGCACACCGTCTGACCTGGCTCTCGTGGCACTCCTGAAGGAGAAAGTGGCAGAGGGCGACGAGAGCAGCCTGCGCTGTCTTCCGGTGCTCGTGGGCCCGCTTGAGGCTCAGGCCATAATAGTAAGTCTTTTCCGCCATAAGATACCTCACCCCGGCATCTATGACCTCTATCTGAACACCCTCAAACAGTTTGACGGACAGCTGACGGAGGTTGAGATATTCAAGATTAGCCGCGGGATATTCTATTCACACCTTTTCATGGAACGTGACGGGAACACATCGTTCATAGAGTGCCGTACGTCCGATGCTCTGGCTCTTGCAGTCCGTAGCAATGTCCCCATCTACATAGAGGAGGACCTGCTGGAACGCAACTGCATACGCCTGCAGCCTGACGGAGCCTACTCGCTGCCTATAGCGACCGCAAGCACCAAGGTGCTCAAGGAGGCTATGGAGCAGGCTATCGCAACGGAGAACTATGAATTCGCCGCCCGTCTGCGTGACGAGATCAACAGCCGCGGACAGGCTGACGAGAGTGACAAGGACCTTATCTGAATCTATATGTGGCTTTTCTACACCCCCGATATACAGACTGACCTTCAGCTTCCCGACGAGGAGGCAGGACACTGCATACGTGTGCTGCGTATGAAGGAGGGCGACCGTCTGCGACTGACCGACGGCAAAGGCTGTTTCTATGATGCGGTCATAAGTGCGGTATCGGGCAAGAGGTGCATGGTTCACATTGAGAACAAGGAGCCTCAGAAGCCACTCTGGAGCGGACATCTGCATATAGCGGTGGCTCCCACCAAGCTCATGGATCGCAACGAGTGGTTCGTGGAGAAGGCAGTTGAGATAGGCGTTGATGAGATATCTTTCATAAAGACCGACCATTCGGAGCGTGACGTGATAAAGATGGAGCGCATAGAGAAGATTGCCGTATCGGCCATGAAGCAGTCCCAGAAGGCTACGCTACCGGTGCTTAACGGCATGACGCCGTTCAGGAACTTTGTGGAGCGCGGTTTTGAGGGCGACAAGTTCATCGCCCACTGCGAGCCCGGCAGCAAGGTGCTGCTTCAGGACGCGGTCAGGGCGGGACATGATTCGCTCGTGCTTATCGGCCCGGAGGGTGATTTCAGCCCTGCGGAGATAGAGATGGCGCTCAAGGCGGGATTCAAACCCATATCACTCGGACCTTCAAGGCTGCGTACCGAGACGGCGGCACTGGTGGCGGTCCATATTATGAACCTGGCAGGACAGAGTAGGGAGTGAGGTACTTTATAGATCTGGAATTTGACGGCACTGCCTACAGCGGATGGCAGATACAGCCCCATTCACCTTCGGTGCAGCAGACACTGGAGGAGGCTCTCCATCTGTTCCTCAGGGAGAATATCTCCGTGACGGGAGCCGGACGTACCGATGCCGGCGTGCATGCCAGTCAGATGATAGCCCATTTTGACCTGGAGACACCGCAGGACTGCGGCTGGATGACGGGTAAACTGAACGGGATCCTGCCTCCTGATATTGCCGTTCACAGTATCGTGCCTGTGATACCGACCGCACATGCCAGGTTTGACGCCAAGGCCCGTACCTATAAGTATTACGTGACACTCCGTAAGAGCGCTTTTGAACGCGGATACTCGTGGTTCCTGCCGAACGAACCTGATTTCGGACTCATGAACCAGGCTGCCCGGATACTGCTTGTTACCGTTGATTTTACCAGTTTCAGCAAACTTCATACCGATACCAAGACCAATGACTGTCATGTGACTGAGGCGGAGTGGTCGGAACTTCCCGATTCGCGTTGGGTGTTCACCATCACGGCCGACAGGTTCCTTCGTAACATGGTTCGTGCCATTGTAGGTACGCTCATGGAGGTGGGCCGTCACAAACTGACGGTCGATGAGTTTGCCAGGATAATTGAGAGCAGGGACCGTTGCAGTGCGGGTGATTCCGCGCCTGCTCAGGGACTGTTCCTGCATAAGATAGTTTACCCGGATAATCTGTTTGAGCTATGATTAAGAGAATACTGACCGCCGTTGCCCTGACTCTTTCGGTACTGAACCCCCTGAGGGCGGAGGACCTGCGTTCGCTGTTCGTCCATATGCCGGACTCCATACTGCCGACCCTTACCGCGAGCGAGCGCCTGGACTTTATGGATTTCATGGATGCGGGCATGAAGGCTCAGGTCAGGAACAAGCTGGGAGGCGAGAGCGTAATGACGGCCTTTACGGATAATTATCTCTCCATAAGGACCTCGGGATCCGGCCGCATGGAGATGATCCTCTTCCCGTACAAGAATAACGGCAGAAACCTTATTTGCATCATTAAGACCGTGACGGCACGCTATGAGGATTCAAGGCTCTATTTCTACAACGAGGACTGGAGCCCGGTCCGCACGGAGAGCGTGATAAAGCTGCCGGAGTTCAGGGATTATCTTACACGTGAGGCGCTTAAGAATGATACGCTTGATGTTTTCATGAAACGTTCGCTGCTCAGACTGCAGTCTGTGACATCGGTCGACGGCGGACTGGAATTCCGATACACTTCACTGGATTACATTGGGGTTGATGCCGATAAATACCGCTCCTGGATACGTGTAGCCCCGATTCGCTATGTTTGGAACGGTAAATGTTTCAAACGTAAATAACCGCCATTTCATTGAGTTGCAACGCTATTGCAACACCTGCCGCTTGTTTTAGCTGAAACATGGGCTTAGATTTGCATTGTCTGAGAAGCGACCTAAGCCATGAATATAATAGTTATTATAATGACAGGTTGAAGATGTTATTACACACAAAAAAAGCCGATGCGTGAGCACCGGCTTTTTTGAGTTTAGGGGATTTATTACTTGCCACCTCTGCTCTTTGCGTAGCGGCTCATGAACTTGTCTACGCGTCCGGCAGTATCGACCAGCTTTGACTTGCCGGTGAAGAACGGATGAGAGGTGCTTGAAATTTCAAGCTTGATTACGGGATAGGTCTGACCCTCGAACTCGATTGTCTCCTTGGTTGCGCAAGTAGAACGAGACAGGAAGCAGTCACCGTTTGACATGTCCTTGAATACTACAGGACGATAATTTTCAGGATGAATACCTTTTTTCATAACTTATTTTGTTTTTAAATTTCTCCATCTACAGCCAACCGGAATATAGGCCGGCTCTCTTTTATGGGGGTTTCAGCGCGCAAAGGTATGATTATTTGTTGTAACGGCAAAATGTTATGGCCAGTTTTTGCAACTGGAGATTGCAATCGGGGGTAACATCTATTTAAACTTTGTGAAAGTTGATAACTTTATGCCTAATACATTTTTAATTGGTAATTAAAGAATGTAATTTTGTGTCCGGTTTAGAAAACGAGAGTTTATTAATCACAAAAATATTATCGAAATGGTAAGCTACAAAGAATTGGGTCTTGTAAACACCCGCGCAATGTTTGCCGCAGCCGTTAAGGGCGGATATGCTATCCCGGCATTCAATTTCAACACAATGGAGCAGATGCAGGCCATCGTACAGGCTGCAGTCGAGACCAAGTCACCGGTTATCATGCAGGTTTCAAAGGGCGCACGTAACTACGCTAACGCCACTATCCTGCGTTACATGGCACAGGGTGCCGTAGAGTATGCCAAGGAGCTTGGTTGCGCACATCCTGAGATCGTTCTTCACCTCGACCACGGTGACAGCTTCGAGCTCTGCAAGGATTGCATCGACATGGGCTTCTCATCAGTTATGATCGATGGTTCAGCTCTTCCCTACGAGGACAACATCGCTCTTACCAAGAAGGTTGTTGAGTACGCTCACAAGTATGACGTTACCGTTGAGGCTGAGCTGGGTGTTCTGGCCGGCGTTGAGGACGAGGTCGCAAGTGAGGTTTCTCACTACACCAAGCCTGAGGAGGTAATCGATTTCGCTACCCGTACAGGTTGCGATTCACTCGCTATCTCAATAGGTACTTCACACGGTGCTTACAAGTTCAAGCCCGAGCAGTGCACACGCGATCCCAAGACCGGTAAGCTCGTTCCTCCTCCTCTTGCATTCGACGTACTGCACGAGATCGAGAAGAAACTCCCCGGATTCCCCATCGTACTCCACGGTTCATCTTCAGTTCCTCAGGACGAGGTTGACACCATCAACGCATTCGGCGGCAAGCTGCCCGATGCAGTAGGTATACCCGAGGAGCAGCTCCGTGAGGCTTCAAAGAGCGCTGTATGCAAGATCAACATTGACTCAGACTCACGTCTGGCCATGACTGCCGCTATCCGCAAGTATCTTGCTGAGAACCCCAGCCACTTTGATCCCCGTCAGTATCTCAAGCCCGCTCGTGAGAACATGAAGAAGATGTACATCCACAAGATCGTTGAGGTACTCGGTTCTGACAACAAGCTTCTCCAGAAGTAAGAACAACCATAAACACACATACATGAATAATAGGGAGGACGTACTGTTTTCCCTATTATTTTTTAATTAATTGTGGTGCTATCCCGAAAAAACATTAAGTTTGTAAGCTTATTAGCTTGTGTATGAATATCCGATCGCTTCGTTTACTACCTTTATTCACACTGCTTGCATTTGCATCCTGTAAGGAAGGGGCTTACAAGACTCTCCCGGACGGTGTCATAGTGAATGTAAGCAGACCTGTAGGGGACGGTCCCAAGAGGGTTCGCCTTACAGTTATGTCCGACAGGGTCATAAGGGTGACCGCAAGTCCGGACAAGACTTTCCATGACAGAAACAGCCTTATAATACTGCCTGGAGCCAACTCCGGAGCGGATTTCGTAGCCCGCGACCTGGATGGCGAGATTGAGGTAAGCACCACATCCCTACGCGCATACGTGAACAAGACCGACGGAAAGGTCCGTTTTGCCGATGCATGCGCCAACCCCATCACCAATGAGAAGAATCCTGCATCGTTCAGCCCCATCATGGTTGACGGCACGCACGGATTCTCCACTATCAACCGTTTCGATACCTCCAATGACGAGGGCATATACGGTCTCGGTCAGCATCAGTCCGACCAGTGGAACTACAAGGGACAGAACGAGGAACTTTATCAGTATAACACCAAGATCAGTATCCCGTTCGTAATCTCATCAAAGGGATACGGCATACTGTGGGACTCATATTCACAGGGAAGGTTCGGAAATCCTGAGCCTTACAGTCAGCTTAACAGACTGTTCAAGCTCTATGACAAGGACGGAAAGCAGGGCTGTCTTACAGGTACTTATTCAGGCGGCATGAGAGGCCGTACGGTAGTCCGTGAGGAGGATTCCATCTACTTTGTGGACTCCGAGACGGTAAAGAACCTGCCGCGTCTGGGCCAGAGCGTGCTGTACGAGGGCTCACTTGAGGCTCTTGAATCAGGTACCTACAATTTCATCCTCTATTACGCCGGATACATAAGGGTATTCCTGGGTGAAGAGGAGGTCGTAAAGGAGCGTTGGCGTACCGCGTGGAACCCCAACTCCTACAAGTTCAGTTTTGACATGAAGAAGGGTCAGCGTTATGACCTTCGCATAGAGTGGCGTCCGGACGGAACCACTTCATACTGCGGCCTGCGTGCCTATGCTCCCGTGAGCAAGGAGGAGGCCGATGACATTACCCTGTGGAACGAGATGGTGCCGCAGTCGGACTACTATTTCATCTGGGGTGATGACATGGACGGAGTGATAAGCGGCCTGCACTCTCTGGTGGGAGGCCCCAACATGCTGCCCGAGTGGGCTATGGGTTACTGGCAGAGCCGTGAGCACTATGACAATCAGAAGGAGGTTGAGCAGACGGTAAGGGAATTCCGCCGCCGTGGCATCGGCCTTGACAATATAGTACAGGACTGGAACTACTGGAAACAGGATTCATGGGGTTCACATGATTTTGATGAGACCCGCTATCCCGATCCCCGGGTCATGATGGACCGTATTCACTCCATGAACGCCCATCTTATGATTTCCGTATGGCCCAAGTTCTATGCATCGACGGAACACTACAAGGAGTTTGACGCACAGGGTTGGATGTATACCCGTGCAGTCAAGGACAGCATACGTGACTGGGTAGGTCCCGGTTATATCGGCTCATTCTATGACGCCTATTCGGAGGGCGCCCGCAAACTGTTCTGGAACCAGCTCAAGGAACATCTTTACTGCTTTGGAATCGATGCCTGGTGGATGGATGCCAGTGAGCCCAATATCCGCGACTGCGTGCCCATGGACTACTGGAAGGCACTGTGCGGACCTACGGCGCTGGGTTCATCGACAGAATATCTCATGGCTTACTCGCTCATGAACGCCCAGGCTATCTATGAGGGCCTTATGACCGAGGCTCCCAATAAACGCGTGTTCCAGCTTACCCGTTCTGGATTTGCCGGACTTCAGCGTTATTCGACCGCTTCATGGAGCGGTGACATAGGCACCCGTTGGGAGGATATGCGCTCCCAGATTACCGCGGGTCTGAACTACTCGCTCTGCGGCAATCCCTACTGGACCATGGATATAGGCGGTTTCTGCGTGGAGAACCGTTACGCCAACGCACAACGTTTCTATGACCGTACACACGTGGAGACATCGGACCTCAAGGAGTGGCGCGAGCTGCAGGCACGTTGGTTCCAGTTCGGCACATTCTGCCCGCTGTACCGTGCTCACGGCCAGTTCCCGCTGCGTGAGCCGTGGAATATAGCCCCGGCCAATCATCCGGCATACAAATCAATCGTCTACTATAACCGCATGCGTTATGAGCTCATGCCCTATATCTATTCGCTTGCAGGACAGGCATGGTTGCAGAGCAGGGTCATAATGCGTGGTCTTGTAATGGACTTCACTGAGGACTCGCTTGCACGTAACGTATCCGACCAGTTCATGTTCGGTCCGTCACTGATGGTATGTCCCGTTTATGAATACGAGGCAAGGTCAAGGGAGGTCTATCTGCCCGAGCACAGACTCTGGTTTGATTACTATACCAACCGTGCGTACCCGGGTGGTGAGACCATTACGGCCGATGCCCCTTACGAGCGTATTCCGCTGTTCGTTCCCTCCGGATCCATCCTGGTCAAGGGTAATGACGTGAACTACGTGGGCGAACATTCGGCTAAGCAGCTCACCGTCGATATCTACACCGGTGACAACGGCGAGTTCCTGCTTTACGAGGATGACGGCACCACCAATGCATATGAGAATGGCGCCTATTCGATAATTCCCATCTCCTATGAGGAGAATGATGACGTCAGCGTGGTTATCTTCGGCGAGCGTCAGGGAGGTCAGTTTGACGGCCTGATACCTGAACGCAGGTTCAATGTCCGCCTGCACATGCCCGAGAGGGTGATGACTTTCACCTTGGATTACAAGGGAACCAGCTGTCAATATTCAACGGTTTTGAAATTCTGAACAATAACAACATAAAACAAAATGAAAAAATATCTGTTAGGTTACGACATAGGCAGCTCGTCAGTTAAGGCTAGCCTTGTGTCTATCGAGACTGGCAAGAGTGTGGCATCGGCTTTCTATCCGGATTCAGAGGCTCCCATCAAGGCCCTCAACCCCGGTTGGGCTGAGCAGGAACCCGAAGACTGGTGGAAGTACCTTAAGAACGTTACCGCCAAGGTAAAGGAGATGTCAGGCGCCAAGGGCAGCGACATCGAGGCTATAGGTATCTCATATCAGATGCACGGCCTGGTTTGCGTTGACAAAAACGGCAAGGCTCTGCGTCCTGCCATCATCTGGTGTGACTCACGTGCCGTACCTTACGGTGAGAAGGCTTTTCGTGAGATAGGTAAGGGCCAGTGCCTTACGAACCTGCTGAATTCACCGGGTAACTTCACCGCCGCCAAGCTGGCATGGGTAAAGGAGAACGAGCCTGAACTCTATGCACAGATTGACAAGATCATGCTCCCCGGCGACTATATCGCAATGCGTCTTACAGGTACCACATGTACTACCGTATCAGGTCTGTCCGAGGGTATGATGTGGAACTTCAAGGAGAATGACATAGCCGAGTTCCTCCTGGATTACTACGGCATAAGCAAGTCTCTGATTCCCGAGATCAGACCTACATTCTCAGAGCAGGGCCGCGTATCGCTGGCTGCAGCCAAGGAGCTTGGCCTGGAGGCCGGCATACCTGTAACTTACCGTGCAGGTGACCAGCCCAACAACGCCCTTTCACTGAACGTATTCAATCCCGGTGAGATTGCAGCTACTGCAGGTACATCGGGTGTAGTATACGGTGTTAACGGTTCCGTGAACTTTGACCCGCAGTCAAGAGTGAACAACTTCGCTCACGTGAACCATACCGCCAAGCAGACCCGTCTGGGTGTGCTGCTCTGCATTAACGGTACCGGTATCCTGAACGCTTGGACACGTCGTAACATCATGCTTGAGGGTCTGTCATACGGTGATATGAACAAGATCGCACAGGCTGTACCCGTAGGTTCGGACGGCGTAAGCGTGCTGCCTTTCGGTAACGGCGCCGAGCGTGTTCTGGGTAACCGTAACGTAGGCTGCAGCATCCACGGATTCAACTTCAACATACACAACCGCAACCATATGGCACGCGCCGTACAGGAGGGTATCGTATTCTCATTCAAGTACGGTATGGATGTAATGGTTGAGATGGGTATGGAGATATCAAAGATCCATGCAGGAAACGCCAACATGTTCCTCAACCCCGTATTCCGCGAGACACTGGCCGGTATCACCGGTGCTACCATCGAACTGTATGACACAGACGGTTCAGTAGGTGCCGCCAAGGGTGCCGGTATGGGTGCAGGTGTATACAAGGATCACGATGAGGCATTCGCTACTCTGGAGAAGATGAGCGTGATTGAGCCGAACACCAAGCTGATTCCTCAGTACGAGGAGGCTTACGCACGTTGGAAACGCATCCTGAACATGTACCTGACAGAGTTCTAAAAAGACTGCATAAGAGGGTGGTTACGTTTAAAAATTAGGTATCACGGATGTTGATTATTCCAATTATAAATGTAACTTTGCCTTCCATATGCGATGAAACACAGGTTGTAAGTTAAATCATTGTTTTATTAATAAATAACTAAAAACTAATTATGGCAAAAGAGTATTTTCCCGGTTTGAAGAAGATCAAATTCGAGGGTAAGGACAGCAAGAATCCTATGGCTTTCCATTACTATGATGAGAACAAGGTTATCATGGGCAAGACCATGAAGGAGTGGCTGCGCTTCGCTATGGCATGGTGGCACACACTGTGCGCTGAGGGTGCTGACCAGTTCGGAGGTGGTACAAAGACCTTCCCCTGGATGGACGCTGATCCTCTGCAGACCGCTAAGAATAAGGTTGATGCCGGTTTCGAGTTCATGCAGAAGCTGGGTATTCCTTATTTCTGCTTCCACGATGTTGACCTGATCTCTGAGGGTTCAAGCGTTGAGGAGTATGAGAAGAACATGAAGGCTATCGTTGCCTACATCAAGGAGAAGCAGAAAGAGACCGGCGCCAAGCTGCTTTGGTCAACCGCTAACGTATTCGGTAACAAGCGTTACATGAATGGTGCTTCTACCAACCCTGACTTTGACGTTGTAGCTCGCGCTATCGTTCAGATCAAGAACGCTATCGACGCTGGTATCGAGCTCGGCGCTGAGAACTATGTATTCTGGGGCGGTCGTGAGGGTTACATGAGCCTTCTCAACACAGACCAGAAGCGCGAGAAGGAGCACATGGCTACCATGCTGACCATGGCTCGCGACTATGCACGCGGCAAGGGATTCAAGGGTACATTCCTCATCGAGCCCAAACCGTGCGAGCCTTCAAAGCACCAGTATGATGTTGACACCGAGACTGTAATCGGTTTCCTCAAGGCTCACGGTCTTGATAAGGACTTCAAGGTTAATATCGAGGTTAACCACGCTACTCTGGCCGGTCACACATTCGAGCACGAGCTGGCTTGCGCTGTTGACGCAGGTATGCTCGGTTCAATCGATGCTAACCGCGGTGATGCTCAGAACGGTTGGGATACTGACCAGTTCCCCATCGACAACTACGAGCTCACACAGGCTTGGATGGAGATCATCCGTGGCGGTGGTCTGGGCACCGGTGGTACCAACTTCGACGCTAAGACCCGTCGTAACTCAACAGACCTCGAGGATATCGCTATCGCTCACATCAGCGGTATGGATGCTATGGCTCGCGCTCTCGAGTCAGCTGCCAAGCTGCTTGAGGAGTCACCCTACAAGAAGATGAAGGCTGAGCGTTACGCTTCATTCGACAGCGGTCTCGGTAAGAAGTTCGAGGAGGGCAAGATGACTCTCGAGGAGGCTTACGAGTACGGTAAGAAGGTTAACGAGCCCAAGCAGACCAGCGGCAAGCAGGAGCTGTACGAGGCAATCGTTGCTATGTACGCTTAATTCCAATTTAGAATTGAAAATTGAGAATTGAGAATAATAAAGACCTTGCGGGAAACCGCAAGGTCTTTTTTTTACGCAGGTGCGTAGGTATTAATTCTCAATTCTCAATTTTCAATTTTCAATTTTCAATTTCTTACAACTTGTAGTAGGAGCCTAGGATGGAGTCAAACCACTTGGGCGGAAGTATGGACTTGAGCGCTACCGATGACCTTTGGACAAGCGTGGCTATGATGTAGCGGTTACGGGGATGGCGCTTGGCTACAATGCGGCAGATCCGTCTGGCAAGCTGCTCCGGCTGCAGACCCGAGCGTTCGTCGCTCTCTATATCTTTCATTGAGGCGGCATAGCCGGGGTAGGCCTGCAGTGCCTCATCGTATTCAACCTTACTGCGCTGGGCGGTGAATCCGGTAAAGAAGTCACCGGGATTGATGACGGTTACGTTTATTCCGAATTGGCGAACCTCTAGGCGAAGAGCCTCGCAGTAGCCCTCAATGGCGAACTTGCTGGCTGAGTACATACCCTGGTAGGGAAGTCCCATAAGACCGCCTATGGAGCTTATGCATATTATATGTCCGTGACGCTGCTCCCTCATGATGGGCACGACAAGGCTTACCAGTCTTACCATTCCCATGAAGTTAATATCCATCTGGCGCTCTGCATCCTCCATGGCGGTGAACTCAAGCGGTCCGCCTATGCCCATTCCGGCATTGCTTATAAGGGTGTCAATACGGCCCTCGGACTGCATGACGCTGTCGACCACGTTACGTAGGGACTCCCGGTCGCGGACATCGGCCTTGAGATAGGTCACGCCGGGTATCTGCTCCGTATCTCTGCGGCAGGTACCGTACACCTTGTGACCATGGGCGGAGAGCTGGCAGGCCATGGCCTTTCCCAGTCCTGAGGTTATGCCGGTAATGAGTATGACCATATCAGCTGCGGATGGTTACGTCCATGTGAGGGAATGCAAAGTCGATTCCCTTCTTGGGGAGGGTGTCGTAGATGTTCTTGTTGAGCTCGAATTTTACGGGCCAGTAGTCGGCTGACTTGACCCATACGCGAACCACGAATGATACGTTGCTGTCATTCATGGAGAGGAGGGCCACAAAGGGGTCCTGGGCACCGCGGTGCTTGCTGTCAAGGATACGCTTGTCATCCTTTACGATCTCGCGGAGCAGCTCCATGCACTTGTCGGCATCGGTACCGTATTCCACACCTACCTCAATATCCACGCGTCGCAGCGAGAGGGCGGAGTAGTTGTCTATGTTGCCGTTTGACAGGGTGCCGTTGGGGATCACTATCACACGGTTATCGGTTGTGATTATCTTGGTGTTTACTATCGTAACCTCCTTTACCGTGCCGCTGTAACCTTGGGCGCAGATAAAGTCACCTGCCTTGAAGGGCTTGAATACCAGCAGCATAAGACCTCCGGCAAAATTCGATACGGTTCCGCTGAGCGCCATACCTATGGCCATACCTCCGGCGGCCAGAAGGGCGGCGAGCGAGGTGGTGTTGATACCCAGGGTGCCTATGGTTATGACTATGAGCAGAACTGTCAGGGTTATGGATACGAGCGATGTTATGAACGATGCAAGCGTGCCCTCGGTGTTTCGCTTGGCGAATACCTTACCGAGCCCGTTCTTGATCCTTTTTATGATCCAGGCACCTACCAGATAGATGACTATGGCTGCCAGGAGCTTGAGACCAAAGTCAATGGCGCTCTGAAGCAGATCCTGCAGGAATGTGTTGGGATCATCCTTGACCTGGGCTATGAGGTTGCTGGTAGCAGCTTTGAGTGAATCGTTCACATTGATGACCGTTTCGGGGTCAACGGTAGTAGTTTGAAGAAAAGTCATGATTGAGACGTTTTTATGTGCCGTAAAAATAATTAATATTCCCGACAATTTGTTACTTTTGGGAGCTTATGAAAAAGAGTATTGCCTTTATAGCAGCTGTTCTGGTCCTTGCCGGCTGTAACCGTAGCCAGTTGAACAGTCTCAAGTCAATCGAGAAAACACTTGAGAAGGACCCCGCTCTCGCCGAGAGGAGTTTGGATAGTATTGAAACCCAAGAACTTAACGGCAAGTCTCTGGCTTTGTATTCCATTCTGCGCACACAGGTTGACTATGTGATGGGAAAGGAGATAGAGAGTGATTCGATTCCCAAGATAGCCACATCATACTGGAGGCATGACAAGAAGGGTTACTATCCCGCCATGAGCTGGTACTCCCTGGGATGCGCCTACTCAAGCATGAAAAAGGACCCTGAGGCCATCTACGCGCTGCTTAAGGCCAAGGAACTCTTTACCGATACTCTTTCAACGGCATATGCCGACAATCTTTACCTGCTGGGTATACATTATAATAACAGGGCCCTGTATGACGATGCCATAGAGACTTTCAATACCTGCCGCAGGCTATATCTGCGTATTCCGGAGCAGAGAAAGGCAGCCCGTGCCTTCTACAACATGGGACTGGCATACTATGAGAAGAAGGATTACAACACAGCACAGTACATATTTGAGGAACTCCTGTCCGATGCATTCCTGGATCCGGTCCTTCACAATGCCTGCTATCTGCAGCTGGCTCATGTGGAGAACGCCACCAAAGGAATTGATGAGGCTGAGAGAGTACTTGAACTGGTCGATATCTATCTGGCAGGATGTACCACCGAGAAGGAGAGGGTGCCCGGTTATGCTCTCAAGGGCATAGGACTCTACTACGTGCATAAGAACGATTCGGCGTTCGCGTATCTGGAAAAGGCTCACCGTCTGACCGATGACCTCTCCATAAAGATTCTGGCCATAAAGGGTCTGGAGTGGGTGGCTACACACCTCAAGCAGTATCAGGCTGCGTGGAATGCGGAACTGCTGAACAAACAGTATCAGGAGGAGCGTGCCAAGCAGTTGAGCCAGTCGGAGATTACACAGATAAGACTGGAGCATAACGATGAGATTCAGAACCAGCGTTACCATTCTAAGGTATCCAGGATAGTACTCACAGGTATATCGCTGCTGGTAATAGTGATAGCTGTAATTGTCATTGTGATAATACAGCGTGACCGTAGGCGTGAGGCCTATTATCTGCAGAAATATGATGACCTGATCCATAAACAGATGGAGGAGAAGGCATCATCGGAGGGTAACCGCCTGAGCGAGGCCTGTGAAGCCTTCCGTACCGGTATCGCATTCAATCTCGTGAATGACGTGGCCATGCAGCACCGCTCGTTCCGTCAGGAGGAGAGGGATGTGGTGGTTCATGATATAAACCTTTACTTTGCGGCCCTGATAGCCAATCTGAGAGAGGAGGCCGGCAAACTGAGCCAGCAGGAGATAAACCTGATATTCTGCACGCTGCTCGGTTTTGACCAGGATATTATCTCGGATATAATGTGCACTTCACGCTCCAATATGCGTAGCATAAAGTCACGACTCAAGTCAAGGATATCGGCCGATACCTTCCAGCTTTATTTCAAGGAGTAAAAGCCCGGTGAATCAGGCTTTTTTCTTGCGGCGGTTACTGATTATTACAACTGCAAGGACCACAACCACTATGGCTGCGATGGAGTAGCCTATCTCGTGGCTGTAGTGTGTGACCGTCTCTATGAGCTTATCCTCGGGAACACTCTTTTCAAGCACGAAACCGAGCATGGCAAGGACCGTGTTCCAGATGCCTGCGCCCAGTGCCGTGAAGGCTACGAAACGGCCCAGGTTCATCTTGCTCAGGCCTGCGGGTATGGAGATGAGCTGGCGGATGGCGGGTATGAGACGGCCTACGAATGTGGATACCGCACCGTGCTCGTTAAAGTAATCCTCGGCTTTATTGACCTTTTCACCGCTCAATAGGAGCATGTGGCCAAGCTTGCTGTCAGCGAACCTGTAAACCAGCGGTTTGCCTATCCAGAGTGAGATGAAATAGTTTATGAGGGCGCCGATGATGGCACCGAGTGTAGCGAACAGGACAATGAGCACTATGTTCATCTCACCGTTTGAGGCTGCATGATATGCGGCCGGCGGTACCACTACCTCCGAGGGAAAAGGTATGAATGAACTCTCTATGGTCATGAGCAGTGTGATGGTCCAGTAGTTGAGGTGGTCAAGACACCATTGCAGTAATGCTCCCATTGTCTGTATTATTTGGTTAAAAGGTCGTTTTCATCCTTAGGCAGTATCTCGCTTGCTATCTGGCGGAGCTCCTCGTCATCGGGGTCAAGGGCCAGTCCCTCATAGAGGAAACGGCGGGCCTGCTCGGAGCGGTTGGTGCGGAAAGCGCTGTTGGCCAGATAGGCGTAGAGCTCCACGAACATCTCCTGCGGTACGTCGGGGTCAAGCATGAGCATGGCCAGGGTATCGAGGAACTTGTCATATGCCTCCTCATACCGGCCGGTCTCGTAGAGGCAGCGGCCGCAGTAATAGAGCAGGGTGTATGATGACGGGTCCTCCTCAAGGAGAGCCTTGTATATCTTATAGGCCTCGTCCCAGTCCTCCAGGCAGAATATGCAACTGGCCTTCATCATACGGGCCGATTTGTTTTCGGGGTCTATGGCCTCGATGAACTCAAAGCATTCACGGGCCTGGGCAAAGTCATTCTTCTCGTAGTATATGCGTCCCAGCTGTTCCCAGTAGTAGGTGTCATAGGCGAACTCGTCAAGCAGGTGGTTGTACCACTCGATGGCGGTATCGGACTGGCCTGTGTCAAAGAACAGGTCGGCCTGCAGCTCTATGAAGTTGCGGGACTCGGGTGACAGCAGCAGAGCCATGTCGAGCCATTTCTGGCAGAGGTCATAGTTGCGGTTGTCCATGTATTTGACTATGATGTCATTGAGCATGCCGGGGTCGTCATCACTCATCTCCACGGCCTGGGTAAAGTAGGCGTCGGCCGTATCGGTCCTGTCAAAAGCAAGTTCTATTATGCCTTTGAGATAGAGCAGTTCCTGGTTGTCGGTATCCTGGATGGATTCGGCTATGACACTGGCCTCCTCCTTCTGTCCGCGGCGCAGCAGGTTGCCGGCCTTGGATATGAGTATGTCGGAGTCGGAGGGGTGAAGGCGCAGACCGTACTCGATGACGGCATCGGACTTGTCCAGGTCACCGTTCATGGAGTAGTACTCGGCAAGGTTGGCTATGTCCATGCTGTCAAAATAGACCGAACTGCCGTCAGAGAGCATGTTCTCATACATCTCCAGCAGCTCAGAGAACTCCTGACTGTCATAGTAGGATGCCGAGTCGTCCTTCATCATCAGGCTTTATCCTTGACCTTGCTCCAGGTATCCTTGAGCGATACGGTGCGGTTGAATATGAGGTGCTCGGGGGTTGAGTCCTTGTCGGTGCAGAAATAACCGATGCGCTGGAACTGGAAGTGGTCAAGCGGCTTGGTATCGGCCAGATACTGCTCCACGTAGCAGTTCTCACGTATCTCGAGTGAATCGGGGTTCTTCATCTGCTTGAGGGCTTCAACGGGATCCATGCCCTCCTCACGCAGGCGGGCAAGCTCGTCACGCGGGTTCTCAACCTTCCACAGACGGTCGTACAGGCGAACCTCGGCCTTGATGGCGTGGGCTGCGCTGACCCAGTGTATGGTGCCCTTGCACTTGCGGTTGCAGTCGGACTCACCGGTCTTGGTGTTGGGTACGTACTCGCAGTAAACCTCCTCGATGGTGCCGTCGGCAGCCTTCTTGCAGCCGGTGCAGAGTACTATATAGGCGCTCTTGAGTCGTACCTCGCGGCCCTGTGACAGGCGGAAATACTTAGCGGGAGCATCCTCCATGAAGTCATCGCGCTCAATCCAGAGCTCGCGGCTGAATGTGACCTTGTGGCTGCCGGCCTCGGGTTCCTCCGGGTTGTTGATGGCCTCAAGCTCCTCGGTCTTGCCCTCGGGATAGTTGGTCACGATGAGCTTGACGGGGTTGATGACGGCCGATACACGTGTGGCGCGGCGGTTCAGGTCCTCACGTACGGCCGACTCCATGAGGGCCATGTCGTTGAGGGCATCGAACTTGGTGTATCCTATGCGGTCCACGAACATGCGGATGGACTCGGGGGTGTAACCGCGGCGGCGGTAACCGCAGATAGTCGGCATGCGGGGATCATCCCAGCCTGATACCATGCCGTTCTGCACCAGAGCCAGCAGGTTACGCTTGCTCAGGAGGGTGTAGTTCAGGTTGAGCTTGTTGAACTCAGTCTGGCGGGGACGGTTGTCGTCAAGGTCCTGTCCCTTCTTGAGCCAGTCTATGAACAGGTCATAGAGAGGACGGTGAGGCACGAACTCCAGGGTGCAGAGAGAGTGGGTCACACCCTCAAAATAGTCACTCTGGCCGTGAGCGAAGTCATACATGGGGTATGCCTTCCACTTGGTGCCTGTGCGGTGGTGAGGGGTCTTGACTATGCGGTATATGATGGGATCACGGAAAAGCATGTTGTTGTGCGCCATGTCAATCTTGGCACGCAGCACCATGGAGCCCTCCTCGAGCTCGCCGCTGTTCATCTTGTAGAACAGGTCCAGGCTCTCCTGGACAGGACGGTTGCGGTAGGGGCTCTCAATGCCGGGCTGGGTGGGGGTTCCCTTCTGTGAAAGGATGGTCTCCTGGTCCTGCTCGTCAATGTAAGCCTTGCCCTCCTTAATGAGTTCAACGGCAAAATCCCACAGCTGCTGGAAATAGTCCGATGCATAGAACTCGTTCTCCCAGTGGAAACCGAGCCACTCTATGTCCTCCTTGATGGCGTCTACGTATTCCGTGTCCTCCTTGGTAGGGTTGGTGTCGTCAAAGCGCAGGTTGCATATGCCGCCGTGCTTCTCGGCCATACCGAAATCCAGGCAGATGGCCTTGGCGTGACCTATATGCAGATAACCGTTGGGTTCCGGCGGGAAGCGGGTCTGGACTCTGCCTCCGTTCTTGCCCTCTGCAAGGTCTTTCTCAACCATCTCTTCAATGAAGTTCAGGCTTTTCTTCTCACTGTTTTCAGCTGTGTTTGTCTCTGCCATATTATAATTTTATTTTTGAGAGTGCAAAGTTACCTTTTTTGGAGCTAACTCATACGTCCTAAATCACTATTTTTGCATTATTATGAATCCCAAGACAAAAGAGGAGCTCATATGCTCGGCCCAAAGGTGTGAATGCAGCCGTTTCATCGAGGGTGATCCTGTACAGTTCCCGCACCGCTACGGCAAGGCGTGTGACATAGAGGTGTCGGCGTTTGTATCGGCCTGGATGGCATACGGCAGCCGTAAGGTGTTCCTGGGCGTGCTGGAGCGTCTGCATGGCATGATGGATGCTGCGGGCGGCCCTTATCGCTATGTGACGGAGGGTGCATGGCGCAGTCTGGAGGAGGGTGACCGGTGCCTCTACAGGTTCTACAAGTGGAATGACCTGAGGATGCTCTGCGAGCGCCTGAGCGGACTGTACGCCCGGATGGAGAGCCTGGAGTTCCTGTTCGTCCCCGGCGAGCCCCTGGAACAGGGGGTACGAAGGCTGTGTGAGGCCTTCCGGGGGGTGAACGGCATCCCCGTGGCGGGCAGCACATCGGCCAATAAGAGACTCTACATGTTCCTGCGCTGGATGGTGCGCAAGGGCAGTCCTGTGGATTTCGGAATATGGAGTCGCATAAGCCCGTCTCAGCTGCTTGTCCCTGTCGATACCCACGTCTACGCCACAGCCAGGGCGCTCGGCCTTACATCGCGCAGCAGCGCCGACCTCAAGACAAGCATTGAAATAACCGCTCAGATGGCACAGATATGGCCCGATGACCCGGCACGCGGTGACTTTGCCCTCTACGGGAGTCAGGTCATGTGACATTTTTTGTTTTTTTAGTGCTTGGCATGGGGCATGGTGTCCAAAATAGACTACATTTGCTGAACAAACTAACTGAATCACGATTAACCAATTAAGTATTATGAGGAAATTCTTTACAATGGCCGCTATCGTGGCCTCAATGTGCGTCTCTGTATCGGCACAGGAACTTGCAAACTTCAATTTCGGAGGCAGACAGCAGCAGGTGGTTTCACCGGAGCTCAAGGGAGACAAGGTTACATTCCGTCTCAACGCCAACTATGCCACTGTGGTAAATCTGGTAGGCAGCTGGATGGAGAACCCTTACGGCAGCGGCATTCCCATGCAGAAGGGTCCCAACGGCGTATGGGAGATTACTGTCGATACCCCTTCACCTGAGATATACACCTACAACTTTGTCGTTGACGGCGTATCGGTAAACGACCCTCAGAACTACATGGTACAGCGTGACGGCACTCGTTACCTGAACATGCTGCTTGTTCCCGGCGAGCGTACCGAGAACTATTCCGAGGCAAACCAGCGCGGAACAGTATCGTACAAGTGGTATGACAGCAAGATACTGGACATGAACCGCCGTCTCACCGTCTATACCCCTTACGGCTACGAGAAGAACACCAAGAAGAAATACCCGGTTCTCTATCTGCTTCACGGCGCAGGCGGTGACGAGGAGGCCTGGACATCGATGGGCCGCACGGCACAGATCCTGGATAACCTGATCGAGAAGGGACTGGCAGAGCCCATGATAGTCGTGATGCCTAACGGTAACCCCAACCAGCAGGCAGCCCAGACACTCGGACTTCCTACCAGCACCATGAATTTCCGCGATCCGGCCCTGCAGAACGCATATGTAAAGAGCCTCTGCGAGGAGATCGTTCCGTTCATTGAGAAAGAGTACCGTGTGATTGCCAAGCCTGAGTCACGTGCCATAGCAGGACTCTCCATGGGTGGCGGCCACACCATCACCGCTACGAACCTCTATCCCGCCATGTTTGACTGGATATGTCCGCTCTCTGCAGCCGGCAGCGCTACCGCTGAGCAGATAACCGCCCTCAAGAAGACCGGAGTAAAGCTCTATTTCCTGGCATGCGGAACAACCGATTTTCTCTGGGACGGTGCGGTTACACTTGACCAGACTCTCACGGAGTGCGGTCTTGAGCACACCTTCTACAAGTCAGACGGCGGCCATGTATGGGCTAACTGGAGACTCTATCTGAACACGTTCGCACAGCTTCTGTTCAAGAAATAAACCCAAGATATTGAGGACTAGAATATTCATGGGTGGGGAAGCATCGGTTTGAGCCGGTGCTTCCCCTGTTTTTTTGCCGGGTAAATGGACATTTTCAAGAATTAAATTGTTTCTTTGCAATATGGAATCACTTTCAATCCTTATACCTGTTTATAATTGGGACTGTACCCAGCTGATCAAGGATCTGCATTTCCAAGGCCTGGTGCTGGGAATTCCGTACGAGATCATCGTTGCGGACGACTGTTCCACTGACAAAGAGATCCTGGACAGGAACCGTATCATAGCCGAGAGTCACGAAAACTGCCGTTTCATCGGACTTAAACACAATATCGGCCGTGCATCGATCCGTAACCTCATGGCCGATGAGTCACGTTATGACAAGCTGCTTTTCATAGACTGTGACTCGGCCGTCAAGGACAAGCTGTTCCTTAAGAATTATATGGAGGCGTCGTCAACGGCATCGGTGGTATGCGGAGGAGTGATCCATCCCGACGAGCTGCCATTCAAGGGTTCGGAGCTCCGTTACCTGTATGAGAAGAAAGCCGCTGCAGAGCGTTCGGCCGAATTCAGGAGCAGGAATCCGTATGCCAGGTTCACATCGTTCTCGTTCCTGATTGACAAGAAGGATTTCATGGATATAAGGTTCGATGAGTCATACGTGCGTTACGGATATGAGGATGTGCAGTTCGGCCATGAACTCAAGGAGCATAATGTAAGTATCGTCCATATAGACAACCCGTTGGCCCATCTGGGTCTGGAGAACAACGAGCAATTCCTGAACAAGACCCGCCAGGCTGTGCTCAACGCCTTTGACCATAAGGAGGAGATCAGTGACAGTTCTCTGCTGCTGTCTCATTACAACCGGGTCCTGGGGCTCAGGATGAGATGGTTTTTCAGGATCGTATGGACCTTCTTCCAGAAGAGTATGGAGAGGAATCTTCTGAGCGATTCCCCCTCACTGAGAATATTCTCGCTCTATAAGCTCAGTTATATCTGTCTTTTGTAAGCTGTAAGAATGCAACCGCTGGCGGAAAGGATGAGACCTAGGTCTCTGGATGATTATGTGGGTCAGACCCATCTGGTTGGCCCCGGTGCGGTCCTGCGTCGTATGATCGACTCGGGACGTCTGTCGTCATTCATCCTGTGGGGCCCTCCGGGAACAGGCAAGACCACTCTGGCGCAGATAGTGGCTACCAGGCTGGACCTGCCGTTCAGCACGCTGAGTGCCGTAACCGCCGGTGTAAAGGAGGTTCGTGAGGTGATAGACCGTGCCCGTACCAATCCTCTGTTCCGCACCAAGGGCAGTCCCATTCTTTTTATCGATGAGATACACCGTTTCAACAAGGCGCAGCAGGACTCTCTGCTGGGTGCGGTGGAGCGGGGTGACATAACGCTTATAGGTGCCACTACGGAGAATCCGTCATTCGAGGTCATACGTCCGCTGCTCTCACGCATGCAGGTATATGTGCTCAATTCACTTGAAAAGGATGACCTGCTCAAACTTCTGGACCGCGCCATAAAGAACGATGTCATTCTAAAGGAACTCGACATAGAACTGCGTGAGACCACGGCACTCCTGAGATTCTCGGGAGGCGACGCACGCAAGCTGCTCAACATACTTGAACTGGTAGTGGAGGCCGACAGCTCCGATAAGGTGGTAGTCACCGATGAAATCGTGAATGAGCGTCTGCAGCAGAATCCCCTGGCTTATGACAAGGACGGGGAGATGCACTATGATATCATATCGGCTTTCATAAAATCCATACGCGGCAGCGACCCTGACGCAGCCCTTTACTGGCTGGCTCGCATGGTCCAGGCCGGTGAGGACCCGGCTTTCATTGCACGCCGTCTGGTCATATCGGCATCGGAGGATGTGGGTCTGGCCAATCCAAATGCGCTTCTTATAGCAAATGCTGCGTTTGACGCCGTCATGAAGATAGGCTGGCCCGAGGGACGTATTCCTCTGGCCGAGGCTACAGTATATCTGGCAACCAGCCCCAAGAGCAACTCTGCCTATTTGGGTATAGGCAATGCACTGGCCAAGGTGGCCGAGACCGGTAACCTGCCTGTGCCGTTACATCTGCGCAACGCGCCGACCTCCCTTATGAAAGACCTGGGGTACGGTGAGGATTACCGTTATGCCCATGATTTTGCAGGACATTTCGTAAATCAGCAGTATCTGCCTGATGAAATTAAGGGAACCCGGTTCTGGGAGGCGCAGGACAACGCTCAGGAGGCTAAGATTCAAGAGCGTATGGAAGCTCTCTGGGGAAAGAGGTAAATTGAAAATTGAGAATTGAGAATTGAGAATTGAAAATTGTTAGTTCTCAATTTCTAAAACCGATATAAGACGGTCGTAGCGTGAGCCCCGTTCCCTGAAGTAGAGCAGGATCAGGTATTCATTCTTTGTCTCGTACCAGTCACCCTCAATCAGTTTGGTCTGACCTTTGGACTCACCCTCGGGAACCCAGAGGTACTCATAGTCGTATGCGCCTTGCTTGAGCAGCAGGGTGCACTCGTAGGCTTTTGAGTCTGGGTTATACTCCATCTCATATCGGGAATTGAGATTTCCTCCGCTGAAATGGCCCGAAACGTAAAGGCGGCCGTCATCCAGTCGGGGAGTCTTGAGACTGAAATGCACGAACAGGTAATCTGCCTCGGTATCGTGGTCTGAAGCCTGGTTGTATCGGACCAGATAATATCCGTTATGGTCGTAATCAAACTGATAGGCGTGACGCGGCAGGTCCTCGGAGAGCGTAGCGTGGTAGAACGGGTCGTGGAAACTGATGCGGTCCACATTCATGTAGTACTCGTACATGTTGACCACCTCAAAGCGGCGGAACTCGTTGCCAGCGGGGAATATGAGCTCACGGCTGTGCTCGTATGTGAGGCGGTTACCGGCGTCATAGGTGGGGGTGGGGTTATGGACCGCGTTGTCGGTGCGTCCGTTCTGCATTACCACGGTATAGAGCTCCCGCTCAGGGTTTATCACCGAGAGACCGGCGTAGTTGACCGACATGTTTACCTGCTGGTGGGAGCCGTGTGAGTCTATGTCTGTATTGCCGCTTACCGATGCTGTGAGCCGGTTGGCGTTCTCAGACAGGCAGAACCTGAAATAGGCCACCTCGCGGCCGTCCTCGCAGATGGAGAGGCGGTAATTGCCAGACAACTTGAGGCGGACCTCGCTGTTGGGTATGGTAAGGCGGTAATGGGTGTAGTCAAAGGTGGTTAGCAGAGAGTTTTCCCACTCCTCTATAGGCTGGTCGTTGAATCCGTCCAGAAACTCCGATTCCAGTATGTCCGAGGGGTTCCATCGGGCGTCGCAATGCTGTATGCGGTAGGTGAAACGGTGGTACTCGTGCGACATCTCATCGAAAGAGAACTCTATTGTCTGGTCCATATCGGCCACGGGTAGACTTTGCCATTCTCCGCTCACCATGGCACGCAGAGTGCCTATCTGCCCGGACTCTGTCCCGAACCACTGGGCATACGTAACCACCGGCCACAGTATGGCCAGTGCTGAAGTCAGTCTTTTTATACGGTCGCAGAGTCTCATTTTCCTGAGGTATTAACGTAGTTAAAGGGGCTCTTATTGTACTATACCGACAATGTATTTTTGTCAAATTAGCTACAAATGCTTAAAAAATGTTATATTTGCCGCCGATAGCCTAAGTGGCTGCCTGATTGAGTATTCACTAACAACCAATTATTGACGATATGAAGAATTTATTGCTTCTCGCTATGGCTTTGATGCCGTTTGCATTTATGTCTTGTGACAAAGAGAATGATGAAGATGGTAACGTTACCGGAATTGAAGGTACATGGCAGTGGGATGATTCTCGTCATCCGTTTACCATAACATTCAAGAGTAACGGCAGTTACAAGTTTGAGACCATAGGATTCAAGGATGAGGGAACCTATACCTTTGAGAACAGCGTGGTAAGGTGCCGTCTGAGTAAGAGATGGAGCTGCGAGACCGGCTGGGGTGAAAATAAGAGAATCAATGTAGGAAAATGGGAAGAGATAGATCTTGACGGTTACAACTCACGCACCTTTAACGTATCCTTGCTTGAGAACGGAATCTGCATAGGTAAGCTGAATGACGAGTTCTACGGATATGTGGAAAATGAGATAATGCTTGTATGCACCGCTGCCAAGATAAAGCTTGGCGGTTCCGACATGGATGGCAGGTGGATTTGCCGTAACGGACAGACTATGATGGCCAGACTTGAAGTTAGCGGTAACAGGTATACGATCTGGCAGAGACTGTCATATTCACAGGCGCCTGCTGCAACCAAGGAGGTAGGTACATGGAGCTATTCAAACGGTTATCTGACCCTTACACCTACTCATCTTTACTATTCCTCACACCACCTTGCAAGTGGCGGAACGGCATATGAGACTCTCTCGGACGATCTTGAGGCTGAAAACTGGCACGAGACAGAGTATGAGCCCCAAAGCACCAGAATTGCGGCTTACAAGAAGGACAACACATTCTACATAAGCCCGGAGGGCGCCGAGTCATTAGTCAAGCTGATCAAACAGTAAAAACTTATACAGAAGGGACGGTTCCTGATGTTGCAGTTTTTTCAAAACCGCAACATCAGGAACCGTCCCCTTTTACATATAAAAAAAAAGAGTACCTTTGCATTCCGAAAAATCTTTGGATATGGCAAAAGAACTGAAAGATCTTACCAAAAGGAGCGAGAACTACTCGCAGTGGTATAATGAACTGGTAGTTAAGGCTGACCTCGCCGAGCAGGCACCTGTACGTGGCTGCATGGTCATCAAGCCTTACGGTTATGCAATTTGGGAGAAGATACAGCGTACCCTTGACGACAAGTTCAAGGAGACCGGTCATGTGAACGCATATTTCCCGTTGCTCATACCAAAGTCATATCTGAGCCGCGAGGCCGAGCACGTGGAGGGTTTTGCCAAGGAGTGCGCCGTAGTTACTCACTACCGCCTCAAGAACGCTGAGGACGGCAGCGGCGTTATCGTGGATCCCGCAGCCAAGCTCGAGGAGGAACTGATAGTCCGCCCGACATCCGAGACCATCATCTGGGCTACATATAAGAACTGGATCAAGTCATACCGTGACCTGCCTATCCTCTGCAACCAGTGGGCTAACGTAATGCGCTGGGAGATGCGTCCGCGTCTGTTCCTGCGTACCGCAGAGTTCCTGTGGCAGGAGGGTCACACCGCACACGCCACCCGTGAGGAGGCAGAGCAGGAGGCACGCCGCATGCAGCAGGTTTACGCTGACTTTGTAGAGGGCTACATGGCTGTTCCGGTTGTCCGTGGCGTCAAGTCCGAGACCGAGCGTTTTGCAGGTGCCCTTGATACCTACACCATAGAGTCAATGACTCAGGACGGTAAGGCTCTGCAGTGCGGTACTTCACACTTCCTGGGTCAGAACTTTGCCAAGGCCTTTGATGTACAGTTCATCAACAAGGAGAATAAGCTGGAGTATGTATGGGCTACGTCATGGGGCGTATCGACACGTCTGATGGGTGCCCTCATCATGGCTCACTCCGATGATAACGGTCTTGTGCTGCCTCCTAAACTCGCTCCCATACAGGTCGTAATCGTTCCTATCTATAAGAATGCCGATGACCTGGCACAGATAAGCGCCAAGGTTGACACTCTGGTTGAGGCTCTCCGCAAGAAGGGCATCAGCGTGAAGTATGACGATGCCGATAACAAGCGTCCCGGATTCAAGTTCGCCGATTATGAGGTCAAGGGTGTTCCCGTACGCGTTGCCCTGGGTATGCGTGACCTTGAGGCCGGCACATGTGAGATCATGCGCCGTGATACCCTGGAGAAGGAGACCGTTCCGTTCGAGGGTCTTGAGGAGCTTATCCCGAACATGCTTGACGATATGCAGAAGGCTATCTTTGAGAAGGCTAAGGCATGGCGTGACGCACGTATGGTTGAGGTCAACTCATACGATGAGTTCAAGGAGAAGATTGAGCAGGGTTACTTTGTACTGGCTCACTGGGACGGCACCGCCGAGACCGAGGCCAAGATTAAGGAGGAGACAAAGGCAACCATCCGCTGTCTGCCTTTCGGCATGAAGGAGGAGCCAGGTACCGATGTCTACAGCGGCAAGCCCGCAGCACGTCGCGTACTGTTTGCACGCTCTTACTAAGAATAATCCTTACGACTATAAAAAAGAAGAGGATCCGTCGCGGACCCTCTTCTTTTTTCTGTTCGTCTATTAATCAGAAGATATGCAGATAAGATATATCAGTGTTGCACTCCAATACATGCTCTACGGCACCGGTTGCAGGGTCATATGAGAATACGCCCGATGCATTCACACCGTAGGCGGAGAAGTAGAACTTTCCGTTGAACTCGCAGATTGAACCGCTGTGGGGATCAGTGTCGGGTATACCCTGGATTCTCTTGACGGTCTTGTTGTTGAGGTCAATCACGACTGCAATTGAGTTGTGTGAGGTGTAGGGGTTGTCACCATTGAGTTCGGTGCAGGCTACGAAAGCAGCTACCTTGCCGTTACCTATATAGAGAGAGTTGTAGATAGAGGCGGGCTTATAGCCGTCAGTCCCCTCAATTACGGTACCGCTCAGGTCCCATGAACGTGAAGTGTCGAACTCGGTGCTTCCGGCAGGTATGCAAACGAATCCGTTCTTTACATATGTCTTGTCATAACCAAAGTTACCGCAGCAGGCAATATAGATGTCATTTGACTCATTCATGAATATCATGCCGGGCAGGAAGGGACGGGTGGGGAAGCTGAGTCCTGTCGTGGTCTCTGAAATCATCTTGTCAACCTTGCAAGCGTTCACGTCAATCACTACTACGTCAACCTGACGGTAATCCTCAAAAGGCATCCAGGTGGGTCCTACCTGGTCAAGGGTGAGAAACAGCTTGCCGTCACGGATTATACCCATAGCAGGGTCGGCGCTCTGGTCCGAGTGGGCGAACTGAGCCAGGTCAATCTCATTCAGAGGCTCCAGTGTCATGGGATCTACTACAATGACCTTGCCCAGTCCGTAGAGAGGAATGAATCCCTTGCTGTCGCTGGCCTTTATGAGTGAGTAGGGGCTAGAACCGGGAGTGATCTGCATGGCGGCAACCCGGGTTAATCCCTCCTCTGAACGCACGTAGCGTACAATCTCCTGATTGCTTCGGATCATCTCGCTGGGGAATACGTATACGTCATTACCGTATGTCGATATGGTCGATGAGAAACCGACCTGAAGTGCGTTGTCAAGCTTTATCTCCTTGCCGAAGTCCTCAACCTGTACCAGATATGAAGCACCGCTGGCGCCGTCATCGTTCTTGATGGTTGACTCGATAAGGATGTGACCCTTACCTCCGGGGAGATTGTTTGAATCTGTCTCTTCCTTGTCACAGGCAGCCAGGATAAGTGTCATGCCGGAGAGGGCGGCTGCGCTGAATAATAGTGTTTTTTTCATTGTAATTATGTGTTGTTAGTTTGTTAAGAGTTATCTGAGTATGTAACGGAGCTTTACTCCTAAGGTACGGCCCGGAAGCGGGCAGTTGTATTCCGATATCACCTTGGCATCGGCCACGTTCTTTATCTTGCCCGATATGTACAGGCGCTGGTCAAAGAAACTGTGCTCAAAGCCCAGATCGACGGTGAAACTGCGGGGAATACGGCGCTTCTCGTTCTTGGTGAGCTCAAAGTCGTAGAAGTACTCCTCAACGAATGAGGCATCGGCAAAGAAACGGGTGTTCTGACCCTTGCCGCCGAACAGGTTCTCCTTATGAAACTCCAGTCCGCCGTTGGCCATGAAGTAGGGGATGTTAGGCATGCGCTTGCCCTTGGTGGGGTTGGGCAGGTCCTTGCCGGCCTCATGGTCGCGGGTGTCACGCAGGTCCTGATAGGTCACGTTGGCGTAACCGTAGAGCCATGACAGCATATCGGCCTTGACCTCAGCCTCCACTCCGATGGTGCGCATCTCACCAAAGTTCTGGTACTGCGCTCCGAGTATACCTTTTACAAAGCGTATCATGTCATCGACATGCATGTAGTAACCGTTTACCTCAACCTGGAGGTTTGAGGGATGCAGGCCGGTCAGGTCGTAGAGCAGACCTGCGTTGAAACTGAGGTTGCGCTCGGGCATGAGCTGCTCTGAGGGAGCTATCGTGGAGCCGTCACCCAGCAGCTCGTTCTCGGCGGGGATACGTACGTCATAGCCGCCTGAGAGCTTGGCCATAAGACCCGGGGTGATACGGTAACGCATAGCCTCGCTGAATCCGGCGCTTTTCTTGCGCAGCGATATGTCCTCGACCGGGACGGTCACATAGAGGTTCTCATACTGGGTGTCCATGCCGTACCAGTAGTAACGGCCGGTGAGTGAACTCAGGAACCGCTGGTCGAGTGAACGGAGGTCATAGGTGAGCCCGACCACCCAGCTGCGCATACGGGAGTCAAAGTCAACCTGCTTGCCCAGGCTCTTTATCTTGAGCTCGTCGCTGGGACGGCCGTCGGCGGTCTGTATGAGCGAGTTGAACACAAGCGAGTGACGCTTGTTGATCAGGTACTCAATGTAGAGCTTGTTTATAAGGGAGAACTTGCGGTTGTCGGAGTCTGTGGCATACCTGTTACCGATTATCTCGCCTCCGTAGACTGAGGGGGTGGCATGCGCCTGTCCGTTCCAGTCATAATAGCTCCTGGCTGTGTCAATCATGTTGTACTGTGTGTAGGCCAGGGCGGTTGACATGTCAAAGTCAAGTCCCTCTACAAGGAAATCGTCCTTGACCAGCTTGAGGTTCAGCAGGTAACCCTGCGACTTGCTGTGGGCGTGTCGGATATCGGTCTCTATACCCTGGATCTCATGGAAGGTGTTTACGTATACAGGCTCCAGCTCGACCTCGTCGAACCACCATTTGTAGGCCTTTATGCTTCCGCCCATCATTACCTTCCGGTAGGCGTCATGGTCACGGCGTATCTTGAGTCCCTTGATATATGGCGATTCCATCGTGTAATCGTTGGCGGCATAAGTGTAACCGCCGCCTATTCCGTATACCATTCCGAGCTTGCGGTCATTCTTTTTGAGTACTGTCTGGAAACGGTTGGTGTTATATGACTCACGCAGGTAGCTTACATCGGCATAACGTTCGGGATACTCCTTGATGACTATGTTCACGGCGCCACCCATGGCCGATCCGCCGAACTTGGCGGGGACAACACCCTTGTATATCTCTATGCGGTCAATCATATCGACCGGGATATCGTTCAGGTCCACAAAGTCGGACTGGTCATTCATAGGGGTCTCGTCAATGAAGAATCCTATGCGTTTGCCCTCCAGTCCGCGTACTGACAGACGTGAGGCACTGCCCAGACCGCCCGTGGCCCTTACGGTCACGCCGACCGTCTTGGCCAGTATGCTCTGTACGTCACTTACGGTGCCTTGGAGCTGCTGCATGCTGATCACGCTGACCGGCATGGCCTGTTCGCGTAACAGACGTGCCTGGCTTTTCTCACTTATTATGACTTCAGAGAGCGAGAGAGCCTCAGGGGCAAGACCGATGTCATTGGAGCGGCTGCCCTTATCGGTCCTTACCGTCTTTTCCGATGGACGGTATCCTATGAACTGAGCCTTGAGGGTATACGTGCCGTCAGGTATATTCTTTATTCTGAATACACCCTCGGTATCGGTGATTACACCGTCCTGAAGCTCCTCTATGTAAATTGTGGCGCCAGCCAGGGGAGAGTTGTCGTTGGCGTCAAAAACTGTTCCGATAATGTCAATTTCTTTGTTAGCGTTCTCATTTCCGGCCATTGTTCCGGATGAATAGGCTACAAGGAGAAGGACTGTTGCTAAACTGCGGCGTAGATTTAATGTGTTCATGATTCTGCGTGTCTTTTTCAAATCGGCCGCAAAGGTATTGCCATAATAATGGGGCTACAATACCATAAAATAGTGAATTCATGGCTTAAGTAAGGTTGGTGTCTCTACACGGTATATATCAGAAGTCCTTTTCAAATACCAGACCTACACCCTGGGTAGTAAGGGTGGTCTTAGAGAAGTATTTGTCATTGGCTTTGTTATATCCTTTTATGCTTATGCCCTTGCCCTGTTTGTCGGGTATGAGCAGGTATTTGAATTCAAAGTCACCTATAAAGTTCGATGTGTTGTTCAGGGTGTTCTCCCTGTATCCGAAATTGCCGTTCAAAAGCAACCGGTTGTTGAGCAGATGAGCCTCAAGGATACCTTCCAGTTCCTTGTTGTTGAGGTTGGTGGCGTCATTTGAGAGGTAACTGCTGGCGCTTACGTTACTGGAGATCGATACCTTCTCGTTGTCCAGAACCTGTGAGAGCACGTTGTTGATCTGGCCGCTGACCGTTGAGTTCACGATTGATTCCATGGCGCTGGGGGTCATGCCGTCATTCATGGCCGCTACGTCATAGGTGTAGAAACGTCCTATGGCGAGCAGGTACATGAACTGGTTGTTACGCTGCTCCTCGGTGGCTGTGGCGGTGGCTAGGACAGCCTTCTCCTCAGGCGTTCCGTTGGGCATGTCTATATCAACCGATATGCGCGGGTCGGTCACGTTTCCGGTTATGTCCATAAGGCAGCGTACATGCACCTTGTTGTTGGACGATGCGCTCGGATCCAGGTCATAGATGGAGGCGGAGTTGACGTTGTGATAGGTATGAAGGCTTAGCTCCGTATCCATGGGGGCGCCGTTGAACCTGACATAGCTGCCCTCCATCAGGGTGAAGTTCTTGCGTATGAGATCCTCGATGGAAAGGGCGCATTGGCCGTAACTCAGGTTGTAGATTCCGTTCAGTATGGGACCGTCCTTGGGCTCGTACTTGAGCGATATGTTGCCGTTGCCGCGGAAGAAACCGTTCAGGGACTCCATGTTCATCTCGATGAGGGCATCCTCACTGCACTCAATATCGAAATCCAGGCTGTAATTGCCGCTCTTGGTCTTGGCTGGAATGATGGTCTTTACCGCCTCTTCATCGAGCTTTATGGTGTTGCGGTCCACGATGGTCAGGAAGTTGTAATCAGCTACGGTACCCGATGTGGGCTTGTATCCGATCCTGGTTCCGGGGGCGGTTCGGGCATCGACAGTGACGGCCAGACCCTTCTTGTCATGGCCCAGTTTAAGGGTCATGGAACCCTCGGCATAGACCGATGCATATATGGGGCTCCTCTCGGTCACCGGCTGGTAGTAGACGAGCATATCGGCTACATCGGCACTCATGTCGACGGTCCAGTGCGAGAACTTGTCATGACCCAGAATGCAGGTGAGCAGTCCGTCATGGCCATGCTTGTCATAGAACTCTACATCCTTGAATATCATCTTGCCAGGCTCGAACCAGAGGGTGTCGCGCCTTACTATGAAGGTGGTGTTGACGGCGGCCTGGTCAAAGTAAGCATCCTCTATGATGGCCTGTCCCTCCATATCCAGATGGGGAAGTGTACCGAATATACGAAGGTTGCCCTCGGCTGCACGGCCACTGATCTCCTTAAAGGCCGATGAGGTCCATTTGTTCAGGAAATAGAGGTCGGTCTGTCCGGCCTCAATGGTGGCATCGAGCCACTTTTCACGAGGTATGTATATGCCGGAGAGTCCGGTATGTTCCAGGTCTCCGTTGACCATGGTTCCGGTGAGCTCGACCTGTCTGAGTTCCTGATTCCATCGGCAGTCTGCGGTGAGCGTGCCGTGATAGGATTTCATGAACTCGAAATAATTCACCTGGAGCGAACCGTAGAAGGCAGGTCTGTCCAATAGTCCCGCTATGGTCATATAACCCGTGGCGATGCCCTTGAGGTTCGCGTAATCGTTTACGTGGAAGGCTGTCAGGGTGTTGCCAAGGTCTATGTTGGTCATGGATATACGGAATATGTCGGTGGAATCAGATGATATGACACCGTCTGCATGGAGACTCTGGTTACGGTTGCTGGCAGTGAAGTCGGTTATCTCCAGCTTGCGCATGTCAGTGCTTATCCTGGAGATGGATAGATGCCACGGAATGCCGTTCAGGGTTATGTCGGTGGAGTCAAGGAAGGTCAGCGACTTGAGACCGTTGCGCCTGTCATACTTGAAGAACTGCGATATGCAGTGGAGCTTTCCCTGCATCTGGCCCGACCTGTTATGCCAAGCACAGTCGCTGCGTACAATGTCCATGAACGCCAGGAGCGATATGTTGAAACTGGTGGGGTCATCGGCCAGGTCTCCGTAGAGTCCGGTTATTCCGGTGCGGCAGGTGCCCTTGTCGGAGTTTATGGTAATGAGTCCATCCGTGAGCAGTTGGTCCTGAACCATCAGCTGCGGAACTGAAATGTATCCCGTACAGGTGCTGTCAGCGTCAATCAGGGAAAGCCGCATCTCAGCCGGTTTGGTTATGGCGACCGGGCTGTGGAATACCTTCTGCATGAAGTCTATGTTATTGACGTTGGCCTCGATGGCTAAACTGTTGGAGCTGCGGCTGTAGTTGCGTGCACCCAGCTTGTCACCGACCATGATGCCTATGGTAGGCAGTACGTCACCGCATGCCTTGGCCAGCGAGCCGGGTAGGCCGGAGATCCTGTAATTTCCTGCTACCGACATGTTCATGAAGTCGCTGGTGACGGTGATGATCTTGACAAAATCACTGAATTCACCGATAACAACGGTCAGGTTCTCCATGGTCCAGTCACCCTGGCTGTCGGCGTAGCGGAGACTGTCGACCGATATCCGGCCGGTCATGTCATCGGTGTACCTGCCCGTGAGGTCTGCGGTCACCTGAGCTGAGAGTGACATGCTTTCCTTACCAACCAGATTGTAGGCGGCTAGGTCGAGAGAGTCAGCCTTGAGGTTCAGCTTATAGGACGGCGAGTCACCCAATCCGACTCCTGCATTGAGAGCCAAAGCTCCGTTTTTATCGGCAAATCTGAGGTCGGTGAGTATCAGTTTGGGATCGAATCTGCCGCTTGCGGCTATATCGCGGTAGTTATATTTATTATATGTGAGGCTTGAAATGAGGCTGTTGAAATCACCCGAATAGCTGCGGCCATCTTTGCGAATCTGTGCCTCTGCGGTGAGGCTGCACTTGCCAAGTGAACGGTTTCCGGTAACCGTTCCGAGGTCAACTCCAATGGCCTCCAGGCTGGCGTCATACATGTTGTCCTGACCGTTGAGAACTGCCAGAAGCGTACCGATGCGGCTCTTGATCTCAGCGCTGGATTCCAGTATGCCGTCATGAGAGTCAAGAGAGCCCTTGAATGTTCCCATGCCGAGTGACATGCATTGAGCGGGAACGGTAACAGGGAACCCGGCGAACTGCTGCTCTATCCACTGCGGAAGCTCATCGCTGAATGAACCGTGGACCTCGGCGAACCGGCATCCGGTCACATTCATGGCGGTGTCCACAAGGACGGTGCCGCTCATGCCCATGTCGAGCAGGTTGCGGGGAGCATTGATATAGAGGGCGTTGAGAGTGATCTTGTTGCCTTCGGTCAACCCTTTGACGGCTATGTCGATGGGATCGGTCATATAGGCAGTCCGGGGAACCAGAGCCTTGAAGTCACTGCCTGTCACGGTAGCCTTGACGTCCATGTTCACTGCCGGAAGGCCGTGTATGCCGCTGGCCATGCCGACCTGGGCTGTCAGACGGTTGGCTGTGAACTGGCTGCCGGGTGTGGCTATGGTGAGGCCGGAGAGCTGTGTGAACTCCCTGCCTATGGTGACGGTACCTCTGGTCTTGGTGAGACGGAATCCGGACTGTTCTGTCAGGACAAGCTTGCGGACAATCAGGTTAACGGAGTCCTTGGAGAGAGCCTTGAGCGATATGTTGGCGGTGAAACCGCTGATTCCTATGTGGTCGGGGTTGAACAGACTGTCGGTCTGGGCGGCGCTCCTCAGGTCATATCTGAGTGAGCCGTTCCTTACCAGGACGGAGTTCGCTCTCAGTGTCATGGGCTTGTCTCCGCCGCCCATGAGCGCTGTCAGGAATGCATAGTTGGGTTCTGCTCCCAGACTGTCGGTGTAAAGCCTTATCGAGGGGGTGTTTACGCGGACGCTGGTTATGCTGACCTTGCGGCGCAGAAGCTGGAACGGCTTGAGGCGGAGTGATACCGAAGCGGCGTGGGCCAGGGTGTCATGCCTGAGGTCGTAGACGGTGAGGTCCTCAATCGACATTCCGAACGGGTAGGTGAGCTGTACCCGGCCTGCGGATACATCGGTCTTGAGGGCGGATTGGGCTATGCGGACTACATGCAACGCTGCATCCTGCTGTATTTTCTTGTTATTCAGCAGGAAGTGGCCTATCAGGAACAGTGCGATCATGACGACCAGGGTGATATGTAGCGCCTTTCCGGTTCTCATCACCCACAAAAATATAATCAAATAAAACTATTTTAAAGAGGAGATGTTGAAAGTTTTCCACAATTTTTTGAACATATGTTACTATCTGACAGCGCTTAGAGTCGTTTTTGCCTCATTCCGTCGGTGAAATGGGAAAAAATGGTGATTGTTGAAAACTACGGCTGCTTTTTGTGATTAATTAAGTAAGTATTACGCTCTTTTATTAGTAACTTTGCGCCCGCATTTTTGAAATATATCAAACTAAATATCAACTAACAACAAAATGGCAGAAATCATTCGTTTACGAAAAGGTCTGGACATCAAGTTGCTGGGCGCTCCCGCAAAGGAGTTGACAGAGGTTGGTCTTGCCGAGGCATATGCACTGTGCCCCGATGACTTTACCGGAGTTACTCCCAAGCCCGTCGTCAAGGAACAGCAGACCGTGAAGGCCGGTGAGGCTCTGTTCATTGACAAGAACCACCCCGAGGTGAAATTCGTTTCGCCTGTAAGTGGTGAGGTTCTCGCAGTGAATCGCGGTGCCCGCCGTAAGGTCATGAGCATTGTGGTTAAGCCCGATGCAGAGCAGAAGTATGTCGAGTTCGGAACCAAGAGCGTTCAGTCGCTCTCAGGTGAGGAGGTAAAGGCCGCACTCCTGGAGTCCGGTCTTTTCAGTTTCTTCCGTCAGCGCCCCTATGACGTTATCGCAAGTCCCGCTGATTCTCCCCGCGGCATCTTTGTCTCAGCTTTTGATTCAAAACCGCTGGCTCCTGATTTTGAGTTTGTCCTCCAGGGCAATGAGGTGGACTTCCGTACCGGTCTGAGCGCAATAGCCAAGATCGCTCCTACAACCCTCAGCATCAGCACCGAGCAGAAGAGTGAGATTCTTACCGATGCCAAGAACGTGGACCTTTACGCTTTCAAGGGCGCACATCCCGCAGGTAACGTAGGTGTTCAGATCAACCACATCAAGCCCGTCAACAAGGGTGAGGTGGTTTGGACCATCGATCCCGAGGCAGTCATATTCATCGGTCGCCTGTTCAACAAGGGCGTGGTCGATATGACCCGCGTAATTGCAGTGGCAGGTGAGGAGATCAACAAGCCCCAGTATCTCAAGGTTATCCTGGGTGCCAAGATCTCACAGATCGTTGACGGCCGTCTGAACCGCAACGAGCACATCCGTATAATCAACGGTAACGTACTGACCGGCATCAAGTGCACCAAGGATGATTTCCTGGGCGCATTCAGCAACATGGTCACCGTTATCCCCGAGGGTGATGACGTGAACGAGTTCATGGGTTGGATCGCTCCCCGCTTCAAGCAGTACAGCGTAAGCCGTACATTCTTCTCATGGCTTACATGCAAGAAGCGTTTCAGCATCGATGCCCGTATCAAGGGTGGTGAGCGTCACATGATCATGTCAAATGAGTATGATAAGGTGTTCCCCATGGATATCTATCCCGAGTTCCTTATCAAGGCTATAATCACCGGCAATATCGACAAGATGGAGGCATACGGTATATACGAGGTGGCTCCTGAGGATTTTGCTCTGTGCGAGTTTGTTGATTCTTCAAAACTGGAGCTTCAGCGTATTGTACGCGAGGGCCTCAATAACCTGCGTGCCGAAATGGCCTAAATCCTTAAGAGAGTTATGAGTTTAAGAAATTACATAGACAAGATAAAGCCGAACTTCGAGGAGGGTGGCAAGCTGCATGCTTTCCGTTCGGTTTTTGAAGGTTTCGAGACCTTCCTTTATGTTCCGAACACAACCTCTAAAAACGGTGTGAACATTCACGACTCGTTCGACAGCAAGCGTATGATGATCATGGTTGTCATCGCTCTCTGCCCCGCACTGCTGTTCGGTATGTACAATGTAGGCTATCAGCATTTCGCTCTGGCCGGTCT